>JAFZAH010000006.1 GCA_017548275.1 Prevotella sp.
AACTCGCTCCGCTCGTGCGGGCGGGCACGGGGGCACCGCCCCTACAAGACGCCGTGCTAATGTCTGAACTCCTGACCCATGTACTGGGGTATTTCGTGTAAAAAAGACAATACGCGCACTAATGTCTGAACTCCTACACACCTACACTCCTGAACTCCTGACCCATGCCCCCCCGTTCATCGGGAACCATGAACTGGTAATTCGCGTAAAAAAGACAATACGCGCACTAATGTCTAAACTCCTACACTCCTAAACTCCTGCAACTCCTAAATAAGAGCCCCCTCAATTAAGAACATTTAACTACTTTCCAACTTAAACATCTGTGTTTTCTTCGTATAGGAAGTAGTAATGACAACCATAACACATTCTATCGTATGAAAAAAGTACAGAGACAATCATTGACTCACAACACATCTGCCATTCTGCCGCTAACTACTCCCTCCCCTCTGGGTTGCCCTCCCCCGACAAACGGGGGAGCATGGAAAGGATGGCTGGGGTGGGGTCTTCTTCAAAGGCTGGGATGGGGTCTTCTTCTTTTCCTCTTCTTCTCCCTATCCGCTCAGGCGCAGAAGACGGCTATCATCACAGGCTATTCGTCCGCGCTGAAAGACGGCACGGTGGCCGTATCTTACGTTAACAATATGCAGGCGGATACAGATACTGTACAGGGCGGGCGTTTCACCATGACCATACCCGTGGAGAAACTTACCAAGAGCAGTTTTTTACTCAGTGGCGAAGGTTGCCCCAACCATCTGTTGACCATCTACCTGACACCCGGTGTGACGGTGAGGCTGACCGGCGACGACTGCCTCTTCCCGTTGTGGAAGGTGGACAGCCCGGTACCTGAGCAACAGACGCTCAACCGGATTGTGGAGGGTCATCATGATGCGCTGGCGGAAATGTTGCGCCTCGATTTGGCCAGTGCTTCGTGGGAAGAGGAAAAACCCGTCTATCAGGAGTGGCTGAAGCAGACGATGGATATCCTACCTTCGGTGCCCGTCGATGTGGCTTCGCTTACAATACTGGAGGGACTCGTACGCACCGTTCAAGGTGGTGTCATGGATGGCTTCCCCTATATGAAGCAGTTGAAGGAGTTGGAGGCATCTGTCGCGGCACGTGCTCCGAAAGGGTTTGAGGAGGAACTGGCGATGATACACGCTTTCCTCTATCCGCCGCATGTCGTGCAGGTGGGTGAGGAACCCGTCGATGCCGAACTCATCGATATGCAGGGAGAGAAACACCGTCTCTCCGAACTGTTAGGGAAGAACAACGGCGGCCGCTATGTGCTGCTCGATTTCTGGAGTCTGGGTTGCGGCCCTTGCCGTATGGCTGAGCCGGAGATGAGGTTGGCCTATGAGCAGACGCAAGGGAAGTTGGAAATCATCGGCATCAACCAGGATAATATCGAAGGATGGCAAAAAGATGATTTCAGCAAGAAGATTGTGTGGAAGAACTGGAATGATGGTAAGATGGGTCGTGGCGGCATCGAAACACGTTATCGTGACTTGCAGGCCGTTCCTTATTACGTCTTGATTTCGCCCGACAACCGCATCCTTTGGAAGGCTGCCGGTTATGGCGCAGGATGGTTTATGGGCATGGCCGAGGTCGCAAAAGGACCCCGTCAGGACAATACCCAAAATCTGCAATTGGCGGTGCGCAGCATAGACCTCAAACCCGATGCCACCAAGGTCAGTTTCCGCTATTATAGCCCGGAAGGTTATTGGTTTCGCATCGTCAGCGGTTCCTATCTCACAGTCAACGGCAAGAAATACCGTCTGACACGTGCCGATGGCGTCAAACTCGACGAGGAAAATTTCCCGCAGATGAAAGTTTTCGAAGGCGCGGAAGGTGTCCTGGCCAACTTGCGCTATTCCGATTTCACACTCACCTTTGAGCCGTTCGACACTCCGCCCGCCGCTTTCGACTTCATTGAGGGCGATGCCGAGGGAGCCTTTGTAGTCCGTAAGATCTCCACCAAACAGTAATGGAAGAAATCATCGTCTATCCGTCAAAAACACGGCTCATCACAGTGTTGGTCGCTGTCGTTGTGTTGATTGCTTTCTTGGTTGTGCTCGACCGTCTTTCCACAAACCCGGTCAATCCGGTGCTGTGGCTGTTCATCGCGGCTCCCTGCCTTGTCCCGATAACAATATCTATCTACCATCTCATCAAGAATCGGCCCTGTATGTTTATCAACGATGAGAGCATTGTGGTGAACAGCAAAAAGCCGTGGGAAGTCCGTTTCGCCGATGTTGAATCGTTTTATCCCGTCGGCTACAGAGGTTTCAACCTGATAGGTATCCGCTACAAGAAGGAATCCCCTTACTGGAAACCCGACGAGGAAATAGAGGAGGGGCGTAAAGAGCGGATGCTGACCAGTGAGCATCCCGGTGCGTCCTACGAGATTCCCGCCGGCCGGTTGTCCATAAAAATGCACCAACTCCTCGTCATACTAAACGAGAGGGTGGGGAAGTAGAGTCTCCCCCTATTGAAGATTTTGTCCGCTTAAGGACTAAATCGCCTCCGAAGGAAGGGGTAGAGGACTTAGGGTTGTGTTCTTCTCAGCCCTTCGTTTGAATCCGTTTTATCCGTTAAATCCGTTGTTTATTATGGTTTAGGGTAGAGGGCTTAGTGTTCTCCTTTATTCAAATTCGTTATTTTTCGTAAAATTCGTAGTTTTTAAAATTCATGGCCGATTGATGATAATTCATGTTATTATCAGTTCCCATTCAAATCCGTGATTTTATTAAATTCGTTTATTTCGTAAAATTCGTAGTTGAAAAAGTGGTGGTAATTCATGTTTTTTTCAGTTCTTAGTCGTTTCGTAAGAACTAACTGTCACTGGCCGAAGGGAAAAGCAAATTTACCAAACCGTTTTGGTGTTTTTCTCTCTAAATTCATTATTATTCAGCAAAAAACGTTAACTTTGCAACATGCTTTTATAACGGATTTATGGAAGAATAAAAACTATTCATTATGAGAAAATTATTATTGCCTCTTCTGCTCATGGCAGCGATGTCTGCACGTGCGCAAGTCAACCCCGTGTTAACGATTGAAGGTGGTCAGGTGCAAGGCGTATTGGCCGACGATCATCCTGACGTGTATGTTTATCGTGGCATCCCTTATGCCGCTCCTCCTGTCAGGGAGAACCGTTGGAAGGCTCCCCAGCCCGTCGTGCCCTGGAAGGGCGTGAAGATTTGCGACACTTTCGGTCGCCCGAGTTATCAGGCCATTCAGTACACCGGTGGCTATTACACTGAGTGGGGCTATGGTAAGGAAGCCGCCTTCAGTGAGGACTGCCTGTATCTGAACGTATGGACAAAGGCTCCCGGACAGGTAGGCAAGAAGTTACCCGTGGCTCTGTGGATTCACGGTGGCGGCTATCGTGAGGGCTTCGGCTCTGAACCTGAGTTCGACGGTCAGGAATGGGGCGCCAAGGATGTTGTGCTCGTATCAATCAACTATCGTCTCGGCATCTTCGGATTCCTCGTCCATCCGGCTCTCGCCGAGGAGAACCCGCATCACGTCAGCGGTAACTATGGCATCCTCGACCAGATTGAGGCCCTGAAATGGATTAAGAAGAACATCGCACAGTTTGGCGGCGACCCCGACAATGTGACCATCTTCGGACAGAGTGCAGGAGGCGGCAGCGTGCGCACCCTCTGCGAATCACCATTGGCTCGCGGATTGTTCAACAAGGCTGTGATTATGAGTGCCCAGGGCCTCAGCATCCCCAATCCTAACGGTGGCGGCATGATTGGCGGTCGTTACAGTGGCGGCAGTATTGAGGACGCTGCCGACAGAGCGAAGAAGATGTTCGACTGGGCCGGCATGACCGACCTGCAGAAGATGCGTCAGGCTTCGACCGAGACCATCTTTGCACTGCCCACACTCTACGGAATGGTCAATAACGGCGGTCAACAAGGCGGTGGCATGCCCGGCATGATGCGTATGGGCATGGGATTCATGCCGATGATTGACGGCTATGTCAGTGTCAAGAGTTTCGACGATGCCACACGCGAAGGCACTTTGGCCGACGTTCCTTATATGATAGGTTTCACCCTCAACGATATGGGCAATATGGCTCCCAATATCGCGGAGTTCTGCAAGGTACGTCAGGAGAAGGGCGGCAAGGCTTGGGCCTACCAGTTCGCCCGTCCGCTGCCCGACGACGGCTCACATCCTGAGGTGACACAGCGGTTGAAGGGCGCGTTCCATTCATCCGACCTCTGGTTCGTGTTCAAGTCGCTGAAGCATTGTTGGCGTCCCTGGACCAAGGGCGACTGGGATCTCTCAGAGAAGATGCTGACAGCATGGACAAACTTTGTGAAGTATGCTGACCCCAATGGCCCGAAGGGCGGTGTGTGGGCTCCTTGCACCGAGAAGAATCCTAAGTTCATGGTGTTCAAACTCAATGACAACGACGCTGAGGCATCCTTCTTCGGCGAACCCGAAAAAGCCCCCCAACCCCAGGGCTTCGGCTTCGGTTTCCCGGGAAGATAAACATACATCAGGGACAGTCTCAACCCTAACCTTTTCGTCGCCCTGCAAGGGTAAAAGCATTGATTGTCAACTGCTTTTGCCCTTGCAGGGCGATGATTTTCTTTCAACGATTTACCCAAGGCGTTGCCATGGGTTGAGAGTTTTTTGCCCATCTGGGGCGCACCCCCATTTGTAAAAATGCACGATAAATCCTGTGATTTTCCGTACTCTGAGTGATTCCGCCCGATCTATAGCATACACCAATATCTTTTATTGTAATACCTATTTATATACATTTAGCGATACCGAAAACCGATAATTCAGTATTGCCTCATAGCCTTTTTCTTACTTTTAGCACCTCGTTGCGACACCTGTGCCACCCGCTTTTTTTTTTTTAGCCCAAATCGGTCACGTTATGATGATATTCGTTTTATTCTTGAGCAGATGTTTTCGTTTGAGGGAGCATTGGGAATCTCAACAGACAAAAACAGCCCCCTGACCACCAACGGTCAGGGGGCTTCAAATTTGTAACTAAATCGTATTGCTATTTGAACTTATAGGGAAGGTCACCCTTCGCCCATTCAGTGCCTTTCTCCCATCCGGGATTCTGCTCCAGCACACCTTCTGACAGTGTGACCTGGTCTTCAGGAATCTTGAAGAATCCGCCACCGGTGTCATTGTAGCGCTGCATGAAGTCGTTGGTGAAAGCGTACTCACCGGGGATGCCCTGGTTGAGAATCTTGTTGCCCACCTGGTTATTCACCTTCTGCTGCACATCGCCCCAACGACGCAGGTCGTTCCAGCGCAGAGCCTCGAAGCAGAGCTCGTAGCGGCGTTCTTTCTTCAGGTTGGTGAGTGAGTAGGGGATGTCTTGCAGACCAGCGCGTTGGCGCACGGCGTTCATACCGTCCTTGCCTTTATAGACTACCTTGCCTTCGCTCAACTCAGCGTGCATCAGCAGCACATCGGCGAAGCGCAACCACACGAGCGACTGGGTAAGACCCGTCTGGCGGTTGTTCTCACTGCCGTAGAAGTAACCGTAACTCAGCATACGCTGTCCGGTCTCGGCGTCGTAAGCCTCACAACCGATATATTTCTTCGCCAGCAATTCGGTGTTTTCTACTTCTTTGGCTGGGTCGCCCTTATAGTCAGGAATCTCGACTTTGCGGTCACATATGGAACCTACACGGCGATAGTCGCCTTCATAGTCAGGATCTTGTGCCCAGTCAGTCCACAGTTTCTCGCAGACGGGGCCGTTGGAATAACCTTGCACGGAGAAGGGGAAAGCCGTCTCGTTAGTCTTGCGCAGGCCGTAGAACTCCACGATACGGTTGTGACGCAACTGTGCGTCGGCGCTCCATCCGGGTTTGTTCGACATCTTCACGGCAAACATATTTTCCATGTTCTCGTCGGTCACCCAGTTGAGATGATTTTCGGCAGTGTACTTGTAGTACTTGCCCTCGCCTAAACTGGCATCTCCGGTGTAGGGGTTGGTGTAGGGCCACAGGTTGCGCTGGTCGGGGATAAGTCCGAATCCGCTGTTCTGGATACAGTCTTCCAGCCAGGTGATGACTTGGGCCTTTGAGATAGAACCACCCTCATCGGCGGGCAGAGGCAATTCTGACTTCTTATAAAAGCCGGTGTAGAAAAGCCATACGCGGGCCATCATACCCTCGGCGGCCCATTTCGATACGCGTCCTTCGCCAAATCCGGGATATTTCGTTGACGGACCATTCTCAATGGACTTCTTCAGGTCGGAGGCAATCTGCGCATACACCTCATCCGGAGTGGCTTTAGGCAGATTCACCGGTTCGGTGGTCAATACCAGAGGCACACCGTTGAACACCTGTGCAAGGTTGAAATAGTAGAAGGCTCTGAGGAAATAGATTTCGCAGAGCAACTGATTCTTCTTGCTCTCCGATGACCATTCTTTCACGTTGTCGATAGTCTCGAGTGCACTGTTGGCGCGGTTGATGCCGGCATAGCGCTGTTTCCACAGGGGTTTCATCCAATCGACGTAGGCATTCATGAGTCGGTCCACACCTTGTGCGCCGATGTTACTCTGGCTGCCGCCGCCCAGACGGTCGTCAGAAGCGATGTCGAAGATGAAGAAGGGGTCTTCCTCGGGGTCGGCGAGGTTACGGTTCATTACGGAGTAGATGCCGTTCACCATTTGCTCAGCGTCGGTCTCGTTGATTGGGAAATTCGACGTGTCTTTCTTGGTGAGGTTGTCGGTGTCAAGGAAATCGTCGCATCCTGCGAACAGCACGCAAACTACCGACATCATCAGATAATATATGTATTTTTTCATAATCGTCAAGGATTAAAAGTTGATATTCAAGCCCACCTGCCAAGAACGTGAGGAGGGATAGTAACCACAGTCGATACCAGAAGCCCAGGAGGTGCCGTTGCCGAAACCGACCTCAGGATCCATACCAGAGTAACTGGTGAAGGTGAACATGTTCTGTGCAGCCACGTAGATATGGCACTTCTGCACGGGGAGGAACTTGGCGATACGTTTCAGGTCATAGCCCAGAGAGATGCGTGAAATCTTGAAGAAGTCGGCATCCTCAATCCATACGCGTGAGATTTCAGACATGTTGACATTCTTACCGTCAGTGAAGCGCGGATAGCGGTTGGTGCTGCCTTCGCCGGTCCAGTATTTCGTATAGACGTCGGTGCAGTAGTTGTCATCGGGATGGTCGGAGAACTGGCGGTAACTCTTAGCCACCTGCTGACCGAATGAGCCGTATCCGTTGAGCGAGAAGTCGAAACCTTTATAGGCGATGCTGATGTTCAGACCCACGGTGTAGTCGGGGTTGGGGTCGCCAATCATCGTCTTGTCGCTGTCGTCCTTGTCAATCTTGCCGTTGCCGTTCACATCGACGAATTTCACGTCACCGGGCTGGATGGCGTCGCCTTGCAGCGAGTTGGCCTTGTCGCCGCCGCAGTTACGGTTCAGGTAGTCTTGCAGGTCTTGCTCGTTCTGGATGATGCCTTCCATCTCATAACCCCAGAAGTAACCGATGGGATAGCCCACTTGCAGACGGTAGAGTTCTGCGGTGTTCTGAGCGATGGCGTTCGAACCGCCGTGGATGATGCCTTCGGAGTTGGCCAGTCGTGTCACCTCGTTCTTGTTGTGCGAGAAGTTGGCGCCGATGCGGTAGGTGAAGTCCTTGCCGATGCGGTCGTGCCAAGTGAGGTGGATTTCATAACCCTTGTTCTCGATGTCGCCGCCGTTGATGTAAGGAGCGCCTGTACCGTACGAGAGGAGCACGGGTGCTTTAACCAACCAGTCCTTCGTCTTCTTGTTGTACCAGTCGAATTCCAAACCCAGACGGTTGTTGAGGAAGCGGGCGTCGAAACCGAGGTCAAGTTGTTCGGAGGTCTCCCATTTCACGTCTTGGTTGGGCAGGATATCGGGATATGCACCGATGCCGGGGTTGTCTTTATTGTCGAAATAGTAGGGATCGTCGAAGGCCACCGTTGCCACATATTGGAAGTTAGCGATGTTACAGTTACCGTTCTGTCCCCAACTGCCACGCAGTTTGAAGAAGTTGAGCCAGTCTTTCACGGGTTCCATGAAGGTCTCATTGGTGATGACCCAACCTGCCGAGATGGAGGGGAAATAACCCCAGCGCTTGCCGCGGGCGAAATTGGACGAACCGTCGGCACGGAGTACCAAGGAGAGCAGATAGGTCTCGTTATAGTCGTAGTTCACACGTCCGAACCATGATGACAAGGCGCCCGGGTCGCTGGGGTCACCGTCGATTTTCGTGAAGGCGGCGTCCACCACGTTGGCGTTTTGTATGTATGCGTGTTCAAACGAGCCGGGGAAGAGGGAGTTGGAGTTGGTCACGCTGACGCTGTTGCCATATCCCCATTTCTCCAATGACTGTCCGAGCAGCACATTGAGGTTGTGCTTGTCGAATGATTTCACCCAGTTGACTGTGTTTTCCAAAGTCCAGTTCATACGGTAACTTTGGTCTTGATGGACGTCGTCGTTGGGATTCGACTTCTTAGCGCTCAGTTCATATACGGGCACATAACTGCGGCCTTCGCTGTGGCGGTATTGCCAACCTGCGCTCGAGCGTAAGGTCAGACCCTCGATGGGCACGTACTCTAAGAAGAAATTGCTCTGCAGACGATAGCGCTTGGTGTAACTGTTGCCCTCGTCATATTTCATTTGGGCAAGCGGGTTGGCCATTTCGGCACTGAAATCCCACTTGTCGGCGTCGATGTCAGCCTTCTCATACAACCCGCCAGCCTCGTTGTAGGCGGGGAGCAGCGGCGACATGGCCAAAAGGTTGCGGATGCTGTTGCCATAGATACCGCCGATGGAGATACCTTTCTTTTCGATGGCAGAGAAAGTGATGTTCTCACCGAACTTCAGCACATCGCGTCCTTTACGTCGGATGAGCGAGTAGTCGGAATTGAGGCGAACGGTGTAACGGTCAAACTTCGGTGTGGCGGGGTAGCCGAGAGCACCTGTCTGATGGTACTTGGTGAAACCGACAGCGAAGCGCGACACGTCGCTGCCGCCTATGATGTTGATGGAGGCGTTGTTGATGGGAGCATTCTCCACCAAAGTCTCATCCAACCAGTTGGTGCCGTTCCAAGTGCCGTTCATAATCTGCTGGTACTGTTTCGGAATCAATGTTGCCCAGTCATAGGTCGATACGCCTTGTATCTCGTAGGCCTTGTCGTTGATTTCCATGTACTGCTTGGCATTGAGCGGGGTCACGTCGTTGGTGTTGAGGTTCTGCCAGCCCAGATAACCGTCGAAGGTCACCTGCACATGACCGCTGCGACCCTTCTTCGTGGTCACCAGCACGACACCGTTAGATGCGCGGGCACCATAGATGGCGCTCGATGCGGCGTCTTTCAGCACGTCGATAGACTCGATGTCGTTGGGGGAGATGTCGGTGAGGTTGCCGCCTGGAACACCGTCGATGACGTAGAGGGGCTCGTTGTTACCGGCGGTACCCATACCACGGATGACCACCTTGTAACTCTCACCCGGCTGACCCGAGTTCATCACAATGTTCATACCGGAGGCAAGACTCTGCAGGGCACCGAAAGCATCCACGGCGTTGGTGGCGGAAATCTGGTCGGCGTCAACGTGTACGGTTGAACCCGTGACGAGTTTTTTACGCTGCGTACCATAACCCACAACCACCACATCGTTGAGCAACTCGGAGTCCTCGCTGAGCACCACCTCGATGTTCCGGCCCGACTCCGCTCTCACGGTAGCCGTTTTGTAACCGATGTAGGAGATTTGCAGACTTGCGCCGCTGGGAACGGACAGGGTGAACGAGCCGTCGGCTGCGGTCAGTGTACCGTTGGTCTGGGCGCCTACTTCAATAACCGTGGCACCGATAATCGGCTGTCCGCTCGAATCGAGTACCACACCTCTCACCTGTATGGCCGGCTTCGCTTGAAGCACAGCACCGCTGGGAGCGTCGGGTGCTTCCGTAGCGGCCGAGACCGATACTGCACATGACAACAATCCAGCACAGATTACTGAAAGAATTTTTGAGTAATGTTGCATAGAATTAAAGTTAGTATAATGAATGATAGATAAATAAGGTGTCAGTGAAATAACACGAAATAGTATAAGATCTAATGAATAGTTGAATGTGGTTGTTTGGGTCGTCGTAATTGGTGGCAAATTTACAATTAAATTTTCATAATGCAAACTTTTTGACAATTTTTTTTAATTTTTCTAAAATAAAGAATGCGAAATGTGATAATTCTCCGTTCACCACTCCTCATTCCGTTTTTTTTGTTGTTTTTTGTGTCAAGATAGGTGATACTTCGGAAAAATGCAGTAACTTTGCACCGTCATGACTATGCAGAATATTTTCAAAGGACTGGGCATCGCCCTGGTCACCCCCTTTACACCCGACGGAGAAGTGGATTATGAGGCTCTCGAACGTCTGGTGGATTATCAACTCGACAATGGTGCAGACTTCCTGTGTATCCTCGCCACGACAGGCGAGACCCCGTGTCTCAATGTGGTGGAGAAACACACCATCAAAGAGCGCATTGTGGCACAGGTCAAAGGCAGGGTGCCCATTCTCATGGGATGCGGAGGCAACAGCACCGCAGCCGTCGTCCAGGAACTCAAAGACGGCGATTTCTCCGGCGTTGACGGCATCCTCAGCGTGTGTCCCTATTACAATAAGCCTTCGCAAGAGGGATTGTATCAGCATTTCAAAGCCATTGCCGAGGCCACCACACTGCCCGTGGTGCTTTACAATGTGCCGGGACGTACGGGCATCAACATGAAAGCCGAGACGACCGTCAGACTCGCTAACGATTGCCCCAACATCGTGGCTATCAAGGAGGCAAGCGGCAATTTCGAGCAGATTGACGAAATCATCAAAAATAAACCCGACCACTTTGATGTCATCTCAGGTGATGACGGCATCACCTACCAGATGGTGGCATGCGGTGCCGTGGGCGTCATCTCCGTCATCGGTAATGCGCTCCCCCGTGAGTTCTCGCGTATGATTCGCCTTGAGTTCAACAACGAGTATGCCGCAGCACGTAAGATTCATTATAAATTTGTGGAACTCTACAGCCTGCTCTTCGTTGATGGCAACCCCGCAGGTGTCAAGGCGCTGCTCCATGAGTTAGGATTCATCAACAATGTTTTGCGACTCCCCCTCGTGCCTACCCGCGTGACCACACTCAGGAAAATCGTGGAAATCATCAAAGGACTCAAACTCGTCTCCAACCGCAACGTGGAGACCGGCATCCGCCTCGAACTCCCGTTGGATGATTAAATAACCCTCCTTTTTTCTCCGATTTCTCATTCTTCCCGTTACTCCTATTCCTGCTCCTGCCATGGAAGACCGTCGCGTTATACATGAAATCACCCCGCTGATGGGTAAAGATGTGCTCTACATTGCCGACAGACAGAAAAAAGAGTTCACCTATCCCATTCATAACCACGAAGTGTATGAACTCAACTTCGTGGAGCATGCGCGTGGGGTGCGGCGTATCGTGGGCGACAGCAGCGAGGTGATTGACGATTACGACCTGGTGCTCATCACCAGTCCCGACCTCGAGCATGTTTGGGAGCAGCATGAGTGTACGAGCGAGAACATCCGCGAGATAACCATCCAATTTGATTTCTGCATGACCGAAGATAATTTCTTCGGTCGCAATCCGTTCCTCAGCATCCGTAAAATGATGAACGAGGCGCGCAAGGGCCTTTGTTTCCCCTTGAGCGCCATCATGAAAGTGTATTCGATGCTCGATTCGCTCAGCACCATCACCGACGGATTCTATGCCGTGCAGAGGTTTCTCACCATTCTTTATGAACTGTCGAAATGCGACGGAGCGCGCACCCTCGCGTCATCATCTTACGCCAAGGTGGCGGTCGAGGACGACAGCAGACGCGTGTTGAAGGTGAAAAACTACATCAATAAAAACTATCGCGAAGAGTTGCGGTTGCCAGCGCTTGCCGACATCGCCGGCATGAGCCCCTCGGCCTTCAGCAGGTTCTTTAAGTTGCACACCGGTCGAAATCTCTCCGAATATATCATCGACATCCGGCTCGGTTATGCCGCGCGGATGCTGGTCGATACGGCCAGAAGCATCTCGGAAATATGTTTCGCCTGCGGATTCAACAACCTCAGCAACTTCAACCGCATCTTCAAAAAGAAAAAAGGGGCATCCCCTTCCGAATTCCGCGAGAACTACCGCAAAAAACGAGTCATCGTATAGGAATAAAATAAAAGAGTAAAAAAGAAAGTGGCAATCCGTCTTTTTTACTCTTTTTTATGTTCAAAGAAATCCCTGCTTTTTCAGTGCTTTGAGGAATCCCTCCGACATCGCCTCGTTGTCGCGTTTCGTGTAGCGGCAGTCGGTGAACACCTGCGCCAGCGTCTCTTTGTTGTTGATGCGCACAAACTCCTGATTCTCGGCCAGCGACTCTTTCTCCTCGTAAAAAGCATTGATGCGCTCAGGCGTATAGTCCTCATAGCGCTCCTCGTGCACAAATGCCTTCGTGGGAAGGCGGTCGGTGAGCGGCGGTTCCTCGTTTGGCCAACCCAGCGTGATGGTGGCTACCGGCATCACAAGACGGGGCAATCCCAGCACGTCGATAATCATTTCAGGCATATACACCGTGGTGCCAAGATAGCAGCAGCCCAATCCTTCCTCCTCGGCCAGGTTGCAGAACGTCTGCGTGTAGAGCAGTGCGTCCGACGCGGCGTTGATGAACGAGAGAAAATTGTCATAACCGGGCGTGGCATGGCGCTGTTCGCACCACACCGTAGTACGGCGGAAGTCGGCGCAGATGGTCAGCACCACCGGCGCACTTGTCACCATCGGCTGATTGAAATGGGCGGGAGCCAGACGGCGTTTCATGTCTTCGTCGCGGGTCACCACCACGCTGTACAACTGCAGATTGCCCATGGTCTGCGTGCGCCCGGCCTCGGTCAACAGACGATTGAGCAGGTCCTGGCTCACTTCACGGGTGGAATACTTTCGGATGGTGCGGCGGGTATTGATGTGTTTCATAAGTTTTTCTTTTAGGAGTTATGAGGGGGAGTTATAATGAGGAGTTAAAAAGAGCCATTACTGGGATTCTTATAAAGATGATTATTACTCAATTAACGGCCATTGCCGCCATTTATTGTTAATTTCTTTGGCTGACATGCAAGATTTCCTTATTTTTGCAGTTGATAATAAAACCCATAGACCTGATAAGGCTCATAAGCCCGATATGGACTATAACCCCAAAACTATCATGACAATGAAATATTTCAAAATCCCACTCCTTTTCGCCCTTATGGCGATGTTCACTGCTTGCGGAAGCGACGACGAACCCTCTGGCACCCCCGATGACTACCGCATGGGTTTCATCACCGACTATGATGTCAACTTGCGTGTGAAAGTGACCGACCCCGACGCGGCGAAAGATGTTGCCACGCTGACCGTGCGCTATTACGATGAGGCGGGCAACATGCAGAAAGAGACCGTCACGGGCGCCGAGTGGAACAAAAACGTGAAATATACCGTCGGCGACAACCTGAAGATCGGTCTTTGTGCAGAATGGACCCTGCGCTCGCAAGAAGAGATACAAGCCGCGCCTAAAACGGCATACGACCTCGGCGTGGATATCACATCTCTTTATACCGGCACCAGAACCAATGGCGACAAGGTGGAGTCAACCTTCTTCAGCAAACAGAACGTAGGCATCAACGGCGGGGCGAAAAACAAAGAAACGCTCATCGACCTCAAAGAAAGCGGCAAGCGGCTCTACTCGTCATTTCTCTTCATCTACAAGAAACTCTCCACCGGCGGCATCTACGCCGAAGAGAGCAACTTCCCGGCAGAGTGATTGTTGATTAAAGGGCACAGACAACTCATTATTTGAACAAATCGTCTAAAACGAGGTTGTTTTGGACGAGATTCACAGAGTGGTCGTTTTCCTTCATGGGCAAAGAAGTAATCATGACGAGGAAAATACCCTTTCGTTTCTTCAAATGAATTTTGAGACGTTGCATCTTTTGACGCAACTTCTCAGCGTATGCCTTGTTGATGGAAAATGCTTCTTCCGTGAATTTCATCTCGCAAAGATTCACCAGATAGTCACCTCTGTCAATGACCATATCTATTTGTGTCTCTTTGTCGTAAAATGAGAAAGTGTTGGTACTGATGCCTGATATACCTAACGCAACCTTGATTTGTGGCAGGTGTGCCAGGCACAGTCTTTCAAATGATAATCCGCACCATGTGTGATAAGAGGGTGTGCCTGTCAAGTGCATCCAGTTGTCAGTGTCATAGGATGGTCCTTTCTTTAAGAAAGTCTCATGGAACAAACTGAAGAAATCAATGAGTTGGTAAATGTGATTTACATTCCCTACTGCTTTGTATTTTCGGATAAATCCGCATTGCTCCAGTTCCTCCAGTTTCCGCGTGAGACCGCCACCGTCACTGATTTTTGTGTGCTTGATGATTTCATCACGAGTGTATCCCGTTTTCTTCTTCGATAGGGCTTCCACAATACGGATGTATTCTTCTGACTTGCGGAAGAGGGAAGCGTATAGGTTGCCGAACTCTCCTTCCAACAATGGCGATTCCGAGAAAAAGAGACGGTCTATATTTTGGGCCAGACTTAAACGATGGTCGAGAAGATTCAGATAATAGGGTATGCCACCCATGACCATATAACATTCAGCTATCATCCTGTTTTCCCATCTAATGCCTTTTTCTTGCAGATACACCTTGCTCTCGTTCAATGTGAAAGGGTTGATCTTCATTTTGCAGGTAAGTCTGTTGTGTAAACCGCCATGGTTTCTCACAATGTTTTTTACAAGCCAAGAGGCAGCCGAACCGCAGACGATAAGAAAAATATCGGAACGGGCTGAAGCCCAGACGTTCCAAAAATGTTCCAATGCCTTGATGAAATCCGACTTAGGTGAGTCCATCCAAGGCAATTCGTCCATAAACACTAGTTTTCGTTTGCTCGATGAGTGTTGGAGGTGTTGACGTAGCGCATCAAACGCTTCAAACCAGTTTCCAAACACAGGTGTATCCGTCTCGTTGTTTTGGGCCGCCAACGCGCTCCTGAAATTCATCAGTTGTTCCTTCCTGTTGCCACGGGCTATGCCGGTCACATAAAAGTCGAATTTATCTTTGAAGTATTCACGAACCAAAAAAGTTTTGCCCACGCGGCGGCGGCCATATACCATTAAAAACTCTGATGTGCTTGATGCATAAAGCCTTTTCAACTCATCCTGTTCTGATTTTCTTCCAATTATTTTCATACCGGTATTATTATTTTTGGCTGTAAAGGTATGGTTTTTTAATGAAACCGCCAAATATGTATATGATTTTTGGCGGTTTAATGCTGTTTTTGTGTTGTTTCCGCCAAAAATAGGTATGATTTTTGGCTGCATGAGGCTATTTTTGGCTTAATTCCGCCAAAAACCCGATACTTAGGTTTTCCTGGGCATTTCTGGGAAAATAGAGTAATCATACCCTCCCCTCGGGGAGGGATAGGGTGGGGGCTCTAGGTGGTGGCTCTGGAGGACTCTGGACCTGGTTTTCCCTATTTTATCTCAAGACTGGCGGTTGGCAATTTGCTCTTGATGCTGATCTGAGTCTTTCCTTTTGACTTTCCGCTACGTACCACCAGCAGGGCGCGGCCATTCCATGTGGTGACGCGTGGCGATGTGGTGGGCTCCGTGTCTTTCAGGTCTGCCGAGGCGAAGGCGAGCAATTGTCCGCTGCCCTTGACCGTGGCCTCGCAGTCGATAGCGGCTAAAGGACAAACGTGGCCTTTGTCGTCAACGACTTCGACAGTGATGAAGGTCAAATCCTGTCCGTCGTGCTTCATCACCGTTTTGTCTGCCGTCAACCGTAATCCGGCTGGTTTCCCGGATGTGCAGAGAACGACCTCTTCATCGCCAGCCATGGCGCGCAGTTCGCCTGCCTCATAGGGAACCTGAAACACGGCTTTGTACTCCGTTGTGTGGTCCACATTCTTTGTGCCAATCAGCCGGTCGTTGAGAAATAGTTTCACCTCCGGTTTCTTTGTATAGACCTCCACCTCAATGGTTTTGCCTTTCCAATCTTCCCAGTCCCAAGACTCCCACGTGGGCCAAACGCTCCACGCCGTCTCGCGGATTTTTCCGAAATAACCGTCGGGCTCGCGCACAGCCATATACAACTGCGTATGCTCATTCCACAGCATCTCGCGGTAGTGGCTGATGGGTTTGCGCCATCCCGTCACATCCACGTCTCCGCAGTAGGCTCCATGCCAATCGGGTTGGCCTCCTTCGACATAATGCTCGCCCGGACGTTGGCCTTCGTAGTAGTAGCGGCCGATGCCCGACTCACCCAGATAGTCGAGGCCCGTCCATACGATGTCGCCTATGATATAAGGATAGTCGAAGATGACCGCCCAGTTGCGGAAAGCGTCGCGCGGATAACTCTCCGTCTGCCACATCACACGGTCGGGGGCGCGCTGATGGTCGCTGGCGTGTTTGTGTATCATATAGTTATATCCGCCGATGTCGAGTACCTCGAAGTGAGGGTCGTAAATCTCCCAGTCGCTGTCCCATGAACAGAGTGCCTCGGTCACCGGGCGTGTCGTGTCGCACTCCAGTACTGCCCGTTTCAACTGGCGGGCGGTGGTTACCACGCGGATGTCCTTGCGCTCCATCACCTCATTGCCCAGGCTCCAGCAGACGACACTGGGATGATTGCGGTCACGCATCACCATGGCATGGATATCCTCGCGGTAGCACGAGTCGATGAGCGTGGAATAATCATGGGGTGTCTTCGCTGTGCGCCATCCGTCAAAGGCCTCGTCGATGACCAGCATGCCTAGCGAGTCGCAGGCATCGAGAAAAGCGCGTGTCGTGGGGTTGTGCGAGGTGCGGATGAGGTTGAATCCCGCCTCCTTCATCAGTCTGACTTTGCGCACCTCGGCGGCATCGAATGCCATCGCGCCTAGGATGCCGTCATCGTGATGCACGCAGGCGCCGTTGATGAGCAGCGGTTGGCCGTTGAGCACGAACCCTTGCTCGGCATCATATGTGAACGTGCGAACACCGTGCCTCGCCTGCTGACGGTCGATGACGGAACCGCCCTCCTTCAATTCCACGTCGGTGGTGTAGAGATAGGGGCGTTTCGGTGACCATAATTGCGGTTGGGCGATGGTATAGGCGGTTCTGACGGTCTTCGTCTCCCGGGCGGGCACAGTCACCATCATCTGTCGGCTGCCGATGACCACGGTGGCGTTGCGCTGACGGTCGGAGGAGTTCTCGACTGTCACCTCCACCAACACCGTGGCTTTCCCGTCGGCCACCTCTTTCGTGGTGACGAACACACCGTTCTCGGCAATGTGCAACGAGGGCAGTGTCTGAAGCCACACATGGCGGTAGATGCCCGAACCGCTATACCAACGGCAATTGGGTTGCTCAGCGTTGTTCACCTTCACCACCACCTCGTTGTTTGCGCCTTCTGATTTCACAAATGGGGTCACGTCGATGGTGAAAGGCGTGTAGCCGTAAGCATGCTGTCCGGCTTTCTGCCCGTTGACGAACACCTCGGCCTTCTGGTAGACACCCTCGAAGTGAAGCCTGATGATATCGCCGTCAGCGGGAGTCTTAAACGTCTTTCTGTACTCGCCCCAGCCTCCGGCGTACCATCCGCCGCCCGTGCCTGTGGCTCCCGTGGCGGGGTCGGGACGGGTGTAGATGTCCCAGTCGTGGGGCAGATCCACACTGATGGTTTTACCGTCGCGGTTGAATGACCATCCGTCATCGAACAATGTCTGTCGTGTCTGTGCTGCGGCGCCTGTCGTCAACAGGAGTGCGCAAAATAATGCCAAGCGTCTCATCGTTGTTTTTAGTCTATAGGATTTTCCTAGGCATGTCTAGGCGTTTCTATGTATTTCTAAGTCCTAAGAATCGGATATGATGTTATGATTTCGCAAAATTACACATTTTCTATCACAAAGCCTAAACATTTGCGAAAATAGTAGTCTGGTGTTTAGTGTGCTGATCCTTCCCTTACCTCGGGGAGGATTAGTGAGGGGGCTTTTGGTGGTATAGTGTCGGGGCATATCTTCACTAAAAGTTTTCCATTTTGGGAAACTTTTTAAGGAAAAATCACGGAAAAGTTTTCCAAAAATAATTTTTATTTCTCATTTAGAGTTTGTAACTTTGCCAAAAATTTCAAGCGCTGACCATTGACCCCTTGGCAGAATCTTCAATTGCATCATCAATTTAACAGACATACCTTTATATAATGGAAAACCTGAAAACTTATGCTTACGAGGAGGCGTTTGAGGCCTCTTTGAAATATTTCGGCGGCGACGAACTGGCTGCGCGTGTGTGGGTGAACAAATATGCCATGAAAGACAGTTTCGGGCATATCTACGAGTGCTCGCCCGAGGATATGCATTGGCGTATCGCCAACGAGGTGGCACGCATTGAGAAGAAATACAAGAATCCCCTGACGGCGGAGCAGATTTTCGAACTGCTCGACCATTTCCGCTATATCGTACCGGCAGGCAGCCCCATGACTGGCATCGGAAATGATTTCCAGGTGGCGTCGCTCTCCAACTGTTTCGTCATCGGACTCGACGGCGACGCCGACTCCTACGGTGCCGTGCTGCGTATCGACGAGGAACAGGTACAGTTGATGAAGCGCCGTGGCGGGGTGGGGCACGACCTCTCGCAACTCCGTCCCAAAGGCTCGCCCGTCAACAACTCTGCGCTCACCAGCACAGGTCTCGTGCCGTTCATGGAGCGTTACAGCAACTCTACACGCGAGGTGGCGCAAGACGGTCGCCGTGGCGCGCTCATGCTCTCCGTCAGCATCAAACATCCTGACAGCGAGGCGTTTATCGATGCGAAGATGACCGAAGGCAAGGTCACGGGCGCCAACGTGTCGGTCAGAATCGATGACGAATTCATGCAGGACGCCATCGATGACAAGGAATACACCCAGCAGTTCCCCATCGACAGCGACAAACCCGAGGTGGTCAAGCCTGTACAGGCAAAACGTCTCTGGGAGAAAATCGTGCACAATGCATGGAAAAGTGCCGAGCCCGGAGTTCTCTTCTGGGACACCATCCTGCGCGAGAGCATCCCCGACTGCTATGCCGACCTCGGCTTCCGTACCGTTTCGACCAATCCCTGCGGCGAAATACCCCTTTGTCCCTACGACTCATGCCGGTTGCTCTCCATCAACCTCTACTCATACGTGGTCAACCCCTTCACCAACAAAGCCTATTTCGACTACGAGAAATTCCGTCAGCATGTGGCTTATGCACAACGTGTCATGGACGACATCGTGGATCTCGAACTCGAGAAAATCGAGAAAATCATGGAGAAGGTCAAGAACGACCCGCAGAACGACGAGGTGAAGAGTGCTGAGTACCATCTTTGGGAGAAGATTTTGAGCAAGAGCGGTAAAGGACGCCGCACAGGCGTGGGCATCACCGCCGAAGGCGATATGATTGCCGCCATGGGGCTGCGCTATGGCACCCAGGAGGCAACCGATTTCTCGGTCAACGTGCACCGCACACTCGCACTCGCGGCCTACGGCTCGTCGGTGCAGATGGCCAAGGAGCGCGGAGCGTTCTCTATTTACGATGCCGAGCGCGAGAAGGACAATCCCTTCATCAACCGCATCAAAGACGCCGACCCCAAACTCTACGAAGACATGGTGAAACACGGGCGACGCAACATCGCCTGCCTCACCATCGCGCCCACCGGCACCACTAGCCTCATGACGCAGACCACATCGGGCATCGAACCCGTCTTCATGCCGGTCTATAAGCGCCGCCGTAAGGTCAATCCCAACGACACCAACGTTCACGTGGATTTCGTCGACGAGGTGGGCGACTCCTTCGAGGAGTATATCGTTTATCATCCCAAGTTCCTCACATGGATGAAAGTCAACGGATTGGACACTGAAAAGCGATACACCCAAGCTGAGATAGACCAACTCGTGGAACAGTCGCCTTACGGAAAAGCCACGGCCAATGACGTGGACTGGCTCATGAAGGTCAGGATGCAGGGTGCCATACAGAAATGGGTCGACCACAGCATCAGCGTCACCGTCAATCTGCCTAACGATGTTGACGAGGCGCTCGTCAACCGTCTCTATGTCGAGGCATGGCGCTCGGGTTGTAAGGGATGCACCATCTACCGCGATGGCAGCCGTGCAGGCGTGCTCGTGGCCGTGAAGAAAAAAGAAGAGAAGCCCCAGCCGCAACCCTGCAGCCGGCCCGAAGTCACCGAGGTGCGTCCGCAGACGTTGGAGTGCGACGTGGTGCGCTTCCAAAACAACAAGGAGAAATGGGTGGCGTTCGTCGGACTGCTCAACGGCTATCCCTACGAGATTTTCACCGGTCTGCAAGACGATGAAGAGGGCATCCTCCTGCCCAAGTCGGTGACCAAGGGTAAAATCATCAAGCAGACCAATGAGGACGGCACCAAACGCTATGACTTCCAGTTTGAGAACAAACGCGGATACAAGACCACCGTCGAGGGGCTGTCGGAGAAGTTCAATCCCGAATATTGGAACTACGCCAAACTCATCTCCGGTGTGCTACGCTATCGTATGCCTATCGACCATGTCATCAAACTCATCTCCTCGCTCCAACTCAAATCCGAGAGCATCAACACCTGGAAGAGCGGTGTGGAGCGGGCGCTGAAGAAATATGTGACCGACGGCACCGAGGCCAAAGGACAAATCTGCCCCCAATGCGGACAGGAGACCCTCGTCTATCAGGAGGGCTGCCTCATTTGCAAAAACTGCGGCGCATCCCGCTGCGGATGATATTTGAAGGTGCAAGGAGCAAGGAGCAAGGGGCAAGAGATTACAATGAGGGGCAGGGAGCAAGGAGCAAGGGGCAAGAGATTACAATGAGGGGCAGGGAGCAAGGAGCAAGGGGCAAGAGATTACTCCAGAAACAATAAATAGAAGATATGTCCGTTGTGTATGTTGCCTTGTGAAGGCAACCTCATAGCACACTAAACCAATTCGCGGACTAATGTCTAAACTCCTACACTCCTATACTCCTACACTCCTGCTAATGTCCTTTAACTTCCTTAACTTCTTATTAAAATAATGCCTACCGAAATACGACTTAACAACATCCGTTTCTTTGCCCGTCACGGAGTGATGGAGCAGGAGAGGACGGTGGGCGGCGATTTCGCCGTCACGCTTACTGTGGGCTATGATTTCTCCCGCGCCATGCAGACCGACGATGTGGCCGACACGCTCAATTACGCCCAACTCTTCGAGGTGGTCAAACGGCAGATGGACATCCCTTCGCGCCTGCTCGAACATGTCGCGGGCAGAATCGCCGACGAGGTATTCCTAACATGGCCCGAGGCGCAATATCTCCATCTGGAAATCACCAAACTCAACCCTCCCATGGGGGCTGATTGCGACGGCGCAACCGTCGTCGTTCACTTAATAAATGATAAAACGCGGCCAAAGATTTGAGTTTTTTACAAAAAAACCGTATATTTGTGCGCTCATTTATTAATTTATATTAGAATGAAAAGACGCTTTTTTATCATATTGGCGGCGTTCTTGGCCTTCTCGGCGCTCTCCTTCGCTACCGACCATGACGGGAAATTCGTGCTCGTCATCGACGCCGGACACGGGGGGCACGACGTCGGCGCAAAAGGCGCTCAATCCTATGAGAAGAATATCAACCTCAAGGTGGCGCTTGCCTTCGGAAATTATGTCGAGCGCAATTGTCCCGACGTGAAGGTCATCTACACGCGCAAGACCGACGTCTTCATTCCGCTGAACGAGAGAGCCGCCATCGCCAACAGAAATAAAGCCGACCTCTTCATCTCAGTGCATACCAACGCGCTGCCGGCAGGAAAAATCGCAAGAGGGTTCGAGACTTATACCCTCGGTATGCACCGCGCCGCCGACAACCTCGAGGTGGCTAAACGCGAGAACTCCGTCATACTCTACGAGAAGGACTACAGGCAGCGTTATGCGGGGTTCGACCCCAATTCGGCGGAGAGTTATATCATGTTCGAACTCATGCAGGACAACAATATGGCCAACAGCGTGGAACTGGCCAAACTCATCCAAAACGAGGCGGTCAACTACGCCGGCAGAGCCAATAAAGGCGTTCATCAGGCGGGATTCCTCGTGCTCAGGGCCACATCTATGCCCAGTTGCCTCATCGAACTGGGATTCATCTCCACCCCCGACGAAGAGCGATACCTCAATACTCCCGAGGGGCAGGACCGTCTGGCACACGGCATTTTCAACGCCTTCCTCAAATACAAAAACAAATTCGGTAAAAAATGAAATCTTTCTCCAAAGAAATAAAGATAGCGCTCGTGGCCATCGTCGGACTGGTGGTGCTCTATTTCGGCATGAGTTTTCTCAAAGGAGTCAGCATGTTCTCTTCAGACAACACCTATTATGTCAAATTCGATAAGGTAAGCGGTTTGTCGCCCTCGTGTCCCGTCATGGCCGACGGATATAAGGTGGGTACAGTCAAGTCCATCGATTACGATTATTCGCGCAAGGGAGGCATCATCGCCGAGGTGGGACTGCACAAAGACTTGCAGGTGCCTGTGGGAACGACCGCCGAGATATCGTCCGACCTGCTCGGAAATGTGCAGGTCGATCTAGTCTTCTCCGACAGCAAGCAGATAGTGCAGCCCGAAGGACAAATCGACGGATGCATCAATGCTGGTGCCATGGGAAAGATTAAGGAAATTATCCCGCAGGTGATGAACCTCATGCCGAAGATTGATTCCATACTCGTGTCGGTCAACACACTGCTCGCCGACCCGCATATCGCAGGGTCGCTGCACAACATCTACGACGTGACGGGCAACATGAAACAGTCTACCGCAGAATTGCAGACGCTCATGGCGCAGGTCAACGGCAAGGTGCCCCAACTCATGGACAAAGCCGGGGGCGTGCTCGACAACACACAGCAGGTGGCTGCCAACGCAGGGAAGGTGGCCGACAACCTCGCCAAACTCGATTTCGAAACCACGCTCGGCGAACTGGAATCGACCATGGGCACCCTGAAGCAGTTCGCAGAGAAACTTAACAGCAATGAGGGCTCACTCGGTCTGCTCATGTCCGACCAGTCGCTCTACAACAACCTCAACGCCACCATGGCGCACGCTGACTCCCTTCTGGTCAATCTGCGTGAGCATCCCAAACGCTACGTCCACTTCTCTCTCTTCGGAAAGAAAGACAAATAAAGAATTCTTTATTTAGAAACATTAGTGTCCGCTAAAAAGCGGCCTGCAGGGCCAAACTGCACATAGCCCAGGGCATCGCCCTGGGGATAGACGTTTGTGTAGCCTTCGCCCTGTAAGGGCAAAAGCATTGATAGTCAACCGCTTTTGCCCTTACAGGGCGAAGATTTTCTTACAATGATTTACCCAAGGCGTTGCCTTGGGCTGTGTGCTCGTTGCCCCTCCGGGGCGAAGACAAGCCCACACTCAACCCTAAACCCTCTACCCTCAACCTTTGAACGATGGTCAGTGTAGAACACTCAACCCTCAACCCTCCCCCCTCAACCATTGAACGATGGCCTGTGTAGAACACTAAACCCTAAAACCTCTACCCTAAACCAAATTATCTCCTCTTTCGTACAAAAAAACATGTGTTTCATACAAATCCAAATGAAATGTTTGGAGTGCCTTTTAGAAACGGTTATTTTTGTATTACCAAACATCAAACGACAACCTAACTATCCATGGCAATTGATTGTTATAGGTTAAGTTAGTTTGTCACCACAGTAAAATCATTTTTGTATGAAACAATTATTATATATATTCTTGGCAGTTTTTTTCCTAATAAGTTGTTCCAAAGGAGAAGACGGAACACCTAGCCCTATTATTCCTTATAACAAAGAAGACATTGATACGCTGTATAATTGCCAATCGTGTTTTAGCAGTTTATTTTATGATATGATAGACGAGCGAAATAATAAAATAATCGGGAAAGCAAATAAAAAGAATGACATTTTGATAGAATTGCATTTTCCTGATGATATTTATTTTTCTCCTGACAAAAAGTATGTATTGATGATTTCAAATCCTGACTCGGAAGAAGAACGCTTCATGTATATGGGAAAAGTACAAAAACACATATATTTGAAAAACTATCCGTATAGGAAGAGAATAGAATGCCCAAGCATAGATATATTGAATTTAAATGACTCTATTGCATATTGGTGGTATCCATCTTTAGATGACTTTCCTTTCCGTTTTAATGGGAATAAGATTTCAATTTATATGAACAGCCAAAGTATGTGCCCTATTTATAAACAAGGAAAAATGTCTGACGAAGAACAGACCATCATGAATATGCAACCTGATTATATTGAAGAGTTACAATCAGATACGAACATCTTGTATAAGAATTATATGGATTCGTTAACCCGAATTTTCTAAAAAATGAACTATTGATGAACAATAACTACACCATCTGCTCATGGTCCAGTTTCCAAATTTACGGATGCGCTTTATTATAAAATGGGAGGTGTAAAATGAAAAAGAAATACATCATCATCGCACTTATTTCGCTTATTGCCTTTTTCATTGTTCATTATTTGGTATATCTATATCGAAACAATGGAAGTGTGGAATTGGAATTCGTAAACAAGATGGAATATCATAATGACAGTATTGATTTTAGACCTACTCGGGTTATTTCGAGAAAGATAGATTTTTATGATTTCTTATACGAATTGTCAAGATGTTATTATCCAGATTCAAGCGGTAAGGATATTTATACATTAGCGCGTGAAAGGGCAGAAGCAGATATGACATCAAATAATGCTGACTTATTCCACCTTTTACAAGAAGCATCATTCCCTGACAGTTTGGCGAGGGTTTTCATTCATTCTTTTGATTTGCAGAATCACGATTATATCGTAGCATTTAATAAAATTCAAAAATGCAATTATTCTATAGAACATACAGAACAAGAATGGATACCAAAAGACGATAGAATACCATTAGAACCGATAATTTTACCAGGCACCGAAGATACATTGTATATCTATAGGGTAAAAGCAGAAAAAGGAAAATTCAGATAATTTGAATAGCCCTAAACCCTATCATAATGAAACACTTGAAATATAACACATAGGCATTTCATCAGATGAAAAAAGCATTTCAAATAATAGCATTTGTAATCGTCTCCTTATTGCTAATATGGGGCGTATTATTTTTCTCAAATTTATGCGTTGGCGCAATTGGAAGTAGAGAAGTTCTGTCAGAATTATTAACGGGTTTTGTGCCCTTGTTGGCAAGTCTTATTTGCGGAATTGTTGCCACCATAAAGTTTTGGAAGAGATACCGGCACGTGATAATGCCCGGATGCGATGCCAAACATTCTCTACGTGACGAAAATAGCCAGTCGGAGGGTGTGAAGAGGGTGTTGAGCGTTATATTCTATTTGGTGGCTATTATCCTTCTTGCTTGGGCTTTATTCCTGTTGATAGGCTTTCTCGTATTGGCTTTATCCCAGATTGGCTTACTCGTATTGGCTTTTTCCACAACGGAATGGTTCCGTCATTTGCTTGACTTATTGTGGTACGGCATTCCCTTCATAATAATCCTTATATGCGATGTGTTCGTTTTTTGTATTTGCATTAAAAGATTGGGCAGAGAATTAGGGTGGTATGAGTAGTAGTTTATTCCCGATAGTTAATATGTGGTCAATTGCCTCAAAGAAATATATTGGTGTCCAGTAAATAACATCAAATTATCTCAAGGGCGTCAGCCAGTTCCCCATCCCTTCAAGGGGCGGGGCAGGGGCGGGGCCTGTAACTTATTGTCTATCTTAGAGGGGGCTGGGGGGCGTTCTATTGCGATGGCGATTTTTGTAGGGGCGGTGCCTTTCCTCCCCTGCCTGAGGGGAGGTGGCCGAAGGCCGGAGGAGTGGGAGAACCCCGCCCGCACGAGCGAAGCGAGTTCATAAACAACGGATTTCACGGATGAAACGGATTGCGACAAGAAACTGAAAATAACATGAATTACCATCAATTGTTCATGAATCAATATTGATGATAATTCGTGTGCATTTTTGGCAATTCGTGTAAAAAGAAATAAAGATTTCTCGCGAAGCGACTGGAAACTGAAAAAACATGAATTACCAT
>JAFZAH010000007.1 GCA_017548275.1 Prevotella sp.
AAAACGGTGACAACCATAAGCATCTACATGCCGGAAAACAAGACGCATTACGTCAGGACCATGCCCATGAAAAGGCACAAACCTATCGAAAAACTATTTGACGAAGAATTTTGGGTGGCGCAATGACGAAGTCAGGAAAAATCCCGCCGATTTGGCGGGATTTTTTATGTGGGCTAGTGATTTCTGAAGTTCCATTTGGAGTTGTCGCTGTTGAAATCATATTCGGCCAGCGTGGGAGTGCTATCGGCTGCAGAGTAGAGCACGAACTTGGTGTTGATACCCTCCTGTCCGGGAATCACCTTGGGCATGATGCGGAAGGTGCCGTCAGTGAGTTGCTCGATACGCCACAGTTGCTCATCGGCACCCGTATAAGCCGCTACGGTCGTCACCTCCTTGTCGGCTGTGGCTGCCAAAGCGCGCTCAGTGCCTTCGATGGTGATTTTGTAATAAGGACCACCCAGATAACCGCCTTTGTCGGGTACGGCTGTCACAGTCCATCTCTGATGAGGACGGAACATATAGTCGCCGCAACGCACTGCGATGTCGCCATTGGGCCATGTAGCCTTCACCTCGTCCAATGTCTGGTTGGGCACGGGCTTCGCCGGTTGCTGCATCTGCTGACGGTTGAACCATCCCTGACGCTCCTGCTGCATACGCACGAAATCGACAGCCAGTTCGAGCGCATAACCGCGACGCTCTGACTCAATCTCAAAGGTGCCGTCCTTGAAACGGTCACCAGCCACAGGCCAGCCATTGCGCCACAGCAACGGGCGGATGCCCAGCACGCTGCGACCGCTACGTTCGAAGTCGGCCTCGTAGTGGCATGACATGATTTCCACGCCCTCGTCGATGATGGTACGTCCGAAGTGACCCGGTCCGCAGACGCGGTCGCCAGCAGCGATGACCATCTTACCTCCGCCGTGGAACATATCGCGACCTACATTATCTAAATAAGGACCAGTAACGCTCTTGGAGCGTCCCACAACGATGTTATAAGTGGAGTTGACACCGTCGCAGCAAGTGCCGTGGGTGCCCAACAGGTAATACCATCCGTCGCGGTAAATCAAGTCAGTGGCCTCGCAGTCAATGGCGATATCCAATTCCTTGTTGCCTTTCACGCGCTCGCCCGTGTTGGGGTCAAGTTCAATCAGGCGGATGGTGCCGAAATATGTGCCGTAACATGCCCACAGACGACCTGTTGTCGGGTCGAGGAGCAGTCCGGGGTCGATAGCGTCCTGGTCTTCCATACCGTCGGACGAGCATACCTCGATGGCCTCGGTGTATTTGAAATCGGGCGATTTGGGATCGAGCGTCTTGTTCCACATCGTGAGGATGCGGCCATTATGACCACCACCCAGTCCGCCACCGGTGGCACCATAGATAATCAGATAGCGGTCGCCAATCTTCAGCGCATCAGGAGCAGCACCGCCACCGGGACGCTCTGCACCACTGTGCCATGACCAGCCGTCTTCAGAAATCAGACCACCGCCACCTGTACCGAAAGTATAGTATTTGCCCTCGCACTCAGCAATGGTCGAAGGGTCGTGAATATAGGGTTCGCCCACTTGTGCCTGGCTTTTCGCTATGAATAGGGCGAAAAAAGAAAAAAGGAAAATATATCGTTTCATTTTTTATGTTTTTGGTGAATGGGGAATCCTAATAGGTTGTTTTTACTTGATAATTCGTCACAGGCTGTCCTTTCTCGTCGATGAAACGTACGCAGAAATCGCTCAGGCCGGGACCGTTGACCACGGAGCCCCGCAGCACATTGCGGCCTTTCTTCAGAGTCAGACGTGCCGACACACCGTCGTCTTCCACCATACGGCGGTCGCCTGAAAGCAGCAGCACCTCTTCGCCATTGAGCCACCATTTCGAGGCTCCGTTACTGCCGGCGGCAAGGCGCACGTTCTGAATATCCTCGGCGCAGTCGATGACCGTCACCATCCAGAACAACGATCCGTAGGTCTGGTCGCCATATTTCTCAGCGAAACGGAACAGTTTCATGTTGTAATTCTCGCTGTCGAGCGCACGCCATGCCAGATTCTGGTCACCCACTTTCACCTTCTGCCCGTCTTTCGGCATGATGGTCATCTGGTCCTTGAAATAGGTTTTTGAGAAGACATCATTGAGCCAACTGTCGGTGAAGACAATATTGGAGCGGATATCCTGCTTGATAGGCTCGAGCAACATCCAGCGGCGGATGAAGCCCTGATTGTCGGGTTTAGCCGAGGCACCGCTGACCGGGGTGAAGTACTTAGGACGGTTCTTGAACTGAACCCAGTCGACATCCACTCCCTCGCCCTCGCAAGTGACGACGATATCCGTCACGCCCTGCGGCACATAGTCCAATGCAGCGGTCATGGTCAACCAGCGGTTGCTCATATCGCGGCGGAAGGGGCCTCCACCCTCGCTAATGACAGTCATGGGCACTTTGGCCAGAATTTTGCCTTTTGCATCCTTCTCACGTACATAGAATTCGGTGTTGGCTCCAGCCTTGGCGTTGATTATCAGATAAGCGTCTTGCAGACCGCTGAAATCCACTTCATTGTAGCGAATCCAACTGCCTTTATTGGGCAGTGCGGCATAACTGCTGCGGAATGTGTTGACAGTATCTACCAACGCTCTGGTCACATCGGCGGAGGCGTCGCTGTAGCAGTCAATCTCTATCTTTTCTGTGGCAAGGTTGACACCCACACCACGCAGTGTCTCTTTCACCTCCTGGATGGTACCGTCAGCATTGAAAGTGACTTTCTCGATACAAGCCGAGCGGCGTTTGTCATCACGGGGTGAGAAATGGTTGCGGTGATAGAAGATATACCACTGGCCTTTGTACTGCAACAGACTATGATGGTTGGTCCAACAGCCGTTGTCGTGCTCAGCCATGATGATGCCCTTGAAGTCCCACGGACCCAGCGGGCTCTTCGACATGGCGTAAGCCAATGTCTCGGTCGGATTCTTACCCTCGCCAGTTTCCCCACGCACCCAGGGGAAGGTGAGATAATACCAACTGCCGCGTTTGAAGGCGAAGGGACCTTCTTTGAAACCTTCGGGCAGACCTTCCATCTGTTTGCCTCCCACCTTCATCTGCATGGGGGGACGGTCAGCAGCCTGCTGCTGATTGCCTGGCATGCGCATGGTGATGGTTTCCAACTCTCCGTCGAGTTTCAACATATTCGGAGCCAATTTTGCACCACGGATGCCCATGCCGCTCCAATAGATATAGGCAGAGCCATCATCGTCGATGAGCACGCACGGGTCGATACCTGTCACGCCCTCGATAGGCGTCTCCTCGCATTTGAAAGGACCCTCCGGACGGTCGGCCGTAGCCACGCCGATGGAGAATCCGCGACCCATTTTCGAGCCGTTGGGGAAGAAGAAGTAGTATTTACCGTTTTTATACACACAGTCGGGAGCCCACATGGAATAACCGTTGGGATTGCCCCAAGGCACATCCTTCTGCGAGATAATCATGCCGTGGTCTGTCCAGTCGGTGAGATTTTCCGATGAGAACACATGGTAGTCTTCCATGCAGAACCAATCTTGACGCTGGCCCTCGGGAGGGAAGATGTCGTGCGACGGATAGAGATACACCCGTCCGTTGAAAACGCGCGCTGTGGGGTCGGCGGTATATTGGTCCCGAATAATCGGATTCTGAGCCGATGCCACCAGCGGCAACATGAAAAGGAATAATATTAGTTTCTTCATAATTATTTAAACAACAATTGTGCCATCTGATAAAGGCTGCGACGCCATGTAAGGAACTCATGAGCGGTGCCCTCTGAGATATAACTATGGGCATTGAATCCTGCGGCCTTCAGATTCTCTGTTGACTGCTTGATGCGGTCGGGCTGCTCTTTGCTGCCGCAACTCTGGAAGATGAGTTTCACCTGTTTCTTGTCTTTGATGTCGGCAGGTTCATACTGACCACCGCTCAACAGACCGTATGAGCCGAACACCTCGGGACGGCGCAGGGTGATGGTCTTCGTCTCCATGCCACCCATTGACAGACCTGCCATGGCGCGGTTCCATTTGTCTGCCTTGGTCAAGAAGTTGGCATCGATATAGGGAACCAATTCGTCAACAAGCACTTTCTCGAATTCCTCAGCGGTGAATCCCTGCAAGCCGCCGAACTGTATCTCATTGGTCATGCCGTAGGTCATCACGATGATGAAAGGCTTGACTTTACCCTCGGCAATGAGGTTGTCCATGATGAGGTTGGCGTGTCCCTGCGTGCTCCAGGCGGTCTCGTCCTCACCCCATCCGTGCTGCAAGTAAAGCACGGGGAAGCGCTCTTTCTTATTCTTGCCGTATGTCGGGGGTGTATAAACGAATGCGCGACGGCACTGCTTGGTGCTCTCCGACCAGAAGAGAACCTGTTGCACGAAACCGTGAGGAACGTTCTTCATCGCATAGAAGTCGCGATCGTGGGCGGGAATTTCGATACCGCTTTCCCAACGTGTCGAGCCGTAGTAGTTGTTGGTGCCCGGGTCGTTGAGAGTGCCGCCATCGACAGTCAGGTGATAATAGTGGAAGCCCTCGTCCATCGGGCCTGCGGTTGTACCTACCCATGAGCCGTCATAAGTCTTCTTCAGTTTGGTGCCGCCTTGTCCGCCCAGACCGAGGCTGACCACCACCTCCTGAGCCTCAGGAGCCTCTACGCGGAAGCGTGCGTAACCCTGTGAGTTGACCTGCGGATACTGCTGTCCGGGCTGATTCATTTCAGAGGGCACGAAGTCCTCTTTCACGCCGGGCACCTCAGGGAAGGCGAGTTCGGGTTTAAAAGGAGGTTTCTGCGGACCGCCAAAACCGCCGAAACCACCACGGCGCGACGGACGCTGACGGTTGGGGTCTGGTTTGGGTTTATCGGGCATGGCCCATTTTGCGGGCTGCATATTTTTGATGACATCGTAAGCCAGTTTGGGCTTGTACTCAGAGTCGAACGGCAGCGGATAGTTGGCAGCGCCGAGCCATGAGTCGCGGTCGGAGAGGTTCCAGAAAGTGACGCAATCCACCACATCCTTATGTTTGCGGAACACGCCGAACACGCGTGCATACTGGTCGGCGAGGTGCTGTTTGACAGAGTCAGTCACATTGGCACCCTCGCGGCTGAAACGCAGACCACCACCCATCTCGGCATTCACACGGATATCGAGTTCGGTCACATGGATGTGATTCACGATGGTTTTGTAAAGAGCGATAGCATCGTCAATCTCTTTTTCAGTCGGACCGTAAATGTTGTAATGTCCCTGCATACCGATACCGTCGATAGGCACACCGGCGTCTTTCATCTTTTTGACCATGTTGTAGATGCGTTTGCTCTTCACAGGGTCGGCTTCGTTGTAGTCGTTGTAGAAAAGCAGCGCCTTCGGGTCGGCCTCGCGGGCATATTGGAAGGCTTTAGCAATAAACTCGTCGCCGCAGAGTTTATACATAGCGCTCTGACGATACGGGTCTTCGGCATTGGCATCGTCGGTCATGGCCTCATTGACCACGTCCCAGCAATAGACCACATCCTTGTAGCGGCTCACGACAGCCTGGATATGATTCTTCATACGCTGGTAGAACACCTCCTTAGTGGGGTTGTCACCGAGCATCCATGAACCGATTTGCGAGTGCCACATCAAGCAGTGACCGCGCAGTTTGATGCCGTTGGCACGAGCAAAGTCTGCGATACGGTCGGCATTCTCCCAATTGAACTGACCCTCGCGGGGCTCTGTGGGCTCCGGTTTCATGTCGTTCTCACAGGTCATGCTGTTAAACTCTTTCTTGATTAATGCCGACTGTTCGGCGTTGGTCACATTGCGCTGGTTGACGGCCACTCCGATCATGAAGTAATCTTTGTAGGCGTCTTTCAATCCTTGCTCCGATGTAGTTTGCGCCCATGTAGATGAGGCAAATGCCATCAACACCATGGTCAGGGCAGGCTTCAATAAATGTTTCATAAATAATATTTGAGTTAGTGAATAATTGCCGATAGTTAGGACGGTACAAAGATACGAAGAATTGACCGCTTATTCTTGTAGAAATGTTTCAACTATTGTTCAATATGTTACATGAACTGACACATTCCCGCCACGCTTTCAGACTGCCGCCTGACCACGCCCTCAAATGTATCATTAAGGAATACATTTGTTTATAAGGAGTGAAAGGAGTGGAAGAGTGAAAGGAGTGAAGACGATAGCACACCCATAATTGTTTTCGATAGTTAAGGTTGAGAGTATCTGGCACCGAATATACAACTATTGTCTCCACTCCATTCACTCCTCCACTCCTTAACTACAGCAACAGGGAGACGCCCGTGGCATCTCCCTGTTACTGTCTTCGGTGGAGCTGGCGGGAATCGAACCCGCGTCCAAACGAGGAAACCATACGCTTTCTACATGCTTATTCCAGACTTCATTTTCGTGCGGAGCCAAGACCTGAACCACCAAGCGCCGCCTTATCCCCTAAAATTTCATCAGCGCAGCGGGGCATACACTGACTATTCCCGATTTACCTGCGCCACTGGATCCGGGAGATTCGGGACTACATCCCCGGAGTGACGTCTCGTTCCATCACCTGGTGACGGAATGAAGTTAATCTACTATACTTCGATTAAGCAGCGAGAGCATACTGATTGTTGCCAATTAAATTTTTGACCGAAGGGTTTATGGAGTTCACAGTCTTCACTCCGCATGCTTACGTACCATTTCTACCCGCTGTCAAATCCAGTCAACCCCGAATAAAAACGCGTTAGCGGCTGCAAAGATACAATATTTTCCGAAAATCAACCGTTATTTTCGAAAAAAAAATCGCATTTCTCCATTGAATATCGTTAATAATACGTAATTTTGCAGATATGAAACGAATAGTAATCATTCTCATTTGTGCCGTGGTCACAGTTGCGACCGCTATGAGTCTGTATGCCCAGCAGGAAACAAAGGATAAAGGGACGGTATCGGGTATGACAACCATAACCGGTGAAAACGAAGCACTGACCCGCTGGCAAGCGGGCGAGGCCGTCAGCGAGAACGCCGTCAAATTGTTTGGTTTGGATCGCTGTTTCAAGGCCGAGCCTATCTCAGATGCTGTCTTTGCAAGGATGAAGGGCAAGTCCTACCCTGCGAACTGCACTGTGGCACGCAGTGACCTGCGTTACGTCAAGGCTTTGCATTACGACGCCGAGGGAAAATTGCGCATCGGTGAGATGGTGTGCAATAAGGCCATAGCCAATGACCTGGTGGAGATTTTCCGCGAACTGTTCCGCGAGCACTACCCCATCGAGCGGATGGTGCTTATCGACAACTATGACGCTGACGACGAGCGTTCCATGCGCGACAACAACAGCAGTTGTTTCTGCTACCGAGTAGTGGCAGGTTCGAAAACGCTGTCGAAGCATGCCACCGGCATGGCCGTGGATATCAACACATTGTACAACCCGTATGTTCGGAAACGTGCCAACGGGTCGATGTTTATCCAGCCCTCCACAGCCGCGAAATACTGCGACCGTTCTAAGAATTTCCCCTATAAAATCGTGCGCGGCGACCTCTGCCAACGGCTATTCAAACAGCATGGTTTCCGTTGGGGCGGCGACTGGAAAGCCTATAAGGATTACCAACATTTTGACAAGTGATTCTTTAATAGTTGAATTGGAAGTTAAAGAAGTTAAGGAAGTTAAAGAAGTTAAAGACATTACACGGCAAATACCTTAAAGGCGACACTTACACTCGCTTGGGAGGGTCGGGACAGGTATCTTGAAAACCTTAAGCCCAATAAAACACATTTATCATATGAACAAACGACTCTGTACCCTCATGATGCTCATTGCGGTATGCGTCATGACAGCCATGGCTCAAAAGAAAGAGCCCACCACCGCCAATTATCTACAAGCCTGCGAAGCCCTCGATTCAGCAGATTACGAGACAGCCCAGACGCTGTTTAAGGCCGAACTGAAGAAACGTCCGAAAGACGGATATGTTTGGAACAAACTCACCAACGTATATCTGTCGCAATATGACCTCGACTCCGCACTCTTCTGCGCAGACAACGCCATCAAATTCCTGCCTAAGAAAGACACAGAGAAAGTGGTCGATGCATACGGCATGCGTGGTGTCGTCCGTTACTTTAACGAAGACCTCGACGGTTCACTCGAGGATTTCAGCATCGTTCAGAAAATGAAGCCCGACGATGAGACCAGTTATTACATCAAATCGACGATTTACAAGAATCAGGAGAAATACGCCGAGAGTGACGCCGAACTGAAGAAGATGCTCAACCTGTACGGGGTGAACAAGAGTGAAGTATATACTACGCTGGCGAAAAACCTGATGGAGAGAGAAGAGTTCAGTCAGGCGTTGAACTATATCAATCAGGCATACGAACTGGACCGCACCACTCCCGATATTCTCGTCGTCCGTTCCGACGCACATATGGGTATGGGCAATTTGCAGGAAGCCATCAACGATGCTGTCGAAGCCAGCAAAATTGACTTTGGCGAAGAAGGTTTCAAACAGTTGGGATACCTCGCAAGTGACGACGCCAACCGCTCGACGGTCATCGCACGAGTCAAGAAAGAAGCGGAATCGGGCGACCATTCCTATTTCTGGAACTACCTGCTGCACTCCATCTATGACTCTACCTCGAACAACACCGAGTCGTTTAGATACCTGTTGCGCACCTACAAGACCGAGAAAACGCCCTCATTGGCCTGGCAAATCGCGCAATTCCTCGGAAAGATGGAAATCAACGACAAAGCATACGAGTATGCCCAAATCGCCATCAACGACGAGAATACCGACCCCGACGTGCTGCCCCAACTCAACTTTTCTGCCGCCAATATGCTGTTTTACGACGGAAAGGCAGAGCAAGCCATCGAGAAATTGAAGCAACTGAAAGACTTCACCGAAGACGAGGACAAAAATGCCGTCAATATGCGCATCGCTGAGATCTATCTATATGAGCGACAGCCCAAAGAGGCCCTGAAATACATGCGGATGATTGAGAACGAGGAGGCAAAAAACGGTTCTTATTGGAACCTGATGGCACGTGTTTACCTGATGGACGGCGACAAGAGCGCGGCGAAGATGGCAACACAAAAAGCATACGAGAGCGATGAGAGTCTGGATAAAATATATGCCCAAGCACTCAATGGCAACCGCGAACAGACGTATGATGCCCTCCGTGTGGCAGTCAGCAGATACACCGATGACACTGAATTGGAAGAAAAACTTGAAATGACCGAAGAAGAGATAGACGGGACACTATCTGAATGGATCAACAGTTATCAATACAACATCGCCTGTGTCTATTCTCTCATCGGCGAAAAAGAGAAAGCCATCAGTCACCTGACGGAAGCGCTCAAAGAAGGATGGAAAGACTTCCGCCACATCGACGTGGACACCGATTTGGACAATATCCGTCAAGAATCTGATTTCCAATCGGTTATAAAGATGTACCGCTCATTGGCAGACAAAGAGAAAGAGGAACTGCTGGAAGTGATGAATGAAGAACTGGAACGTTGAAAGTTGAACATGGAACGTTGAAAGTTGAACATTATGATTACCCCTCCTATGGTTGTCGCTATTGGAGGGGTAATTTGATGTTATGGAGTGTCATCGTCTGAACCCCTGACTCCTTAACTCTTCAATTAGCGCCCTAAGCCCTTCAACCTAAACCTTAAAAAAAACTGCCCCAAACACAACAAAAGACGTTTTTTTGAGTTATATAGACAAATATTATAATATTGGTACCAGATATGAATGTTCAGGCCACGAGCCTGAGTTATAGTCATGATGCCATGGGACCGGTGGCGCGAGCCATCAAACGGGCATGCGACTTCACGTTCGCACTGTTGGGACTGATCATCCTCTCGCCCGTGTTTCTCATCATTTCCGTGGCTACTCTCTTACAGCGCAACGGATCGGTGTTTTTCTCACAAGAGCGCATCGGATACCGTGGTAAGCCTTTCAGAATCTACAAGTTCCGCACGATGAGCAGCGTTGTAGAAGATGAAGGGCCACAGTTGATTGCCCACAGCATCGAAGGCAAATCGACGCGCACGGAGCGTTTTCTGCGTGAGCATCACCTTGACGAATTGCCCCAATTGTGGAACGTGCTCATCGGCGACATGTCGCTTGTGGGACCGCGTCCTGAGCGCAAGTATTTCATCGACAAGATTATGGAGCATACCGCCGACTACCCGCTGATATACCAGATGCGGCCCGGCCTGACCTCTGAGGCGACCATCTACAACGGCTACACCGACACGATGGAGAAAATGCTCAAACGTCTCGACATGGATATTCGCTACCTGGAGAACCGCAGCCTCTGGCTCGATGCCAAAATACTCTTTAACACGCTATTTATCCTCATCCGCGGGAAAAAAATCTGACACTCCTACCCTACGACTATGAAGAAAATCATCATATTCCTCTTTTTCGCGCTGATGGCGCCCGTCTGCGTCATGGCGCAGTCATCGATGACCGACGACCAAGTCATCAAATTCGTCATCAAAGAGCATGAGAACGGCACGTCGCAAGAGCAGATAGTGACCAAACTGATGCAGCGTGGCGTTGACATCTCACAAATACGCCGTGTCAGACAGAAATTCCAGCGCATGTCGAAAGACCAGGCGTTGGGTGTATTGTCAAACGACACCCAGCGTCCAAAAGGAGACCGCTCACGCAATGGCAAAAACACCAACATCGAGGGTGAGGACCAGCGGTTGGACCGTTTCAGCAATTATGACAGCGATGACCGCTCAACGTATAAAGTGCGCGACGGCATCGTGAGCCAACGCACTTACGACGATGATGATGAACTGTTCACCGAGTTTGAGGACGAGTTAAACGACTTCATGCCTGCCGATACCGCGCAGATGTATTTGAACCTGCTGAAAAGAGTCAAGAAAGAGAAGAAAAAGGTGTTCGGACGGGACATCTTCAACAAGAAGAACCTGTCGTTCGAGCCCAACATGAATATCGCCACGCCCGCCGGATACCGTCTTGGTCCGGGCGACGCCGTATTTATCGACATCTACGGCGCCTCGCAGAAGACCATAGAGGAGACCATCTCGCCCGAGGGCACAGTCACCATCGAGGGCTTCGGTCCCGTCAACCTGTCGGGTATGACCGTAGAACAGGCCAATGCCCATCTGCGTTCGCAACTGGGCAGACGCTACCAGAGTTCGCAAATACGGTTGACGGTAGGTCAGACACGCACCATCATGGTCAACGTGTTCGGTGAGGTGAAAGCCCCCGGCACTTACACGCTGTCAGCCTTCGCCTCGGTCTTCCACGCACTGTATATGGCTGGCGGTCCGAGCGAATTGGGTACCCTGCGTAACATCAAGGTCTATCGCCACAACCAGTTGGTGAGCACCGTCGATGTATATGACTACATTCTCAACGGCCAACTGAGCGGCAATGTGCGTCTGGCCGATAACGATGTCATCATGGTGGGCAGTTACGACTGTCTGGTCAACATCACGGGTAAGGTGAAGCGTCCCATGTGGTATGAGATGCGCAAGAACGAAAGCCTCTCGACATTGCTGAAATATGCCGGCGGTTTCACCGGCGACGCTTACAAGAGCAGTGTGCGCGTGGTACGCAAGACCGGCCGGCAGTTCTCCATCTACAACGTGGGCGAGTTTGACATGTCCACCTTCAACATGAACGACGAGGACTCCGTAAGTGTTGACAGCATCATCCAACGGTTTGAGAACATGGTTGAGATAAAAGGAGCCGTGTTCCGTCCGGGCAAGTATCAGGTGGGAGGCGACATCACCAGCGTACACTCACTCATCCAGAACTGCGAAGGTCTGACAGAAGAGGCATTCACCGACCATGCCGTGATGCACCGCATGCGCGCAGACCGTTCGCTCGAGGTGATTCCCGTGGACGTGCAGGGAATACTCGACGGCCGTGTGGCAGACATCCCGCTCCGCCCCAACGACGTGCTGTTTATCCCCACGAAGAAAGACATGATGGAAGAACAGACCATCACCATTCATGGCGAGGTCTATTACCCCGGCATCTATAAATATGCGCACAACGAGACCATCGAAGACTTTATCCTTCAAGCCGGCGGACTACGCGAGACAGCATCGACCGTGAAGGTGGATGTGGCCCGGCGTGTGACCAATCCCTCGGCTCTGGCCACCGACTCGATTATCGCACAAAACTTCAGTCTGTCGCTGAAAGACGGCTTTGTGATTGACGGTGAGCCGGGATTCGTACTGATGCCTTTCGACGAGGTGTATGTGCGCAAGAGCCCGGGTTCGTATGAGCAGCAGAATATCACCGTTGACGGCGAAGTGCTCTTCGGCGGCACCTATACCCTCTCGAAAAAGACAGCACGTCTGAGCGACGCCATTAAGGCTGCAGGCGGTGTGAACGACCGCGCCTATGCGCAGGGAGCACGTCTGGAGCGCCGCCCCAATGAGGAGGAGCGCATGAGCATGGAGCAGGCCCTGAAGAAGGAGCGCGAGCAATATGAGACCAACATCATGGAGATGATGATAAAATCGGGTAATGCCGGAGCCATTGTCCAGATGCAGCAACAGCAGCAGGAAGACAGCAAAAACGGCAATCAGAAACGAGGTCAGCAGTCGCAGTCGATGGAGAAATACGAGATTCCTGAGACTTATGCGGTGGGTATCGAACTCGACAAGGCACTGGCTAACCCCGGCGGTCGTGAAGACATCATCCTGCGCGAAGGCGACCGCATCATTGTGCCACAATATAACGGAACGGTGAAAATCAACGGTGCGGTGATGTATCCCAACACCGTGGCTTACCGTAAAGGCAAAGGCGTGAGTTACTACATCGGCCAAGCGGGCGGATTCTCAAGCAAGGCGAAAAAGAGCCAGACCTACATCATCTACATGAACGGCACGGTGGCGAAGGCCGGGCACAACGCCAAGCCACAACCCGGATGCCAGATAGTGGTGCCCGACAAGACGATGAACACCACATCGCTGCAACAGACGCTGAGCATCGCCACCTCGGTAGGCTCACTCGCCGCCATTATCGCCACCATCGCCAATATCATCAAATAACACAGAGGTATGGACAAGACACGTATCGACATAGGAGGCATCCTGAAACTGATAAAGAAACGCAAATGGACGTTTTGCAAGTCCATGGGCATCGCCTTGGTCATCGGACTGGTCATCGGTTTCAGCATGCCTAAGCAATACACATCGAGTGTGCAACTGGCTCCGGAGACCAGCCGCACCGGACTGAGTGGTGATCTCAATTCGATAGCGTCCATGGTAGGAGTGAACCTGAACAACATGAACAAGACGAATGACGCGTTCTATCCGAAGATGTATCCCAACATCTGCGCCTCCAACGATTTTGTCATCCCCTTGTGGAACATGCAGGTGAAGACCATCGACGGCAGCCTCAACACTACGCTCTACGACTATCTGGCTCACCATCAGAAGCAACCATGGTGGTGGTCGGGCATCGGTGCCATCGCCTCGCTCTTCGGCAGCAGCGACGACAACAGCGGTGTGAAGAAGAAGATACTTGACCCGCGCACCGACGTGGACCCGTTCCACCTGACCAGTGAGCAGAGCAAGGTGGCGGGCGCAATCAGAAGCATGATTAAATGTTCGGTGGACAAAAAGACGGATGTCATCTCCATCACTGTCACTGCGCAAGATCCGATGGTGGCAGCCCTTTTGGCAGATACTGTGCACAAGGCATTGCAGGTATTCATCACCGACTACCGCACCACCAAGGCCCGCCAGGATTTGGAATACATGGAGAGACTTTTCGACGAGGCGCGCACAGAGTATGAGCAGGCACGGTTGCGTTACACCTCATACGCTGACTCGAACAGCGACCTGGTGTTGGAATCGTATAAGGCCAAGCAGGAGGATTTGGAAAACAACATGCAACTGCGCTATAACATCTACTCACAGATGGCCCAACGTGTGGAACTGGCAAAAGCAAAGGTACAGGAGGAGACACCCGCTTTCAGCGTGATACAGTCAGCCACCGTACCTCTTAAAAAAAGCAAGCCAAAACGTATGACCATCGCTTTAGGACTGATGATGCTCACCTTCATCGGCACCCTGCTCTGGCTCATCAACAAAGAACAAGATGAAGAAGAGAAAAAGGTAAAGCCAGCGGCTGTCGCTGAAGAAGAGGAAGAAGATGTGATTGTAGAGTTGAAAGAGGAGGAGAATAAGAAGTAGTTAAGGGAGTTAAGGAAGTTAAAGAAGTTAAGCCTCTACTTCACTATTGAGAGTGTGGCAGAGATATATCATTAAGCCGTTACTTCACGATTAGGGAAGTAGCGGCTTAATTTTGTGTTTATGATGCTCTATTATCTCAATTTTAATAGGAGAATGTCGCCGGGAAAGACGATATAAAAGGGTTCCATGGGCTCTTCCTTCAACGATTTGGTAAGGTGGCACGGCAGATTGTTCAGGGTAGAGAGGTCCACCCTCATGTCGCGCTTATAATCTTTATTGAGGATGGCGAGATAGAGATGTCCGTCTTTTTCTATTTCAGACACGACCGCTCCGTTTTTGCCGGTGACCTTCAATTGACGGATATTGACAGGTGCGGTTTCGAGTTTTTTCGCACCTTGCGCCACCACGCCCAGATGATAGACGGAGCGCACCTTCGCCCCATAGAAAAGGCGGGCCACAGAGCGGAGTTCGCGGTTCATCTCCTGCACGAGCGCATAAGTATTCGTCTTTCTGCCTTCTGTATCGACGGGCGCGTCATGGAAATTGAAATTGGGATTTTTACCGGGAGTCCAATACGTGAAATACTGTATGGCTTGCGCGCCATAGACCAGATTGGCGTAAATCTGCAAACGGAGCGACCCCATGGTGGGTTTGGGATATTTGGCATGGGGCACTGAGAGAACGAACCCCCAGAAGGGTTTTCCCGACGTGAGGCTCTCCTGACGCACCATCTCGAGCGTGTGATACCATGTCTCTCGAATGCCGCTGGTCAGTATGGGATAGAAATCGAACGAAATCTGTTGACACGACGTGGCAGAAGCCGTTTTCAGGTATTCGGGATAAGTGCGTGTTTTCGCTGCGGGGAGTATTTTTTGCGGTTCGCTATAGGGCAGCAGGTTGATGTAGAAACAATGCGTGTTGTCAACCGCTTTCAGTCGTTCTATCTCTTTTTGACGTGCTTTTATCTCGGGGGCTGACGGCTCGTCTTGCATAAAATAGCCGAAGAAACCCTGCTCGCGCTTCAATGTGTTGGCTGTTTGCGTTGGCGATGATACCATTTCCGGACATTTACCCAGCACCCTGATGCCATATTTATTGGCTATACGGCATGCCCGGACCAATGTCTGTGTTGAACTGTACGGAAACAAACTGACATTGAACCCGCATTCGCTCATGACGCGGAAATTCTCATCACTGGTATTATTCTCCGGCACGCCCCAATAGCCGATGACAGGCATCTCATCATTGGCGGCAAAAAGAGAAATGCTGCTCACAAATAGCAACAATATATAAATGATATGTTTCATCTTATTAAATATCCACCTTTACACTCACGAAGCGAGAGAGAAGATGCTTTGGAATATTAAATTATATCAGACAATCATTAAATCTCAAACCTCAAATCTCAAACCTCAAACCCTAATTCCTTCCTCTTTGGATACCCGTAGAAGAAGCCGAATTTCCTCCAATAGGCGATATGGCTCTTGATGAAGATTTTAGCATATTTTTTATTGGAACGCGCACGGCGAGTGCCCTTATATGCGACGGTGGCCTTGGGGTAGTAAACCACCTCAAAACCCTGTTGACGGATACGCGTACACCAGTCGAGGTCTTCGGCATACATGAAGAAACGCTCATCCAGTCCTTCCGTCGCCTGATAGGCTTTACGTGACACCATGATAAACGCTCCGATAATCCAATCTACCGTCTGTACCTTTGTGTAGTCCATGTCATGGTTCAGGACGCTTGTCTTGCGCCCTATCAACCGGCGTGTCTGCCTCCACACAAACCGCGGCAGAGTGACATACGGGCGGGCGGTGTCTTGAATGTTTCCCTCATTGTCGTGCATCAACGGTGCGATGGCGCCTATCTCCGGGTGGTCTGCCATAAATGAAATCAGCTCGTCGATATCAGACTCGAACACACAATCAGAGTTCATGATAGCGAGGTATTCCCCCTGTGCCCGTTTCAGTCCCTCGTTCATGGCGTATGCAAAGCCGCCGTTTCGTTCGTTGAATATCCATTTCACATTATCGGCAAACGTGCCGATATTCATTTTCTGCTGCTCATCGTAGCACGAATTGGAGGATACAATGATTTCTGAGGGAACGCTGATGTGCATTCTCAATGAATCGACGCATTTCCGTATTTCTTCGATGCTGTGATATTCTACAATGATAACAGATAACATGAGATTGTGAGGTCTTAGTTCTATGAATTACTACGTAAATCTGGGATTACTTAAGTATTTTGTTGTTGGGGTGATTGACGGTGGGAGGCGTAGAGAGAAGTAAGGTCTTCAGCAATCTTTTTCCAGGAGAGGGCACCGGAGTTGTAATCACGGTGAATCTCTTCCGCATAGGATGTCAGGAGGGAGGGAGAGCGCCACATCTGACAGATGGCATCCGCCAACGCGACAACATCTTTCTCCTTGACGATGAGCCCGTGATGCTGATGACGAACCATCTCGGGCAACCCGCCCACATTGGTGGCAATCGCCGGTTTGTCGAAGGCGAACGCCGACATGATAACTCCGCTCTGTGTGGCATCGGTATAGGGACAGACCACAAAGGCGGCATTGCGGATGAGCGCCACCAACTCGCTGTCTGGTATGAAGCGATTGCGGATGTCGATATAGTCGAGTGCCTGATAACGGCTGATGTCGAAGTGGTATTTGCCTCCGCCGACGACAATCAGTTTACAGTCGGGGCAAGAGGCATGCACTCTCTCCATAGCAGGCAACAGATAGTCGAGTCCTTTGTAAGGCGATATCTTACCTGCAAAGAGGATATAACTGCCCTCTTTCGGCACAGAAGTCTTGTCGGGCTCCACGGTGCGGAGATAGGTATAGCAACTGATGCGGCTGTCCGTGACACGGTCTTCCCGCAATTTGTAATAACCGATGAACTCCTGCCGTTGCGCACCGTTCAGGATGATGAAACGTGGCACGAGATGGAAAGCGAACCACCGTCGGAGTCTGACAATGCGTGTGTTGAGTCCCGTATGCGGCAAGGGGTCGTGCACCGTGAGTATCATCTTTTTACGGAGGAAGTAGAGTACCAACTCGTAGAGATTAGGCGGCCACACCAGATGAAGGACATCAAACTTGTTGCGGATGAGAAAGCGCAACAGCAGGAAATTGGTCCATAACGCCTTCAATGCCCACAGTTTGCCGCTGGTGTTCACCACATAGCATTTGTCCAAATCAATGAATCCCTCGAGTTTTTTGAACTCCGGATAGATATCCGTGGCCTTGAAGATGCCCGAGCGAGGATGAATGGCAGGGAAATTGAACGCCGGACCCTGCACGAAACGGGGATTGACCTCGAGGATATAAGTAATATCGCCGAGTTTCTGCGCTTCATGCAGATACGACAAGTCGATGTCTGACAGTTGTATTTTTCCCAAATATGCTGTTTTCATATCCTTGAGGGGTTATTCGATAGTGGATTTGATATGGCAGATGACCGCTTTCAGTATGTCGATATCGGTCTTGCCGCCACCTTTCAACAGTCTTTTGACTTTTGCGCTGAAGAGCCGTGTACGGTAATAACGGATGTAGTTTTTGACAGTCTGCCGCTCGGCAATGCCCCGTTTTTTATGGACCGCCACCGTTGAAGACACCATTTTCATTTCGGTGTCTAAATTCATCGGGCGGTTCAGCGCAAGATGGAGATAGCGTAGATGACCGTTGTACTTGAACCGTGGTCCGAACAACTGCCTCATGCGCCAGTGGATGTCATCTTCCTCGCCATACATGAAGATGTCCTCATCGAAAAGCCCTGCTTCGATGAATTTCTCCTTACGGATGAAAAAGCAGGAGCCTTGCAGGTACATCGATTTCGGACAGTACCATCCGAATTTGTTGCATACCTTCGAGGCAAGGGGTATGAGATAGCCGTTCATGGTGCGGGAACAATCGAAGGAAAGCGGACTCTTGACATTCTCGGCCAACATCTGCCGCATACCATACATGCACAGTCGATCATCTTGTGCAAAAGCATCCAGTGCCGTTTTGAACACCGGTTCGCACAACCTCACATCGGGATTCATCACCATGACGACGGGAGCCGTAGCGCGTCGGATGCCCACATTGTTCCCTTGTCCGTATCCGCCGTTATGGGTGTTTCGGATGAGTGTTATGTCGGAGCCATAGGTGTCATTAAGTCTCTTGAACATCTCGTCGCTTTGGGGGCTATTATCCACGACGATTATCTCCAACTCGTCTTTGGGAATATCGCAGTGTTCCCACACGGATTGGAGACAGTCGTAGATATCCTTCTCCGACTGATAGGTCACGATGATGAGCGACAAGCGTTTCATTTGCTTTTGATTTTGAACTTGAATCCGTCAACCGTCCCTTTGAAGGCGGCCTTCAACTTGGCCCATTTCTTATCCTCGACCAGCAAGACACCTTTGAGGATATAGTTGAAGCAGTATTGCTTGACGATATGCCTGAGCAACTTGCCGGGATGATGATAACGGCGCCATGTGATGATATGGTTGCGGAAGATGCCATACACACGTTTAGGGCTATAGCCGTAGCCGTGTATCTTGATGCCGAGAATCTTCTTGTACCGGGGTTCTCCGAACACCTGTATCAGGTTGCTCTCCTGATCCATGTATGCCTCATACCCCTTTTCTCGGATGCGGTAGCAGAAATCGAAGTCGATGGCATCGACGAAGAAATCCTCGCAATATCCGCCGGCCTCGTTTAAGAGTTCTATCGGGATAAGCAAGCCCGATGTGATGATGGCTATACTCGGAATGAATCCCGTTTTCTCATTCTTCTGGTCTTGTTGTCTGTTGGGCACAGGACCGCAGATGCAGAGACCGTCATTAGCCCACTTATCCTGAACACGGGAGAGATACGCCCCGAAATCCTCAAAGCGCGAGTCCTGATCCATGGTCAGCACCACATCATATCCATGTTCCTGCGCATATTTCCATCCTCGGTTCAACGCGTAAGACATGCCTTTGTTCTCGCCCCATCCTTCGATGACTATATTGTCGAAATGCTGACGGAGGAACTCCTCTGTCTTGGCATTGTCGGGCGCGGGTGTGTTGTCCCAGACCAACACCTCCCCTACCCTGTCGGCAAAAGCGCTGATGTTCTCTTGCAACAGGGTCAGGTCGGGGTGGTATGTCACCACCACGGCGAGTATTTTCATATCGTTGTTCGTGTCAGGCATGTTTTTGATGGAAGATTTGGTGACATTTCCACATATTCGCTATCAGACCAGGGCATTGCACGGCACACATGGCGAGCACGAGCCAGGTGGTCGAGCCGCCGTATTTGCACGCCAACCATGCCAAGGGAATGAAGGCGACAGTGGCAAAGAGTGTGAACACCAGTTGTATGCGCAGCACATTGATACCATTGAGGATGTATGAGAAGCGGAAACTGGCGATGAGTATGAAGATATAGAGCGCCATGCTGGCCGACAAGCCGGCAGGAATTTGCACCTCGCTGCCCACCCACAGGCGATAAACCGGCGGTGCAATCAAGACCATCAGAGCCAACGACACAAAGGCGGCACCGACAATCATATTGAGTTTTCGCCCCGACTGATGAATCCACGCCATATCATTGCGTGTATAGGCATCGGTGGTGGCGTTCCAGAAAGGCAGGCAGATGGCATTGAATACCACCAGCACGAGACTGAAATAGCGATAGACCACCTGATAGGGAGTCACCTCTGCCGGTGAGAACAATTTGCTGATAATGATATTGGTGGATGCCAAAAGTATGACCCCGCAAATCTGCAAGATGAAAAACTGCACACCCGTAGAGCACAAGTCGCGCGTCATCTTCATATTCACATAGCGGAACGAGGGGCTGTATTGGGGATATCGCTTGCGGAACGTATATAATGCGCTGACCGCCCACACCATAAGCGGTGAGAGGGTGTTGATGACCACGACGACGAGCACCGACCTGCTGCCAAGGAAATAGAAAATGGCGGTGAGGACAAGTGCCAATGTCTGCCCTATGCAGATGATGAAGTTGTTGACGGCGGGCAGTTGCAGACCCATGTAGAAGTTGCCCACACACTTCAGGATAAAGGTGCCGCACGTCATGGCCAATGCCACGATGAGCACGGTGTCGAGGTCGGGGAAGCGACTGTGGTCTATGCCAAAGGCCGCATACATGTCGAAGAAGTGTATGGCAGCCAACAAGAGCAAGAACATGGGAATGACGATGACAGCCAGCATGAAGAAAGCCGACGACACCGCCTCTTTTACCTTGCGTATGTCATCACGGGCGATGTATTCCGCCACGGCATTGCGCAGACCGTTGCCCAGTCCGATGTCCATCAGGTCAATCCACACCAACACCCCGCTGATGGCCAGCCATGCACCGTTGAGATATACGCCCAGCATCTTCAGCGTCAGCGGCACCATCAACAAGACGATGAGCGCCGACCATCCTTTCACCGCAAACGATGCGAGGATGTTCTTGACGAGCAGTTTAGAGCGGCTTTGACCTTTTGTTATCATCGTTAATCAATTAGGAGATAGAAGAAGATAGAAGAAGATAAAAGGAGATAAAAGACGTTAGTATTATTCTGCTGCGACATCATTTCATACCCAATCTTATAGGTGTAAAGTATAGATGAGCACACTGTAGAGTATTCTGGCCGTGGAGATGACATGCACAATCACCTTGCCGGCGAAAACTGGTTTGAAGGCATAAATCAATGCGGTCCAAAGGAAGATGGAGACGACATCGAAATACTCAAACAGGCGACTTGACACCACCGAACTGATATTACCCATGGTGAGCAGGAACAAGAAAGCCACGCCCATGAGTTTGAGCATAAACGGCAGATATTCGTAACGCTCAGTGAGTATTTTATGATAATAGATGCAGACGAGATAGAGGACGATGTTGGTCAGGACCATCGGATTCATATAGAAGGCCACGCCCTCCAAATCGCCCTCAATGCCGTTTTCTTTCAGTTCGCGGTATAGTTGCAGACGCCCGCCCAGTTCGTCAGGCAGGAAGACAGAGAAATCCAGCCCCGAGAAATAGAAGGCGACACCGAAGAAGAGCACACCGACGAGCATGATGATATGACGGGGCTCAAGTTTCTTGTTGTTGAACAGAAACATAACCAGTCCCGCTATGGCAGAATAGTGGAAGAATACACCTACGATGATAAACGCCAGCGCTTTCCACTTTTGTTTCTCAATCTTATAATAGACGGCAAACATGAACAACGCCGACGCCACGGCACATCTGATTTGCACCAAGTCGTGCAGTTGGTAGTAAAACGAGATATAAATACTCAGGGTAAGGATGGGCAGTTTCGACAGTTTCCAGATGGCACCGAGTCTCAGAGGAATCGAAAGCAGCGCGTAGATGAAGAACAAACCGTTGACACCCAATCCGAAGAGGTTGACGTAATAGGAGATAAACGTGAAACTGGGCTCTTGCAGGCTGTCGCTGGCATCAAGCGACGTGGCCTCATTAAACTGCGACTCATAGTTTTCCGAGTCAGGTGTATCGAGGACGCCTCTGGTTCCGGCAATGAGAATCATGATGATGCCCACAAACAAAAGGAGCAGAATCTTGTCTCTTTTTCTTAGGTTCTCTTCGAAGAAAGAAAAAGAGACGCATACCAGGAATATGAAAAATATGGCTATGAGCATAGATTCTCAGTTTGCATTCTGACAGCGTTTATAGACTGCAAAGATAAGACAAACCATTTGAATAAACAAATCTGCTTTCTATTTTTTTAGATTCCCGGTGACATGGGAGCACAGCCGTTGAAAAAAGCGACAGTTGACACAATAATCATCCGTGTTTTAGAGTTATTATATTGATATGATTGATTGTAACAAGACATGAACCAATATATCCTCTATTTCAGCGCTGCTTTTCTGCTGAGTGCCGCCTGCGGGTTTGTCTCCATCCCCCTCATCCTGGATTTCTGTAAGCGGAAACGGCTATATGACATCCCCAACGAGCGGAAGGTACACGCCAACGCCATCCCTCGGTTGGGCGGCATCTGCTTCATGCCGAGCATGCTGCTGGCCTTTATCGGGTCGGTGTTCTTTCTCGACTACCAGGCGGGACTGAACAAACTGGATATCAGTCTTTGGACCATCATGTTCTTTATCAGTCTGATGCTCATCTATGTGACCGGCATCATCGACGACATCATCGGACTGAAAGCCCAGACGAAATTTATCGTTCAGGTGGTGGCTGCCTGTTTTCTGCCGCTGAGCAACCTGTATATCAACAATTTCTACGGTTTTCTTGGCATTCACGAGATACCTTATTGGCTGGGCTTTCCGCTCACCGTGTTCATCATTGTGTTTATCGACAACGCCATCAACCTGATTGACGGCATCGACGGGTTGGCAGGTGGTTTGTCTCTGCTGGCATTAGGCGGTTTCCTTTATTGTTTCTCGATGGAGGGTCTGTGGGCATACAGCATCCTGATAGCGGGCCTGATGGGCGTGCTGGGGGCGTTTCTCTATTTCAACATCTGGGGCAAGCCCGACAGAAACACGAAACTGTTCATGGGCGACTCCGGTTCGCTGACACTGGGATTCATCCTCGGATTCCTGTTTGTGAAATTTGCCATGGACAACCCCAACGTGATGCCATACCGCACTGACAGCCTGATGTTGTCGCTCACGCTGCTCACCATCCCGATGTTCGACGTGGTACGTGTCACATTTGTGAGGCTTATCCAGCATAAGCCCCTTTTCAGCGCCGACAAGAACCATATCCACCATCGGCTGATGAAAGCCGGTCTGAACCAGCACCAGACGTTGATTACCATCCTGCTGTTCGCCTTGGCTTACACGGTCATCAACCTGTTCTTGTATGAGATCGTCGGTATGTTGCTGACGTGGATTATCCTCATCGACATCGTCATCTATGTGCTCTTCCACCGTGTGGTGAGCAGTTTCATCGCTACCGCCAACGCCACTAACGTATGAGCCCTGACGCGAAAGCCCCACTTGTCAGCCGTGCGTCGATGAGTCAGGTGTCATCCGCCAACGGGATGCCTTTCATCCGTTATTTTCTGGCTTTCTCGCTCATCGCCACCCATTTCTGTGTTTTGGCCGACAAGCCATTGGTGTGGCCTATTATCGGCGATCACGTGGTTAAGAGTTTTTTCGTTATTGCCGGTTTTTACGCCACTTACAGTTATCTCCGCAGCGGGAATCTGATGACCTACGCCAAGAAACGTTTCCTACGCACCTACCCGCTTTATTTTTGCGTTGTGGCGCTCTGTACCGTCTTTGGCTGGGTGTTCAGCACACTCTCGCTAGGAGAGTATTTCACATCGGGTCAAACTCTCCGTTATTTTCTGTCCAATGTCTGTTTCCTCAATTTTGTGGAACCCTCGTTGCCAGGAGTGTTTACCGAAAACTTCACGTCGGCCGTCAACCCCTCGTTGTGGTTCATGAAAGTGCTGGTGATGTTTTATGCCGTCGTGCCGTTGATGGTATGGCTGATGCGCCGTCTGGGGAAATGGCCGGTGCTGTTGCTATTTCTTGTAGTCGGCATCGCCTACAGAGAGGTGTGCCTTTATCTGTACGAGAGCACAGGCATCCAATCGTACGCCACGTGGAGTCATCAGTTGCCCGGTCAGTTGCCATATTTCCTTGCAGGTATGGCGGTGATACTTTATTTTGACGTATTCTGCCGTTATTGGCGCCCCGTGCTGACAGGCGGCATGCTTCTCGGTCTCGCGCTGACCTACATTGAAAGTCGCCCGCTGTCTTACCTTTGGCCGCTGGTGTATGCCGTCTTTATCATCGGCATTGCCTATTTCTTGCGTCCGTTACCGTCGTTGCGCCGCTACCCCGACATTACCTACGGACTTTACCTCATCCATGCGCCCGTGGTGCAAGCGTATTTGCAATGCCTACCTGATACCGAACCGCTGTTGTTGTTCGGCATGGTGGTTGTCACAACTGTGATACTGGCGTATGTGGGGTGGAGGCAGGAAAAGAAAGTGTCCGGAAAGAAATTAGTATAATTAGGGCAGAAATTATAATAATCTAAGGAATCAAGGAATATAGGAATCTATTGGTGTCCGCTAAACGACACCAAGGGGCGGGGAACTGGCTGACGCCCTTGAGACAGTTTGATGTCGTTTGGTGGACACCAATAATTCGCTATATATGGGGTATCTACTCCCCTCTCCCGTCGGAGAGGGTTTGGGGGTGAGGCTTTTTATAAGGCGAGGCGCAACCCGAGGCTGATGCTCGGTCTGCCAGGCGTTTCGAAATTGCGGAACGACACACGACAACCCTCGATGTGGCCGCCCCAACTGCCACCCCGGGTCACGCGGTAAGTGGCTTTTGTATTATTGCAAGGGTTTTCCTTGGGCGATTTGTCATAGTAACTATCGTCTAACCAATCTTGACACCACTCCCAAACATTACCGCTCATATCATATATACCTAACTCGTTGGGGACCTTTTGGGCTACCGGGTGAGTGCCACCACTTTTATAATCTTCATTATACCATGCCACATCATCGGGGTTACTACCACCCGCATATTTCGTGTGGTTACTTGTATTGCCGCCTCGTGCCGCGAACTCCCACTCTGCCTCGGTTAGCAGACGGAATTCCTTGCCTTCGGGCCGCTGACCCTTAGTCGCATCGTTCAGTTTGCGGAGAAACGTCTGGCAATCGTACCAAGAAACACTTTCCACAGGTCGGCTGTCGCCTTTGAAATGCGACGGATTGTTGCCCATCACTGCTTCCCACAGGGCCTGCGTCACCTCCGTCTCGCCTATACTAAAGTCACTCAATGTAACCTTGTGGACGGGTCTTTCGTGATTTAGGACATCGCTGCCCTGCTCAGAGGTTGCACCCATGGTAAACGTGCCGCCCTTCACTGTCTTCATAATGAACGACACATCGCCCACTGTGAATGTTTTACCTTCGATACGCTTTATTACTGGTGGTGGAGGTACAACCTTTGCCGTATCAGTATTGACCATGGAAGTCGTGTCGTTCTTGGATACTGAGGACTCATCCCCCTCAGAGTTTCCACCTGGCCTGAAGGCGAAGAACAAAATGCCTGCAAGACAGGCGGCGGCAAAAGCCATCCATAGTTTCTTCTTACCCGATGATGGCGGTTCATTGTCAGGCGTAGGGGCGATGCCCCCGTGCCCCGCATGGTCTGCGAACCGTTCTTCTTTTCGGATTTGTGTCTCTTGACTCGCTCCCGCTCGTTCGAGCGGGCTCTCCCACCCCTCCGACCTTTGGCCACCTCCCCTCGGGCAGTTGAGGATGGACACCGCCCCTACAGACGAGGAGGGTTTCTTTGCCGTTTGTACAATAGTCGCATCACTTGAGGCTTGATTATCTCCGTACTCATTGTCTCCCAACAATGCTTTCATCTCCTCCACATTTTGCGGACGCTTCCGGATGTCGGGATTCATCATCTTCGAGATAGCCTTGCGCATTTCCATGCCCACACCTTCGGGATAATCGAACATACGGCTGTCGGCGGCGGTGTCGTAGGGTTCCACCTCGGGAGGCCGCTCGCCTGTGAGCAGACTATAAAGCGTCGCGCCCACGGCGTAGAAGTCCGTCCAAGGGCCGACGCTTTTCGTGCGTTGCGTCTCCTGTTCAACGGGCGCAAATCCTGGTGTGTAGGCCACGCTTGAGGTGGAGAGCGACGTGCGCTCCATGGTGCTCATCTGCTTCGACGCGCCGAAATCGATGAGGGTGCAGTGGCCCTTCTTGTCTGTCATGATATTGCCGGGCTTCACATCCAGGTGGTAGAAACCCGCCTCATGGACTGCCCCAAGTGCATCAAGCAACTGAGCAGCCACATCCCTGACCTCTACCTCAGTCATGGGCTGCCGCTTGACCAGTTCTTTGAGCGACTCGCCATCGATGAAGTCCATTACATAATAAGATGTGCAGTTGGCGTCGAAGAGGTCGATGACATGCACGATATGGTCGTTGTGCATGTTGAAGATGCGCTGTGCCTCGCGGCGGAACTTGTCGAGTTGCTGATTGAATCCCTCCTGATTGGCGGAGTTGCTCACCAGCACAGTGCAGCGGTCTCCGGCACGGTGGTTGGTACCCCGCATGAAGAACTCCTTCACCGCCACGTTGCTGTTGAAGCGCGTGTCGAATGCCATATAGGTATTGCCGAAGCCGCCCGAAGCGAGATATTTCTCAATACGGTATCGCCCGTCGAGCATCGTGCTGACGGGAAGCATCTGGGATGAAGAAATATCTGCCATCATCAATTAACTGTGCGATAGTAAATCAGAACCGGGTGAAATAGAGGGTTACGATGTCGGTTTTGAGAACCATCTTGTCGCTATTGAGTTTTTGTATCTGGAAGGTCTCGGGCATGGTGTTGATGCCGTAAGGGGCGAGCACCGAGATGTCGTCGATGGGCTGGTCACCCTCGTCACGGTTATAAAGGAAGGGCGAGGAGAGGGTCAGTTGCTGACCGTTTTTCTCAAAGCGCAGCAGACACATGGGATTCTGCTCCTGATAATCTCTCAGTTGCAGCAGTTTGTGCTGTACAGACCAGAAGAGTCGCAGTTCGCGCACGTTGGCAGAGACGCCCGTGGCAGTGCTGTCAACCTGTGTGAGGCTCCACATACCGTCAAGGTCGCCGTTGCCCGAAGTCTCTATATCCATGCCGCAGGATGTGAATACCATCGCTGCTGTGAATAATGCTATCGTGAAAATGTGTCTCATCATTACTTCCTCCTTTTGAATAATCCGCTTTTTGCCACCGTGAGTTGCAACCCCCATTGATTGCCCCTGATGGCACCGAAATCCATGCCGTAAGCCACGCGTGCGCTCCAACCGTCGAGCAGCGGGGTGTCTTCATCAAAGTGATAAGTGCCTTCGAACATGCAACTCACCCCGTGGTGCTTTTTGCGGTACGGGTCATGATAGGTGCCCCACCCTTCCTGATAGGTGGCGAGCAGGCGGTATTGTAAATGGTCGGCAGGATGTCCGTCGATACCGAGATGACATGCCCAAAAGCGGTTGTTCTGCACATTGAGGGTACCGTCATCGTTATAGACAGGCGAGAGATAAAGGGGATTGCCAATGACTTGTCCCCAATGCTGCCACCCCGGATACATATAGTGATTGTAGAAATCGTCAACGCCTCCGATATGGTCGGCGATGGTCTTGGTGTGGTCATGATAGATGGGACCACTTTGGTACTTGCTGTACAGGTATTCAAAGAGGACGGTGTTGACAGGGCAGTCATATTTGATATGGAACTCCGCGCCGAGCATCCAGTCTTTGAAATCGTATAACAAGAAACGCTTGCTGGAGCCAGCCTGCCAGTTTTCGCCCTCCTGATAACCGTCGCGGTCGAGTTGGAGCATGGAGGAGTGGTCTTCAAAATACTTGTCGGCATAGATACTGGCGCGCCAGTTGTCCTCCTCCCAATTCATGCGTATGAGCCACGAGCCGAGCGTGTTGCCGGCGCAATTGGTATAGGTAGTCTCGCCCGCATCCTTGCCGTCGGCTTTGAAGGCATGCCAATAGGAAGAAAAGCCCGTCTCGCCCTTCAACTCCTGCATGGTGCCGTCGGGTTGTGGCAGATAGGCCGTACCGCCGAATATACAAGCCATCTCGAGTCCCAACTCCACGGAGAAGGGGAAGAAACGCTCCTCATTGCCTATGCGCAGATATCCCGCCTTGCTGTGATACTTCACGCCCTCGGCATAATTGCTGGTTTTCCCGGTGAAATCGCTCTGCCAATCGGCATCGGTCATCCATCCGTAAGCGATATGTCCTTTGAGTTGGAGCCAACCGTTAGCAAAAGGCAATATCCAATAATCGGGCAGTGCCAGACGCACCTGCGGCACGGGGCGCGCATTGATGCCTAAGGTCTGAGAACCGCTGCTCAACTCATTGTTTTTCAACTCCATGGGGTATTCCTTGCTGCCCACCGTGAGCGCACCGTGGAGCCAACGGCCCTCGGCGTAAGCCTGTTGCATCACGAAATTGGAGGTGTAATTGAACGGCACAGCGACATCAACGCCATAGCCGATGCCCCATTTGCGCTCTTTGTCGGTGTCCAAAGGTCGCTCCACGCCGGCCCTCAGATAGCCGTTGGTTGCTTTGAGCGACGACAGCCCGTATTTATTGGCATTGAGCCACAGAGGCGTTTTCTTGCCTGAAAACGAGCCTTGTCCCTCGATGCGGTATTCCAATCCCTCCCACGGGTCGAGCGGACCTGTGTCGTCGGAATTGTCGTTTTGGGCAAATCCGAGACTCGCTGACAAGAGGAATGATATGACGAGTATAGGTTTTGTCATAGTAAGACCATTGTTTCTTTTATAATATAACGATTATTTTGTTACATTATTATAGGATATAGCAGGCAACTTTTGGAGGACCGGGGTTGGCATCACTTCACCACCATTTTCTTGCCATTCACGATATACACGCCCTTTTGTGTGGGTTTCTTATCGAGTTTCTGACCGTCGAGGGTGTACCAAGATTGTGACTGTGAATCTGATGAGTCAATTGAGAATTGAGTATCGTGAATGCCTGTGGTTTCCGATACAATGTTGATGTTCGTACCAGTGTTTGGCAACCTTGTCTTGACACCGTCGGGGTCAGTGGTCTTGGCGTTGAGAATGCTCAAATTGTACGTGCCCACTTGATAACCTGCGGGGATGTCAATGGTAATACGCGCCACCTCGCCCTCGTTGCCTGAGAAGGTGTACAATTTGCCCGTGTTGCGGTTTCCTCTCGTCGTAGCACACAGAATCTTCAACGTGCCATCGGCCTGCAGAGAAGAATTGAAGAAATCGGTTTTGCCCGCCGTGGTACGGTCATCGCTCAGTTCAGCCATATTGAAATCATCTGTCGTGATGCCCTCGGGCAGTTGCAGAGCGAACTCAAAACCGCTTACCTTCACACTGTTCTTCATTCTGACAGAAAGCACCTGCCGCGTGCCGGACAAGGCTGTCACGGGTTCCACATAAATGGCATTATCTAAAGCGTCGATATCTGTTTGGAGGTTCTCAGGTGCACGCTTCATGGGGGCGCCGGACGATGCGCCTCCGCCGTGAAGGATGATGTTGGCGATGCCTGTCAGGTCGGCGATGTCGATTTCGCCATCGGAACCGCCATTAACGCTGCCAGCCACATCGGCCAAGGGCGCGTGGAAACCGTCTTGCGTTTTGCCGAGGAGATAGTTGGCTAACAGCGTGAAGTCGGCCACATCCACCTCATGATCCATATCCACGTCGCCTTTCAACACGCCAATGATATTAAACTGGTTCCACACATCAGCCGTCTGATAGGTGCTTACACTTCCATCCAACACATAGAGTGTGGCATTATAGTTTGAGAAATCGCTGCTGCCGATGGTTTGCGGCTGAGGATTGAAATTATAGATGCTCGCAAGGCGGGAACAACCATGGAAGGCGTCACTGCCAATGTTTGTCACTCCATCGTGGATAATCACGGTCGTCAGGCCACGGCAACCGCCGAACGCGCCATCACCGATGCTTGTCACGGTCGGGGGGATTGTCACACTCGTCAGACTGACACAGTTGGCAAAAGCGTCATCACTGACAGTGCTCACACCATCAGGAATGACAAATTCCGTGATTTCGATGCCTTCGTTGTCAATCAAGTGTACGGGTTTGTTGGCAACCGATTTAATCAAACCTACAACCATGTTACCGGGGAATGCTGACATATCAGAGACAGACACCTTCACGGTCAAATTGGAGCAACCGGAAAAAGCAGAAGAGCCGATACTCGTCACGCCATCGGGAATGGTCATGCTCATTAAGCCTGTGCAGTTCTCGAACGCATAAGCGCCGATGCCCGTTACACTTGTGGGGAGAATCACACTCGTCAGACTGGCACAACCATTAAACGAATAATCACCAAGGCTTGTCAAGCCATCGGAGAGGGTCACGTCTGTGAGATTGGTGCAACCCCTGAAAGCAGAATTGCCGATGCTCGTCACGCTCGAGGCGATGGTAACGCTTTTCAGCCCGGTGCAGAATTCGAACGCATAAGAGCCGATGCCCGTCACGTTTCCTCCTATAATATAGTTCTCCACTTGCTTGCCAAAAATATTGTTCATATAATAACGCGACATGACCGCATTGCTATTCATTGTCACTGTAGTCAAGCCATTGCAACCCGAGAACGCATACGAGGCGATATTCGTCACGCTTGAGGGGATGGTGACACTTGACAAACCCGAGCAACCGGAGAAAGCGTATGAGTTGATGCCCGTCACACCGTCAGGTATCACCAAGTCAGTGCATTCTGTGTTCTCATCACTATATAGATGATGGGCATAAACCAAAGGATTCGCATAATAATTCCCAAAACTGACACGGCTCCATGTGCCAACATCCGGCACAACAACTTTTGTCAGGCCGGTGCAACCTGAGAACGCATAAGTGCCGATGCTTGTCAAACTTGAAGGGAAGGTTACGCTCGTCAGACCGGCGCAATCCGAGAATGCATAAGTGCCGATGCGGGTCACACCGTCGGGAACGGTCACGCTGGTCAGACTGGAGCAACCGTTGAACGTATAATCACCTATACTTGTCACGCCGTCAGGGATAGTCACACCTGTCAGACCGGAGCAACCGTCGAACGCATAAGCGCCGATGCCCGTCACACCGTCAGGAATGGTCACACTCGTCAAGTTGTTGCAACCTGAGAACGCATAAGCACCGATATTCGTCACTGTTTGAGGAATATTGACCTCCGTCATATTCTGACAATTCTCAAAAGCATGACCGTTTATCCCGGTGACCGTATAATTGACTCCGTTTATCGTGATTTGCTCCGTCAACAAATATTCATCTAACGAATCATCATTAACACCAACCACCTCTGCCGTATGGCTGTCATTGTCAAGCGCATATATTACGGCATTATAAGTATTGACCTGTGTACCAATCTCAAACACCTTGTTATTGGGTCCTAACAAATCCTGGTAATAATCCTTCATTCCTTTCGGAACCCATATTTCCGTAGAAGCGGGAAACGCGTTACTGCCGATGCTCGTCACGCTCGCGGGGATGGTCACGCTCGTCAGACCCGTGCAACCATAGAAAGCGGAAGCGCCAATGCTTGTCACACCATCGGGAATGGACACACTCGTCAGGCCGATGCAATTACAGAAAGCATTCGCACCGATGGACTCCACGCCATCAGGGATAACAAATTCTGTTATTTCATCGCCATCACTATCAATCAACGTGACAGATTTACTCAGACGGTTTTTTATTTGCCCGATAATCTGGTTGTTGCAGAAAGCGGAGGGTTCAGTCACATACACTTTGACAGTGGAGACATTCCGGGTACCCTGAAAAGCATAACTGTCTATACTGGTGATTCCCTGCGGAAAAGTTATTGATTCCAGTGCCGCGAGATAACAAAAAGCCAAATAGCCAATTGTGGTAGCCTGAGATTGCGGATGAAATATGATTTCTTTCACCACATCGTGTGAACTATAAAAATTTTCAACTAAATCACCGTTTTCATCGGTTTCCGGATGATAGACCACCCCGAACACATTTTCATAATAGAGACACCAGTCACTGCCACCGGGACAAGCGTCATAATACTTTCCACTTATTTCAGTGAATGTTGCCGGAATGTTCACTACTTCCTCAACAGGGAGTGTCTCGGAAAAAACAGATGTGACAGACAATAAGGCGACTATCAATGATACAATTTTATTCATAGGTTTAATCTTTATGTTCATGAACCTGTTGACTAAGATGGTCTTTTGTGTATTATTCAATGTGCAAAAATAACATCTGTTCAGCACATTACCAAACAAATACAGTCTTTTTTACAAAAGTCGTAAGAGATTGACAGAGTAGAGCAGAGCATGACAGAATATGGTTTCGGCAACACGGATAAGACGGGAAGAAATGAGGCAAATAATCCGTTACAATAAGTATAGGTGTGTTCTATTAATTCTGATTCTTATGCAGGTGGTCAATCTATGATTACATTTCGGTCGCTTTTTGCTTTTATTCGGTGCAAAGCATCAAGTGTCATCGGTCGTGTAGCCCGCTACGCTCCCTCTTCAACTTACACTTTGCTCTCGCCTAAAAGCCAAAAATCGCCTCGACATAATTAATAGAACCCACCTATAGGGATTTTCCCCCTTGACTTTAGGGAAAATCCTTTTGGAGGGTGTAAATTTGTTTGTTTCTTTGCATCGTGAACAAGTAAAAAAAGTAAAACAATAAAAGAACATACGACTATGAAGAAGTTATTAGTAGCCTTGACAGCACTGTTCGCAGTAACAGTATCGGCAAACGCAATGGGATATGAGCAGGCCCGCCAGCAGGCGCTGTTCCTGACTGACAAAATGGCTTACGAGTTGAACCTGACCGAGGACCAGTATGAGGCAGCCTACGAGATCAACCTCGACTACCTGTTGAGTGTGAACACCCGTGCCGACCTCTACGGAGCCTACTGGAACTACCGTAACTTGGACATGAGTTACATTTTGCTCGACTGGCAGTATCAACTGTTCTGCAGTGCCTCTTATTTCTACCGCCCCATCTACTGGGATGCAGGTTACTGGCACTTCGGCATCTATGCGCGCTATCCTCATCGTGACTACTTCTACTATGGCCGTCCACATTTCTTCTATGTATATCGCGGCGGACACAGTTGGCATCACAACGGCGGACGCAGTTGGTATCACGGACGTCACTTCGGCCCCGACCACAATATGGGCAGAGACCGTCATCAGGGAATGCGCAACGGCTTCGAGCGCGGCGACTACCGCAACGGCTTCGACCACAACCCCAACCGGGGCAGCAACCGGGGTGGCAATATGGGCAACAACCGCAGAGACAACAACGGCAGTTTCGGCCATGGCAACAATCGTGACAACCGCGGCGGCATGAACAACCGTCCGAACGGCAACCGCGAGAGTTCGACCCGCGCCACTGCACCCGAGCGCAACAACCAGGGTGGATACAACGGCGGCAGCCGCGGCAATGGCGGCCACGCTCCCTCACAGGGCACTCGCCGTAATGACACCTTCACTCCGAACAGCCGTTCGCAGCAAAATAACAATATCGACCGCGGCACCCGTCAGCGCACTGAGAGCGGCGCTACACAGCGTAACATCGACCGTACTCCCTCACGCAGTACCAGTCCTTCACACAGCATGGGTAGCACCTCACGCAACGTCTCTCCCTCACGCAGCATGAGCACTTCACCCTCTCGCAGCAGCGCTCCTTCACGCAGCATGAGTTCATCGCCCTCGCGCAGCAGTTCGAGTTTCGGCAGTGGCTCACACAGCAGCGGCTCACGTGGCGGCGGTAGCATCGGCGGCGGCAGCCGTGGCGGTGGCAGCCATGGTGGAGGTTTCGGAGGCGGCTCACGCGGCGGCGGACATGGACACCGTTAATTAACTCTATATATATGTGTTATGATGATGTTTTCAGGATTGACGACAGGCAATTGATTATTTAAGAATTGATCGAAAGGTAAGTTTGCTTCAGGTAAAAATTGTTCAGGATATTAATTTGTAAAAGTCATCCAATATCTCTTTAGGTCAGGGGGCGCCGGTAGGCGCTCCCTGATTGCTTTTAAGTTTCTCAAGCGAACAAAGCCTCGCCCCAATCCCCTCGGAGAGGGAAGTGATTACCAGGCAGAGGGTTACTGACAATCGTATATAAAGCACATCCGCCGGACATCGTGTGACGTTCCGGCGGACGGGTTTGTGGTATGAAGATTATAATATCAATTCGCGGATTTCGGCGTTGGTCATTTTTTCGATTTCGTGCATGGGACGGTCGTGGTAAACGGACTGGAGCGCTTTGTTGATAATGCCGTGGCCTACGGCGAGGATGGTCTGGTTTGGATAGTCGCGCCGGAGCATCTGCATGAAACGGTCTGCGCGGTCTTTCATCTGGCCGATGGTCTCGACATTGTCGGGCCAAATCTTATCCTTCAAGTCGGGGATAAACATGCCTGTGAAATCGCCCCAGTCGCGCTCTCGGAGCAGGGGCGTGGTTTGTACGGCCATGTGATGCGGTTCGGCAATGATGGAACAAGTATCCACGGCACGTTTGAGGTCGCTGGAGAAGAATGCGTCGATGTGCTCGTCGAGCAACTTATCGCGCACCTCGGCGGCTTGCAGGCGTCCCTCGTCGGTCAACTCACCTGGGTCCTGACCTTGTAATATCTGATTCACATTGCCTACGGTCTGTCCGTGGCGTACTAACAACAATCGGGTCATTATTTTCAAAAAACTGCTGCAAAAGTAGCAAAAATATAAATAAAAAGCGTACTTTTGCAATAACAAATACGCACACATCATGAAATTCATCCAAAGTTCTTATTTCCGCGCCGCTTTCGCCGCAGTAATTGGCATTCTGATACTCTGCAACCCGCTTGGTATGCTGAAAATCACGTCAATAGCCATGGGTATCCTGTTTCTGCTCACCGGACTGTATTTCTGCTACAATTATTACCAGAAAAAGATTATGGAGACAGAGCAGAAATTCAAGGAGAAGGAGTCGGACACCGTCTCTGCAGAGAGCGAACAAACCAACGAGCCGAAGGACTACAAAGAGCGCGTCACCACCTTCTCTCTGCCGGTCGTAGGTATGGGCAGCACGATTCTGGGCCTCTGTCTGACATTGGCTCCGAGCGGATTCATCAGCCTGTTTATGTATGTGTTGGGCGGTATCATCATCCTCGGAGCGCTCAACCAATTCTTCACACTCTACCAAGCCAACAAATATGCGCCCATAGCGACATACTACTGGGCGGTCCCCACCCTACTGTTATTGGCAGGTTTGTTTATCATCATCAATCCGCTGACGGCGGTCAAGGCGCCCCTCATCATCGTGGCTATCAGTTTGATTGTCTATGCCGTATCGGAAGTGATGAACAGTATCTCCATCGAACATTGGGCAGAGCGCAGAAATGAGATGCGGCGCATGGAGCGCAGCGCACAAGCCCAGAAGGAAGAAACAAAAAAGATAGAGAAAGAAAAGCCCGGCGAATACGTGAATTATATCGTGACGGATGAGGATTAATGAGAGTGACAGGTGGTGATAGGTAGTTCCAGAAGGTTATAAATTATTCTGGGTTTTTCTGGGCTTTTCTATGGAATGCCCATGCGGTGAGGAGGATGATGAAGGGCATGAAGGGGATGTGGAAACGAGTCTCGCCATGACCGAAGAACAAGAGGACCGCCGTACCCACTAAAATAACACCGCCACAAAGCACCGCCACATCGAGGCGCTTGCTCTTGACACAACGGACAAGACCAATCACCGCACCGACAAGCAAGAGATAATAAAACAACAGATTGACCACGGCGAGCCATTGCACCGCCGATAACCGCGGAAACGCTGTCCATAGCGTTTCCATGCTCAACTCTTGATACATCTGTTCATTTTTCTCTGGCAAGAAAGCGCATAGCGTTGTATTGTCAGACACATAGGTGCGTGCCAGTTTCTCGGGCATCTGCGCCAGATATTCATCCACATTATGACTGAGCCAGATGCCGAAATGCGACCGCCACACAGAGTCTTTTTGCAACACATCGTACTGACGTTCGGCAGGGATGACATTGGGGTCCCCATCCACAAAGAACGCACGGTCGGGTGCCGTATCGCTGTCATGATCCCATGAGTACTGCATAAGGGCCATCCACCCAGTGGCTGCCTGATAGAAAAACCGCCCAGTGCGCGCATAATTGATGCCTCCGATGACACAAATCATCAGCACATATCCACCCACCAGCGAAGCGATACGCCGCCAACGCCGTTCTTGCCGCACGAAGTAGAAGACCATCAGCACAACGACGAACACCAGCGCCATGGGACGGAACCAGTTGCCGGCAGCCAACAAAATGCCCGCCATGAGCGGGTGATTGCGCATGACGGCATAAAGAGCCGCCATCGAGAAAAACATAAACGGTAATTCGCTTAGGAGAGAGGTCGCCTCACCGTAATTGGCCGGATAAAGCAGATAGATGACCAGTGCCACAAGAGCCATCTTCGCACCGGCCAGACGGTTTGCCACCAAATAGAACATCCATGCCGTTGCACCTTTCATCAGCGCATACAAGATGAGCAATGGCGTGACCGAGCCGAAGAGCCACAGCGACAATTGAGTCATATTGACTGCCCCGATATTCCACAGGAAAGCCAATTCGCCCATCTGCCCCGCCACAGGGTAAGGTCCGCTCGCCTCCGTTGACTGTTGCGCCAATGCGATATAGCCGTTGCAGTCGGGAAAAGGTGTAAATCCGAGCAACGGGATGAGCAACAGTTGTATGACGGTGAATGTCGCCACCAGGTATAACACGTGGCGACGGGAGGAAAACGGGCGCATGACGGAAAAGGTCAAGGCTTGGGCACCAGACCCTCGATATAATTACAGAGAATGCCTATACCCTTGAGGTTTTCGCCTCCTTGCGGTATGATGAGGTCGGCGAATTTTTTCGTCGGCTCGATAAACTGCTCGTGCATGGGTTTGAGCACCGACAAATAGCGGTTGAGCACCATATCGACGGTACGACCACGCTCGACCACATCGCGCTGGATGTTACGAATGAGCCGTTCGTCGCTGTCGGTATCGACATAGATTTTCAAATCCATCATCTCGCGCAGTTTGCGATTAATGAGCGCCATGATACCCTCGATGATGATGACGGGTTTAGGCTCGACGTGAACCGTCTCCTTCAATCGGTTAGAAAGGATGTAGGAATAGGTGGGCTGTTCGATGGCCTCGCCATTGCGCAACTGGTTGATTTGCTTGATGAGCAGTTTCCAGTCGAAAGCATCGGGATGGTCGAAATTGATTTGCCGCCGTTCCTCGTCGGTCATGTGCGTGGTGTCGTTGTAATACGAGTCGATAGGCACGACCGCCACGTAATGCGGCGGCAACGCCTCAACGATTTTCCTTACTACAGTTGTTTTTCCGGAGCCTGTACCTCCGGCGATTCCGATAATGGTCATATTTGGTTGAAGGTTTAGGGTTTAGGGCTTAGTGTTCCGGCACTATTTCTTACCACTTGCATTTGGTATAAGTTTTTTTGCCGCGGCAAAGGGAGAAAACGTCACAGATTACCTTCCCATAAAAACCAACCTGTTAATTGTGTATTATCAATTGTGAATTGTGAATTATTAATTGTGAATTGTGAATTATCAATTGTGAATTATTTGTCGATAGTACTCCGCTTTATTCTCCAGACGCATGGGATAAGCACGTGAAGAGGAAGGCATGCGATAGAAACGGAGCGTGCGGCCGTCGAAGGTGAAATCGACATAGGCGCCGTCACGCGGCGCGTTAATACCGAAATGCGCAGCCAACAGCCCTGTGGCTTTCTCGCCCGTGGTGACGACAGTCTGCAACTGCGGCAATTGGCTGATAAGCGCAGACAGGTCGGTAGGTTCCACCACCTCCAAGTCCTTGTCAGAAGCGGTATTCTTCAGTCGTCTGACCGTCACAGCCGTATCGTAGAGGGCAATGCCCTGTTCCTGCAACATCTCAATGATAGCCTCGCGCCGGAACGTCTTTTGCACCTCATCGACAAAGTGGTTTTTGTCGCCATAAAGACAGTGTCCAAAAATTCTCCACATGTCATTGATGTAGTTCGGGTAAAAGAAATTCATACACCAACGGTGACGGGCAGGTGGAAAACTGCCCAGCATCAGTATCTTGGCGCCATCAGGGAGAAACGGCTGCAGGGGATGGTGTTCAGGAGCCCCCTCCCCATCCCTCACCGAAGGGAGGGCGGTGTTACCACTCTGTTTGAGTCGTTTATCCACTGTCGTTCAGTCTCTTGATTTTACTATTGGACGAGGGAAAGGCCTTACTCTTTCGGTTTGAGTCCCTGGTTATCGGGAGTGGTCATGATGTCGATGGCGGATTTTACGGTCTCGACCTTCTCGGGCGTCACAATAGCGGGAGCCAGTTCGGCATCCGGCGGTATGGAACCGACAGCCAGGGAGTCGATAGGCAGCACGCCATCTACGGGCAGAACCTCTGCCGCTCTCAACTGTTCGAGTCTGAGCGCCTCAGCAGCCCTTTCCTCTTCAGCCAAACGCTGCATATCAGCCCTCACGGCATCTCTTTCCTTCATCACATACAGCACCACAGGCAAGTGGTCAGAATAGCCGTCGAGCCACACACCACCGGCATGAGAACGTTTGGGCTGGCCTTTATAGGAGCCCTCTTGCTGTATCAGATAATCGCGACGGAAGATTTGCGCTTTCCAGTATTTCAGTTTGGAGAAATCTTTCTCTTCATTGAGATTGAGCAGGTTGGGCGTCATCACAATTTGGTCAAACAGGTTCCAGCGACCGTCATAGAACAATGTGCCGGTTCCGTTGTCGAGAATTTTCCACCAGGGGTTGTACATATCGCCAGGACCCACGTCTTTCATGTCGCGTTTAGCACCTAACTCACGTGACATGCTCTTGTCGTGCGGGTCATCATTCATATCACCCATGACAAAAACTTTGCAGTTGGGGTCATCGCGCAGGAGCGAGTCTTTCACCACACGCACCTGCCGGCCGCCTGACTCACGGTAGAACGACGTAGATGCACGTGAGGGCCAGTGGCAGACGATGACAGCGACATGCTCACCGGCGAGAGTACCGCTCACGGTAAGGAATCCACGTGTCTTATAAGTGCTGTCTTTCTCGAGTTCCTGCACATAAGGCACGAGTTTCATGTCACGAATCTTGAACAGGGCGGGATTATACATCAGCGCGCAATCCACACCACGGCGGTCTTCGCCTTCGATGTGCGCAACCCTATAACCACGGGCCTTGAGTTCGGGCTGGTCGATGAGTGCCTGCAGCGCGTTCATGTTCTCCACCTCAGAGAGTCCGATGATGGCACATCCCACGCTTTGCGGCAGCACGTCTGTGCCGAGGTCTGCCAGTGCGCGCGCCATGTTGTGCAACTTATGGGTATACTTCAGCGTGCCCCACTTATTGGTGCCGTCGGGCAGATACTCATAATCGTTTTTTCCCACATCGTGGACGGTATCAAACAAATTTTCCTGATTGTAGAAAGCCACACCGTAAACTTGATACTGTTTTTGTGCTTTCATGGCAGAAATGCCAGCAATTAGCATGAATGCCATCAAAAAAAATCGATGTTTCATCATATTATAAGGTATTATTAAGTTCAATGATTCGTTAGTAAAGACTTCACTTTGCAAATTTCGGTTTTTTTTTCGAGAAAAACTCATTTTTATGGAAAAAATTTGTATGAAAGATTTTAATTTTTCAAAATAATTTTGTTACTTTGCAACGTAATGACATGAAAACATCAACATCATTTATCATAACATGATCAAAAAAACGCTGAAATTAGCAGTGATAGCCCTATGCTGTCCCACATGGATGCTGGCTCAAGGTGAAATACCCTCGGGTCTCATCAATGATGAGGACTCCACGGGAGCCATCATCACCTTTGATGATGCTGCATTTACTTTCTCAGAGACACAGTTGGGTGAGGATGAGGACATGACGCAAGCCGTGACCATCATGAACTCCAACAGCAATGTCTATGCAAAGCAGGTGGGATATTTGTTCTCGCCCGTCCGTTTTCGTTATCGTGCCTTCAACCAGAAGTACAACGACATCTACATCAACGGCGCACCCATGAATGACATGGAGTCAGGACAGTTCCGCTACACCATCGTGGGCGGTATCAACAACCTGACCCGCTACTACGAAGCCTCACTCCCCTTCGAGGACAACAGTTTCTCGATGCCGGGCATGGGCGGAAGCAACAACTACAACTTCCGCGCCGCCAACGTTTCAACCGGTCATAAAGCGACAGCGAGCATCGCCAACCGTAACTACACGGCACGTGCCATGTACACCTACGGCAGCGGCCTGAGCCGAAGCGGTTGGGCTTGGGCAGCCTCTATCGGTTACCGTTGGGCAAAGAGAGGTTATGTGGAAGGTACGTTCTACAACTCACTCTCCTACTACCTCGGTATCCAGAAGTTGTGGGGAGACCACTCTATCTCGCTCTCCACATGGGGTAACCCCACCGAGCGCGCTTCGCAAGGTCCTGTGACCGACGAGATGTACTGGATAGCCAACAACAACCAGTACAACCCCTATTGGGGCTACCAGAACGGCAAGGTACGCAACTCGCGCGTCATCAACGATTTCCAACCCACCGCTCTGTTGACGTGGGACTGGAACATCAATGACAAGATGAAACTCACCACCTCTCTGTTGGGCCGTTACAGCATGTATAAGAGTACCAAACTCAACTACAACAACGCCGACAACCCGCTGCCGACATATTGGAAGAACATGCCGAGCAGTTACTGGAACGTGTGGCCCGATGAGGACGGGACGTTCAATGACCCGACCAACCGTACCGACCAAGGTTTGAGAGACTGGAACATCGCTTATAACTACCTGAAAGCATCAAAAGAGAACCGTCAGGTGAACTGGGACCGCCTTTATTGGGCCAACCAGCAAGCCAACGCCAGCGGTACCGACGCTATGTACTATGTGCAGGCCAAACATAATGACAATCTGAACTACACTCTATCATCAACGTTGAAGAAAGTGCTTTCTAACAACACGACTTGGAACGTCGGTTTCTGGGCTGCCACCAACAAAGGCATGCACTACGAGACGATGGAAGACCTGCTCGGTGCGAACGTGCTACACAACATCAACTCCTACGCGTTGGGCAACTACTCTGCAGACAACCCCTACGTGCAGTACGACCTGAACCACCCCAATCAGGAAATCAAGGAAGGCGACGTGTTCAATTACAGTTATGACTTGAAAGTGCAGAAGGCGACATTGTGGACGAACTACACAACCACCTTCGGCCGTTTCCGCGCCTTCGTGGCAGGTAAAATCGGCGGCACAGCCATGAACCGCTATGGCCACATGCGCAATGGTATGTTTGCCGAGAACTCCTTCGGCCGCAGCGGCACGGCGAAATTCCTCGACGGCGGTGTGAAGGGTAGCATCTCTGCCAGTCTGGGCAAAGGACATCTGGTCCGCCTTGGTGCAGGATATCAGTTGAACGCCCCGATGGCACAGACCGCCTTCGTCTCTCCTGAGACCAACAACGACTTCGTCGGCAACCTGAAAAACGAGAAGGTGTTCAGCAGCGAGTTTGACTATCATTACCAGAATTCTTGGCTCCGCGCGAGCGTCAACGCCTATTTCACCAAGATGAGCGATGTGACGGAATGGCAAAACTTCTATTTCGACGACATCAACTCCTTCTCATATGTGTCGTTGACCAACATCGAGAAAGCCTATTACGGCGTGGAGGTAGGATTGGATTTCCGCATCACCTCTGAATTAAACATCATCGCCATCGGTACTTGGGGCGAGGGCAAGAACACGAACAATTCGAATGTCCGCTACTTGAACTCCACGAAAAGGACATATCACGACGATATCGTATATAATAAGAACATGCACGAGGCAGGCACACCGCTGTCGGCATACAGCCTGACGTTCGACTACAGTCACAAGGGCTGGTACTACACCCTGAACTGCAACTACTACGACCGAATCTACCTCTCCTACTCTCCTTCATATCGTTACAAGACTACGCTCGAAACAATGGGTTTGCACCATCAAGGCGTAGATGAAAACGGAAATGAGTTCGACTATTATGAGGTTCCCTCTCAGGCTAAGGGCAAGGGCGGATTCATGGTTGACGCCAGCATCGGTAAGTCGATTCGCCTGAAGCGCGGCAAGACCCTCAGCATCAACCTGATGATTACCAACCTGCTGAACAACACCCGTGTCTGCACGGGCGGATTTGAGCAGAGTCGCAGCGACTACACCGTGAAGGATGACGGTTCAATCAACAGTGAACGCGCATACAAGTTCTCACGCAATCCCTACAAGTTCTATGCATACGGCATCAACGGCATGCTTAATTTCACATTCAGATTCTAAAAGACCACACGATATGAAATACTTCAATTATATGATAATAGCAGTCGTCTGCACGTTTATCGCATCGTGTATGGCCGACACTGACAGTTTCGACAAACCGAAACTCGACGAACCTCCTTTCGGTAACAATGACATAGAATGCACCAATCTGGTTACCATAAAAGAATTGAAGGAGGCGTACAAGACTCCGATGACCACCGATTACCGCAATGGTGACTCGTTCGAGGAAGTGAAAGAGGCAACCCAAATCCGTGGTTATGTCACCGCCAACGACATCTCTGGAAACATTTACAATGAGGTGGCCATTCAAGACGAGACCGGAGCCATCCTGATTGAGATACAGCAAGGCGGACTTTTCGGTTATCTGCCCGTAGGCACCGAAATCATTGTGGAACTCAAAGGCTTGTACGTAGGCAACTACCGCATGCAGCCGTTGGTTGGAATGCCGTCCAAGGTGTCACAGGGTGTCAATCAAGGAAAAGACCAGTTGGGTAAAATCTCGCGAATGCTGTGGCAAGACCATTTCCGCATCACAGGCAACAAGAAGATTATTGAGCCGGAGGTGTTTAACAATCAGTGGGATGACTTTGAAGACGGAGGTAAACTGGGTAAGATAGAGCAAGTGACATTCTCCAAGGGTTCATATTACAATGGTGTCACATCGGTACCATTGCCCTTCGATGAGAACGCACAATTTGCCAATCCCGATTTAAGTGCCTCCGTATCATGGTACTTCAACGAATTTCCGACTACCGTGATGCTCTATAACAGCAACTATTCCGACTTTGCCGCCGCTTTGCTGCCGCACAGCAAGGTGTCTATCACAGGTGTGGTGAAACGCTATAACAGTAATTGGGAAATAATAATGAGAGATTACAACGATATTCAATAAACCCAATGAATAATAGTACATGGTACTGACAATCATCAATTTAAGAAAACAAAAAAACAAATATAATATGAAGAAAATAATCTATTTGGTGATGATGCTTGCCATCGCGGCATTCACCAGTTGTGAAGATGTGCCTGCACCCTATGACGACCCGAACAACCACCCGAAGGAGGAGGATCCCGTAGATGAGAACCTCATTCTTGAAGAGACCTTTGGCAAGGGTTTCGGTTCATTCGAAGTTATAACGCTGGAAGGTACGCCTTGGACCATTAACTACGGCACAGCCACGGGTACGGGCTATGACAGCAAGACCAAGGTCAACACAGCCTCGAAGAGTTACCTTGTTTCGGGCGACATCGACCTGACAGGCGTAGACCAGGCTTACATCGAGTTTGAGTACATCTTCCGCTATAAGAAAAATGACGGAGAAAACAAGGTGCTCATCACGGACGATTACAAAGGCGACCCGACAACCACCGACTGGACTGATATTACAGGAACACTGACCGAAGGCTCCGATTGGGACACATTCTACAAGTACGTTCATATTATAGAGCAACAATTCTTAGGGAAGAACGGCATCCGCATCGCCCTTTACTATAGCGGCACGGAAAAAGGTTCTCGCACATGGGAGGTGAAGAACTTGAAAATCCGCAAGGGTGAACCAGAAGAAGAGCCCGGACCGGAGTTACCAACCGACCTGAACGGCGACGGAACAGCCGCCAATCCCTATGATGTGGCATCGGCACTGAAGGTGATTCAGGCTGTAGGAACCACTGGAACAGAAAATGACGTATATGTGAAAGGAACGGTGACTGAGGTAACAGAAATCAGCACCCAAAACGGCAATGCAACCTTCCTGATTGGTGACCCGGGCTCTACCAGCACTATGACCATCTATCGCGCTAAAGGTCTGGAGAAAGCCGATATCACCACCAACGACTACGTAAAGGCCGGTGACGAGGTCATCTGCTGTGGCAAACTGGTCAATTTCAAGGGCAACACCCCGGAAATGACGCAAGGCGGTTATATCTACTCGCTCAATGGCAAGACCTCAGAGGGCAGCGGCGTGATTGCCGACCCAACGGGCAACGGAACATTGGAAGACCCGTATAATGTGGCAGCAGCAATCAATTTCATCAACTCTTTGAGTGCAGATGTACAGTCCGATGTGATTTATGTGAAAGGTAAAATCTCGAAGATTAAAGAAGTTAACACCAATGCTGATTACGGCAATGCCACTTATTGGATTTCCGATGACGGAACAGTTACCAACCAATTGCAAGTCTACCGCGGTTATTACCTCAAGAACGAGAAATTCACCGATGCCAATGCCATCAAGGTAGGTGATGAGGTAATCGTCTGCGGCAAGGTGGTTAACTTCAAAGGTAATACACCAGAGTTTGTGGACAAGGCAAGTTACATCTACTCCCTTAACGGCGATAATGGCGAGCCGAAGATGGCGGGCAGTCATGACGCACCTCTCACCATTGCTCAGGCTCTTGCTTTCGGTGATGCCGAACAGGCATGGGTGAAAGGATACATCGTAGGTGTAATCGATGCCCAAAATGTGGGTCACTTCAGTTATAACGATTCTGAGATGGAGAACAGTGCCCTTCCATTCCTGATGTCAGGCGTACAAATCCAAAACGTTTATTCTGTAGAAGAATGCCTGGTGGTTCAGACCACTCGCGGCTCTGACATCCGCCGCAATGTGCATCCTGCCGCACAGACACTCGGATGCGAAGTACTCATCTATGGTTCCTTGCAAGATTACGGCAGCGGATTGCGTGCTCTGAAGAACACTACTTACGCTGAAATCATCTCGCCCACAGGCGAAACCGTATCTTACGGAGCAATGCCGGAGTAATTTTTCTTGAGAAGTCAGAGAAGTTAAGTAGTTAAAGAAGTTAAGCCGTATGTTCACGAGCAGGGATTCGCTATTCCCTATTGACGTGGAAACGGCTTAACTTCTTTTAGTTCATTAACTACCAGAAAAAATATTTGCCAAATAATTTGCGTGGTCTGGAAAAAGTTCGTACCTTTGCAGCCCAAATGCAATTATTGCAAATAATTAACTATAACAATAACAATAAAAATGAAAAAAGGTATTCATCCCGAAAACTATCGCCCCGTCGTATTCAGAGATATGTCCAACGGCGATATGTTCCTTACAAAATCTACATGCAAGACTACAGATACAGTAGAGTTTGAAGGCGAAACTTACCCTGTGGTAAAAGTTGAAATCTCGAGCACCTCTCACCCGTTCTACACTGGTAAGAGCAAGTTGGTTGACACCGCCGGACGTGTTGACCGCTTCATGAACCGCTACGGTAAGATTAAGAAGTAAAGCCTCTCCCGTACCCTGACAGGGACTCTCAATGAGGCGGGATGATTTTACAGCATAATTAGAGTGCACCCTCTGCGTAGTTGCATATGCGCAAGGGTGCACTCTTTTTTAGTTCTCCCCCAGCCCCCTCCGGACAGTCTGTTTGAGATTTCAACAATTTTTATCGATTATATTCATTGAATTAAAAAAAAATTGTATATTTGCAATCGATAGATGATAACCCTGAAAAGGGGTGTGTAAAGACACTATCCAAAAGCACTAAACAAGAAACACTAAAACAAGAAACCTCATGGCAAAAAACTTCAAATGGGCTGTACTGAGCCTTTTGGCAGCCCTCACCCTCACTGCCTGCGGCGGTGATGATGATGACGATGGCGGCGGCAAGAGCAACCCCGAAACGCCCAAGACGAAAAACGTCAACGCCAACATACTGACGAAGAAAGAATACGGACGTCTGGAGTTTCCGAAACTCAAAGGCGGAACAAGTATGGTTATCATCCATTCCACACCTGAATTTGGCTTAAACTATAGTCTGGAATGGGACACATCGAAAAAGAGCCAGCGTTGGTCGTGCTTCGAATGGTATAACAGCAATAGTGGAGGTAGCGCCAGCCGTTACTATGGCGACCCGCAATACCCCTCCGACCCTGACCTGCCTTCTTCAGCCGGTTGGACCGACTACAATGATCCGTATAGAGGCAGCGGTTATGACCATGGGCATATAGTGGCATCCGCCGACCGTCTGTGCTCAAGCGAAATGAATTACCAGACCTTTTTCCTGACCAACATGCAACCGCAGAAGAACAAATTCAACTCCGGTCTTTGGGCAAAGATGGAGACGCAGGTGCGGAACTGGAACAAATCATCGTTCCGCGACACGCTCTATGTCTGTAAAGGAGGCACCATCGACAAGCCTGAACAGATACTTACCACCACAGGCCGCGGGCTGCTAGTGCCCAAATATTTCTTTATGGCGGTGCTATGCAAGAACTCTCAGGGATATAAAGCCATGGCGTTTTGGGTGGAGCATCTCAACGAGGACCGTTCTACTGATAACCTGAAAGACTATATCATCAGCATTGATGATTTAGAAGAGCGCACCGGCATTGATTTCTTCTGCAATCTGCCCGACGAGGTAGAGGATAAGGTGGAAGCCCAAATACTCCCGAGTGCTTGGGGATTTAAGTAGTTAAGACATAAGAACTCTTATCGACATAAAGACATAAGGACA
>JAFZAH010000008.1 GCA_017548275.1 Prevotella sp.
GCTCAGCGATGCGTTGCGCCAACTCAACGAGCAGACGAAAGATTACACCATCAGTTTCCTGTACAACGAACTGGAGGATTTCCGCGTCACCACCGCCGTGCACCGAAAGAGCGTGCCCGACGCCATCCGCCAGATGATTGGTTTCTACCCTATCCGGATGGAGGTGCATGGTGAAGACATCATCGTGGAGTGCGTTAAGAAAACCACGACACGGTATAAAGGCACCGTCATCGATGAGCAAGGTGTGCCCCTGCCCTATGCCAACATCGCCCTGCTATCGCCGAAAGACTCCACTCTGCTTACCGGAGGCGTGTCGAACGAGAGCGGTTTCTTTGTCATTCCCTGCGAAGAGGGTTCCGTCCTTGCACGCATCTCCTACGTCGGTTACAAAACCATATACAAGCATTGCCACAGCACGGCGCTCGGCACCATTCAACTCCAACCCGACAACTTTGCGTTGAAAGAAGTGACGGTAAAAGGGGCACGTAAAATCATCAAGAACGCGACCGACCGATTGCAGTATCTCGTCACCGCAGATGAATTTGCCAAAGGATTGACGGCACAAGAATTGATGCGTCGTGTGCCTTTGTTGCAAGTGTCAGAAAGCGCTGTCAGTATAGTAGGGAAAGAATCAACACATTATTTATTGGACGGCCGCGAATTGCCAGATGATATGGCTGAGGCGAGACTCCGCACACTGAAATCAGAAAACATTGAGCGCATAGAGGTCATCACCATTCCTCCATCGAAATATAAAGCAGAACCAAACGCCGGGTACGTAAATATAGTGTTGCGGCGCGACCAGACGTTGGGTTTACGTGGCGATTTGACAGGAGGGCTGCATTTCAAAGAAGACACCAATTACGACCTGAACACATCACTCTATTGCGCCACAAAGAAACTCGACGTGTCGTTCTCAGCAGGCACAAACGACATGAAGGGCAGTAATGACCACACCCAGACGACCACATTCAACGACCACGAAAAAAGATCAGTCTATGTTCGGCGATTCGACTGGAATAACCATTATGCCAACCTGATGGCGAAGTATCAACTGTCAAAGCGACTTGACATAGGTCTGTTAAGCAGCATTTCCACCAACCAGATGGACATCACGCAGCATGACGTGACCAATGAACGGGATGTTGAAATCATCACTGACATGACATCACCCAGACCAAAGAACTACAACCTTTCAGCAGAATTGTTCCTCGACTGGATGATAGACAAGGCGGGTAAGATGATGACGCTCACATACGACTACCTGAACAATTACGCCAAACAAGAAGAACGGCTTGCATCTTTTACGGGGGAGTCACAATCTGTTGGAGGGAATTTGCAATCCCCGACCATGAATATGCAGACGACAGGTTCAAGCCGCTATCGCATTGATGCATGGAAAGCAGACTTCTATCTGCCCTTTTCCTTTGCCAACATCGAGAGCGGATTACACTATACGCTCATCGGCAACAACTCTAACGTGAACCTTTTCAGCGATGTCACAGGCACTTGGCAAAAGAATCTTGACCAATCAAATGAGTTTGACTATACCGAACAGACAGCAGCAGCCTATTTTTCCGCATGGCGGCAATTCGGAAGCAAGTTTTCCATAAAGGCGGGACTGCGTTTGGAAAAAACTTGGATAGAAGGACTGCAGATGACAACTAACATCACCAACCGCGACCAATATCTCTATCTCTTCCCCACTGTTCATCTCGGTTGGCAAATCACCGACAAGATTCATCTTGGAGCAGCCTATTCTAAAGGTATTTCACGACCAGACTTTCAATATTTGAATCCGTTCCTATATTACACGACGCCTACCAACTATTTCGCAGGGAACCCCTATCTGACCCCGGGACTGACAGACAATATGGAAATCAATTTCAATAACGGACACGGTATCTATGCCGTGTTATATGAAAGCCATCAGTCAAATGCGCTTGGTACACCCACCACTTTTACACCCGATGGCACACAGAGCACAACGGTCGAAAACTGTTATTCTTCGGATAAGACAGGATTGTATGTGTCGTGGCAACGCTATCTGTTCCCGTGGTGGAACGTCAATCTCGGGGGAGAGGTGTATTATGCGCATAGCCATATCACCGAACCGTCTTCCAACCTGAGGGACATCCATTCATGGAGTGGGAAGATAGAAATGAGTTCCGACTGGTTTTTGAACCGGCAACACTCGCTAATTCTGAATTTCAGTTATACGCATGAATTTCCACGTGTCAGTATGACGGCAAAATTTAGGAGTCTCGCGCTACTCTATGCCCAGTTGCGCTATTCGTTGTTGAAAGACCGTTTGCGCCTCAGTCTCAGTGTGAGCGACCCCTTTCATCAGAACATGACACGCTCGACAAGCCGATACACCGACTACACCATCTATGCGACCAACTATGTGCATCCACACAGTGTCAATATCTCTGCCACATGGTCATTTGGAGGCAACGAGGTGCGCCGTTCCTATCGCCAGTCGAAAAACACGGAAGCATCGCGGGCATCGTCGAGATAAATATGTCGACAATCACCAATACGTCACCAACTGCATATAACGATATGAAACTATCCATAATATTCCTCCTTCTTGCCGTCGGTTCAATGACAACAAACGCCCAGCGCGTCACACAGACATATCACAATGTGTCGCTCAGCGATGCGTTGCGCCAACTCAACGAGCAGACGAAAGATTACACCATCAGTTTCCTGTACAACGAACTGGAGGATTTCCGCGTCACCACCGCCGTGCACCGAAAGAGCGTGCCCGACGCC
>JAFZAH010000001.1 GCA_017548275.1 Prevotella sp.
ATTTATATAATTGACTACCATTGCGCCTGCCGTTCTTTACAACAACGTTTGAACCGCAGAAAAAGCATTTTTTGCATCATATAAATAATAAATGCTGCAAAGGTAAGCAAATAAAGGCATTCCAAGAGTTTTCATCACACATTTTGACCAATAAACCCTTTTTTTTGACCGCCCAAGAAAATATCATGCGGGATGACGGCGCATTTCACGCTGTCATCCCGTATGTATGATAAATAATTGGGTCAGAGGCCATACGCTCTGTCCCTCACAGCACCTTATGGTTCAGTTCGTGCCGTCTGCGATGCGGAGAGATTAGTCCCAAACTGACTTCTCTTTTGGAGCGTTGTCTTCGTCGAAGACATACTTATTGGAGAGATCCTCTCCTTCTTCATCTTCGTCATCAGAAGCGTAATAAGTTCCATCATTGAGAACCGGCTCATCGTAGAACGCACACTCTTTGATTCCAGGTGTGATATACTTTTTCATATTGATAGGAATTATAGCAGTTGTTTCTTGATTTGTCTTATGATTAGTAAAAGCAGGCCGAAAGGATGCAAAAACTTGCATTTGCAAAAGTAGGCAGAAAGTATTACAAAAACAAATAAAACCGTCAATTACGGCCGGATTTTATATTTTTTAACAAATTAGGTGTGATTGTCCAGTCGTGAAGGCAATAAAAAAGTGCGGGGGCGATTAGACTAACGCCCCCACAAACCTGCCACAATACTATCTTTGGGTCACATATTTATGGAGTGTGGCTCTGACGGCACCCGTGCCGGCAAAGAGTTCGCGCACCATGCCTTCGATTTGCCCGCCCAGTCCAGCCTCATAGAGGTTGACACCGAACACATCGGCACGGCTGTAAAGTTGGCGCAGGCAAGAATAGTCCTGTTCGGCACGTCCCACCTCGAGGGGAGCCACGATGGCCTGCATCTCTTCGAGCATTGGATCGGGCGACGGTTCAAAGGGTGTGCCGTCGTCCTTGATGCCTTTCAAATAGCGGGCATATCCAGCCAAAGTAAGGGGAATGAGCACGAGATTGCTCATGTCGAGTCCGCGTGCGATGTATTTCTTGATGGTCTCGCCGAAACGAATGGGCAGTTTTTGGCTGGTATCCATGGCGATACGCTGCGGAGCGTCGGGCATGAAGGGATTGGGCAGACGTCGGTTGATGACTGCACCAATGAACTCGTAAGGATTGAGCACACCCGGGTCGGTGACCACCGACATGGCCTCGATATAACCGATTTTCTGTATGAAAGCACGCAGGTCGGGGTCGGCCATCTCAGCAGAGATGAGCGTGTAGCCGAGCATACATCCGTAGATAGACATAGCCGTGTGGAGGGGGTTGAGGCAGGTTGTCACCTTCATGGTCTCCACCTGGTCGACGGTCTCGCGTGTGGTATAAAGCGCGCCTCCGAGATCGAGCGGCGGCCGTCCGTTGGTATAATGGTCTTCGATGACAAGATACTGAACCTCCTCGGCATTGACGAATGGCGCGGTGAAGGTGTGTTTCTCCGTCTCGATATAATTGTTGTCTTCAAATCCGTCGGCAGCCAACATCTCCTTGACCTTCTCGTGGGGGCGCGGTGTGATTTTGTCAATCATCGACCAAGGGAAGGTGATAATCTTCTCATCGCGAAGATAATCGAGGAAAGCAGCGGAAACCAGTCCGTCGTTGACCCATCTTTCGGCGTATGCGAAGACCCCGGCACGTACCTTGTCGCCATTGTGCGAGCAGTTGTCCATGCTTTGCACAGTAAGCGGATATTTCCCTGCGAGGAAACGCTCATAAAGCAGCGCCGTGACCTTACCCATGGCGAACACCGGTTTGAGTCCACGCGCGAGGTCAACCTCATTGAATCCGTAACCCTTCTCGGTGATGGTGAAAGAAATCATCTGCAACGAGGGGTTTTTGAAAATCTCGACGAGCCGCGCCCAGTCACTGAACTGATAGTCGGCCTTGAGAGCCTCGGTGACGGATGCGATGACCTTTTTCTCAATGGTGCCTGAAGACTGAAGGCTGACGAGCAGCGAGAGGTTTCCATAAGGAGCATACGCCTTGTCGATGACTTCGAAATCGAATGTCTCGGCGACGATGACGCCACGGTCGTATTTTCCGGTGTTAAGGGCGTCGTTGAGAATGGCTGCGGGAAAGGCGCGGAAGATGTTACCGCCTCCGAAATGAACCCATGTGGGTTCATCGTGCGTCTTTTTCACCACGGCTTCTCTGTCAAAATTCGGGAGTTGATAGCCTTTTTCCTCCCATTCTGCGGCATTGTAATTGCCGGTCAATATGTCTGTTAATTTCATGATTTCTAAGTAAACTGAGTGTTCAGGATTATTCTAGATGTTCTAGGGGTTCTAGAGAGTCTAGAGAGTCTAGAGATTCTAGATATCCTAGAGATTCTAGAATTAATAGGAAATAGATGGGTCGTCGCTTTCTACACGGGCGTTCATCTTGCGTTTAACGCCGTCTTTGAGCAGGGGCACGTTGAAATTGATGGTCAGTCCGATGGCCTTCGAAGCCAGACGGAGTTTTGATGCGAGTTGTGCCTCGTGCACGGGCAGGATGTTGTCAACGCAGAGGAGGTCAACGATGATTTTGTCTTCCACAATCATATCGATGTGGAACGAACCGCCTGTTGGATTTCCCTTGTATATGACAGGCAGGTCGATGTGAGTATAAACCTGCAGTCTTCTGTTTTCGAGTTCGGTCTTGAGACAAGTCTCATAGACATCGACCGAAAGCCCCGGTCCGAGTTCTTTGTGCACCTCGATGGCTGCACCGATGATTTGGTTGATGAGCCGGTTGTGCTCTAAATACACCTCGCGGCTAAGGATAAGTTCTTTCATATTGGGTTTTAATAAAATTGGAGTTAAGAGGGGATTCATGAGTGACCGCGAAGAATCGCGGCTTACGAGAAAGACCCTAATGACAGAAAATATTAATCAAAGAATCCGGGTTGTTTGTATTCAATGCCGAGTTCGCGGTCGACAGTAGCGAGGATGCCCTGCACCTGTCCGAGGGCGAACATACGTCCGAGGAAGGAGTAGCCGGCATTGTAGCCTTTATCTTCATCGCCGAGCATGGTCATGCCGTGGTCGACACGCATGGGCAGGTCGGGGTTCTCCTGTTCGAAGATGCGCGCCAGTTCGATGATGTCGGCACGTCCACCGAGATGACTGGCCTCAGTGAAGTCGCCATTGGGGAAGATGTGGCATGAGCGGAGGTGGACGAAGTGGGTGCGCGGCGCGAATTTGCGGGCCAGTTCCACCACATTATTATATGCTCCAGCCGAGAGCGAGCCGGCACAGAAGGTCAGTCCGTTGTGCTTATTGGGCACAGCGTCGAGGAACCATTGGATGTCCTCTTCGGTGCGCACGATGCGTGGCAGCCCGAGGATTTCGATGGGCGGGTCGTCAGGGTGTACGCACATGTTCATGCCATATTCCTCGCATGTGGGCATGATGGCCTCGAGGAAATATTTCATGTTGGCACGCAACTGGGCTTTGTCGATGCCCTTGTAGAGGTCGAGGAAGTCGCGGAATTTCTGGATGGGCGCCTCGTCGTTCTCGCTGAAGTTGCCGCTGACGAAACCCTGTGTCTTGATGATGATGGTCTCCACCAGTTGGTGGTCTTTCTCGGGAGTCATGGTCTTTGCGAGTTCATCGGCTTCGGCCAGAACATTGCGTCCCTCGCCCACCCCTTCCGGGAAGCGGAATTGTGCCCATTCCTCACGCGCGCCCGCGCGTTTGAGTATATAGATGTCGAAATAGGCGAACTCGGCGTAGTTGAAGTAGAGATTGGAAGCACCGTTGGGGTTGTCATGCAGCAGGTCGGTGCGCGCCCAGTCGAGCACGGGCATGAAATTATAGCAAATGCAGTGTATGCCCTCAGCAGAGAGGTTGCGCAACGACTCTTTATACACCTCAATCTGATGGTCGCGGTCGGGACCACCGTATTTGATGGTTTCGACAACGGGCAAACTCTCCACGACGCTCCATCTCATGCCGTAACTCTCGATGTATTCGCGCAGGTCGCGTATTTTCTCACGTGTCCATACTTCCCCGAGGGGGACATCGTGGAGGGCGGTGACGATGCCTTCCACACCAATTTGCTTGAGCATGGCAAGGGTAATCTTATCGTTCTTGCCAAACCATCTCCATGTTCTTTCCATAATATAAAGCCCCCACTCCAACCCTCCCGATGAGGAGGGAGTAGTTACTATGCTATCGGGGAATCAAAATTATAAAGTTGTGATTTGAATTGTAAATTGATATTTGTTTCAGTGTGCAAAAGTAATAAAAAACAGCGAGAAACAATCGATTTTGGAGTTAAAGAAATTAAAGACGGGCGGGGTGCGCCAGGCTATGAACCTTCGCCATGCAGGATGATGTTGGCTATGCCGGTCAGGTCGGCGATGTCGATACATCCATCGGAACCGCCATTAGCACTGCCAGCCACATCGGCCAAAGGGGCACAAAACCCCTCTTGCGTCATGCCGAGAAGATGGCTGGCCAATAGCGTGAAGTCGGCCACGTCCACCTCGTGGTCCATGTTCACATCGCCTTTCAACACGCCTACGATATTAAAATCTTTCCACACATCAGCAGCCTGATACGCCTCTACGCTACCCTCCAACACATAAAGTGTGGCATCATAGTTTGTGAAAGTATTGCTGCTGACGGTTTGCGGCGTAGGATTGAAATTGTAGATGCTCGCGAGGCGGGAACAGCCATGGAAGGCATCACTGCCGATGCTTCTCACTCCATCATGGATGATTACAGTCGCCAGGCTCCTGCACCCGCCGAAGGCATTATTGCCGATGCTTGTCACGGTCGGTGTAATGGTAACGCCGGTCAGACTGACGCAATTGGCAAAAGCATCAGCAACGACAGAGGTCACGCCATCGGGAATGACAAACTCCGTGATTTCGACGCCCTCACTGTCAATCAAGTGTACGGGTTTGTTGGTTTCAAATTTTATTTTACCGACGACCTTGTTACCAGGGAATGCCGACATATCATCAACCTTCACCTTCACATACTGGATAGGACAATTATGGAAAGCATAAGAACCGATGTTCGACACGCTCGCCGGGATGGTCACCCTCGTCAGACCTGTGCAATTATGGAAGGCATTCACGCCGATGGTCTCCACGTCGTCGGGGACAACATATTCTGTTATCTCAACTCCCTCGCTGTCAATCAATATGACAGGCTTGTTCAGGCGCATCCTTATTTGTGCGATGACTTGGTTGTTGCAGAAAGCAGAAGGATCGGTCACATATACTTTAACCGTTGAAATACTGTCAGTACCCTGAAAGGCATAACGGTCTATGCTGTTGATACCCTGCGGAAAAGTAATAGATTCTAAAGCCGCCAGATAACAAAAAGCAAGATAGCCTATTGTGGTGGCCTGTGATTGCGGATGAAAAATGATTTCTTTAACCACATCGTGTGAACTATAAAAGAAATCAACTACTTGACCATTATCATCTGTTTCCGGACTATACACGTTCCCGAACACATTGTCATAAAAATAATAACTTGTACCGTTTTCAGAAAAAGCGAAATAAGAAAGACCGTTGAAGTAAATGAATGTCGGGGGAATGTTCACGATTTCCGCTACCGGGAGGGTATCAGAATATGCTGATGATATAGATAGCAAGGTGACTATCAATGAGACTATTCTTTTCATATATTATTTCAATATCCATTTGCAAATATAACACCTGTTGAGCACATCACAAAATATATACAGTGTTTTTTTCTATTGCAGTGTGCTATATGACATCAAACCATCTCAAACTCCTGAAACTAGAATATAAAAATACCCCCCGGCTCACGCCGAGGGGTAATACAGTACAGTCATCATACGATAGCCTTTTATTTGACTACGTATTTCTTTGATTTCATCACATATAAGTCTTTCGGGAGTCAGTAGAATGACCAACTGGATGGCTCAATGTGATGGGGACAATTCATTTATTGTCTTTTGAATTGTCGTCATCATCCCAAAGGCCGCTTGCCTTGGGCAAACTATTGTCGTCCTCATCGAAGATGTTCTGCTGGTTACCCATTCCCCATTCGACCTCTCCACTCATTTCGAGCATGGCCGTTTTTGCATGAACCAGAACGAGTTCTGTCAAGGGCTTGATATATTCTTGTTTCATCGCGATTCTACTTATTTAATAACCACTTTTTTGCCGTTTTGAATATAGATGCCCTTAGTCGGGTTGGTCACCTTCATACCTTGCAGGTTGTAATAATCGCCCTGCTGGTTATTCTCCGCTTGCACAGAGATAATCATGGTAGCAGTGCCGTCGCCATTGTCGATAATGTTAGGCTCATCATAGCACATAACCTCCACGAAATTGGCACCAGAAGAGAACACTCTGCTGCGGTCGCCCCAGTTATCATTATTCGTCCAAGTCATGTCGGGTTTTCCCTCGGGAACGGGCTTATAATAATCACCGTACCAATGTCCAGACTTAGTAGGTTCCCACACTTGATTCTCGTTCTTGGGATCAAACTCTACCTGATATCTCTTCATATTGGTGCCTGGGTATGTTTCAGTATCACCCTTGATGATGACCTCACCGCCTTCCGCGTTAGTGAATTCATCGGCTTTAAGTCTCAAGAAAGCCTGTCCGGGTTTGGTGTCACCTTTAATAACACGGAAGAAACCTACAAATTGGGCGGCATCCACTAACTCTGGATGTTGTTTAAGAAAAGCTTTACCTGAGGCAGTATTGCAATAACGGTTCAAATAGAAATTACGGTAGAAGCCGTTGAGTTGGGTTGCATCATACTCTTCTTGATTTGTAGCATTAGAAGGTTTAGGAGTGGGATAAACACCGCTTACGTTATCCCATGGTCCAAGAGTTTCTGGTCCCAAATAGACCTGACCATCAGTAGTTGTCTTCACCTCTTTGCGTACCATGCGTTCAGCGCCAGTGACACCTTGTATTACATCATTTTGAATAGTATATTTATTAAACTGTTCTATTCTATAATCACCAAATCCCTTGGAGTACGTAACACTGGTGGGCCAGAGGTAATTTTTGAGGGAACCTGAAACATTGAAATAATCACGGCGAAGGGGATATCCGTTTGCTATCTCACACACCTGCAAGGAGATGGTGGGCTTTCCTTCTTTAGTCTTTGAATTAGGTTCTCCATAAAGAATAACACCTGTGCGCTTCGGAATGACATAAATTTGTTGGAGGTCTACCGACACTTTGCCGTTCGATTCATGATAACCAGTCACAATATATGCTTTGATGCCTGAGGGTACAATACGGTCATAATCGTAAGTGCTGTAGGTCTTCAAGAATTTTGTGGCTTCCATTGGATCTTCCTCATCAGTAGTTCCCGTATTGATAAACTCCCACCAACCGTTATTGTGTGTAATAGCATTAGCCTGACTGAAATGATCCATCAGCCAATTGTGGAATTTAGCGGGATCAGTGGCTTCAGCCATGGTAAGCGGGTGCTTTAAGTTGGCATAATGTTCAGCAACTTCAGACGAGAAATGCAAGGTGGCAAAAGTGCTACTACTCGCATCACCATGAGAATAAGTGTTACGGAAGTCGAAAGCATGGTTCTCACAGTCAAACTTAGAGGAGGTCTCGAGGTAAACGTCTTCAAGTGCTTTAATATTATTAAATGCCTCGTGTTGAATAAATAAATGATGATTTGGATCATCAGGAGAAGCAGTAAAAACGAGGGTCTTCAATTGCTCATTTTGTCCAAAAGCATATGCTCCAATAAACTCTACGGTGCCAGGAATAGTGACCGAAGTAAGCGGTGCACTGCGGAACGCTTCAAAGCAGATGGCCTCGAGATTGCTGGGAAGAGTTACTGACGTAAGAGCAGTAGCCTCAAAAGCCTGACCGCCAATCACAGTTACATTGTTTGGAATCGAGACATAAGAGAGATTCGGAAAGTTTGCCGTGAATCCATACGGAATTGCATTATAATCAGGATCTGTGGGCAGATACAACGTTGTCAAACAATTCTTCCATTCTCCAGGTATTATATTACCACCCGAAACTGTAACGGTATATTTTCTGACATCCTCTTGAGCAACATTATGACGACCGTTGTCATTATAGTAATAACCTTGGCTGTCATGAGACAACTCATGTCTAACATTGGTCTCCGGCTCAAGATAATAATACGTGTAAGATACCGTACCGTCTTGGATATGTGCTGCTCTTAAATCAAGCACTACAGGGTGAGCACTACCTTTCATCTGAAGGAAATCCGGGTCGCCCTGTTCACCTTCAGAAAAATAGCCTTCCATTCTAAACTTAGTGGCCGCTCCTAAAATCGCTTTCAAATCATTGCCTTGTTGACCCTGAAGATCAGCACCTAACTGACCACGAGCAGTTGTTTTAATAACGACACTATCGCCATTATTATAAACAACAACGGTTGTACCATTGTTATAGTTATGCGTTTGTTGCGCATACATTGCTGCCGAAGCGCATAATGCGAAAGCAAAAAGTAAAAATTTTTTCATTTTTTCTTGGGTTATTTAATTTATCAATTATCCATATAGATTTTCACGGTGCAAAGGTCGGCATATTTTTTATAAACGTGCGTAAGATAATGTACAAACGCGAAAAAATGAGTTCAAATGTGTAACAATCGGTACAATGTACAAATCGTGACGCGGCGGGTCGGAAAATGTCGGAATCGGTACATTTAGCCATGTTTTTGTTACAATTTGTTAAAGCAGCGGCCCTGACCCTACCTGAGGATTTCGGAAAGAAATTTGAATAATTGGAATAATTAGGCCAAGAATAAAACAGACAAAAAGCCCCTACTCTGAACCTCCCGAGGATTTCGGAAAGATATTAGAATAATTGGTATAATTAGAACAAGAATTATATACACGTTGACCATAGATTCGTGTGGATTGGTATCTCTAGAAAGACAAGGACACAAATCTGCAATAATCAGTCGGAAATAAAGTTATCCACGATTCCTTGATTCCGTAGAATGAAACGAACACAAATCACGCGAATCGACACGAATAATTTAGTCTAAGGAATTTAGGAGGAAAGGAATATCGGCTGACGCCGGGGGATTTCGGAAAGAAATTAGAATAATTGGAATAATTAGAACAAGAATGAAAAAGGACAAAAAGCCTCTTCGCTGACCCTACCGAGGATTTCGGAAAGATATTAGAATAATTGGTATAATTAGAACAAGAATAATTTTACGGTAGTGTAAATTGAACTGTGTCAAGGCTCTATTTCTTATACTTTATCCTTAGGGGGCTAGCCCCCTAAGGAGCCTTTCGGGGGCAAAGTTACATGATTTTAAACCTGTCTCCAAATATTATTGCCATTTGTTGAGAGATAAGTGCCCAGTTGGCCAGCGGCATCGTCCACTTCTCCCTGATATTGCGGTAAGCCAGGAAGACGAGTTTCTCCAATGCCGTGTCAGAGGGGAATACGCCCTTGTTCTTCGTAACCTTGCGTATCTGCCGGTGATAGCCCTCTACGGTGTTGGTCGTGTAGATGAGGCGCCGGATCTCCTTGGTATACTGGAAAAACTCCGACAGACGTTCCCAATTGTCCCGCCACGACTTGATGACGATGGGATACCGCTCGCCCCACTTGGCCTCAAGTTTGTCGAGCTCGGCCTCAGCCGCCTCCTTGCTGACCGCTCCATAGACGAGCTTCAAATCCCTTAGGAACTCTTTCTGATGCTTGCTGCCCACGTACTTGATGGAGTTGCGTATCTGATGAACGATACAGAGCTGCACAACCGTATTTGGAAAGACGCTTTGTATGGCGTCTGGAAAGCCTTTCAGACCGTCCACACTACATATCATGATGTCCTCCACGCCACGGTTCTGCAGGTCCGTAAGCACCTCCAGCCAGAAGTTGGCACCCTCGCTCTTGGCAACATACATCCCCAACAACTCCTTGTGACCTTCCTTGTTGATTCCAAGCACGTTGTAAATGGCACGGGTGACGGAACGGCCGTTGTCGTCCTTAACCTTGTAATGGATGGCATCAAGCCAGCAGATGGCGTAGACCGCATCCAAAGAACGGGACTTCCATTCATTGATCTCAGGCAGCACGCGGTCGGTTATCGCGCTGATGGTCTCAGCAGAAAGCCTGGTGTTGAACTCACGCTCAAAGTATTTGCTGATTTCACGGGTGCTCGTGCCAAAGGCATACATGCCGATGATCTGGTCGGCCATGCCCTCTGCAAGTATCGTCTCACGCTTGCGCACCGTCTGAGGGTCAAAACTGCCGTCACGGTCACGGGGCGTCTCTACCGTCACCTCGCCATATTGCGTCTGTACCGTCTTAGGCATCTTGCCGTTGCGGCGGTTGCCCGACTCACGGGATTCTTCACTCAGGTGAGCATCCATCTCACCCTCAAGGGCGGCGTTCAATATCCGCTCCAACATCGGTGCCAAAGCACCGTCCTTTCCAAACAAGGGCTTGCCGCTGCGCAACTGCTCGGCTGCCAACTTGTAATCAATCTCTTCCTTTGACTTCATCATAAAATAAACTGTGTTATACTACTTTTATTGTAGCCTGACACAGTTTACTTTACACTCTTCCAAATTGCGCCCTTTTGATTCTAAGGAATCAAGGAATTGAGGAATATATTCTTCGGCGTCAGCCGATTCCTTTATTCCTATATCCCTTAGACTATAATTCGAGTCATCCGTGAAATCCGTGTTCGTTCCTTTATTCCTTAGACTATAATTATTCGTGTCATCCGTGAGATTCGTGTTCGTTCCTATATTCCTATATTCCTTAGACTAATTTGTGTTCGTCTTTAACTCGCTCTGCTCGTGCGGGCGGGCACAGGGCACCGCCCCTACAAGACGCGCACTAATGTCTGAACTCCTGCAACTTCTGAAACTCCTGGCTCCTGAAACTAGGACATAAAAATACCCCCCGGCTCACGCCGAGGGGTAATAGAGTACAGTCATCATACGATAGCCTTTTATTTGACTACGTATTTCTTTCCTTTCATTACATATATGCCTTTGGGTAATCCTTCGAGAGACAGGCCGTCAGCCACTTTCTGTCCTGAGAGGGTATAGACACCGTCGGTCTCGATGCCCTCACCGCGATCGATGAAGAGACCCTCGATGGCAGTAATCTGCTCCTCGACTCCATCACCTCCATCGATAGCAAAGGTGAGGTTTTTATTCGCGCTTCCACCTGAGGTTTTAGGCAGATAGAGGTAAGCGTATGTTGCCCAGATGTTGTATTCCTTAGTACCTGTGAGGTGGTACATTTTACCTTTATTGACAACCCAATAGTCGGCATCACTTAAAATGGGGTGATTAGGGTATTCTTGGTAATTAGTAGTACTATTACTTAACACGGTGTGATAGAACGAACCCTTGAAATGGATGTCGGATGCGTTTGGAAGACTTGAGTTGGGGTATAATTGATGGAAATAATTTACATGACCCTCATCTAAAGTAGACGAACTTATATCACCGGGAACGTCAAGGGGGGCTTTGAGTTTATATTTCTTTTGTCCTTGGTCATCAGTTCCATCTTCAATATGATAGCCGGTATATTGTTCTTTAATGACGCCAGGAATGATATAACAGTTACCATCCACCCTCACGGTATGGTTAAATTGTCCGTTACCCACTTCTAATTCGAGATGATCTTGCCCCTCAGGTATTATTCGTTGTGGATCATTTGTCACATAAATGAGATATGGCACACCTGCCTTAATGACAACTTTATTCATGTTTTCATCCTGATCGAGATCGACTGATCTGGAGAACAATATACACCCATCAGGATCTCCACCTTTCTGTCCCATGAAAGCGCAGACCTTAGCGTTATCTCCGAACGCCTGACGAATCTGACGACCAGTGAGGTCGAGCGGCATGCAGATGGTGTTCCATGCATTCTTTGTTAATTTACGCTGATAATAGACGGTAGAGGGATAATCGTAGTTATCGTACCATTTGGCCATGGTATATGGATTGCCTGTATGACTTTCGTAATTTTCCATGTCACCAATTTTATAAGACATTGTCACTGTCTCGCCCCAGTCTTCATCAACCATAAGAGCCTGTTTACCATGTGCATAGAGGTGCACATTACCGATAACCGTCCAACCTTTTGCCTGACGTTGCTCGATGCCAATGGTCAAGTTCGTTCTACCATTGATTTCAACGTATGTAGTGAGAAGGTATGCATTATCATTGTTGTTGAAGACATATCCCGCCGACACACCACTATGATGGGTGATGGTGCTTCCGAGCGACTCATTATTCATGGGTTTAATAGGCATGTATTCTGTTGTCGTCTTACCAGGTATCACATTGCCTTGCTCATCGACTTCTTCACGTTTTACTACGAAATATGCAACACCATTGTTGGTAGTACCATTTACATCGTCATAATAGAGCGCCTGGGCTGTGAACTTATAAAGGCCATCAATCAGGTTAGGGATGGTAGCACCACGCAAGGTCTGCATGAGAGAGTTTTCCTCGTTGTATATTTCAGCAGCATAGTATTGCGCCAAATTCTGACGGCACCAGTTGTGGTCGACATCATCTCCATAGCCTGCCACATTATGACCTATTGTTTCACGGGATGTCAAATACTCAAAACCAGGATTTTGCCACTCTGGATGATAAACTTGTCTCTCTCCTGTAGCCAGCATCACACCATTAATCATAACATCTTGGTTGCGCTGGTGCCAGTGGATATTATCACCTGTAAGTTGGCGTCCGTCAAGGGTCTTGTGATTAGCATCTTCTTCTGCAGGATTCCCTGCACCATCTGTTGACCACACCCAATAGATACCGTCTTTGTTGTCGCGGCCGAAAGTGGCGTCCTGCACGAACACACCGAGGTCGACCTCACCCCAAGTCACCGCAGCCATGGCATCTTCAAAGTCAGCCTCGGAAACAATAATCCACCTGGTAGCCTCGGACTCGTTGAAAGTAGACACCAATTTACCGTTATTAACGGTTATGTATGTGGGTTTATACTCTCCGGTATATACCCCATTATTTTTATATTGTGTCTCAACATTCTGTATGGTATAAGTTGTGACATTAACGTCATGCGAAGAAGCATCACCTTTGTACCTTACATTATGTTTTACAGAATTCTGTTGTGGAACCAAGTTAAGTTTCCAGTTAGGGAAGTTGTTACAATTGTTTGTTTCGTTATTCCAAAGATTTCGGTTGGGTCCTCTGTCCAAATAAATACTCTTGCCGGGATCGTTTTCGTTGTCGAGTCCCATACGGTCACCAAGATACCCTGAGGTGGTGTCTGCATTATCAATACGCGAAACAAACTGGTAATAGGGGCCTGAAGGCTGATTATTCAATTGTATGGGAGCGTTAGTTGGTGACACTAACTGCATACGCATACCTACAGACGACAAGATACCCTGCACGCCATAGTCACCCCTTGCTCCCACATATTTTTCTTTTTCTATGAGTTCGTCTTTGAATTCCACCAAGAAGAAAAATCCTCCTTGTGGAGCCTCTGTTGTTGGTTGTGAGATATCAAGAGCCTCCTGAATTGTTGATCCAGTCCATACGACGAGACCGGTGTTCATGTCAACCTTTTCGGTATGCTCCGGCTCCCCTTGTCCTTGAGCCATGGTCTGTTGTGCCGTAAATAGACCGAACAGCATTGTCAAACTTAGAATGAATGTATTCTTTTTCATAATTATTCTGTGTTTTCGTTTTTATGTTTTCAATATTACAACTGACTCCAAGGTTCATACCCATTATTGCCTGAGTTGCCGTTAATGTCGTCGAAATCCAACAAATTGAAATTGTTGGCTCCCTTACCATTATCATCATCATCAGGGTCTCCCTCGATGATTGGTAAATCGGGAGAATAAGGATCGTCGGGATTCCACGACGCAGGGAGCAACAGATTGAATGTTGGTGTTTTCACCAACTCCAGTTCAGGACAGATGTACTTTTGTTTTGCAATTTTTCTCATATCTCCAATATTTCTTTAAGCAATCAATTTTAAGTTTTATTACACGACAGAACAGTGACCTTTTATCGGGTCTTACAAAATTTGCTGCAAAATTAACCAAAATGTATCATTTAAGGTATCAAAATAAATTCAAAGGTGAAAAGAAAGATACAAATATGTATAGGAAAAATACAATGGACGGATTATTACGCAATCACCCGAAAAAACGACAAATCAACAGGGAAATGACGAGATAAGTAACAATGCACCAATAAGTTGATGCATTATATATGAAATGATAAGAACGCATGGAAATGAACGGATGTAGAAAAAACAAGCGAATGTCGGGATTTTTACCCCATTCTTCGGCGGACGGTGTAGAAAGTCTGGCGCGAACTGAACCCAGAGGCTGTAGCAACCTCGTCTTGGGTGGCGTATGGGTGTTCGTCGCGGTATTTTTTAGCATATTCGAGTCTCAGGGAGTTGACATAGCGGAAGAAACCGCCAAACTCGTTGCTGAGCACTTTGGAGACGTATGTGCGTCCATATCCGCAATGTTCTGCCACTTCGACAATAGAAAGGTGTGGGTTGAGGAACTGTTTCTCACCCTCTACGAAGGCCTTGATTTCACCGACGATGACACTGACCTTCTCTTCAGAGAGGCCGGATGTGCTTTGTTCTATAGATGGAGTTTCATTGCCGTCGGGAGTTTCAACAATGTCGGCGAGCGGGGCATCATTACCGGTTGTTGTTTCTTCCTCAACATCCAACCAGGAAGATGGCGACCTCTTACGTTGCGTGTGGAGCACTGACAAGAGGAATACGATACCCATGACCGTGTAGATGACATTCAACACAATCATAGCCTTCTTGCTATCAAAGAAGAAGATGCCCCATACGAGAAAGAACTCAACAATTGGTACTATGACAACTTTTTTCGCATAAACGGTGGGAAAGTCTTCGGGATTGGACAGATAATCGCTCTCCTTGAACTGATGGAGCCATGACACCAGCACTTTGATAGAGTATAAACAGAAAATCGAGGCACATGCGCCTACGACTATGATGGCCCAGAACAAAACCTGTTGTTTGGCACCCGACAACGAGTAACCCTTCAAGACGGCGTTGAGGAAAAGCACCAGCAGGAGAAGAATGATGGGAACAGCCATGAGACGGGCCCATCGCTTCCATTTGTTCCAACTTTTCACCGTACCGAAGTAGTTGAATATCAGCACGGCACAGACATACATGTGGGTGAGGGGGAAGAACCCCTTCATCAACAGCCACGCATCAGCATCGGAAGGGTCCAAGGCGTATGGAAAGGTCAGGACCGGCAACATGAAAAAGGCCGTCAGCATGAGACGGGCCGGATAATAATAATTCGGCTGCTCTTGATAGGGCACGCAGACATGGAACCATCTGACGACGGAAAAGAATACCCCCATGAGTATGAAGGCAAATGCCGCAAGACTACAATAATGCTCTAGCAGTGTCATAATAAAGACCCGTATGTTGACTGTGCTGCAAAAGTAAAGTAATTTCTTAAGAAATCAAATAGCAGGATCGTTAAATAGTTTTAAATAATTTGTTATTCTTGATGTAGATGATGCGCCTCACCCCCGACCCCTCTCCAAAGGAAGCCTCACCCCCGGCCCCTCCATCCCGAGCGATGCTCGCCCCCCCGTAGCCTTCCCAAAGGGCGAGGGGAGTGATTTGAACACTCCCCCCCACCATAAACCTTCAGAAAAGAACTGGCTTTACTCTTTCGTGTTAAAGAATTGTGTGAAGGCTTTGACACAATAGATGTGGTCGGCAGCGCTTCCCGTCTCGCGGCAACTGTGCATGGCGAGGATGGCATTACCCATATCTACTCCACGGAGGGGGATAGAAGATGCGAGGATATTACCGAGTGTGCTTCCGCCCGCCACGTCGCTGTGGTTGACGAAGCGCTGGCATGGCACGCCCGCCTCACGGCAGATTTCAGCGAAGACGGCCGCAGACACGGCATCGCTTGCATATTTCTGCGCGGCATTGAACTTGATGACGGGACCGCCGCCGAGCACGGGATGGTTGGAGGGGTCGTATTTCTCGCTGTAGTTGGGATGCCATGCGTGAGCATTGTCGGCAGAGACCATGAACGCCCGTTCCACCGCCTGATAGAACGCCTCTTCGGTACCGCTTTGTGCCAGTGCTATACGTCGGAGCATCATGGCGAGGAAGGGGCTGGCGGCACCCTGCTTGGTCTGTGAACCCGTCTCCTCGTTGTCGAAAATGGCCAAAACCTGAGTGGTATTGGCTGGTTTGGCGGCGAGCAGCGCCTCCAACCCGGCATAGCACATGGAGAGGTCATCGAGCCGTCCGGAAGAAAGGAACTCATTGTGCACGCCGAAAGTGCACGCAGGCGTAGCGTCGGCCAGATAGAGGTCGAAGTCGAGAATCTCGTCCTTCTCCACCTTCAGTTCGTCGCAGATGACATTCATCAGCAGGTTACCGCACTCCAAACGGTCGCGGATGATGCCGAGGATGGGCAACATATCCTTTTGTTTGCTGAGTTTCACACCGTCGTTCACCTGACGGTTGAAATGGATGGCGAGGTTGCTGATTTGCAACAAGGGACGTTTGACATGGAGCAGAAGGGTGACAGGCGACATGGCGTTTTTGCCTTTGACGATGACGCGCCCTGCAATGGTGAGAGGGCGGTCAAACCAAGTTGACATGATGGGGCCGCCATAGACCTCGGTGTTGAGTTTGACGATGCCACCCTCACAAAGCATCTCCGCATTGGGTTTGATGCGGAAAGTGGGTGAGTCGCAATGCGCGCAAATCATGTGGAATCCTGCCTCGGCAAGGGGTTTCTTACCGATACGGAACGCATAGACCGACGAATCGTTCTTCGTCACAAAGAGTTTGTCACCAGCTTTGATGGCGCCAATGGACATAGTCGGGTCGAAACGGCGGAATCCCGCACGCTCAAGTTCATCAGCGATATTCTTCGCAGCGAGGAAATTGACGGGCGAAGCGTCAAGAAAAGATAATAAACGGTTAATCATGATGTGTTTCCATTATTTGATGCAAATTTACTCATTTTTTTTGAAAGAGCCATCGTTTGTGACAAAAAAATAGAGGGCTGCCATCACGACAGCCCTGATTGATTTCTACAAAAACATTATGAATTATGGTGTGTTCTAATAATTCTGATTCTTTTCGCTTGCAAAGTTAAGGGGTTTGCACATGGTGTGCAATACCTAAAAATGGGGGTTTATTCAGGAGTTAAAGAAGTTAAAGGAGTTAAAGACATTACTCCACTGTCTGAGCGGTAATCGGGATGAGACGCGATGAGGTAAGGTCTTTATCTGTCTTTGCCGAGGATGATGTCGAGGAAGCCGTCAACGCCGGCTTTGATTTCCTCAGAGATATTGAGCACCGAACGGATAACGGAGGTACCTGCACCTTTGAGGAGATAGCCTGCACATTCGCCCTCCATACGGCGTATTTCACGTTGTTTTTCAGCAGAATAGTTATACGACTCCACACGCGAAGCGATGTCTTTGAAGTCGATGGCCGCATCCTTCCAGTCTTTGAGTGTATAATCCTGGCTATATTCGCGTAACTGGTTCGTATAATTCCTTAGGTCAGAGTATGCCGCCTGAGAGGCAGAGCACGATGATAACAAGACGATGGCCATGAGAGCCAGCAAAACAGAAAGGTGCTTGATTTTTTTCATTGTCATAGTGGTTTTGATGAATAACTATGGTGCAAAAATAAATGATTCTGCCCTATCAGACAATAAAATGTGGTGTTTTTTGACGAAAGAGGGTGATTTTTTGTTGAAGGGGGGCGGATTTGAGGATGGGAGCAATGGGAACTATGGGAGTAATGGAAACTATGGGAGCAATGGGAACTATGGGAACTATGGGAATGTGGCAGCAACATTATTTCATGTTTCGTATTTCGTATTTCATATTTATTTACTACCTTTGCTGCCCGAAAGTAATTGATGAGATGATAGTCTGCATAGCCGAGAAACCGAGTGTTGCGCGCGATATAGCCAGAATCATCGGGGCGACGACCCAGCGCGAAGGATATATGGAAGGCAACGGATATCAGGTGACATGGACATTCGGTCATCTGTGTACGCTGAAAGAGCCCCACGACTACACCGAGGCGTGGAAATGGTGGAGTTTGTCTTCATTGCCGATGATCCCCCAGCGTTTTGGCATCAAACTCATTGAAGAAGACCACATCAAGAAACAGTTTGCCGTCATTGAACGGTTGATGCAAGCCGCCGACGGCATCGTCAACTGCGGTGATGCCGGCCAGGAGGGAGAACTCATCCAACGTTGGGTGATGCAGAAGGCGCAGGCGCGCTGTCCGGTGAAGCGCCTGTGGATATCGTCGATGACCGACGAAGCCATCCGCGAGGGATTTCAGAACCTGAAAGACCAATCGGAGTATCAGCCGCTCTACATGGCAGGTTTGAGCCGTGCCATCGGCGACTGGCTGTTGGGCATGAACGCCACGCGCCTTTATACGTTGAAATACGGCCAAAACCGCCAGGTGCTGTCCATCGGCCGCGTGCAGACCCCCACATTGGCGTTGATAGTGAACCGTCAGAAAGAGATTGACCAGTTCAAGCCCGAACCCTACTGGGTGCTCGCCACGAAATACCGTGACACTATCTTCACTGCAACGAAAGGAAAGTTCACGAGCCGCGAGGAGGGAGAACGGTCGTTTGCGCTCATCAAGGACAAACCGTTCACCGTGACTGACGTGCAGAAGAAGAACGGCACAGAAGCCCCGCCCCGGCTGTATGACCTGACCTCGCTGCAAGTGGATTGCAACAAGAAATACGGCATGAGCGCGGAGTTCACACTCAATACCATCCAGACGCTGTACGAGCGCAAACTGACCACCTATCCACGCGTTGACACCCAATACCTGAGCGATGACATCTACCCGAAATGTCCGCAAATACTGAATGGATTGAAAGGCTATGAGGCGCTGATACAGCCTTTGTCGGGCAAGCCTTTACCGAAGAGCAAGAAAGTGTTTGACTCGTCAAAAGTGACCGACCACCACGCCATTATCCCTACGGGAGTGCCAGCCGCAAACCTGACCGACATGGAACGCCATGTGTATGACCTGATAGCACGGCGATTTATCAGCGTGTTCTATCCCGTGTGCAAATTCGCTACGACCACGGTGTTGGGCAAGGTAGAAGACATCGAGTTCAAGGTGAGCGGCAAACAGATACTCGACCCGGGATGGCGCAAGGTGTATGAGAAAGACACTGCCACGTCAGCCATCGATGACGACGACAAGAAAGATAAAGACGAGGAGCGCACCCTGCCCGCCTTCACCGTAGGCGAAAGCGGCCCGCACGAGCCCACATTGACTGAGAAATGGACCACACCGCCGAAATATTATACCGAGGCGTCGTTGTTGCAAGCCATGGAGACAGCCGGCAAATTCGTTGAAGACGAGGAACTGCGCGCCGCGATGAAAGAGAATGGCATCGGGCGCCCGTCATCGCGTGCCGGTATCATCGAGACCCTGTTCAAACGCCATTATATCCGCAGGGAGCGGAAAAACCTCATAGCCACGGCAACAGGCATCGAACTGATAGACATTATCCGTGAAGAGTTGTTGAAGAGTTGTGAACTGACCGGCATTTGGGAGAAGAAACTGCGCGAGATAGAGCATCAGAAATACGAGGCCGGGCAGTTTATCAACGAACTGAAGCAACAAGTGACGGAGATAGTGAACCAGGTCATCACCGACGGCAGCAACCGCAGAGTGACGATTTTGGAGGAGCAGGGAGCCCATAAGGGGCAAAGTGCTCCAAAGGGGCAAGGAGCAAGGAGCAAGGAGCAAGAGAATAGCGCGCCTAAAGCGAAAGCGAAAACGACAAAACGTAAGCCGAAAGCCGAAAATCCGAAACCACAAAATACAAATCCTTCACCAAAACCCGTCGTGGGCAGCCCGTGTCCGGTTTGCGGGAAAGGGGTTATCATCAAAGGACATACCGCCTACGGATGCAGCCGATGGAAAGAGGGATGCGGGTATAGGGTGAAATTTGAGGAGGTTTGAAGTTTGAGGTTACACGCCCCACCCCTGCCCCACCCCTTCGATGGGAGGGGAATGGGCTAACGCCTTTGAGACGAATTATCAAAATAGAGATATTTTCAACATAACGTACATAAGATTGAAGATTCAATAAGAAACAATTATCTATGCCCAATCAACCTCCAACGACACCACCACCCTATCACCCTAACAATCAACAGGGACAACAGACACCTAATCAGCAGGGGAAGTCCTATCAACAGCAGGGGCAACCCTATCAGCAGATGCCTTATCCGCAGGGGCAACAGGGACAACCATACCAGCAACCGCCTTATCAACAACAGGGACAGCCACCTTATCAGCAGGCCAATCAGCCTTATGGGGCCTATGGGTCAAATAAGGCGAATAAGCAGCGATGGCAGCCCCCAACGAATATGAAGGGCGGCGGCAGCACGAAGAAAGGTTGTGCGCTGGGATGCCTCATCTCATTCGGACTGTTTATGTTGCTGGGAATCATCGGTGTCATGCTCGACGATGGACCCGAGAAGGATGCACCGGCAGCCGGCACGCAGCAACTGGCCAACATGGGCGACAGCGGCCGCCAGAGAACATACGTCGACAGCACAGGGCGCATGATGACCGACAGCGCAGGAATGGCGCTCAACGGTGAAGAGCCACGTCCGACGCCCCACCCCGACCGAGTGTGGACCATCGACGACGTGCCGATGGCGCATTTGCAGCATCAGCGTGAATATGTGAGCGACCCCGACGGCTACCTTACCGCCTCGGAGAAAGCCTGCGCCGACAGTTTCCTTTACATGATGGAGCACGGCCAGAACTGCGAGTCGGCCTTCATTGTGGTAGGTCATGTGCCCGACAAAGACGCACACCGTTTCGCCATTGATTTGGGCAAGAAATATGGTATCGGCACCGCCGAGACCCATCGCGGAGTGACAGTGGTCATCGCCGTTGAAGACCGGAAATTCTCCATCGCCACCACACAAGGCATCCAACAGGAATTGACCGACCAACGTTGCGGACGCATCAGCGACCAGTTTATCATCCCCAACATGAAAGCGGGTGACACGGGCGGCGCAGTCATCGAGACCAGCCAGGCACTCTATTACCAACTGGCCGAAGGTACGCCCCATTTGGCCGACGGCAGTGACATCAGTCGCAATTATGGCCTGATGAGCGGGAACAAACCCGCCGAAAAGAAAGATTCATTCGACGGTTGGTCCATCATCGGCGGCATCATCTTTCTTATTATCATATTCTGGTGGCTTTGGAGGAATGGCACCCTTTCCCGCAGCGCAGGAGGAGGCAGCGGCACCAGCAGTTACAGCGGCAGTTATTCCAGTAATGATGATGACGACGATGATGACTACGATTCGAGCAGCAGTTACAGTTCGAGCGACAGCGGTTCGTACAGCGGTGGCGGCAGTTATGACGGCGGCGGATCGAGCGGCGGCTGGTAAGTTAAGGTCATTGCACAATAAAACACTGTTTTTTTCGTTAGAAAGACAGTCATGACAAATAACCGTCACTACATCTGTTTTTTCACGATAGCAGCAACATTGTTGTTGCTGTCGGCCTGTGGTATAGACCGAAACTTGAAACGGGGCGAGAAATATCTCGCTCTGGGAGAATATTATGACGCGGCCAACGAGTTCAAGCAGGCCTATTCAAAGACCCCTCCGAAAGAGCGCGACAAACGTGGTCAGCGTGCCGCCAAACTGGCTTACTGCTATGAGAAAATCAACTCGACGCAGAAAGCCATCGCCGCTTACCGCAATGTGATACGCTACAAGCAAGACAGCGTCGACACTCACTTCGCACTGGCCCGCCAACTGTTGAAGAACGGCAATTACAAAGAGGCCGCAAAGGAATATCAGTTGGTGCTCGACTCCATGCCCGACCATATGTTGGCGCGTGAAGGTCTGAACTCGGCCGTGAACGCCCCCAAATGGAAAGAAGCCGGTTCGCGTTACACGGTGAAGAAGATGGAGGTGTTCAACTCGCGCCGCGCCGAGTATTCCCCGATGCTTTACGGCGACCAGTATGACCAACTCTATTTCACCTCGACCCGTAACGAGGCCCAAGGCGACGAACTGAGCGGCATCACAGGCACCAAGCCGGGCGACATCTTCTTCTCGCAAAAAGACGACAAAGGCAAATGGGGCAAGCCCCAAAGCATCGAGTCAGGTCTTAACTCACAATACGACGAAGGTGCCTGCTGTTTCTCCATTGATCAGCGCGAGATGTATCTGACGCAATGCTCGTCAGACCCCTCCTACCCCCGATATGCGAAGATAATGACCTCGAGCCGCAGCGACGCGGCTTGGGGCAAGCCCAAATATCTGGAGATTTCACGCGACACATTGTCGTCGTATGCCCACCCCGCCCTCTCGCCCGACGGCAATTGGCTCTATTTCGTGAGCGACATGCCCGGCGGACAAGGCGGCCTTGACATCTGGCGCGTACGCATCACAGGCGGCGGTTTGGGCGGTGTAGAGAACGTGGGCAAGCCCATCAACACCGAGGGCGACGAGATGTTTCCCACGTTCCGTCCCAATGGCGACCTCTATTTCTCGTCGAATGGTCATCCGGGACTCGGAGGCCTCGATATCTTTATCGCCACCGTGGGCAAAGACCGCCGCTGGCACTTGGAGCATCCGGGATACCCGCTCAATTCCTCCGGCGACGATTTCGGCATGACCTTCGAGGGTCCTCACAACCGGGGATTCTTCTCGTCAAACCGTGGCGACGGTCGCGGTTGGGACCATATTTACAGTTTTGAGAAGCCGGAAATCGTGCAGACCGCCAAAGGATGGGTATATGAGCAAGACGGTTACGAACTGCCCGCAGCCCAAGTATATATGGTAGGCGATGACGGCACCAACCAGAAACTGCCTGTGAAGAGCGACGGTTCGTTTGAACAAGTGCTCACCCCGGGAGTGAGTTACATCTTCCTCGCAACGTGCAAGGGTTACTTGAACCATAAAGAGGAACTGCGTGTGGTAGAGACGAGTGAGTCGGAAGAGCATGTGCTGCAATTTCCCCTGCCTTCGATATCCGTGCCAGTGATGATTGACAATATCTTCTACGATTTCGACAAGGCAACTTTGCGGCCCGAATCGACCACAGCACTCGACGAACTGGTGCAGTTGCTCAACGAGAACCCCAACGTGACCATCGAACTGAGCGCCCACTGCGATTACAAGGGATCAGATGCCTATAACAAACGGTTGGCGCAGCGGAGAGCGGAGAGCGTGGTGCAATACCTCATCGAGCACGGCATCGCCCAAGACCGTCTGTCGCCTGTGGGTTACGGCAAAGAGAAGCCCAAAGTCATCAGGAAGAAACTGACAGAGCGTTTCAACTGGCTGAAAGAGGGCGATGTGTTGACCGAGGAATATATCAAGCAACTGAGCGACGACAAGCAGGAAATCTGCAATCAGTTGAACCGTCGTACAGAGTTTATCGTACTGCGCACCACATACGGTATGTTTGACAAGGACGGCAACCTGACCTCACCTCCCCCGAAGCCGAAGAAGCCTCAGTTGGAAGAATCGGACGACGACGGATGGGAGATAGATTTTTAGGGGTTTGAGATTTGAGATTTGAGGTTTGAGGTTTGAGATTTGAGATTTGAGGTTTGAGATTTGAGAAATGTTGAAGAGGGATTTATCCGCCAATGGTCAAAGATATACTTCCTGAGGAATTTGCCTGTTATACCCGTGAGTTGATGGGTGATGTGCGCTATGAGCGGTTTGTGGATGCCCTTAGCGAGGAGGCTCCCGTGAGCATCCGCCTGAACCCGCAGAAGACGAAGGGCATGACCGTTTCGCCGGAATGGACAGAGGGAAGCGTAGCATGGTGTGATGAGGGCTATTACCTGAAGAGCCGTCCCGATTTCACCTTCGACCCGTTGTTGCATGCCGGCGTGTATTACGTGCAGGAAGCCTCATCGATGTTTATCAGCCATGTGTTGCGCACATTGGTGCACGAGCCTGTGACCATGCTCGACCTGTGTGCCGCCCCCGGAGGCAAATCGACCGCAGCACGGGCTGTCTTGCCCGAAGGCAGTGTGCTCTATAGCAACGAACCTGTACGGACACGCGCTCATATTTTGGCCGAGAACATGGAGAAATGGGGGCATCGCGATGTGGTGGTGACCAACGCCTATCCACGCGACTACAGCCACAGCGGCATGATGTTTGACGTGATTTTGTGCGATGTGCCCTGCTCCGGCGAGGGTATGTTCCGCAAAGACGAGGGTGCTGTCCGCGAATGGTCTGCCACCAACGTAAAGAAATGCCAGCAGTTGCAGCGTGAGATTGTCACCGAGGCGGTGAAATGTCTCAAACCGGGCGGATATCTGATTTACAGTACCTGCACGTTCAACGCGCACGAGAACGAGGAGAATATCGCGTGGATGACAGGCGAATATGGCCTGACACCCGTGAGCATCCCCATAGAAGAGAGTTGGGGCATCACCGGACCGTTGACAGGTGATATGTCATTGCCGCTCTACCGGTTTATCCCGGGATATACGCGCGGAGAAGGACTGTTTATGGCAGTGTTGCAAAATACGAATTACGAATTACGAAATACGAATTACGAATTACGAAATGAGGGAGGCAAAAAAAGTAGAAGGAACAAAGATTATAGAGACAGGGATATACAAATCATTGAACCATCGCTACAAATGGAAGGCCCACTGGTCGATGTGGATTACGCAACCGCCATCGCATATTTGCGCGGAGAGGCCATCACCCTACCCTCTGACACTCCGCGCGGGATGGTGACCATCGGCTATCGGGGATTTGCCCTGGGAGGCGCCAAAAACGTAGGCAACCGCGCCAACAACCTCTACCCGAAAGCATGGCGCATACGAAGTCAAGTGACACATCAAGAACAAACCATCATTATATGAAACAATATTTAGATTTGCTGCGCCGTATCACTACGGAAGGCACCAGAAAAACCGACCGTACGGGCACCGGCACCATCAGTATCTTCGGTCATCAGATGCGTTTCAACTTGGAAGAGGGATTTCCCCTGCTCACCACGAAGAAATTACATCTGAAATCCATCATCTACGAACTGCTGTGGTTTTTGAAGGGCGACACGAATGTGCGTTACCTGCAAGAGCACGGTGTGAGGATTTGGAACGAATGGGCTGACGAAAACGGCGAACTGGGACCTGTTTATGGGCACCAATGGCGGTCGTGGCCCGACTACGACGGCGGCACCATCGACCAGATAGCCAACGTCGTGGACCTGATACGCAACCATCCCGACTCACGCCGCATGATGGTGAGTGCGTGGAATGTGGCGGAAGTGGAAAAGATGGCCCTCCCCCCCTGCCACACGATGTTCCAATTCTATGTGGCCGACGGCCGGCTAAGTCTGCAACTCTATCAGCGTTCGGCCGACACGTTCCTCGGTGTGCCTTTTAACATCGCCTCTTACGCCCTCCTGCTGATGATGATGGCACAAGTGACGGGATTGAAAGCCGGCGACTTCATCCACACCACAGGCGACACCCATATCTACCTGAACCACTTGGAGCAGGTGGAACTGCAATTGAGCCGCACACCCCGCCCGCTGCCACGAATGATTATCAACCCCGACGTGAAAGACCTGCTCGATTTCCGTTACGAGGACTTCACACTGGAGGGTTACGACCCGTGGCCGCATATAGCCGGAGTTGTTTCGGTATAAGGGCCTCACCCCCACCCCTCTCCGAGGGGAGAGGGGCGTAGATAGCAAAGTACACGTTTAATTTCGCAGCGAAAGACTAAGTATTGTCTAAACTCCTGAACTCCTAAAAGAGAATAATATGATATCATTGATTGCGGCGGTGGCGAAGAATGGTGCCATCGGTTATGAAAACAAACTGTTGTACTGGTTGCCCAATGACCTGAAACGTTTTAAAGCACTGACCACGGGGCATACCATCATCATGGGACGACGTACGTTTGACTCCCTGCCAAAGGGCGCATTGCCAAACCGCAGAAATATCGTGCTGAGCCGTTCGGTGAAAGAATTGCCGGGCTGCGAATGTTTTCCTTCTCTGAAATCGGCCTTGGCGCATTGCAGCGAAGACGAAGAGGTGTTTATCATCGGCGGAGCGAGCGTTTACAAACAAGCCATGCCTTTTGCCAACCGTCTTTACCTGACTGAGGTAGATGACACACCCGCCGAAGCCGACGCCTTCTTCCCTGACTACCAAGAATGGAAAGAGGTGTCACGCGAAGAACATGACATCGATGAAAAGCACCATCAACGCTATGCGTTTGTGGATTATGTGAAAAATCAAGAAATTTGAAAGATATAATTAAAGACTGGCTTTCCACAAGGAAAACCAGTCTCTAATTTTATTCCTCTTCTTCTATTTCTTCCTCGAAATCAGTGATGGGCAATTGCCTGTCGATAGAAGCGTGGAATGATATGATGGTTTCGCTGCGCGAGAGTCCGAGGGGTTGGAGTTTGTCATGGATAATCTCGAGCAGGTGGTGGTTGTTGTAGGCATAGATTTTGACGAACATGTCGAATCCGCCTGTTGTGTAGTGACATTCCACCACTTCGGGTATTTTTTTCAGTTCATTGACCACACGATCGAAATCCTCGGGTTGCTTGAGATACAAACCGATGTAAGCGCAGGTCTCATAACCGATTTTTTCCGGGTCGATGATAAATTGTGAGCCTTTGATGACTCCCAGGTTGGAGAGTTTTTGTATTCTCTGATGAATAGCGGCTCCACTCACATTACAAATACGCGCCACCTCCAAGAAAGGAATACGGGCATCTTCGGCAATAAGCCTGAGGATTTTTTTGTCTAAAGAATCTAACTGATGATGTGCCATATCATTTAGTAACTAATAATTATTTTGCAAAATTAGTAAATAATCACGAAATTAGAAAGAAAACACCCTATTTTTATAACAAATCGTAATTATTAGCAATTGTTAACAATATTCTTATTGATGAAAATGGCTTGTTGTTAAATAAGACAAGCACCCACTTCATCTAAAGAGAGGGGGGAAATCATCACTTATCTTGCCACAGCAGAATAGTTGATTTTTTGCGCTTTTGCCTGTCGGAGTGCTTGTTTTACATCGGTGATGACGCCCATGCGCGTCCGTTTATCGGCTTTGATGGAAACGGTCATCTGTTCTTTATCCTGAGGCGCCATACGTTGCCGTTCAGCGGAGACGTAATCGACGATATCAGAGACATTGGCAAACTTATCATTCAACTGAATGCGTGTACCGTCGCCGTATTGTCCGCGCAGCGGTTGCATGGGTTTTCCGATGTAGATATACGACACCGCCGTTTTCTTGGTAAGGCGAGTCAATTCTGTACCTGCAGGCACCTGATATTCCACCTTGAGCGGCACTTTTCTCATGTGTGTGACAATCATGAAGAAAAAAAGCACTGTGAAAATCAAATCAGGCAACGACGACGTGTTGAGCACGGGCATCTTGCGTTTTTCTCTCCTGTTGAACATCATTGTTCACCTCCTTCCCTCTTCTGATAGATTTCAGCCACACGTTGACGGTAATATGTTCGCAATGCTTCTTTCTGCGCATCGCTGCATTGCCCATAAGTGCGCCCGAAGCGTTGTTTAGACAGTTTGTCGCGCAGGGTGTTATATGCCGCCACAATTTCGTTTTGCACTCCGAAATAAACATCATAATCGCTTTGGCGGTCGGCCTCTATTTGAATGACGTGGCGGTCAGTGATTTGGCATTTTCCCAGAAGGGGGATATCCATCTCGTGCTTCTCTGGCAAATCAGCGCGGTTGGTCTCATTCTCCACGAACGTCATTACCCGCTGGCGGATATCGCCGAGAGCCGCCTCCTTGCCGTCGAGCATTATTTTATTATCAGCCGTGACCTCGATTTTCATCACATTGCGCTCGCTCACCCTCGTTTCCTCACGCTCCTCCTCAGTGGGGTCAGGCGGCGGCAATTGGCGCGACAATCCCTTATCGACATCCATCGATGTGACCATCAGAAAGAGGATGAGCAGCATGAATGAGATGTCGGCCACCGATGCGGCATTGATCATCGGCACATGACGTCGTTTCCTACGGAAGGATCTCATAATATTACGTTAGGGGCAGTAAGCAAGGGCAAGAGAATCAGGAGAAGAGACGGGAGTATAATCCGCAGCCAAGACGGCCACGTATCTGGTTAAGGGGTAAGAGATTAATTGTTTTTTCTACTTTTGATGGTATAGTATGCGGCTGCGACAGTGGCTGCAATGAGCATAATGATGGTTGACCAGACGAACATATTGGCTGTTTTGAGCCAGAACGCGTTGTCATAGACCGCACCATTGACCCATATAGGAGCCGTGGAGCCGAGCAGGAACGTGAGCGCCATAAGCGCCACAGTACCACCCGCCACTATCCATCCGTACGGGCGGGTTTTTACGCCGTTGTCAGCAGGCAAATCATCACGCATACGCATAGCACGCACCATGCCCCATATCGCAGCGGCTATAGCCACCAGCAGAATCAGGAACATGAACACGAGCACCACATCGGTGAGCAACGGTTCATTGAAGTTGGGGTCATCGGCATACGGTCTGTTGAAACCTATGAGATAGAATGCCACGAAGACCACAGCGATGACCGCGAGTAATGCGATGAAAATCCGTTTAGAGATTCGCTCGGCAGGTTGTTGCTTCAACACATTGTTCATCCCTTTTTCATTTTATATTTTCCCAGCGCGTCGAACAACGTGACGGCCGCATCCTCCATCTCTGAGGTGAGCCGTTCAATTTTCGTGAGAATATAATTATAGAACACTTGCAGAATGACCGCAGCGATGATACCAAAGATGGTGGTGATAAGCGCCACCTTCATACCTGCCGCCACAATTGTGGGGCTGATGTCGCCTGCGCTCTGTATTTGGTCGAACGCCATGACCATACCGATGACCGTACCGAGGAATCCGAGCGAGGGCGCGATGGCTATGAACAGGGTAATCCATGAACATCCCTTATCCAGTTTGGCAGCCTGCACGGAACCGTACGCCTCGACCGAACGCTCTATCTCGTCCATGTCTTCGTCGGCACGCATAAGCCCTTGATAACAGATGCTGGCCACGGGGCCGCGCGTGTTGCGGCTGAGGTCTTTCGCCCCCTCGATGTCGCCCTTTTGAATTTTCTCGTCAATCTCGCCGAGGAATTTACGCGTCTTGATTTCCGCCAGACTCAAGTAAATCAGGCGTTCGATGCAGAAAGCCAGACCGATGATGAGCGCCAATGCCACAAGAGACATAAAGCCCGCATTACCTTCGATAAACTTGGTTTTCAGCGACTTGTGCAATCCACCATGCTCGACAGGAGCAACGAGCGCACTGTCTTGTTGTTCGGCCAAATCCTCGAGCGCCGTGTCGAGCGAGTCGGCCATTGCATCGGTGATGCTGTCCGCATCATTGAGCACGCGTCCTTCGGCTTTCGCTTCGACGGCAGCCTGTGCCGCCTCATCGTTTTGCGCCATGACGGGGGTATTCAGACAAAAAGCCATCGCCAACACCGCCACAAAAGTTGATAATTGTTTTTTCATCGTTTTCATACTTTGGGTGCAAAGTTAGGGAATAAATACGAAATACGAAATATGAAATACGAAATCTTTTTATAAATACGAAATATGAAATACGAAATACGTTTGCATCTTCGAGGTAATTTGATGCCATTTAGCGGAATATGATAAAAATTTCTACTATTTTATTTTGGCAAACGGCTGAAAACAATTATTTTTGCAGAAAGAATTGGTACAATAAATAACTACAAAACCATACCACAATGAAAACTTTGAAAACCACCCTTTTGCTATTGACCATCTGTCTGGCAGCCAGTGCCAATGACGGTGTGTATTATGTGAGCGGCAGCCAATTGGTGCCCATCAACGACACGGACATCTCGTGCGCTAAAGAAGTGCTGACCATCGACCTGAACGACGACGGTTTTGCCCGTGTAGATGTGCAATACGAGTTTGTTAACCGCGGTCAGGCGAAGACCGTGGATATGGGTTTTGAGGCCTCTTGTCCCTACAATGATGACGAAGGTCTCAACGTCTCCGGTCGTCATCCTCATATCTTCGATTTCACAGTGATGTTGAACGGCGAACGTTTGTCCTACACCAACGCTATTATCAAGGAGGATTCTAATTTTGAGGTTCTTGATATGAAGAAATGGCGCGAGGACACTGAAAGCGACGGCATGAATCTGATCAACCCCTCGACGAAGGAGACCACCGGATACTCGTATGCTTATGTGTTCAAGGCCTTTTTCAAGGAGGGTAAAAATGTGGTTCACCACACCTACCGCTACCGTATGTCATACGGTATCGGCCGCACGTTTGAGGTGCCTTATTGGCTGACTCCCGCCAAGCGCTGGGCCAACCATCAGATAGATGATTTCACCCTTCGCATCAGCACCCCGACGTTCAAACAATTCATGGTTGAATCCAAAGTGTTCAGCGGGGCGTCCTTCCAGGTCGTTTCCGGCAAGGGCAAGGTTCGCAAGTCCATTTACAAAGACTATGAAGACCATATAGAGATAGCCTTGTTCAATGGCACCGTGGAATGGCATAAGATGAACTTTGACCCTGCTGACAATTTCAGCATCTCGTCAAGCGACACCTATTCATTTATGAACGATAATTACAAATTGGGCGAGTTTTACGACCGCAGCGACAGTTATTCGCCCCACTTATACATGGAATTCTCCAAAGAGGAGAAACGTATCCTTCGCAACCTTCCCTATGCCAACCGCGGTTATGTGTTCAAAGACAAGGGATTGCAAGCATATTTCAACAAAATCTGGTGGTATATGCCCGATCCGTCGTGGAAGCAAGACACATCAGACTTCACGAAGAAAGAATGGGAGTTCATCAATCTGGGAAAGTGACTTTTCCTTAGCAGTTAGGCTTTTAAGTAGTTAGAGTTAGCCGTATGTGCTAAAACATCTATACAGGACAGAATGGCTGCGAAATGGCATGGGGCGCGAAATATGAATTTCGCGCCCCATGTTTTTATCTGAATCGGGTTATACGTTATTTCCACTTGACAAGGATGTCGGTGAGTTCAGTTGCGGCGGATTTCCCAATCTTTTCGATAAACGCCAGGGCCTCTTTCTCGTCATAAGGCTCGTCGAGGTCGTTTGTATAGGTCTTCTTGCCATCTTTCTCTGTCACGGTAAACAGTTCGTTGAATCCCTCATATTCAGTCTTCTCGAAATAGGTGGTCTTATCTCCATCCTTAATGACTAAGGCGTCGCCTTGGAATGAGAGTTTCTGCCCTTCGCAAACCGGGACACCGTCAAAGTTATCTATGTCTTTTATGTCTTTGTAGAATGAGAGGAGCAATCCCTCTTTGCCATCATCAGTGCTTAAGAATACGTAGTCATTGGCAAGAGAATAATTGGTGTATTTCTTCTCTTCGCCGATGGTGGTTTCCCAGAGAGCCTGGATGTCCTCTTGGTGTGCCTTGATGTTGTTTTCGGCAGCGGCCACGAGAGCAGAGTCGGGAGCAACAGCCTTTGCTGCGGGTTCGTCACTTGTTTGGTCTTTCACCGGGGCTTTGCTGGTGCATGAAACAAAAGCCATGCCCAAAGCCATCATGGAAAACAATACAGTTTTTGAGAAACTTTTTTTCATAGTTTTTTTTAATTATGTGATATGTTCTTTATATATGCCATGCAAAAGTAGGCAAAAAAAATGAAGTGCCAAATAAAGAGATGTGAACTTTTATGTTTTCAATAAAAAAACCACATTTTATTATCCTTTTTTCTTGGGTCGTTTGCCATTATGGGAAAATACAAAGAAAAGAACGGGCAGGGAGAGTCAAATACAGAAGAACGATTTACGACAAGGCCGTCATGCAAGAAACATAACGGCCTTGAATATTATCGAAAAATCAGTTCAGACATGACATCTATTATTGCACATTGATAATGATTGTCTTGCCGTTGTTGCTACTCGTAGTTGTTGTTTTCTTGTTAGAACTGCTGCTTTTGATTGGTAAAGCGATGTTGCTGATAATCCAAGGTTTGCTGCCTGTTTCGCGATAAGTCACAACAGACGTAGAACTGGGCAGAGCCGGGAATTGGATGCGGAATGTGCAAGCACCTTGATAGACTTTTCCCCATTGGAAATTCAATGCCTTTGTTGCCTGGTATTTCTTACCTGTAGCCTCATCAGTCAATGAAGGAAATTTATCAATTACAGACCCTGAGGTGTTTTTACCATCAACATGCAAATAGACAATGGTAGAATTCTTCGTTCTTTCCACCTTTGTCACCTTGATATAATCACGGTTAGGGCGTTGGCGAGGGTTGTTGTAAGTCTGTGCTGCCACAACCATTGTCATGACCAGCATGACACTCATTAAAAGATACTTTTTCATAAATTTGATGTAAGTTATATAATTTAATAATGATTTACTTGACAGTATTGTTATTCTTTGTCTTTATCTTTACGAATGGAACTGCTATGTTGCCAACCAAAGATATGATTATTTCGTTTCCATGACAAGGCGGAATCCAAGGCTGCCAAAGACAAATCCACGGGTTGTGCCACGGCTCGACACCCTGCATTCTTCAGCAGGATTGATAAAATTACCTCCACGGGTCACTGTGTTTTCTGCATCTTCTTTGACACACTTCGGGTTGGTTTGACTGTCTTTACTGTAAGGTGCATAGTCGTCGGCGCAATATTCATTCACATTGCCGCTCATGTCATAAATGCCCAGTTCGTTGGGGGCTTTTCCCTTCACCGGGTTGATTCCTGTTTCATCGTTATTAAACCATGCCACATCGGAAAGGTTGTCAGAACCGGCATATTTGTAACCCTTGCTCTTATTGCCTCCGCGTGCAGCAAATTCCCATTCAGCCTCGGTCGGGAGTCGGAACTTACGTCCAGTGAGTTCACTGAGTTTGTCAGCAAAGAACTCGGCGTCAGACATTTCGATCAACACGACAGGTAGGTCTGCCCCCACCTTATCTGCCGGGTTTTTACCAATAACGGCCTCATAGAGAGCCTGAGTCACCTCTGTTTCACCGATGTAGTAGTCAGAGAGTGTGACGCTGTGCGCAGGTTTCTCGTCGTCCTTGGCATCCGTACCCTGTTCAGGTGTGGCTCCCATGTTGAAAGTGCCACCCTTGACAAAAACCATAGAGAAAGTAACGTCTTTCACAGTGAAGGAGACCTTCTCTTCATTGGCGGTGCTGTCGTTAGACACGCTGTCTTTTGATGTCTCATCAGCGGTTTCATTTGATGCGCTCTTTTGAGTAGATGAGGAACCACATGACGAGAAAGACAAACACGCCACGAAAACTGATAGCAAAATGTAATGTAGTTTTTTCATTTGTTAAATTTATTGATTATAATATTATTAGTGCAAAAATAAATCAAAGTTTGTTTCATGCAAAATTGCTATGTGCGACTTTCATTTTATGTGTAAAAATCCAAAGAAATATATTAGACAAATCCTTTTGCTTTGAGCCAAAAAATCATCTGTGTGCTCCATGACTCAGTGGTTGTTGTACCAGTCTGGGGCATCAATTCATAGGGTCCGTTTCCGTCGCCATAGATATGCAATTCGGCATTGGCACCCGCCTTTTTCCATTCCATGAACAAAGCGACGAGTCCGGCCGCCACGTTGGGATGGTCGGCCCGAGTCATGATGAGCAATGGAGGCGCATCGGCCGTGACGGTGACAGGCATGAGCGACGGCCCGAAATTGGTGCAGATAAAGTCGGGGCGCTCCAACGCGTCGTTTGCGGCCATCAAGGCGGCCAAAGCCACACCTCCTCCGGCGGAGAAACCCAAATACCCGATTTTGTCCCTATCTATATGCCACTCCCCCGCATGTTGCCTCACCATACGCATGGCCGCACTTGCATCCATGGCAGCGAGCCGGATGATGGAGTCGCCTAAAGCCGTGTGCATCGGATTAGCGTCGGCTTGGGGGAAATGGTCGGGATGAGTCACATCGACCATCGGCGGCATCTGCATGCCCTGCGGCATGGGAACGTTGTTTGTTTTCGGCATCAGATGATAGCGCAACCCGATGGCAGCAATTCCGTGTTCGTTGAGGAAAGCGGCCATTTTGACCACATCGCTCTCCCATGACAGCCAGCGCATAGCACCGCCAGGGCAAAGAATGACCGCACAGCCGTTGGCTTTTTCCGCACTTGGCAGGTAAACTTCGATGGCCGCACGTGCGCTCTCGTCGGTAGAGACGTTGTCCGTAGGGAGGAAATAGCGCGTTTGCGCCCATGATGTCACGGGCAAGAGTATAAGGAGGAGAAACAGTTTTTTCATAAATCAGATTCCAGATAATTGACTTTTTTGCCTGTTTTGGTGGCGTATTCTATTTCACGTCGTGTGCTCTCACCGATATATCCGCCCACATTGATGACAAAGATTTCATCCGCGAGGTCAATCTTACGCAGATGCATATCGTCGAGCATTTCTTTGGTGCCCTCTGTCCACACTTCATTATCTCCAGAATGTCCGAACAATCCCACGCTGATGACGATGTAACCCTGAAGCGTCAGGCTTTTCTGCGCCTCAAGGAATTGCTCTTTGAAACGGGTACTACCGCAAAGCGTGATGATTTTGTAGTTCTTAATCATAGCCTCATCAAAAGGGTAAATTGGGTCAGGTTTCTAAATCAATATTTAGTGAAGTTGTACTTCGCCCTTAACTCGGCTTTTTTCTCCTCGTTCAGACCACTGAAATATCCTTTCCAGCCCGGACAAAAATTGATATGCCAACGCCAAAAGCGCCCTAACAGCGAACCAGGCTTTTTGTCGTAACGAGCCCTGAATTTGCATTTCTCACAATTATCAGCCATAAACGTACCAATTTTGAAAAGCGTGTGCAAAAATAACAAAAAACACCGATTTCGCAGTAAAATGATGAAAGTTTTTTAATGTGTTTTGTAAAATGACAACCTTAAAAGCCCAAATTCCTATCGGATGATGCTGTAATTTGCTATATGATTTTTCTTTTACATTAAACTTTTAGGGCAAAAATGCGTCAAATAGAAAAAAGAAATTACGCTCAATCCCTACTCTTTATGGCATTAAAGAGACACATATCCATTTTGGTTATCATGCTCGTTATGCGAGCGTTGTCTGTTTGTGCCCAACAGGAATCTGTCACCGGACGTGTCATCGACAAAGAATCCCACTCCGCGATGGCTCTTACAACGTTGCAACTCTATCGTTTGGGGGGCAATAAGGGCGGCAAGCAAGACACGACTTTCATCAAAGGCGTATATACAGACGACAACGGCCGATTCAACCTCACGCAAGTGACTCCGGGCTCCTATCTCCTGAAGATTACTTTTATGGGGTACAAGGAGGAACGTAAAAACCTGACGAAAGTCAAAGGGCGGCAGTTGAATCTTGGCGACATTCTGTTGGAAACCGATGCCATACAACTGAAAGAAGCCGTGGTAACAGCCAACATTCCGAAAATGGTCGTGAAGGACGACACGCTGATTTATAACGCCGACGCCTACCGTGTGCCCGAAGGTTCTGCGATTGAGGCACTTGTAGAAGCCCTTCCGGGTGCGAAAATCGACGATAACGGGGGTGTCACCATCAACGGCAAGAATGTCAGGCGGTTCAAGATGGACGGTCGCGACTTCATGACCGGCAACAACGATGCCGTGATGAAAAACCTGCCCTCGTACGTGATAGAACAGGTGAAGGCTTACGACGAGAAGAGCGACAACTCAAGACTGACGGGTATAGACGACGGCGAGGATGATTTCGTGCTGGAATTCGTGACCCGGCGCAGTGCCAGAAACGGTCTGCAAATGAACCCCGACTTGGGCTTCGGCACCCACGGCAGATACGGCATCAGACTGACCGCCATGAAACCTATGGGCGCCATGCGATACACCTTCATGGGTAATGCCAACAATGTGAACGACCGAAATTTCACGGGCAGGGGCGGTCGCGGCCGAGGCAACAACAATGGTCTGCGCCACACGAAGACAGCCGCTCTCGATGTCAGTTACGAGAATGACAAAAACCTGAAAATAAGCGGTCGTGTGACATGGTCACATGGCGATGTTGATGACTGGAGCCGCTCAAATTCCGAGAACTTTGTCAATACCCGAGGCGGTGCTTTCTCGAGCAGCGTCAACCAGAATTATTCCAGGAACAACAACTGGACCGGAAACATGAACCTGCAGTGGACCATCGACTCGCTGACTACCCTATCGTTTCGTCCTAATCTCAATATATCGACCAACGACGGGAGAGGTTTTTCCAAATCGGCATCATACAGCGACAACCCCTTCGATTTAGATGTCGACCCGTTGAGTGACGAAGGCATGTCGTATTTCGATGCTAACGATATGATACTCAACGGACGGAACAACAAGACGATGAGTTATAGCAGCAGTAAAAACCTCAATTCGCAAATCCAACTCTTCCGTCGCCTGAACCGCAAGGGCCGTAATATGTCTATAAACTCCAACATCGAATATCGTGACGGAAGCAATAAAAACGCGAACCTCTCGGCGGTGACACTCTATCAACAGGCAGACCGTTTCGGCAACGACTCCACCTATCAGACCAACCGCTACACGATTTCGCCGTCAGATAACTTTAGTTGGTCATTAGGTTTCACTTATACCGAACCCCTTTATATTTTCAAATCCAAGCCGGAGAACGCCGCACAACAAGGAGGACGCGGGGGCAGAGGTTTCGGCGATGGGCGCGGTGGCGGCGGCTTCGGTGGCGGACGTGGTGGTTTCGGTGGCGGACGCGGTGGCGGTGGCCGGCGGATGAGTGGTCAGCAGGGCGTTTTCCTCCAGACAAGTTATCGTTACAACTACAGTTACCAAAAGAGCGACCCTTCCACTTATGATTTCCCGGAATACAGCGACGAGGCATATAATGACGTCCTGCGTGAGTACCGCGACTGGACCCGGCTCTTCGGTTATCTGGAGAGTCCCTATGAGACTTATCTCTCGAATGATCTCAGCCGTTATTCCGAGCGTACGGAATACAGGCAGAACATCGACCTTCAACTCCGCATCGTACGCCAGAAGTATAACATGAACGTCGGAGTGTCGATACAACCGCAGCGTTCACATTACATCCAACAATACTTGGGAGTGCCTGTGGATACGGTCAGAAACGTGACAAACATCTCGCCGACACTAAATCTGCGGTACCGTTTTAACGAGCAATCAAACCTTCAGGTAACCCTTCGCGGACAGACGCAACAGCCCAACATCACCCAGTTGCTGGATATATATGACGATACGAACCCCCTTTCAATCACCATGGGTAATCCGGGGTTAAAGCCATCGTACACGAGCAATCTGAATGCCAATTTCCAGATGCAACGGCGTTATCAATTAGTGGAAGACAGTCTGGGGTTCATGGTACCGAAGCCACAACGCCATTGGAGTTTCAACGCCAACGGAAGTTTCCAGCACACCAGCAACTCCATCGGTAATGTCATCACCTATAACGAGACAACCGGCGGACGCATCAGTCGCCCTGAAAACATCGACGGCAACTGGAACATCAACGGCGGTGCCACCCTCAACATCAACCTCGACACATTGAACCGATGGGATGTCAGCGGTTCCATCAGAGGCAGTTACAACCATCGTGTGGGCTATGTGAACCTCAACCGCACGGCAACTGCCGACAGGAATGTGACGCACACCTATAATCTGTCGCCTGAGTTATCGTTGAGTTACCGTAACCGTTGGATGAACTTCTCGCTCGACGGAAGTACCACTTATGCACGCACGGAAAACCGCCTGCAAGCATCGAATAACCTGACCACTTGGAATTTCTCATACGGCGGAAATGCGAAGATAACTTTCCCGTGGGGCAGCAACCTTTCCACAGACATTCATATGTTCAGCAGGCGAGGCTATAGCGATGCGACGCTGAACACCAACGAACTGATATGGAACTTGCAAATCTCGCATAGTTTCCTACGCAGCAAACAACTTACCGTCATGTTGCAGTGGTATGACGTGTTGCATGATCAGTCGACATTCTCCCGTAACATCAATGCCAACGGTTGGACAGACCGGGAGGTGAACACCATCACATCGTATGCCATGCTTCACATCAGTTACCGTCTGAGCCTTTTGGGTGGGCGCAGAAATGGTCAGGGTGAAGGTCCGGATAGCCGTAGAGGCCGTTTTAATGGTCCCCCGCCCGGAGGATTCCCTGGAGGAGGAGGATTTCCGGGAGGAGGTGGCAGTTTCCCGGGGGGCGGTGGTTTTCCTGGTGGTGGTCCGATGTAAAGAAGTATTTCTAAACCACTACCCGAACAGTTTATTCCAAATCCATAACACGGTTACCGCACCGAGCACACAAAATACGAAATTGGTGAGGTATCCTTTTCCAAGCAGTTCTATATTCAGCAGATGACTGATAAACGTACCGGCATAACTGCCGATGATGCCGATGATGAGATTCATACAGCATCCTTTGCCTTGACCGCTCATGATGCGATTGGCAATATAGCCGATGAATATACCCGTCAGTATAGGCCAAGCGGTGAAGTCCTCAATGTGTTCTAACATATTGTTTTACTGTTCTTTCGCATGCTCCGTTTATTAAGCGAGCAGAAGGGAATACACCTGTCTTCTAACATGGTTTAAGCCACAACGGCCTGAACACTCAGTCCCGATGTAATCAGAGTCACTTTTTAATAAATTTACAAATAGCCGTATTGCCGTTGCCATCAGAGAGACGGGCAATATAGCAACCGGATGAAAGTGCGTCGAGCGTCTGTTCGCCATAGCCATTGTTCAGGGAAATGGTCTGCCGGCTCAACAACTGACCAGTGATATTATAGATACCAAGGCTTGCTGCCGTAAGAGCGTGTTTGCTACGAATAACCAAACGATTGTTATCATAACTCATGCTGATGTTTCTCGTCTTGTCAATGGCTATCTCGCTGATGCCTGACGGGTCGCCGCCTGAGAGGTAGGCGGCATACGAAGACATGATATTGGACTTCTCAATGGTCGGCAGATTCATGGCGTAAACCTGGTTGCCGCCGTCGGGATAGCGGCCCACAGTCTCGTCGCTTTTCATCTTCATGTATGTGATGCGGTCATTCCAACTCTCATCAGCAGCCGTCAGCAAGACATCGCCTCCATCAGCGTCGAGTTTGAATGAAGCGTGCAATTGAGACTGCGTTTCCAGTTTGTCGCACCATATAATCAGGTATCCATGTGCCGGGATGACGGTGTTCGTCTGAGTGTCAGATTTAGTAATCATGTATTTCTTAGGTTTGCCCAGGTTGTCACTCAGATACATGCCCTCGACATCGACAGGTTCGCCGGTGGTGTTGTACAATTCCACCCAATCGTTGCGCTTAAAGTATTCGTTGACATAGATGTCATTTGCAGCACTCACCTCATTGATGCGTACGGGGTTGAGTCCCCGTGCAGCACGCTCAGCATCCGAAAGAGGCGTGAACATCGCTGTCAGATTGACGGCGTTGTCTGTCACATCGATAACGGCGTCGGTCAGAACGACATCGTCAGCGCTTCCGCCAACCGTGGTCTGCAGTTCACCAGCCCAAAACAGATCGCCAGAAGTGTAACTGGTGTTATGCACCTCAACGGCAATAACATTGGCACCTTTCTTAAATAGCATCGGATTCAAATCGAGGGTGCCTGATAAAGGAACATCTGCCGCATAGGTTGAAGAAAACGTATTGTAGTTGACGGTACCTTGAGGCATATTTACCCGCCCAGCCTCCTGACCGTTGACCCATACGACACATCCGTCATCCACCTGATAGTTCAGTTGGAAGTGGTCAGTGGATGCAGGCGCAGAATCCAAGGTAAAAGTCTTGCGGAAATAGGTTGTCGGATACTTGTTTTGGGCATCGGGGCCATAACTGACAGTGGTATTCACACCATTCATCTTATATCCCAGAGGAGCCGCGCCAGATTTCCATGACGTATCGTTGAAACTTGCGGATTGCCAGTTGGCAGCAGCCTCGCCGCTGTCGTAGTATTTCCATGTGCTGTTCATACCGAAGACCTGGATAAAGGAGCCTGAAGATTTGCGCCATCCGGCAAACGTATAGCCTGCGGGTGCCTTTGCCTCCAATCTGACAGGCGAGAAGAGTTTTCCGTCGAACGATGCGTATGGCACTTTGATACCGTTGATATAGATGTTGGCATTATCTACGTCAGCGGCAAATTGCACGCTTTGTTTCTGCACACCACTGAGTTTCATCGGCTCGTACTGTTGCAGTTGGCTGGTCATGTCGTCCATCCGTGTCAGCAGCGCCTCCTTAATCTTATTGGCAGAGTTGTCGGGCAACATATTGTCATACTGCGACATCGGACGCATGGCATCAGCCAATTCGTTGACAATGGCCGTGGCACGGTTTTTCTCAAATACGCTACCTCCCATGATGCAGAAGGTGTCGATAAACTTCTTACGGTATGCATCGTGTTTGAGCAAGTTCTTAAACAGACGCACAATCTTCACACTGCTGAAGTCATTGAGGGTAGAAAGCCGGTGATCCCATGCATTCAACGCATAATCCAAATCGTATAATACAAAGCGGTAACGGCCGTCAGTCTGATAACGGTACCCTTTGACGTTGTTGTTTGGCCAATCGTCATTGCCGATATACAGTTCGGCCGCCATATAGTTGGTAAACTCATCTATGTCGAGCAAAGTCTTCACCTCATCGTAGACACCAGCATCGTTGATACGCTCGCTCAACTGCAAAAGACGCTGGAAGGCTTCGTTGGTGCCGTTTGTGAATGTGCTGTTTTCGAACATGTCGATTTCCTCGTCATCATAACCGAAGTTGGCATAGACGAACTTATCGTTACTGGGTTCGCGCAAGTTCAGTATGCCTCTGAAGCGGCCGTTGATGTATTCTGCCACCTGCACGAAACTCTGCACATCGATATCAATGCCTGAACGCTGGACAATCGTGGTCAGCGCCGGATCCATGAAACGTGAGCCAGAATACACATCGTTGCCGCCGTTGCGTACCAGCAGTGTCTTGCTGCGGATATAAGGCTTCTGCGGGAAGAAGACGTAGTTGAAACGGTTCAACCCGTCGAACACCTTGTTGGACTTCAGTTTCATCGAGCGCGGATCGGCCATTCGTGTCCATCCACCCGACACGCTGATGTTGACATCCTGATTGAAGAGCATGCCCTCCGTAGGACTGATATAACTGAAATTTACCGGTCTGTCCCAGGGTTGATTCCAGTTCACAGGGTCATCGCTGCCGTTGCCCGCGATACCATTCTCGCCCTTCACGTCGATACCCCACATCGGGTCAGTGAAGTAACGCTCATCGCCTACGACAGAGATGACTGGGATTGTGTAGTTGTTGTCCGTCTTGATGAAACTTCTAGTCACAGGCACGCTGGGCAGATAGCCGTCCTTGAACAGGCGGAACACATAGTTGGCGGTTTGCGACACGGTAAATAGGCCGTCCTGACTTTGTTTTGGGCCCTCCGTGGAACTTCCCTCGCCTTTATACGACTCCCACACGATGTCATCGAAATAGAAGACGTTAGCCTGAGCACTTTCGTTCAGATGGAAGGCAATGGTCTGCATGACGCCGTTTCCGGACTGTTCAGCAGTAATCGTGCCTTCATAACTGTATTCCTTCCATTCGGTGGTGACATTTATACTGCCACCGAGCATTTCCCAGTGGATATAACTGCCGGGCGTCCGTTGCGACTGTGGTGTAATCTTGTCGGCCCTATCAGCACGCACCTTCATGCGAAAACGATATTTGTTGCCTTCACACCAGTTATGTTTAGGGGTATATACGAATAACTGGGTGTCCCACACATTTTCAGGATTGTTTTTAGACTGTATTCTGATGCCGCGCGAGCCTTGATAGCCCACGCCTGCGATAATATGGGTGACATTTGTGCCATCTCCGTTCTTGCATACCAAACAACTTGTATCATCGCCCTCGCAATCACCATTGACCACCCAATTGATCCACGGTGAGGCATTTCCACCCCCCGTATTGTCTTCAACAACCGACGTTGGCATGCTGCCGTCGGTGGAATACATCAATATAGCACCTTCAGGGATATCAACATGAAATGCAAGCGAACCACTAATCAGTTGACTGCCCGCGCTCACCACAGGGGCGTCGAGCCTCGTGCCGGCAAAGACCGCTGTGGCATTTGTGGCACCAGGCGTAGCGTCGGCTGTCCAGTTCCACTCCTCCTTACCGTCAGATGTACGGGCCCATGCTGTACGACTCATCGCCGGGGGATAAGTCACGCTGGTGATGAGTTGCCCGTTCTGGTTGCTCAGGCAGATGGTGCCGCCATCGCAGTCAAGTTTGAAAGGTGCCTGATTGCTCTTGATATCATCCGACCCCAACCACACAACCAGAAACCCCTTGGCGGGAACAGTACCCACGTCAGAGGGCATCTTCCACCGGGTCAGGTTGCTAGCGTCATCGCTCAGATACATGCCTGCCAAACTGACATCCTTTGTGTCGGGGTTGTACAGTTCTATCCAACTGTCGAAATTTGTAGCAGGACTCATCACTACGCCTGCGTTCGAAGCCATCACTTCGTTGATGATGAGGGATGTTGCCGTATTGTCATCATTATCACGAGCGCCATAGGCTGTTGACAAAGCCAATGGGGATACAAAGGCAAATAGGAATGATAATGTAATCTTCATTGTTGCTTTTCGATTAAGTATCTATCAACTTTTATCTATCTTCCTTTTTTATTCCACTTTTCCAGCCAGATGCCTACGTACGGTGACAGGAGTAGTGGGAGCAGTAATGTCGGCGGTACGAATTTCACGTTGCCGGCCCTCAATGTCAAACTGGAGGGTTGCTCCATCAGCACGCACATCCATCGTCACTGGAGCGCCCATCACCAATGGCAGGTTCACGTCACCATGGCCGGCAGGAAAACCGCAGAGCACAGGGATATGATACTCTTTCAACATCTCATGAAGCATAGCCTCGACACTCTCGTACGTGAACTCGGAGCCGCAGTCAGTAAATTCGCCGAGCACAATGCCCTTACAGCGGTCAAGAACGCCATTCATCTGCAGGATACGCATCTGGCGGTCAATGTTGTGCATTGATTCCTCAACCTCTTCCACGAAGAGTATCAAATCTTTACCCTTGGTGGCATCGGCTTGTGATCCAAGGTTGGGCACGAAAGTGCAGATGTTACCACCCACAAGCACACCACTGGCGCGGCCTTGGATATTATACTTATGAGCCGGAACCTCGTAGCAAGGCACTTGTCCTAGCAGCAGGTCACGCATCAACGTGCTGGTCTCATCGGTACCACCCTTCGCCAAAAAAGAACTCATGGTTCCGTGAACGCTCATCACTCCAGCACGAGTGAGCAGCCCGTGCAGGGTAGTGATATCGCTAAAGCCCACCAACCATTTAGGCGATGCTTTCAGTTCAGCCAGCGACAAGTTGCCAATCAGTTGGATAGTACCATAGCCGCCACGGTTGCAGATGATGGCCTTGACAGTCGGATCATTAAGAGCCCAGCGGACATCGCTCACGCGCTCTTCCACGGTACCGGCATACTTCCCGTCAACCATCTTACCCACGTTGGGGCCAATAACGGCTTCCAGTCCCCATGAGCGCAACAAGGTTGCCGTCTTCTCCACGTTTTCCATCGAGGTGAAGTACGAAGGGGAAATCAGTGCCACCTTGTCGCCCGCCTGCAAGTAGTCAGGTTTAACACAGTTAAGAACGACTTGTTCAGCGGGGACAGGTTCATTATCATCATCCTCGCTGCACGATGTCAGCATGAAGCCGCATGTCAGCATGGCGGTTAGCAACCATATCGTTTTGATTTTCATTGTCATTATGATAGTCTGTTGGTATTTCAATATCAGTGGTTATTGTTTGCAAAAGTAACACAAAAAGATGAGAAAAAGAAGAAAGAAGGGAAAAAACGACCGAACTGAATGTATATTGCAAAAATCGCCAAAGAATATCACTTTATCACGTCATTCTCATTAATTGTGGCATCCCATGCAGTCCTACAAATTGCTTCATGGGAGTAAAAAGAAAAACCCGCTGAAAATCAGCGGGTTACATGGACAGTTTGCGGAGAGAGAGGGATTCGAACCCCCGGTACCTCTCGGTACGACGGTTTTCAAGACCGTTGTAATCGACCACTCTACCATCTCTCCAATGTTGCGAAAACAGCGGTTGGTCGTTTAAGCGGGTGCAAAATTAGTGATTTTTAGTGAAATGATGAAATAAAGATGAAGAAAAATGTTAGAGTTTACATTTATTAACATTATGCGCGGTTTGGAAGAACGACCAGACGACAAATCACCCAAACGACTAAACGACTAAATGAACAAGGACTTGTTCCCAAACGACTAAACAACCAATCTCCCAAACAACTACACCCACTTTTTTTAGATAAACAAAACTTAATTCTTTTTGAAAACTGGCTTTAATATTGTTTTTTTATCTAAATTTGCAGCATGATATACCCGAATAACTTTGAGGAGAAGATAGGTTTTGACGAGATACGGCATTTGTTACGTGCACGGTGCCTCTCTACATTGGGCAAGGAGATGGTCGACAAGATGGCTTTCTCAACCCATTGCGACACTATCAACGAATGGCTGACACAGACGAAGGAGTTCCGCCGCATTCAGGAGGATGTGGCGGAGTTTCCACTGCAATATTTCTATGACGTAAGAGCCAGCGTAGCCCGTCTGCGCTTGGAGGGCACACACATGGACGAGAGCGAGTTGTTTGACCTGCGCCGCTCTCAGGAGACAGTGTGCCGCATCGTGACCCTGCTCAACCATTCTGACGAAGAGGGAGATGAGGGAGGTAAGCCCTACCCCTACCCTGCTCTTCAACGTTTGACGGACGGTATCACGATCGTTCCGGGGCTGATACGCCGCATTGACCAGATATTAGACCCTTACGGCAAGATTCGCGACAGCGCATCGCCCGACTTGATGCAGATACGTAAGGAACTGTCACGCACCGAGGGCAGCATCTCGCGCATTCTGAACAGCATTCTGCGGTCAGCACAAAGCGAGGGACTTGTAGAGAAGGACGTGACCCCTACCCTTCGCGACGGCCGACTGGTTATCCCCGTAGCCCCTGCGATGAAACGCAAATTGAAAGGCATCGTCCACGATGAGAGCGCCTCGGGTAAGACCGTATTTATCGAGCCGACAGAGGTGGTGGAAGCCAACAACCGCATCCGTGAGTTGGAGATGGATGAGCGCCGCGAGATTATCCGCATTCTGACAGAGTTTGCGAAAGAGATACGTCCTCACGTGCCGGCATTGCTCGACACCTACCGTTTCCTCGCGAAGATAGACCTGATACGGGCGAAAGCGGAGTTGGCGAGACTGTTTCAGGCGATAGAACCGATTGTTGAGAACCGTCCGCACATCGACTGGATACGCGCCATACATCCGCTGTTGCAACTTTCATTGCAGAAGCAGGACAAGAAGGTGGTGCCGCTCGACATCATGCTCACCCGCGAGAAACATATCCTCATCATCTCGGGGCCGAACGCGGGCGGCAAGTCGGTATGTCTGAAGACAGCCGGGCTGCTGCAATATATGTTGCAATGCGGGTTGAGCGTGCCAATCGGAGAACGCTCAAAGACAGGCATCTTCGACCATATCATGATAGACATCGGCGACGAACAGAGCATTGAGAACGACCTGAGCACCTATTCGAGCCATCTGTTGAACATGAAAAACATGATGCGGCAAGCCGATGACCACACCCTGCTGCTGATAGACGAGTTCGGCACAGGCACAGAACCACAAATCGGCGGAGCCATCGCCGAGTCGGTGCTGCGGCAGTTCTGCAAGAAAAAAGCGTGGGGCATCATCACCACCCACTACCAGAACCTGAAACACTTTGCCGAAGACCATGAGGGCGTGGCCAACGGCGCGATGCTCTACGACCGTCATGAGATGCGCGCCCTGTTTCAGTTGCAGATAGGTCAGCCAGGCAGTTCGTTTGCCATCGAGATAGCGCGTAAGACGGGGTTGCCCGAAGAGGTCATCAAAGACGCTACCGACATCGTGGGCAGCGACTACATACAGAGCGACAAATATCTGCAAGACATCGTGCGCGACAAGCGTTATTGGGAGAATAAACGGCAGAACATCCACCAGCGCGAGAAGGAGATGGAGAAAACCATCGAGCGGTACGAGCAGACCATCCGCGAATTGGAGCAGAGTCGCAAAGAGGTGTTGCAACGGGCGAAAGCACAGGCCGAGGAACTGTTGGCCGAGAGCAACCGCCGCATTGAGAACACCATCCGCGAAATTCGTGAAAGTCAAGCGGAGAAAGAGGAGACGCGCCGCATACGAGAAGAACTGAACACGTTCAAACAGGAGGTGAGCGAGATAGACACACACGCCACCGATGAGATGATTGAGCGGAAGATGCAACAGATACAAAGGAGGCAGGAGAAGAGGAAAAAGAAGGGACAAGGGACAAGGAGCAAGGAGCAAGAGATAAGCGAAAAGAAACAAGAGACAAAAGGCAAGATACAAGAGATTCTGACAGGTGACACAGTTCGCATCAAGGGTCTGAAAACCATGGGCACCGTGGAGAGCACTGACGGAAAGATGGCGACCGTGATATTTGGCGAGATGCGTACCAAGATGCGTATAGAACGGTTGGAACACGCCGAGAAACCGAAACAGGAGGAAGTGAAGACCTTCGTGCAGGTAAGCCGAGAGACACGCGAGACGATGGACAACCGCCGGTTGAACTTCCATCAGGAGTTGGATGTGCGCGGCATGCGCGGTGACGAGGCACTCAACGCGGTAATGTATTACATTGACGATGCCATCCTCGTGGGTATGTCGCAAGTGCGCATCCTTCACGGCACGGGCAACGGCATCCTGCGCCAACTCATCCGCCAATACCTCGCCACAGTGCCCAACGTAAAACATTTCCACGACGAGCACGTGCAGTTCGGCGGCGCAGGTATAACAGTGGTGGAATTGTAAAACGCAAAAGGATCAGCACACAATATGACCAAACGATTACATTCCGTGATGTTTGCCGGTACAGGCAGTGATGTGGGCAAGAGCATGATTGCCGCAGCCTTCTGCCGTATCCTTTTACAAGACGGTTATCATCCCGCACCCTTCAAGGCACAAAATATGGCGCTCAACTCATACGCCACGCCCGAAGGACTGGAGATAGGCCGCGCACAAGCCGTACAAGCCGAGGCGGCAGGCATTCCCTGTCATACCGACATGAATCCGCTGCTGCTTAAACCACAATCGGACCACACGTCACAGGTGGTGCTTCACGGGAAACCCATCGGCAACCGCGACGCTTATGATTTCTGGAGGGTAAGGAGTCCAGATGAGAAGGTGAGCGGGAGTAAAAACAATCCCACAACGGAAGAGATTTCTCGCACCTCTTATATATCGCTCCAGACCTCGCATATTGATTTCCAAAAAGAGGTGTGCGATGCCTATGACCGCCTCGCCACCCGATATAATCCCATCGTGATGGAAGGCGCGGGCAGCATCAGCGAAATCAACCTGCGCGACCACGATTTGGTAAACATGCCCATGGCACGGCACGCCAAGGCACGCGTGATTCTCGTGGGCGACATCGACCGCGGCGGAGTCTTCGCTTCAGTATATGGCAGCATCGCCCTGCAAACACCTGAAGACCGACGGCTCATCCGGGGGATCATCATCAATAAGTTCCGTGGGGACATGCGCCTCTTTGACGAAGGACGACGGATGTTGGAAAATATATGCGGAGTTCCCGTGCTCGGCGTTATCCCTTATTTCCACCATATACATATTGAGGAAGAAGACAGCGTTTCATTGGCACAGAAATCCATGCAACTGTCGCGGGGAAAGGTCAACGTGGCGGTCATCATGCTCAAGCACCTCTCCAACTTCACGGATTTCAACGCATTGGAGCGTGACCCGCGCGTACATCTTTTCTACACCAACAACACCGACGACATCCGTCAGGCCGACATCATTATCTTGCCCGGCAGCAAATCGACGCTCGACGACCTCTATGAGTTGCGACGAAACGGTGTGGCACAAGCCATTCTCCGAGCCCGTCGCGAAGGCGCAACGGTCATGGGCATCTGCGGCGGTTATCAGATGATGGGACGCGAGGTGTGCGACCCCGACCATGTTGAGGGCGACATCGACCGTCTGCCGGGACTCGGATTGCTGCCCGTCACGACCACCATGTCGGGCGAAAAAGTGACACGGCAGGTGACATTCAACGGTTCAATGCACGGTTACGAGATACATATGGGCGAGACACATCCCGTGGAGGGGGAGAAGTCCTCGCCATTGGTGACGCTCGATGACGGCAGGAATGACGGATACATCGTTGACGAGAGTTGTATGGGCACGTACATCCACGGCATTCTCGACAATCCCGCGTTTGTTGACCGCCTGTTGCAGCCTTTTGCCGCTAAACTGGCCGAGGCAGACAAGCCCTTCGATTATACGGCGTTTAAGGAGGAACAATATGATCTGTTGGCCGACCATGTGCGCAAATCTGTTGACATGGAGCGTTTTTATCAGATTCTGACAGATGATTAACATCATAGCATTGGCAATAGGTTGGGTTGGCGACCTCATCTTCGGTGACCCGTCCCGTCTTCCGCATCCCGTGGTGGGTTTCGGAAAGATGATTGCCTTTGGCGAACACCGGCTCAACCGTGGTTCACATCGCGGTCTCAAGGGGGGCGTGATGGCTGTCGCGCTCATTTTGTTCGTGTTCTTCATTGTATGGGGCATACGTCGGCTGATGTTAGCCAATCTATCGCCCTGGTGGCTTTTGCCGCTTGATGCAGTACTGATATTTTATTGTTTGGCTGGGACGACCCTCATCCGCGAGGTGCGTGATGTGTTCCGTGCCGCAGACCGCTCTTTGGATGAGGGACGCACGCAGGTGGCCCGCATCGTGGGACGCGACACATCGCAACTCTCAGCGCAGGAAGTACGGACGGCGGCATTAGAGACATTAGCGGAAAACCTCAGCGACGGAGTCATCGCACCGCTTTTTTGGTTTGCACTGCTCGGCACCCCGGGTATGATGGCATACAAGATGATCAACACGCTCGACTCGATGATTGGCTACCGCACGGAGCGATACCGGCAGTTCGGTTGTGTGGCAGCACGGATTGATGACGCCGCCAACTACTTTCCAGCCCGTCTCACTGCCCTGCTCATGGTCATTGTGTCAGGCAGATGGTCGCTTTTGTCGTTCGTATGGAAATATGGGCGGTGCCATGCCAGTCCCAACAGCGGTTATCCCGAGGCAGCACTCGCCGGCATCCTTGACTGTCGGTTTGGCGGCACACATACCTATTTCGGCGAGGTGATAGAAAAACCATATATCGGTTGTCACGACCGCCCGCTCACTACCGCAGACATGCAGCGGGCCGTTCGCTTCAACCGCCTCTCCGAGGTGGTCATGGTGCTCATCACTGCAGGCGTGTCATACTGTTTGTATTCATTATTATTCCCATAAATTCCCAATAATAACCCTTTTTCATGATAACAGGGCATGGTGATGATGCGTATCTTTATGAGGATATTCGGATGGATTTCAGTTCGAATATCTATAGCCATGCTGACTTGTCGGAACTGAAAGCCTATCTTTGCGGGCGGTTGGATGTGATTGGGCATTACCCCGAACCAGAAGCCGCAACCCTTGAGCGGGCCATCGCTGAACAGAGGAACGTGGCAACAGAGTGCGTCGTCGTGACCAACGGAGCGACCGATGCCATTTATCTTGTGGCACAGGCCATCGGAAATTACCTACCCGATTCTCGTCGATGTGAGGAAAAACTTTGTTTCAAGATAAAACATCCCACTTTCAGCGAGTATGGAGATGCTTGCAGGGTGTTCGGAATGAAAGAGACAGAGGAGTCAGGATTGCACACCTCAATATGGCTGTGCAATCCGAATAATCCTACGGGTGAAGTGACAGAGACGGCAGAAGTGCTTCGTATGGCACACGAAGACGCATTGGTAGTCGTTGACCAATCCTACGAGGATTACACCATTGAGCGGATGATATCACCCTCAGAGGCCATCGCCGCCGGGAATATCATCCAAATCTTTTCGCTGACTAAGACATTTGCCGTGCCGGGATTACGCATCGGTTATGTGATAGCCTCCCCCAAATGGGCGAAAAGGATACGCCGCAGTCTGCGTCCGTGGTCGGTCAATGCTTTGGCTGTCGAGGCGGGTCTTTGGCTTATTCGTCATCAGAAAAAGGCCGTCACAGACATGGATGCTTATCTGGCCGAGGCGCAACGTTTGCGCACGAATCTGTTGGCTATTGAAGGTATGGAAGTGCTGCCCACCAAGACACATTTCATGCTGTGCCGAATGTCAGGCATGCCCGCCCGGGAATTGAAAGAGCGGTTGGTATGCAAACATCACATTCTCATCCGCGACGCTTCGAATTTTGAAGGGTTGGATGAGTATTGTTTCCGTATCGCAGCACAGACACCTGAAGAGGATGACTGCTTAGTGGATGCTTTAAGGTCTTGTATTCATAAGGTTTAACGTTATAAGGTGAGGGTTGTCTTACCATCGTAATAAGCACTCGTTCTTCACCTTATAACCTTAAAGCATTATCATCTTATTTTCTATTTTGTATATATGGCTTGACGACAGACCAGGAGTAATAAGGTGCGGTTTTGGCGTTGAGTTGGGGTATGGTGGTTTCGTTCTCATTGAGGAGAAATTTGACGAGAACATCATCGGAATCGGGCTTGCGATAGAACACCATCTGTATGTTGGCAGCCATGGGGATGATTTTGTCGATTGAGGCGTGTTTATAGAGATTCGGCAAATCTGCAGTGGCACCCACCGCCTCTTTCAGTCCGAGAACATAGGCCAAAGGGAGAACCGAACTGTCGTGGCTAAAGCGTAACACCATGGTTGGCTCGCCCTCAAGGATGACCCTGTCAGTGGTGGAAATGATGCTGTCAACCACCTCGTCGAGAATGCGGTAATAAGGAGCACCACCGGGCACGAGACCCGTGTCGAGCAACCACGAAGCATTGTATCCCTGCCACATCTGGAACAGTTCATCGCTGGTGAATATGTCGATGAGCGATATGCCCAATTCCGGCACGTTTTGCAAGTCTTGCGCCACGTTGTAGAGTGCCTCCATGAGTTCTCTGCCGTTGAATGTCGGAGCGACTTTTGCCGGGTCGGTGAGCAGTTCGGCCATCAACCGACGGGGATTGTGCGCCTGCTCAAACATCTCGCCCGCCTGCTTCCACATCGCGTCGCTTTGGGCGGTGGGTTCAGGTTTGAGACTCAGGTCCTCAACCACATATTTCATGTCGTGCTTGCTGGCATTCAACGCGATATCAAGCGACGGGTTAAGTCCTTGAAGTTCAGTGCAGAAGTTGAACATACTGAGCATGCATCTGCGTGAGGTTGACGACTTGGCGTCGATATGCAAGGGTTGTGAGAGCAGCGATGTGAAACGGTCATACATGCGATGCGCTATCTCACGGTGCTGTTGTCCGCCGAGGCGGGTCAAATCACCATCGCGGTGGAAAGCGTCGGCATAACCGACACGGAGTTTTCCGAGCACCTCGCGACCTTTTGCTGAGAGCAGCCCTACCCTGTCGGCGCTGTCGAGCATGTTGATGGCCGTCAGGTAATACCCATTGTCAGACATGTAACGCGATCCGTGGCGCGAGTAATGAAAGATATAGAAGGGCTCGTATCCCTGCGGCGGCGGTGTCAATTTCTGCTGTTTCGGCCCGGGATAGGCGAAATAATTGGAACCATTGCGATATGGCTCGCTTACCATCTCTTTGCGTGTGGTCTGCGCGAATGCGGCAGAAACGACGATGAGCGAAAACGCCAAGAGCAGTATTTTATTTGTTTTCATTGAGGTTCGTTTTATAGGTCATATTAGCGTTTTTCAGCATGGTGCGGTAATGATTTTCCACATCTTTCCAGTGATAGAAAGGATAGCAATCGGTGGTGATGGGGACTGATGTCTCGTTCTCGTTCATGAGGAATTTTACGAGGACGTCGTCACTGCCCGGTTTTCTGAAGAAGACCCACTGCACATTTCCCGCCATGGGAATCAGCCTGTAGAGCGCAAAGTTGTCGTGCAGATGTTCCATATCGTCAGTGCCATGGATTGCCTCTTGCACTCCGAGAATGTATGAGAACGGCAAGAGCACACTGTCGTGACCGAAACGCAATCTGACGCCAGACATTCCCGAGCGGACCATGTCGCTCGCCTCGTCGAGAAAATTGATGAGCAGCGGATAGATGGCATAATAATTGGGTTGCGCGCCGGGCATGAGTCCCTCCCACAGGCACCAACTGGCATTGTAAGCACGGAATCCGTCGATGAACTCATCTTCCGTGAAGAGGTCGTTGAAGGAGAGGTTGAGTTCGGGCAGGCAATACATGTCGGCAGCAGTATTCCACAGATGGTCAGCCAGTTGGCATGGTTCAACCAACTGTTTCGCCCTGACGGTATCGTTGAAGAGCAATGCCATCTGATGACGTCCGTTGAGCATCTTCCGTTTGAATGCAGAGAGGATGTCATAGAGTTCACCGTCGCGCTCAGACTTAGGTATATTGATGCTGTCATTGGGCGTGAGGTAATACATATCGTGCTCACTGGCATTCATATCGACGCTGACGGCGGGGTTCAACGACTTGAGTTCCAGGCAGAAATTGGCCATACTGAGCATACAACGCCTGACGGTCGAGGAGTTGGCCTTGACCTCCAATGGCTGTTGCATAAGCGAGGGGTAGTTGACGAACATACGGTGGGCGATGGCCCTGTGTTGTCTGGCACCGAGGCGGGTCAGGTCGCCGTCGCGTTTGTATGCATCGGCATAAGCCATTTTCAACCTCTGGAGCGCATCTTTACCCAGCGGTGTGAGCAAGCCCATGTCGTTGGCGGAGTCGAGTTTATTGACGAGGTATTTGTACGCGTCGTCATCGGTCATGTATCGCGCGCCATGCCTCCCGTAGTGGGTGATGTAGAAGGGTTCGTAACCTGCCGGCGGCGGTGTGATATGGCCGGTAGGATTGGGATAGTTGCAATAGTTGCTGGTAGCCAGTTCGATGTGTGTGAGCAGTTCCGCCCGTGATGACTGTGCCCATGTGGCGAGCGAACAGCCCATGGCCAGCAAGAGTAATGTGATTTTTCTCATGATAATAAGTAGTTATAAATATGGAGTTAAAAGGGGGAGTTAAAAGGGGGAGTTATGAGGAGGAGTTATGAGGGGCCAATACTCGATTTAGACTATTTTCCCCAAAGTTTGTTGATGTTCTTTTTCACGTACTTATAGCCGATTTCTTCAAGTTTTTCATCAATTGCGCTGATGGCTTTCAGGAAGGCGAAACGTTGTTTGAAATCTTCTTTATTATAGTCTTCGAATTCCACATAAAAATCTATCAATATACCCGTCATCACATCCGGCCATTCTATCACTTTCCGATAGTGAGTAGGACCGCCCACGCCCCAGACAAATGCGTGTAATTTTTGCGGGTCTTTCGGGGGACTGACGGCAATCTCGTCGGCGCACATCTTGGCCACGGTCTCAATGGTTGACTCTTTCAGCAAAGATTTGATGTCTTTGACCTGACTCTTTGACAGTTCAAGCGTGACCTCGGGCAGATAGTAAATTTTGTCTTTCTTGCTGTTCACGGGCGACATCGCTCCAGCAAAGCCACGTATGCGCCGCAAGAAATACTTACCCGACAGTTCGTAAATGGTGTAGTGTGTCAGGTACAGTCCGTTGTTCGACCCTCTGTTTTCACTGTGGTAGAGCAAAGAGGCACCTTCGGGCACGTTTTGCGCCCTCGAGGTAAGGCAAAGCATCAGCAGCAATGCCATCAAATAGATTGTCCTTTTCATCGTAGTATGTATTTTCAGGTTTTCAACCGCAAAGATACAATAATAATGTGATAAACGAATAAAAGAAGAGAATTAATATTGGAGGAGTTAAAAAAGGGAGTTAAAAAAGGGAGTTAAAAGAAGGAGTTATGAGGGGGAGTTATGAGGAGCCAAATGTTTTTGAGCACGAATTTACAGAAATGAACAGGAACTAATTGGAAATTTTGGGAATGGAGGGGTTATTATTGTCATATTTACGTATATGAGCGCAAACTACTAATATGTTTAAATATTTTTTACATTTTGTAATATAAATGCAAACAGATAAAAAAAAAAAAAGAAAAAACGCTAAATTGAAATTTAATAATTACCTTTGTCGCCGAATAAATGCAAAATAGGCTTAACCTTATGTGGAAACAGACTATTTGCGCCCGTTTTTAACTGTCATTGCGACGTTTTTCAGACGATAATCGCAGAGGATAGCAATCGGGTGCATAAGATTTATTTGCCATGATATAGAATAACAAAACAAACTCTAATATAACCTTTACAAAATGAAAAAGAAATCTATCAAATGGGGCGTGGTGCTCAGTTTGCTGGCTGGCGGACTGACATCGTGTAACATAGACATGCCCAAAGAAACACAATCTTCGTATGAGACGATGACCGTGGACTCTACTGATATTGAGGTGCCCATGAAGTTCAGTGCGAAAATGAAAGGTCAGTCCGATGTGACTATTTCGCCACAGGTAAGCGGTCAGTTGATGAGAATATGTGTGACCGAGGGTCAGCAAGTGAGCAGAGGTCAGACGCTATTCGTGATTGACTCTCGCAACGCCCAACATGAGGTAGAAGCCGCACAGGCAAACCTGCAGGCAGCCCAAGCCAATCTGCAAGCCGCTGAGGCTCAAGCCAACAGTGCCAAACTGGAGTATGAGAGCAATAAGAACCTGTTTGACAAGAAGATTGTGAGCAATTATATGCTTGAAAACTCCCTGAACAACTACCGTCAGGCACAAGCGGCCGTCAGTCAGGCCAAGGCATCCATCACCCAGGCACAGTCGGCTGTGAACCGCGCCAAGGTGAACATGGGTTTCTGCACTCTGACCGCTCCAGTTTCGGGCGTGATAGGCGAAATCCCGGTTTTTGCCGGTGACATGGTGTCGCCCGGTACCCATCTGACTGTCGTGAGCGGCAATCAGCAGATGGAAGCGGAGTTCTCCATCTCAGAGTCGCTCATCGAGAATCAACTCTCCAAAGGATCCTATACCCAAGCCGACAAGACCGAGCATCTTGAGAGTTTGCCCGATGTCACCTTCGTGATGAAAAGCGGCAATGAATACGAACACAAAGGGCGTATTACCAGCCTCACCGGCATGGTGAACGCTGTCACGGGTACCATCGCCTGCAAAGCCACTTTCCCCAATCCTGACGGCAAATTATTCTCCGGTGTGCAAGGTACCGTCTTACTTCCTGCCTACAAGAGAGGCGTGATGGTGATACCGCAAGCGGCAGTGTTGAAATTGCAAGACAAAACATTGGTGTATAAAGTGAAACCCGACAGCACTTGTACGGCAGTCACTGTGACGATTACCGACACCGGCAACGGCAAGGATGTCATTGTCACAGAAGGACTGAATGTGGGCGACCGCATCGTGACCGTCGGAGCAAATAACCTGCAAGATGGACAACGGGTGTTGTTCCCCAAGGAAGAGAAAAGTGAATAGCGAATTATTTGCTTCCGCATCATGAAGAACAATATATTCATCAACAGATACGTGATGGCCTGCGCGATAGCGATTGTCATCACGCTGGTGGGCTTCATCTGTATGAGCACGTTGCCCATCGAACAATACCCGAACATCGCTCCGCCTACGGTACGCGTTTCAACATCCTATACCGGTGCCGATGCCAACACCATCATGAAATCCGTGGTACAGCCGTTGGAGGAGAACATCAACGGTGTGCCCGGCATGACCTACATCACCAGTTCGGCTTCCGCCTCGGGTGATGTGTCTATTCAGGTGTATTTCGAACAGGGAACAGACCCCGACCTCGCCGCCGTGAATGTGCAGAACCGCGTGAGCAGAGCCACGGCGCTGCTGCCATCGGAGGTGACGAAGGTGGGCGTTCAGGTGATGAAACAGCAGAGCAACATCCTTCACATCGGCGCGCTGAAGAGCGTCGATGGCAAGTACGATGCCGATTTCATCGCCAACTACATCGACATCAACGTGCGTCCTCGCCTGATGCGTATCACCGGCGTGGGTGACGTGATGGCACTCGGCAACACCTACGCCCTGCGCATCTGGCTGAAACCCGATGTGATGGCGCAGTACGGCCTGGAACCGAATGACGTGTTTGCTGCCATCGGCGGACAAAGTTTCGTGGCCGCCACGGGTTCACTGGGTGAGCAGAGTGAAAACGCCTACCAGTATTCGATGGAATACAAGGGCACGCTGAAGACCGTCGAGGAGTTCAACGAAATCGTGCTGCGCACCAGCGACGGCGGCCACCTGTTGCATCTGGGTGATGTGGCCGATGTGGAAATCGGTGCTGTGAGTTATAACTTCACCTCAAATATCGACGGCCAGCCCGGCACCATCTATATGGTGTTCCAGGCACCGGGTGCCAACGCCACCGAGGTGAACGCCCGCATCAACAAACTCTATGAGGAACTGAAACCGACGATGCCAGCCGGACTGGAGTTCGAGATATTGGAAACCAGTGACGACTTCCTTTTCGCCGCCATCCACAATGTGGTGGAGACGCTTATCATCGCCATCATCCTCGTGATTTTGGTGGTCTATTTCTTCCTGCAAAGTTTCAAGGCGACTGTCATTCCCTCACTGTCGATTATCGTGTCGCTGCTGGGCACATTCGCCATTGTGTCGCTCGCGGGATTCTCGTTGAACATTCTGACGCTATTCGCATTGGTGCTGGCTATCGGAACGGTGGTGGATGACGCCATCGTGGTAGTCGAGGCTGTGATGGCCAAACTTGAGAGCGGCATCTCCGACGCCCGCGAAGCCACACGTCAGGCCATGAGCGACGTGTCGGTGGCCGTCATCTCTTGTACGTTGGTCTTTATGGCGGTGTTCATCCCCGTAGCCTTCATGCCCGGCACCTCAGGCTCGTTCTTCACGCAGTTCGGTGTTACTTTGGCATCGGCCGTCGGTCTGTCATGCATATCGGCCCTGACGCTTTGTCCCGCCCTATGCGCCATCATGATGCGTTACTCGAAAGACGGCAAGGAGAAAAAGAACCTTAACTATTACGTCACCAAAGCCTATTCTGCCAGTTATAACGCCATTCTCAAGAAATATAAGAAGAGTGTCGGCAAGTTCATCAAACGCCCGATTGTCTCAGGCATCTTGCTGGCCGTGACAGCCGTTCTTCTCATCATCTTCATGCGCGGACTGCCCGGCGGACTTGTGCCGCAGGAAGACCAAGGCGTGTTCTTCGCCGAGGTGCGTGCCCCAGAGGGTTGCACACTGCATGAGACGGAGGAGATTGTGAAGCGCGTGGAAGAAAAAGTAAAGAAGATACCTGAACTGGAGAGATATGCCGTGGTCAGCGGTTACGGCATGATGGCCGGCCGCTCAGGCAGTTGTTACGCCACGCTCATCATCCGTCTGAAGAACTGGGACGACCGTCCGGGCATGAACCACAATATCATGTTGGTCTATGGCCGTTTCGCCATGGACTGTAAGGACATCAAAAACGCGAAGGTTATCCCCTTCCAGATGCCCCAGGTGCCCGGCTACGGTTCAAACAGCAGTGTGAACCTCGTCTTGCAAGATATGCAAGACCGCTCGATGACAGAGTTCAATGCCGATGCCACCCAATTCCTGGCCAAACTGAACGAGCGGCCGGAAATCATGATGGCCATGTCGACCTATTCAGAGCGTTTCCCGAAATATCAGGTCAACATCGACGCAGCCCAATGCGACCGTGCAGGTGTGACACCCGCGGCAGTGCTCAGGACATTAGGTTCCTATTGCGGAGGCTCGTATGTGGGCAATTTCAACCAATTCGGAAAGGTGTATCGTATCATGGCCAATGCCGCTCCCGAGTACCGTCTCGACCCCTCGTCACTGAACAATATCTTCGTACGAGTGCGCGGCGGCAAGATGGCACCTATCTCTGAGTTCGTCTCCCTGAAAGAGGTGGTCGGTTCGGCATCCGTGGACCACTTTAACCTTTTCCAGAGCATCACCTGCGGTGTGATGACCGCCAGCGGATACTCTGAGGATGACGCACACAAGGCCATTGCCGAAGTGTTCAAGGCGACGATGCCCGCCGGCTACGGATACGAGTACGGAGGTATGTCGCGTGAAGTGGAGGAGGCCTCCGGCTCTAACGCCACGGCCCTCATCTACGTCATCTGCGTCATTCTCATCTATCTCATTCTGGCATCGCTCTATAACTCGTGGTTCACACCGTGGGCCGTGCTGCTGAGCGTACCTTTCGGATTGATGGGATCGTTTGGCATCACCTGGTTGGCCTCACTGCTCCATCTGCCCGGCATGGAGAACAATATCTACTTGCAGACGGGTGTCATTATGCTGATCGGTCTGTTGGCAAAGACGGCGATTCTGATCACGGAGTTCGCATCCGAAAAGCGGGCGCAAGGCATGACCATCCGCGATGCCGCCTTTGCCGCCTGTGAGGAGCGTCTGCGTCCTATATTGATGACCGTTGTCACGATGATAGCCGGTATGATACCGTTGATTATCGCTGGCGGCGCAGGTGCCAACGGTAACCGTGTGCTCGCCCTCGGTGTCACTGCCGGTATGGCCGTGGGCACCCTTGCCCTGCTGTTCGTAGTGCCCGCCTTCTTCATCATTTTCCAGAAACTGCACGAGAAATATCAGGGTCATCCTGTTGAGACTGCCCCCGAAGTTGAGACCAACGAGAGTCATTCGTAGATAGAGGGAGATAAAAGAAGATAGAAGAAGATAAAAGAAGATAGAAGGAGATAAAAGAAGATAGAAGGAGATAAAAGACATAACATACGATATTCGAGTAATTCATTCATCAATCAATAATAACTATCAATGAAAACTATTAACATTTTCAAGCAATTAATTCTGCTATGTCTGCTGTTCGTGGGAACAGCAAATGTAAATGCAGTGGCTTATCAATGGTCAAAGGTGACCAACTTGTCGGATGTTCAAACTGGCGACATCGTAGTCATCGTTGATGAGAGTCTGGGAATAGCCCTGCCCAATACTGGCGGTGATTTTCAAGGTGTCACTGTAACCATCAGTGATGACCTCATCACCAGTACTGTGTCTGATGATATCCAGTGGAATTTGACAAAGAACGGTGATTCCTTCAAATTTCAGAGGAGTGATGGCACATTTCTTTATGGAGATGCTACAGCCGGCGGTGAACGACTGGTCATGAATTCAGGAAATTACACTACAAGTACTTTTTATTTCAGCAATTATAATTCGGATAGAAAGTTGTACTATGAGAGTGAAGCCACTGGTAGGCCCTTATATGTTTATTGGAGTTACAGTGAAGCAAAAATTACAGGTACTGCATCTCAAGCAGCCACCCTCACTCTTTACAAAATCGTTGAAGTCCCGACATTCGTCAAATGGAAATTGGTTGACAACAACGACGTTACGCTGGAGGATGGCGACGTGGTTGTCATTGCCGATGTGACGTCAGGACTGGCCATGTCGAACGACAAGGACAAAGACCCTGATGCAGTAGCTGTAACTGTGAACTACGACAAAGACAGGTTGACCGGTGACGTGCCAGAGAAGGTGCAGTGGACTTACACCCCTGCATCCAACAATGGTTATATCTTTGCAGCAGGAGAGGATAAGTATCTATACGCCGACAGCAAGGGTCTGAAAGTGGGTTCGAGTTCCGACAACGTGTTCGATATGTCTTCTATCGACGGTGTTGACTATCTGCACATCGCCGTTGGTGGGACAGACTATCTTGCCGGAGTAGAAGAGAGCATGTTCAGCAACAGTTGGAAACTGAAAACCTTGAAGGACGACGGTCAACCCGACGACGCCGTGGCTGATACCAGAATCGCCATCTTCAAGAAAGTGGATGACACACAGAAGGTCGTCACCTTGGAATTCCCCTCAGACAACTACGAGATCAAAGGTGCGCACAATCTGACGTCGCCCAATATTGTTTACGCAAGCTTTGAACCGGCAGAGGCTTCAGAAGGTGTCTCTGCCGAAGATATCGAGTATTCTTCAAGCAAGCCCTCCGTCGTCTATCCCGTGAAGATGGGTGACACGAATGCTGCTGTAGATCCTCATGGCGACAAACTATACTTAGGGAATAGCGGAACGACTAAGTTTATAGCCCGTATCCAAGAGACCCCTGAATACGATAAAGCGGTGACCTATTGTACGATTAGATACAACAACACCTGGGATGATTTCCAACAACTCAAGGGAACAAAGACGTATCCCCTCACTGTGTCTGAGGCCATCAGACTGGCCAAGGGTGAAACGGTCGATGGCGTGACCTATGAAGAAGACCGTAGCTATTTCATCAAAGGTAAGGTGAACAAGGTGAATTCCGGCATGCTGGCCATGTTTGGCGACTTGGGTCTCGACGAGATGCTGGGCGACGACATGGACATGGATGAGCGCATGGGCGACATGGACGACTTCGACATGAGCGAGATGGGCGACATGATGGGTGGCATGGACTTCGCATCGATGATACCCGGCTTCGGCAGTTCGGACGGACTGACCTACTACATCTCTGACGACGGCACGAAAGACAATCGTATAAAGGTGACCAATGGTCACGGACTGGTCCAGAAAACAGAGGGCAGCGATGCCGTCTCTTTTGAAGAACTCGACGACCTGAGCCCCGGTGACGACGTGCTCGTATATGGCCCGCTGGTCTTATCGGAAGACGACAATATGTTCTCAAGTCTTTTTGGTGGAAGTGGAGGCATTGGTGGCATCGGTCAGCAAGACGACTCAGATTACGAGTGGGCGCCTACGAGCCTCGATGACTTGAATTCTGACGATGTTGTGCTTCTTGTTGACAAAAACAAAAAAATCGCCCTGAGCACTGACGTGAAAGGCACCTCTGTAAAAATCAAAAACGACAAGATCGCAGACAACGTCGCCACAAGCATTCAGTGGACATTGACGAAGAACGACGACGGTACGCTTACATTCACAACAGATAATAACCCTCTCTCTGTTACGAGTGATTTCAATCTTACCGTCGGTCAAGGTCAGCGTTCTGATTTTACTTACAATAATGGCTACTTGGGTATTGAATACTCCTCCAGCATTGGCCGATATATCATCAAATGGAATGAGGCAGACGGTGGATATTCGGCAATATTTGAAAGTACGGAAGCATCCAGTGACAACATCAACGCCGACTTTACATTCTACAAGAGAGTTGAAAAAACAGAAGAAGACAAGAGAACCGTCAAGGTGGATGAGTTGAACTACCTGCACGAACTGACGAAGACACTCGTCGTGAGTGACCAGACTATGTATGAGGATTACACCAAGACGCTGGCCGCAAATGAAGATTTCTTCTATACCCTGAACCAAGAGCCCAATGGCGAGATGCAATCCCCCGCCATCAAAACTTCTGACGAGGAGATTGCCAAGTGGGTTTATACCGACGACAGTCAGACGGACAGCGTCTTCACCGCAGTGAAAGCCGGCAAGGCCAAGATAACGGTCAAGATCAAGGTGATTGTGACTCCCGCACAAGGAGAAGAGAAGGAGAAATCCTACACCATGAAGCGCAAGTTCCAACTCGAGGTGAAGCAAAGAGCCAAAGATCCCGAAGGCAAGAACGTGGGCGAATATGTATTGGTCGATAATGTCAATGCTTTGGAAGATGGTACCCGTTTGCTCATTGTCGGCAGCAGGACCAAGGATGACGAAACGACACACTACGCTCAAGGCCAGGACAACTCGATGATGGGTGGAGGTAAAGGCGCCAAGACGGTAACCATCAGCACGAACGACAGCGGCAAGGAATGCATACCGTTTGCCGACGTGCCTGAAAACACCCAGGAGATTATCCTCGAAAAAGAAGGTGACGTGTGGTATCTGAATGTCGGCCAAGATGAAAATGGCGACAACCTGTATCTCTATGCCTCTGATTCTTCCGAAGACAAAGAGGAAGATCCAGAGGAAGAGGGAAGCGGATTCGATATGGACAGTCTGATGGAAATGTTCATGCCTAGTTCAGGAATGAAAGTGGCCACCAAGGAGGTAGCCGGCGACAGTTGTAAGGCCGTCATCTCGATTGCTGATGGAATTGCCACCATCAGTTTCCCGATGACAGAAGGCAAGAAGAACACCATCATGCTCGCCAGCTCATTCGACATGGATTCAATGATGAACATGTTCGGTGGTAACGAGGAAGGCAACAATAATGAACCCGAACAAGAGGAGCAGACTTCCACGGGTATGAATTTCGACTTTTTCATGGCTTCGTTCAACACCAAGAAAGCAGATGACGAGAAAGGCATCAAACCGCGCATCTTCGCATTCGTGCAATTTGATGAATATCCGATATCCATTGGCACTGCCGGGTGGTACACCTTCGTGAGCGACTTCGATGTAGAAAAGCCCGACAATGTCGATGCTTACGTGGTAACAAAAGTGACACCGACCGAGGCCCAAAGTATTGCCACACTGAAAGAAGTGAATCAACTGAAGGGTGGAGAACCCTATTTGCTTCATGGTTCAACAGACACCTATACGATGATAAGAGCACAAGAAGAAGTGGAGGCTCCAAAAGTCAATCTGCTGGAGATCAGTGACAAGACCACCAAGGGCGTGAGCGGCAACACTACCGTCTATGTATTGGCTAATAAGAGTAATGGCGTAGGATTCTACAGATGGGTCGGCGGCCTGCTCGGTGCCGGACGCGTATATCTGTCTGTTAACCCCGTCGTTGCTCAAGGCGCCGGTGAATTTGTCACCTTCGACTTCACCACCACAGACGGTATTTCTGACGTCGAGGCTGTTGGCACTGATGCTGATGCCACATACTACAACATTCAGGGACAGCGTGTAGGACAAGCCCGACAAAAAGGGCTCTACATCTCTAAAGGCAAAAAAGTTGTGGTGAAATAACCCCGTTTCTCAGATTAAATAGTGTGATTTAACATAAATAAGAGGAATAGAAAAAATGAAAAAAATATATTTGAAACCCATGATGAAACGGGTTGAAATCACAGAAAAAGAGCCTCTGATGGACGTCTCTCTAACTGTCAACGACCAAACCGCAGACCAGGAAGTTGATCAAATAGAAGACCTTCTGGGCAACTCTGTGAATGTGTGGGAAGATTAAATCTTATTCTATATTTCATCAAAATGAATAGAATCAATCATTTTTGGGCCGTAGCGACCGTGAGCCTCGTGCTCACGGGCTGCGGCTTGTATAATACCTACGAGTCGAAAGTAGAACCTCCAACCGATGTATATGGTACAGAATCGGGAGTCAGCGAGGCTGCCACCGACGGCTCGTTGGCAGAATTGTCATGGCGGCAGTTTTTCACAGACCCGATGCTGCAGCAACTCATTGAGCAAGTGCTGGAAAACAACGCCGACCTGAACTCCGCACGCATTGCCGTAGAGAAGAGCGAGATATCGCTGAAGACTGCGAAGTTGGCCTATCTGCCGTCGCTTTACTTCTCCCCCTCCGGATCGCTGTCGAGTTTCGATTTCGGACCGGTCAGCAAGACATATAACATGCCACTGCAACTCAACATGGACATCGACGTGTTCGCCTCCATCACCAACAAGAAGCGTGCCGCCAATGCCGTGCTGATGCAGGCTCAGATGCGCGAAGAGGCAATACGTGCCAACCTCGTTTCTACCACGGCTCAGCAGTATTATATGCTGCAGTTGCTCGACCGACAGTTGGAGATACTGACCATGACCGACAGTTTGTGGAATTCATCATTAGAAATACAAAAGACACTTTGGGAGAACGGCAAGTCGTTCTCTACAGCCGTCAACCAGATGGAGTCGTCGTATCTGAATGTGAAGACGCAGATTGTCGATACCCGCCGCAATATCCGCGGGGTGGAGAATGTACTCTGCCGTTTGTCAGGCAACTCGCCACAACACATCCAGCGTAGCAGATGGGGCAGTTCCGCACTGCAAGAGCAATCGGACACTACCACAGGACAAAGGATGTTTGACACAGAGTTTCTCAAGATTGGCGTTCCCGCCACATTGCTCGAGAACAGGCCCGACATCCGTTTAGCTGACTATGCCATGGAGGAGGCGTTCTATAACACGCAGGCAGCCCGCTCCGCCTTCTTCCCCACCATTTCGTTGCAGGGTGTGGCAGGTTGGACCAACAGCGCCGGAAGCATGGTGGTGAACCCTGGAAAGATATTGCTCAATGCCGTAGCCTCGCTCACCCAACCTATCTTCGCCCGCGGAAAAATCAAGGGCAACTATCAGATAGCCCAACTGACCGAGGAAGACCTGCGACGCAATTACGTGCAGACCGTCATAGACGCCGGCAACCAAGTGAACGAAGCATTGGCTGACTGTCAGGCAGCACGCGAGAAACACGCTTACTACCACCGTCAGGTAGAGGTGCTCTACGACGCCTACACCGGCACCCACGAACTGATGGATAACGGCAAGGCCAACTATCTGGAAGTGCTCACGGCACAGGAGAGTCTGCTTAATTCGCAACTCAACGAAGCGATGAATATGTACAAAGGCGCTCAGGCAGTCATCGCACTCTACATCGCCCTCGGCGGAGGGTCGAAATAATTATGCAGTTTCTTTTTGCATAATTTAATATTTTTTGTTATATTTGCACCGCTCATACGTTTTAACATTGATGAGCATATACCATTAGAATCCACAAACCTACATAAAAATGGATAGATCAATGAGAAGGACTCTATTGATATCATTATTGTTCGCATTTATGAGCGGTGCAATAAGTGCTCAAGAGAACGACAGCACGGGTCTAGGCAGAAAAACTGTGGCTGTCGTGTTGAGTGGCGGTGGTGCCAAGGGCATGGCTCATATCGGTGTGCTGAAAGTGCTGGAGAATGCGGGCATTCCCATAGACATCATCACCGGCACATCGATGGGCAGCATCATCGGCGGTCTCTATTCCATTGGTTACAATGCTAATTCGCTTGACTCAATGGTGCGGGTACAAGATTGGAGTTACGTCATCACCGACAAAGAAGATTTGCGCAATCAGAGCCTTAATGACCGTAAGAAACAAAACACCTATGTTTTCACGACGGGCTTGACCTTCGGCAAACATGACCAGACGGCCGGCGGACTCATCAAGGGAAAGAACCTCGCCGAACTGTTCCAGCAACTCTGCGTAGGCTTTAACGATTCGCTCGATTTCTCCAACGACCTCCCCATCCCCTTCGCCTGCGTGGCGACAGACATTGTAGACAATAGCGAAGTGGATTTCCACGGCGGACGTCTGCCACAGGCCATGCGCGCCTCGATGGCTATCCCCGCGGCTTTCTCGCCCGTCAGAATCGGAGACAAAGTACTAGTTGACGGCGGTCTGAAGAATAATTACCCTGCAGACCTCGCCCGTGAGATGGGCGCAGACATCATCATCGGCGTCACCGTGCAAGGCGCGCCGAAGAATGCCGATGATCTGGGAGGCGCCATGAGTATCCTCAGCCAGATTATCGACGTGAACTGTAAGAACAAGTTGGAAGAGAATCTGGCAATAACCGACCTGCATCTGCAAGTTGACACCAAGGGTTATGGCTCGGCCAGTTTCTCTCAATCCGCTATCGACACACTCATCCGCCGGGGCGAAGAAGAAGCCATGCGCCACTGGGACGACATCATTGCGCTGAAACGGCGTATCGGCGTCCCTGATTCTTACAAGCACCCCAAACTCTATCCGATTCGTCCGGAGGTGATGACTGAGAAGCATCTTATCACGAACATCTCCTATGAGAACATGACACCCCAGGATGAGCGTTTTCTTCGCCAAAAGTTTCATCTTGACCGTTTAGACAGCATTGATGCCCAACTTGCCCAAGAATTGACCACATCGATGCGTGTAGATTTGTTTTACCAGACAGCCGAATGCCGTCTTCTGCCCGAGAAATTGCCTGACGATTCCCGTTTAAGAGTTCACGGCATTTACGATGAAATAAAAGAAGAGTGGGACAAGGCCGACGGAGTGCATGTCTTCCTGTCTGCCGGCAACCGCAAATCAGCACAATTCCAAGTTGGCGTGCGCTACGATACGGAGGAATACGTGGCTATGCAGTTAGGGCTTGATATTCCGTTTAAGACGGCCATACCAATGAATACCGACATCACACTGCGGCTGGGCAAACGGTTGATGGCGCGAGGCGAATTGACCGTTCATCCGCGCAGTATCACCCGCCCCACCTTCACTTACACCTTCTATCGAAATGACGTAGATATCTTTTTCAAAGGCAACCGCGATTATAATATCCAATACAATCAGTTTCAGGCAGAGTTAATACCCATCAACCACGACCTGCGTCACTTCAACATACAGTATGGACTACGATGGGACTATATGCACTACCGCAACAAACTCGGTTCGGAATCGTCGATGCAGGTGGATCTCAAAAATGAGCATTTCATCAGTTATCACGCACGCATCAACTACAATAGCGAAGACAACTGGTATTTCCCCAAACGGGGAGCCCGTTTCAAGGCGGAATACACCTATCTGACCGACAACTTCGCCAAACTCGACGGTAAACCCGGCATGAGCGAAGTGGATGCCAACTGGCGTATGTCTTTCTCCTTTGGGAGCCGCTTCACTCTTCAGCCGATGCTTTATGGCCGTCTGCTCTTCGGTTCTACTGTCCCGCCAGTATTCGGTAACACCATTGGCGGCGACTGGTTCGGTCATTATGTTGAACAGCAGATGCCCTTTGCCGGTATCGGCAACATGGAATATGTCGGTCATCAGTTCCTTGCCGCCCAATTACAAGCCCAACAGCATATAGGGAGCAACAGTTATGTGCTTTTCCGGGTAGCGGGTGCCCAGCAGTCCGACCGGCTGAAAGAAATCTTGGATCACCATACATTGTTAGGAGGTCAGATAGCCTACTTTTATAATACCATCATTGGTCCTGCAGGCGCTACTCTCGGCTATAGCAACCACACAAAAAAAGTGGCCTTCTTCATTAACCTTGGTTATGTATTCTAATCGGACCAGTAAAGCCTTCTATAAAACATGTCAGAACTTGAACCACTAATTGCGGACCTTGCGCTTATTCTGATTTGTGCCGGTGCCATGACGTTGCTTTTCAAACGATTGAAGCAACCTGTCGTTCTTGGTTATATCGTAGCAGGATTCCTCGCCTCTCCCAACATGCCGTACATGCCCAGCGTCACCGACCTGCATGGCGTACACATTTGGAGCGAAATAGGTGTCATCTTCCTGCTCTTCGCCCTTGGTCTGGAGTTTTCGTTCCGTAAGATACTGCGTATGGGCGCGGCGCCCATCATCGCGGCCTGCGCCATCATCGCAGGCATGATGCTTGTGGGTATCTTCACGGGGTATGCTTTCGGATGGAAACAAATGGACTGCATCTATTTAGGCGGTATGTTGGCCATGTCATCGACCACCATCATTTTCAAGGCCTTCGACGACATGGGACTTCAGCAGAAACGCTTTGCGGGTCTCGTGCTCAGTGTGCTCATCATCGAGGATATTCTGGCCATCGTGCTGATGGTAATGCTATCCACACTGGCCGTCAGCAAGGAGTTCGAAGGGACACAGATGCTGATGAGCATCCTTAAATTGGCGTTCTTCCTCGTTCTTTGGTTCGTGGTGGGCATTTACCTCATTCCGTTGTTCCTGCGCAAAGCGAAGTCGCTGATGAGCAACGAGACACTGCTCATCACGGTTCTGGCCCTCTGCTTCGGCATGGTGGTGATTGCCTCGTCTGTAGGATTCTCCGCCGCTTTCGGCGCCTTTATCATGGGCAGCATCCTGGCTGAAACCGTCGAAGCCGAGAAGATAGAACACCTCGTGAGTCCGGTGAAAGACCTGTTCGGCGCCATCTTCTTCGTGTCAGTGGGTATGATGGTCGATGTGACGCTCATTGCAGAGTATATCGTTCCTATACTGTGCATCGTTGCCGCTATTATGTTGGGGCAGGCGATATTGAGCACAGGCGGTTTTTTGCTGGCAGGACAGCCGTTGAAGACCTCGATGCAGTGCTCATTCTCGCTGACACAGATAGGCGAGTTTGCCTTCATCCTCGCCACCCTCGGCACATCGCTCGGTGTCACCAGCGATTTCCTCTACCCTATCGTCGTGGCCGTCTCGGTGATAACGACGTTTACCACACCTTATATGATACGATTGGCAGAACCGGCATACGGATTTGTAGAACACGCGTTGCCGAAGCATTGGCGGTCGAAATTAGAGAGTAACGTCTCTGAGGAAGACGAAGAAGAGTCGGCACCCGCAGAGAACGCCATGATCAGCAGCGTTGCCAATGACAGCAAATGGCGCGACTATCTCAAACACACCGCCGTCACCGTGCTTATCTACAGCGTGCTTTGCATGGCAGTCATCGCCTTGATGCTCTACTTCGGCGAACCACTCATTGCCAGTCTGCTGCCTCAGCCGTGGAGCGCAGTTGTCACCGCATTGATTACCATCACATTCGCCGCGCCATTCTTATGGGCACTGATGTTACAAGGCAACAACGACAAAGAGACCATGGCACTCTGGAACAGCAACCGTCTCTACCGCGCCCCGCTTGCAGCAATAAAGTTACTGCGTATTGCCCTGGGTGCAGCCTTAGTGAGTTATGTCCTCGGACACACCGTCCATTGGATAGGTGTGCTCGGTATATTTGTCGTACTTGCCATCATCTTCAATATCGTCTTCTCACGCAGGTTACGGAAACAGGGTGATATTATGGAGAAGACATTTAATGACAACCTTACCCAACGCGAGCAGGGAGAGAACGACCCACAAGAATAAAACATTTACCATATGAATAAGATACGAACATTGGTCACCATCGCCTTGATGACAGTCGTCGGCGCACAGGCGCAAGAGGTGGAACAACAGCAAGACCGAGATAAAGAACATAGAGCCAGTCTTGGCATCAATATCGGACACAGAGCCGAAGACTCACTGAAAGTGTCGTCCGTGAACATTGGTTTGCTGACCATCACCGACTCGCTGAAGGGTGTGCAATTGTCACCCGTCTCGAATGTGGCGGATAATGCCACCGGCTTTCAGTTGTCCGGTTTCAGCAATGTGGCATACGGCGGGATGAAAGGCGTGCAAATCTCGGGCATCAATAACATCGTTGTCGGTGATGCCAACGGTCTCCAATTTACAGGTTTCACCAACCAGAATGTGGGAACGCTGAAAGGAATGCAAATCTCCATGCGCAACGAGACCGACACCCTGCGCGGAGTGCAGTTGGGCCTTTTCAATTATGTTACCCGTGACTATCAGAAGGGGGTGCAAATAGGTCTGATAAACTATTCGCGCGACACCTCCTCAAAGCGTTTTGGTCTCATCAACGTCAATCCCGAAACCCGCATCGACGTGATGGCTTTCGCAGGAACAAGTTCGAAAGCCAATACGGCGCTACGCTTCCGTAACCGCTCCACTTATAACATCATCGGAGCGGGCTCCCACTACATGGGTCTTGATAAGAAATTCTCAGGTGCTCTTTTTTACCGTATCGGCCAATATTTCCAACTCTCGCCCAAGTGGTCGATCAGCGGCGATGTGGGTTTCTTCCACATTGAGACATTCGAGGAACATTCCCAAGACGCTCCTGAACGCCTCTACTCTTTAGAAGCCCGTCTGAACGTGGATTTCCAACTGAGCAAGAAATGGGGGTTGTTCGGCACCGTAGGTTATGGCGACACCCGTTATTACAAACACAATGAGCGTTTCCGCAACCGTATGATTGGCGAGGTGGGCCTGACTTACCACTACGCCGGCTTCAACAGTCAGAAAAACCGCAGTCTGCATCTGCATTCCGAAGAGGACATGATTGCAGGCGACGACGACCGTTTCGCGTTGCCACAGAAGCCCAATCTGCTGCGGACTGCCGCGATGATCACGGCATTGAATGTTTTCGTGAACCGCTGGGATGACTGGGTGCTTAACGAGGAATTCCCCAGAATAACCTTTCGCACTATAGGTCACAATTTCGAGCACGCTTTCGTATGGGACAACGACAACTTCAACACCAACCTGTTTGCCCACCCATACCACGGAAACCTCTACTTCAACTCTGCCCGTAGCAACGGCCTTAATTTCTGGCAGTCATACCCCTGCGCATTGGGCGGTTCGCTCATGTGGGAGTTCTTCGGCGAAATCACTCCGCCAGCCATCAATGACCTCATGGCCACCTCTATCGGCGGCACCTGTATCGGTGAAATTACCTTCCGCATCAGCGATTTGTTCTATGATGACCGCGAAATCGGTTTCAGCCGTTTCCTGCGTGAACTTGGCGGCGCGTTGGTCTCGCCCATGAAGGGACTCAAGCGAATCCTCACCGGCGAGGCATGGAAACGCAAGAGCAAGAACTACCTCTACCACGACTACAGCCGGATACCCGTCAGTTACAGCATCTCTGTCGGTTCCCGTTACTTGGCTGACGACCGTGCCTTGTTCCGCGGTGAGCACAACCCATTCTTGGAGTTGGGCATGGAGTATGGCGACCCCTATGACAACGAGGAGAACAAACCTTTCTCGTTCTTCCACTCCAGTGTGACGTTCGGGTTCTCCAGTAATCAGCCAGCGATCAACCGTCTCAACCTGCTGGGCCGCATCTGGGGAGCACCCGTCTGCGACACGAAGAATTTCGAAGCAGACTTCGGTATCTTCCAACACTTCAACTTCTACAACTCTGAAGCCGTGAAGGACGGTACCGACCTTATCCCCTACCGCATCAGCGAGGCAGCATCCGTAGGCCCCGGCCTCCTATACCGATTCCCCCAACTGTCGGCACGAATGAATCTGGAGCAGCGTATCTTCATTAGTGGCATCCTGCTCGGCGGTTCACTCAGCGACTATCTAAACATCCAGGAGCGCGACTATAACATGGGCAGCGGTTTCTCGGCCAAAATCCAGACACGTATGGATATCAGCAAGGTGGGATATATGGACATCGACGCCAACTATTTCCACATCTTTACCTGGAAAGGCTATGACCGCACGCAATGGGAAGACAAAACTGGATTTGAACTTGACTACACCAACGCTCAAGGCGACCCGGGCAACACACGTCTGTTAGCATTCAACGCCAATTTCGGCCTTTTCCTCAGCCCTCATGTCTCACTTGACCTGCGTGGCAGTTACTTCATGAGAAAGGCTCATTATCGCGACTTCGACGATGTCGATGCCAAGACGTTTGAGTTGCGGGCGGGCGTGACCTATAAGTTGTAATACTTTGAACGTGGAACGTGGAACGTGGAACATGGAACGTGGAACATGGTAAAAAGGTCGTGCCTCAAGACATTTGGCCCATCATAACTCCTCATCTTAACTCCCCATCTTAACTCCTTATTAATGATACAGATAATTTGTCATAAGACCTTGAAGTACCTGCTGCTGTGTGCAGCCGTCCTCTGCCAGGTTGAAGCCGTAGCCCAATCCCGTGACCAACAAATACGGGAAAAGGTGGACAGCGTGCTCACGGCCCGATACTATAAGACTCCATATGACACGAACTATGTGGTTCGTCCTGAAGGCCGGCTGACGCTGAAGGTAAGACTCAACCAATCGGGCAACAGCATTCATGCGAAAGGTACGGTCAATGACGTTTACTCTAAGGCAGACTTGAGCACCAGCAATAAGACGACCATCGCCGTGGCCGCCATTTATAGGGGAATATCGGCGGGTTTTGCCATCAACCCGGCTAAGATGGGCGGTTTTTACAAGGACTACGAGATGAACCTCAACTATTACAGCAGCCGCTTGAGTCTTGACGCCAGTTATCAGCGCTCGACCACGCTGTCAGGTGACATTAAGAGCGACGGTAACGACTCGCATCTGGAGTCAGGCGATATCACGATGAAAGTGCTCAATGTGGCAGGTTATTACGTGTTCAACCACCGCCGTTTCTCCTTTCCCGCTGCTTTCACACAAAGTTATATCCAGAAGAAATCGGCAGGTTCGTGGCTCGTAGGTTTCAGTTATCAAGGAGGAAGTATCAAGACCACCGACCAATTGAAAGAGAAGAATCCCGATGCCCCCGAGACCCGCATCTATATCGGTCACTTTGGCATCGGCGGCGGTTATGGTTATAACCTCGTGCTGGGCAAGAAATGGCTGATACACCTCTCCACGCTGCCCACCTTTGTGGTTTACAACCGTAATAACTTTACGGTTGACGGTGAGCGTAAACGGGCGAAACGCATGCATTTCAACATGCTTTTCAATGAACGAGTCGCTGTAGCCTATAATTTCTCGCCCCGCTACTTCGCCGCCGTCACCCTCACTGTGAACAACTCCGTCTTTGATGACGACAACGTGACCGTCAACCAAAACAAATGGCGTGCCCGCGCCTCATTCGGAGTGAGGTTGTGAGGTAAAGCCATAAGCAGACGATGCATAAAAAAGACGTAGGTTGTACAATAAGGTGCTTGGAATTATACACGAAATGAGGTGAGAGAATGTTATTCTCTCACCTCATTATTATATTCTTATTATATCCACCCCCTAGCTTCTTTGAGAGGGTTGGAGTGAGGTTTTTATCTCCTCGTGTTGACGGTGAACTCCTGGACCTGCGACATTGATTTGTTGCCCTGGAGCACGGAAACGCAGAAGGTGGCTGTGCCGTCCTTCAGTTTTCCGGCCTTAACCATGGCGGTGTAGCGGATGGCTGCCCCGGGTGCGAGACGCTCCACATGCATGCTGGGCGAGATGTAAATACGCTTGTTGCCGGTTGATTCCACTACGGTGGGCACGATGTCGTAGAGAGTCTCGTTGGATGTGTTGACCACCTCAAAGATGACCTTGCTCACCTCATTGCTCACCAATGTGTTGTCGTGGTTGTCGTCCACGAAGCGGGCGTTGCGAATCTGAATCTGCGGGGTGTAACCATAATCGCTATACATGCGGTTGGCGCTCGAAGCGGCGGGAGTGGTCACGCGGGCCTCAGTAGCGCTGTAGTCGCCGGTATAATCGCCGCCATCGAAGTCATAGAGACGGTCATCGCCGCTGCCGGAAGCATCGTAGCCGCTGTCGGTGGAGTCGAAACTGTAACCGCTGCTGTTGTAGTCGCTACCGTACTGACGGTTGTCATAACCGCTATTGTTATAACCCGAGTTGCCCTGCTGGGCCTTACGCTGCTGCACCTGCTCGTAATGACGGTGCACATCGTCGGAATGTTTCTTGTCGGTAGCCGAACCGATGGCTCCACCCACGATGGCTCCGCCGGCCATGCCCACGATGGTGCCTACATGGTAGCCGCGATGTCCGCCGGTGATGCCGCCGATGGCTGAGCCCAGCACACTACCGATATTCGCGCCCGTGTAGGCGCCTGCTCCTGTATATGTGCCGCAACCGGTGAGCACCATGGCAGCACAGACTGTCAATACTAAATACTTTTTCATAGTCATCTCTTTTTTATTACTTTTTGCAAATATACTGTATTTCTCTGAATGCGGAAAGAATTGGCTGCATTTTTTTCTCATGCCACATTTCCACGATGCAAAAATAGATGTTATTCTTATCAAGAAAAAAGGATTTCCCCCAAAATGAATTAGGGAAAACCCTATTATCGTTTGAGGGGCAAAGAGTAAGAGATTCGTTTACTGGTCCCGGTCATTGATTCCCGATGAACGGACACGGTACCGCTCGTTCGAAAGGGCACAGGGGTACCATACCTACACGCAAAGAGGTCATCTTTTGCCCCTTGGAACGGGTTGTTTCGGACAGATTGAGAGGGTGTTCGGCTGTTTGTCCGGAATACCAGTCGGTGTCCGAAGCAAAATACAGTATTTATCGCTTTTTTCTTGGAAGCAGAGTGTTTTGCCCCTTATCTTTGCAATGTCAGAAGACAAAAAACATAAAAAATAATATTAACAATTAAAAATTTAGATTATGACACAGAAAAGATTTTTCCTCGCCGCACTGATGTGCTTGATTATGTCCGCAACCACTTTCGCAACGGACAAAGTGATTCTCGCCAGCCAACTCCCCGCTGCCGCACAGACATTCGTCAAAGAGACGTTCCCCGATGCCAACATCATCTTCGCCGAGAAAGACGGTTGGAAATACGAAGTACGCCTGAATGACGGAACAGAAATCGACTTCGACAAAAAAGGTGATTGGGACAAGGTTGACTGCGAATTTAAGGCCGTTCCCGCCCAACTCATTCCCGAAGCAATCGCTAACAGCGTAGAGGCACAGTTCCCCGGGGCAATGATTACAAAAATCGACAAGGAGCGCCACGGCTACGACATTGAACTGTCAAACGGGTTTGACCTGAAATTTGACAGACAGTTCAGAATAATCGAATTTGATGATTGAGTTTTATCTGTCTTTACTTGCAATACCATGAAAACAAAAAGGCTGTGTCAATTGAGACACAGTCTTTTTTAAAAGCATTTGTGTAGCGCATGCCCCTGTGTATCGTTGGAATACAAGAAAGCATTACAACTCGCTGATTATACCTCTACATTACTCTTCGCTAATAAATCTAACACCTTACTACCCGGAGCAAGACTTATAGCTGTATATTTATGAGCTAATACTGTTGGTATGAGAGAGTTTTCATACATTTGGCATTCAAAATCATTTAAAATGCTAGTATAAGTTCCTATATTGGGATAGTTTTTGATATTTGATTTTTCGTTTGCGAAATTAGAAGCTGATGATTTGGTTTCCCAAGGATAAGGGACATTAAAAACAAATAATTTGCCTGTAGAACTTTTATATAAGAAATCTTGACCAAAATAGGTTTCCTTTCCGTATGTATCACTAGCTTGTTTCATACCAATATTTATGTATTTATACCTAAAGCTATCATCCAAGCAAAAAATTGTATTTTTATCTATGAAATCTTTTGCTAAATTCATAAAATCGTTAATAGACCCAGATTTTTGAATACCAATCATCATAATATCTGACTTTCCATGGGCTCTCATTTCTTGATTGATATTCCCAAGATACTTCATAATACACGAGTGAAGTTTAGCAGGCTCACCAAAAATAGCCAGAGGTCCATCAATAAAAAAACAAATATTTTCTAATGTCTCAACATAGGAATGTCTTGATTTTTCAACAATTGTCCGTATATAGTGAACAGCAATCAAACGTTCCACTACATTCATGGTTCTCGTAATTGCACTTATACTTGAATTCATACCTTCAACCTGTTCCCATACCCGAAGGACATCTGTAACAAAAAGCGGCTTATGGCAATGCGGGCATCTACTAATTTGGTCTTTATATACATAAATGTCTTCTTCTTTCTCACAAGAAGGGCACTTAGAAAGTTTGATTTTTGTTTCTGAACACCCATCCAAATATGCGGCCAATTTAAACAAAGTAGTTTTTAGACTTGTCTCTGGATTATCTTTCTCGGTCCTCAATCTATCAAATTGATCTTCAAGAGCATTACGGAAACTTTCTTTCACGTCCGAACAATCAGAGTAAACAATATTCGCACTTGGAAGAACGATAGAATACGATTCGTTATTTTCCTTAAATTTAGCAACTTCAAAAGGATCAACGAAAGAAAAGGTATCTCCAATATTGTCTAATACACTATATTTTAGCAAGACGACTCCAACCTTAATGAAACATATCTTTCGACTTGGAAATTTTTCTGATATACTCGATTCATAGTAACTCCCATCAATAGATATAATATTCTTAGGTTTTTTAAATTTGGCAACAGGAGTCCCCTTAAAAACCGACGTCAATGATTGTATTCCTTCACTATCTGGGAAATCAATCTTATGACATCTATTCAAGAATTCTTCAACGTCAGGATTCTTTACTATATCTATATGAGAGGTCTTGTCTGCTAATTCGTTTTGATAAGGCATCTTCTGAAATTTTAAAATGGCAACTCAAATTGGGAACTTGTATCCTCTTCTTGTACCCACCGACTGGGAGTAAATTTATCAATTTGTACAGGTATAACATACGAACTCGAAAGAGTTTTCACACGAGCGAATCCTACATCTTGTGCTCGAATAAGTGATTTGCTAAAATCAGAAAAGTCATAAAATTTTGACAATTCGCTAATCTCCTTTTCGCTATTTAAATGGGTTACAAACCAGTTTTCTGTATTCGCCAAAATATTAGGATGAACAGAAGACACCTCCTGAGTAGCATAAACAAGACCAATTCTATATTTAGCTCCTTCTTTTGCCAAACGTGGCCATGGATCATTCAAGTCCATTTTTTTACCAATAAGGTTATGAGCTTCCTCAATATAAATCATGATATTGGGAGGAGTATCGGCCTTAGTGAAGATATTCATTGATTTGTTGAATATACTTCGCGCAAGATCTTCACTTATTTTATTTCTCAACCGAGAGTTGCCAACTGACAAGTCAAGAATCACAATTTTACCCTTTGCAAGATAATTATATATTTCTTCGTAAACTTCCTTACCCGTTCTCTCACAAGAATGATATTCTATAGCATTTTTCAATATTTTATATCCACGAATATAAGAATTTGTGTCATTTTTCTGAGACAACATATTCAGCATGGCTTTACAATCTCCATCAAGCCAAGGGTTACCACTTGTAGATAATAGGGGATTATTTATGTTAACATCTCTGGCATTTAGAAACCAATCTATGGCCTTTTTGATAGGAAGTCTAATTCTTCCCCTTAAATCATCGATGTTAGAATCTTGATTCCTACCATTTTCAACTTGACTCCTTATATTTGTATTTACAGGAAATGTAATTTGGTATCCATCGCTATTTTTAAGCTCAAAATCAGCCCTAAATAACAAGCATCTATATATCGCCACTTTGACTTCCCAGCGATTATGTAAGCTACGGTCTTCCTTATCAGGTTCATCAAAAGACATAGTCATAAAGTTCTGAATATCACCAGAACTTGCATTTCCGTCATTTTTTATTTGCTCACAAATTATTGAAAAACCTTCCGAGATTTGTTCATAAAAATTATTGAGCAAGTTATTAAAACCAGGATACTTAATCATTCTATATCGAACACAATCATCTTTGAATATGTCAGAAATCGAACCATTATCTTGGTTGTTAGCATTTGCATATTCACCATTAATGTCAAAAATCAATTGTCCAATGGGAAGATTTGATTTGTCAGAAATATCTTTTACAACAGAAACTGTCTGCTTGACCATATTCGATTTTCCTGTTCTTGTCATACCAAGGACAGCTGTTCTCCTGGCAAGAAAGTCTGCAGGCTGGATTTTAACAGATACGAATTCTTTTTCCTGACTTCTTTGAAGCCTATCAGAAGAAGTATACCGAACAGTTCCAATTTTGAATGGCTCGACTTCTGTCTCTATACCAAGAGCTTTGAAATCAGCCTTTGATTTGTTTTTCCTTATGGGATCGACATAATTAACAATCGTCTCTAAAGCAGCCCCCTTAGGCATATATACTTTTTGTGTAAGAGATGCTGAAAAATTCTCAATATCTGAACCTAGATGCAACTCTTGATTTTTCATGTAGAATGTACCCAAAACACGGCATTGTAAGCCACTAAATTGCAACATATTCTGGGTTAATATGTCAAAACCAGATAATCCGCTGGAATTAAAGGAAGACGAATCTTGTATCGAATCCAATTTAGTTCTAATATTATCGTCATCCTGAGGCAGTTTACAGGAACCAATAACTCTTAATAAAATGATTTCTTTGTCAAAATCATTTTGTTCTGAATACTTCTCGGGAATTATATTCGTCGCTATCAAGAATGCATTTTGAGGAACGCCATTTACTTTTCTTTTCCAAATATCATTAGTAAGTACTAAAGCATTTTCATAATCTATAGAATATACTCTCCCTACCTCGTTTCCTGTTTGAACGAGTCGAACTAATGAATCATCATTTAATTGATCTATAATACTCATATGGTTAAAAGATTAATTATTCGTTTAAAAGGTTTTGGTATTAAAATGTCTATATTTGTACTTTAAGACTATTTATTCATTCTCACCACCTCTATCTCTGGTAAGATGAGACCGTCAGAAAAAACCATCAATTCACGCCCTTTAGATGGGTTACCTGCACTGTAACTCAAATAGTACTCTGTCTGCCTATACCCGTCATACAAGTTCTTGATAAACTCCACTGCATCATAACTGATAATCCAATTACCTTTGTATTTCATAATGGCTTCAGCTATCTCTCGATGGTCATTATCATTATAATAGTTTAGATACAAATCTTTACCTTTTACATAATATGGAGGATCCAGATAGCACAAAG
>JAFZAH010000009.1 GCA_017548275.1 Prevotella sp.
AATTAGGAATTAGGAATTTTTAGGGGTTAGGGGTGATTCTAATTAGGAATTAAAAATTAGGAATTAGGAATTTTTAGGGGTTAGGGGTGATTCTAATTAGGAATTAAAAATTAGGAATTAGGAATTTTTTAGGGGTTAGGGGTGAGAGGTAAGAGGTGAGAGAATACTCCTGCAAATCAGGGTTGTTATCAATGCAAATAACTTGCCAACTTGTTTACTTGTCAACTCGTCAACTACATAATGGTGAGCGGAGCGAGCATAAATAATCGCAACTCTGTTGCGTGAACAACCACCCCGACCCTTTGATGGGTCGAGGGTACCTTAATGTAAGAGCGACGAGTAGGAGCGGTTGAGCCTCCGCCCTGGAGAGGGCGGGGGACGGGGGGAGGGTTGAAGCTCCTCCTTAGGCCAAGGAGGAGTTGAGGTGGTTGTGAAAACCTCCTTAGGCCAAGGAGGAGTTGAGGTGGTTGTGAAAACCTCTTAGGCCAAGGAGGAGTTGAGGTGGTTGTGAAAACCTTAAGAGTAAGGTATGGTTGTGAAAACCTTCCCCCCACTACCAAATACGTGGTTTCTTGTTATTGCAAGAAGCCATACGCCGTCCCACTTTCTTTGGCAGCGGCATTTCATGGAAGCAGATATGCAGTCCGATAGCACGCGTCATCAGCAGGTCGTCGTGCTGACCGTCTACGGCTCCATAACTGCCGTTCTGCCGCCGTACGTAGGTGAGATATTCTTCCAGACACCGTTCATCACGCTCCACGTATAGTTGTTCGCGAACAGCCTCCACCAGTGTCGAGATAATCTCAGGCTTCGTCTTGATATTCGTATGGAAACCATATTTCACAGGGCGGCGTTGCTGGATATCTTCGGCACTTTGTCGCCGTGCGTAGAGGTTGTCGTATACTTCACGGATTTCGTTGAGGATATACGATGATTGGTCGCCGCCCTCCAACCAGTGGGCGTCGTCGTGTGTTTCAAGGGTGTTCGACTCGACGATAAGCAGCGCATGGTCGTAGTATTCCGCTATTTGAACGGCCTTCCATGCCAGCAGGTCCATGTCGGTGTGCCCATACCATTGTGCGCACACCGTGGGTCGCTCGCCCATCATCATCCAATAGCGGTCGATGACACATATCACCGACCAGTCGGCCTTGCTGCTCCTGCCACCGATATCCACCACCACCTCATAACGGTCGGCGATGCGGCCGTCGTCGAAATGTTCCGGAGGGCTCCACACCCACAACAGACCGGTGCCATCTGAGGCGAAACGCAGGTTTTCAAGTGCTTTCCAACCTTTCATGCCATCGGCCACTATCTCACCTTTTTCACGGGGTGGGCGACAGCCTTTTCGGAACAGTTCCACCTTGTTGACATCGAAGACATGCGAGCCGGAGTTCTGGAACGCCTCGATGTCGTCAGATGGAAACTCCGCGGCCATGTTGCTGTGGTCGTTGTATTTACGCCGCTCGTGGATGTACCAGTTGATAGCTTCCAATGTGGCTCCCATTTCCCATAACCTCCATAGATACTGCCCCGACTCCTCGCGGTTGCTGGATACACTTTCCGACAGGCGGTTTTCCCACAACCAGCGCGCCATGTCTTTCGGTGAGGATACGGGAAGGGCATACTGCTCTATCTGCCACCATGCCACAAAAAGGGGCGAAAACATTGATTCGCCATGTTTGGCGGCGTTGTATTCACGGTGGAAGAAATTCCCCGTACCATTGGCAGTAGATTCATACACGATCATTGTATAGGGCTTGTAGGAGGCTCCGGCACATGCTGAGCGGACGATGTCCTCAGGCGTCTTGTTGTCGGTCTTACGCCAGAAGGCCACCTCTGTGCAGTGGACAAGGGCGGAATCACCACCACGGGCAGAATTGGGCGTCTCTGCTGAGCCTACCTTTATCTTGCAGTTGCGTAGGGGGATATAGCGGAGTAGACGGGTGTTGCGGTCACCGACAATCTTCTGTGGCCCGCCTTTGGTGGTGGGCTTCGTGGAAGTAGCGACAACTCCGTTGTCGTCGGCGGGCATGAACACCTCGCAGCAGTCTGTGATGGTGGTAGGGTGGGCGACACTTTCTTCTTCACCGTGGTTCTCGGCACATTCTAACAGACGGAGTGGGTAGCGGTCGATTAATTTTTCAAACATGCTGCTTACCTCGGCGGAGGCGGTTTTCACATGACCTACCACAAGGGAGTTGAGACCCTTGCGGTGCATCAGTTGCAGCCAGGCCATGTAAATCTGCGTCACCGTCGAACCGCCCCACTGACGAGCTTTCAGCACAATCAAACGGATAGGTTCGCCGGCAAGGCGCTGGCGTTCAAAGGCTTCCACCAGACGACGCTGTGGACGGTTCAGCACGAAAGGCACATCATCTCCACCGTCCTTGGGCTTGATGCGCACATACCTCCACGCCCAGTAGCAGAAATCATAACGGCAGCGGAGTGTCTCAAACATTTCTTCTGCCTCAGTGTCACTTTGCCGTGTCAGCCGTGCATATTCTTTCAGTGACTGACAGATGGTCAGGCGGCTCACACGCTCGTCTGACATCATCTCATCGGGAATAAATATAAGTTCGGGGAGGTAGCCACGGATGCGGACACTTGTACGGTGATGGATACATCCCTCGCCTGTCGATGGGACGAAGCGGCTCGCTATCATCTTGTTGCGCCGGGCATTCTCGGCAATGATACCGTCAAGAATAGATGTCTCGGAATCTTTGGAATCCTCAGGGTATTCTGAACATTCCGATTTGTCGGATATGGTAGATGCGGCTGATGTGGCTGGTATGATAGATGGTATGCGCTGCATGATGTTGTCTCGATGAAAATGTCATGCGAAGATAACATCATTCCTGCTCAGTCTCTTGCCATTCTTGGATAATGTTCGACCTATCAAAGGCCCCAAAGTGTTGTGAATTATACAAAAACAACAAAGCCACCGATAATGATACCCTATCGGTGGTATATGCTGAAAAATAAAGATTTTTTAGTAGATTCTAATTGGAACTACTCTTCTACGTCCCAAACAGAATTGCCGTTACCCAGAACCTCGCTCTTGTCTGTAATTACATCACTTTCTTCAGTCTGAGGATTTTCCCCGTTGAAGATGGGGATGCTACCTTCCATGATGTCATCTGTATCAATTGCCTGAATTCTGATCTGCGGAATTAGATATGATTTTTTCATAAAAATATGTAGTTTTTTGTTATATCAATCAAATTTCTGACAAAAGTACGGCATTTTTCTCAAATCTTAATACTTTGTGTGTTATTTCTTGACATAATTAAGGTTTTTTAACAAAGCATCTTTAACCTCTTGGCTGGGTCATCATTTTCTCAACTCTTATCTCTTGTGTCTTTTTTCGTTTCCCCGCTCCCAGATCGTCTTGCGGTCGGCAGCCGACAGGCCGCCAATCACTGTAAAGGGGAGGGTAGGGTGTGGATTTACAGGTGACCGTCCCAGGTCCGGAAGGCTTTTCTCACTACGCCGCTCCTGCAGATATTCATCAATGCGTTGGTTGCGACCCGCAACCTCCCCGTCATGTCGGGCGGTGACGATGGCTCGGTCGTAGGCTACAGACTTGAGCAGCAATGCCAATGTCTCGTCACTGATGGCCCCGGCAGCAAGTTCTCGCTCTATGGCCGAGACCAATGTGGAGGCTGCCAGATAGTCTTCCTCGCTGATATCCTCAGCACGTGTGGGCATCACGAAAGCCTCGCTCCTATCCTCTTGGGTGGGGAGGTGGTTGGCTTCCTCTGCATCATTGGGTGATTCTGGAACATTCTGGCACTCAGGATTTTCAGTATTGTCCGAAGTTTCTGGTTCATCTGGGATTGCAGGCGTGTCTGAATGATCCGAATTCTCTGATGCTTCCGAGCCTTCCGGTTTCTCTTGTCCTTCTAGGTTTTCTAAATTCTCTACATTCTCTACATTTATTAATGTAGTCGTTTGCTCTTTGTTCGTTTGTGGCATGTTTTCTGTTTCCATTTTTTTGTTCATTTTTTTTGTTTTCGGGACAAATGTACGGCTGAAATACTTTTTTTTCGTGACATTTTCGGATTCTAATAAAAAATGTTTATATTTGTAGTCGAAAAAACTGATTATACCCTAGACAATGAATAAATTTATACGACTATTAACGATTATTGTGGTTATCCTGTTTTCCATGCCGGCATGGAGCGATACACCCCAAAAGATCAAAAAGGTGACCAATGCAGAGCAGTTTCTGGCTGCCATCGCCAACGACACACGAATCGTCATCCCCGCAGGCACCAACATCATGCTAACCGAGGCATTGGAGGACGAGGCGCTCATCAAAAAATACTCCATTGTAGAGATGCCCTCCGGATGGCCACCAGACTACAAGAGTCTGGCGAAGAAACCTACCCTGAAATGGGATGATAATTTCGACGGTCCCCAACTCAATATCATCGGGCATCATAACATCACTATCGAGGGGGAGGGCAAAGGGGCTTCCATTATCGTCACGCCGCGCTATGCTTTCGTGCTGTCGTTTATCTGCTGCCAGAATGTTACCCTGAAAAACCTTACCCTCGGGCATACTGAGGAGGGCTACTGCCAAGGTGGGGTGGTGGAACTCGACCACACAGAGAACGTTGTTATCGACGATTGCGACATGTATGGATGTGGTACTGAGGGCATCGTGACCGACAACGCCCACCATGTTCTTGTCACAAAATCCATCATCCGCGAGTGTTCTTATCAAATTATGACTATCAAAGAATCGTCTTTCGTCACCTTCTCCAATTGCGAGATGCGAAAATGTAAGGAATTTGGACTTATCGTTGTGAAAAATTCACCGGGGGTGGTCTTCGACACTTGCGATATTCATGACAACCAAGGATTGCTCTTCAATATCTCAGGCGACGCCATCACGCTCTATAAGACCAATGTGAGCCATGTTCCCGAATCTATTGGCAACACCGACGCTATCGAGGATATCGAATGCACATGGTTTGACCCTGAAGGTGATGCTGAAATCAATAAACCGATATCCACCACCAAGTGGGAATAACTTCCCTTCAACACAGAGGCACTGAGTTTTTCTCCGTGTCTCAGCGTTCTGTCTATAAAGCCTACAATGTACAATTCCTGCCCCCTCTATATCTCTGTGTTCAATTATTATATAATTTACAAAATTTAACCAAAATATTTTGGAGAATATAAAGAAACTATCTATTTTTGCGGTGAAAATATAAACATTAATCGCAAAATATAAAGTTTATGAAAGAAAATAGAATCTCCAGGCGCACACCTTTCGAATATGGTGATGACCGTGCCCGCGACCTTTTGAAGGTCTTCAAGCGGGAGTTTGAAATCTGCGACTGTTTGGGAATGATCGACGTACTGAAGATTGTCGTGAATTGTCCCTCAGAGCGTTTTTGGGTGAGTGAGGAGCGCGCTCTTCGTGTGGTGTCTTCGATGTACCGTCGTCCCTTACCGCCTACGTGTAATCGTCTCAAACGTGAGATGTTTGAGGAGATCAAACGTCGCAGTGAGCGTTTACTCGATGTATATCCCGACTGGCCGTTGAGTCGTCGTGTGTATTATGTGGTGGGACGACCGGCTCCCAAGTTCTATCTTTCGGTAAGTTCCGCCCATACCATCCTCACGGAATACCAGCGGAAATGCAAAAAGGAACAGATGCAAAGACTCCAGCACCTCATACGAGTTGCATCGTGATAAAATGATAAAAATAAAAACTATTGTTCTTTTAACTACCCTTCTATTCTCTTTAACTACAGAGAGTTGAGCGAATGCGAAACTTAAATATAAAATATAAAAATATAAACGATATGTCAGACAAAGCAAAAAAACAACACAACAACATCTTGCTCGCCGTTGCAGGATTTTCAATTGTCGTAATCATTGTGGCTCTTATCGGTTTCCTCGCTCTCAATCGTGACCCAGATATCATCCAAGGACAGATGGAAGTCGAGGAATACCGTGTGTCGAGCAAGGTGCCTGGCCGCATCCTTGAACTTCGTGCAAAGGAAGGCGACATCGTACACAAGGGTGATGTTCTTGCCATCATTGATGCACCGGAGGTGAAAGCCAAGAAGGTGCAGGCGGAGAGTGCGCACAATGCTGCTTCAGCACTCCATGAGATGGCCGATAATGGCGCACGCGAGGAGACCATACGTGGCGCCTACGAACTTCTGCAGCAGGCCAAGGCAGCCAACGATGTGGCCCGCAAGACCTATGAGCGTGTCAACAACCTTTACAACGAGGGAGTGGTGACGGCCCAGCGGCGTGATGAGGCCTTGGCCGCCGTGGAAGTTACCGATGCCCAGGTGAAAGCCGCACAGAGTCAGTATGACTTAGCCCGCAACGGAGCCCGCCAGGAAGAGCGCAAGGCTAGTTCGGCACAGGTTAGTCAGGCTAACGGAGCCGTCATGGAAGTGAACTCCTACATCAACGAAACCGTGCAGGTGGCTCAGATGGACGGTGAGGTAAGCGAGGTCTATCCGAAGTTGGGCGAGCTTGTCGGCACAGGCAGTCCCATCATGACTGTTTCAATGCTGGACGACCAATGGGCTACGTTCAACATCCGTGAAGACCAACTGAAAGGGGTGCGTGTCGGAACGGAAATAACGGTTCTCATCCCGGCACTCGAAAAGGAGGTGAAGATGAAGGTGTTCTATATGAAGGACAAAGGCTCTTTTGCCGTTTGGAAGGCTACAAAGGCCAGCGGTCAATACGACCAGAAGTCATTCGAGGTGAGAGCACGTCCCTTGGAGAAAGTTGAAGGCGTGCGTCCGGGCATGTCCGTGATACTAAAGAAAGAGTAGTCAATGAAATATCTCGCAAATATCGGTCGCGTAGCCCTGCGTGAACTCAGCATTATCGTGCGAAAGAACCGCATATACGGCTTCTGCATGATTGTGTTCCCGCTGCTGCTGGTGGTCTTTTTCACCACGATGCTTGATGATGGCGTGGCGATGGACCTGCCCGTTGGGGTTATTGACCAGGACAATAGTGCCACCTCGCGCGGTCTCATTCGCAATCTCGACGCCATGCAGAGCTCACGTGTCATCTATCAGTTCGCCAACGTCACCGAGGCACGCAACGCCATGCAGGAAGGCAAGGTATATGCCTACCTCTATATACCTGAAGGCACGTCGGCAAAGTTGCTCGCGGGTCGTCAGCCGAAGATTTCATACTATTACACGATGACGTGTCTGACAGCTGGCTCTATGGCCATGAAGGATATGAAGACCCTCGGCACACTTGGCTCCATGGCGGTTGGTCAGGCTATGTTGTCTGCCAAAGGTGCGACAAAGGAACAGATTAAGGCGGCGCTGCAGCCCGTGACTATCGACGCCCACATGATTGCCAACCCCGAGGGCTCATACAACTACAGTCTGACCACTGTTTTTGTGCCAGGCATTCTGATGCTTTTTATGGCGCTGCTCTCGGCTTACGCTCTTGGTATGGAGATGAAGTTTGATACGGGCAAGGAATGGCTCGCCACCGCCGGCGACAATATCGTTGTGGCCATTATAGGCAAGTATATTGTTCACGCGCTTGTGTTCCTGCTCGTGATGTTTCTATATCAGTATTATATCTTCAATGTACTCCATTTCCCGCGGCTTGGTGGGGTGTGGAGCATCGTGCGACTTACCCTCTTGTTGGTGTCTGCCGGACTTGGCTTCGGCATTTTCGCCTTCGGTCTGATGCCTTCGTTGCGCATGTCGATGAGTATCAGTTCGCTATGGTCGGTACTCAGCATCTCGATGTGCGGTTCGGCATTTCCAGTGGCGGGTATGGACACACCTCTGCAGGCCATGTCCTGGCTGTTCCCCCTTCGTCACTACTGGATGATCTATCAGGCCACGGTGCTCAACGGCTTCCCCGTCATCGATGTCTGGTTCCACCTCGTGGCGCTCGTGGCTTTCACGTTGCTGCCATGGCTTGTCCTCAAAAAAGTAAAAAACGCAATGTTGAATTATGTCTACATTCCTTAATAGATTACGCGAACATTTCACCGATGTGCTCTATATCTTCCGCCACGAGCTGATACGTGTTGTCAAGGACGAGGGTGTGCTGATGTTCCTTGTCATCGTGCCGTTGGGTTATCCTTTGCTCTATTCGTGGATATACAACAATGAGACGTTGCACGAGACACCGGTGGTGGTCGTTGATCAGTCGCACAGCGCTCTCTCACGCCAATTCATCAAAGACTGCGATGCTTCGCCAGATGTGAATGTGAAGTTCTATGCGGAAGACCTCGATGAAGCCCGTTCGCTTATCAGCCGACAGTTGGTGCGTGGTATCTACCTGTTTCCTACTGACTTCGCCAAGCGCGTCAACCGTGGTGAGCAGGCTCATGTGAGCGTCTATTGCGACATGTCGCTGATGCTTGCCTATAAGGCCGTTTATCAGACCGCTATGGTCGAGGCGGCACGACTTGGTGTAGGTATCAACATCAAGAAAGCGGGTAACTACACCAAACGTGAAGATGCCATTACTGCGCAGCCCTTGGCTGTTGACGATGTAGCGATGTTTAATCCCTCGGGTGGCTATGGCTCGTGCGTGTTACCTGCCGTGCTCATGCTTATTCTGCAGCAGGCGCTCGCCCTCGGCATAGGCATGGCTGCTGGTACTGCTCGTGAGCGTCACCGCAATGGGCAGCTGATTCCCGACGACGATCCGCACTATCGTGGTGCCTATCGCATCGTCTGGGGCAAGGCGCTCTGCTATGGGATGATTGGCGCTGTGGCTGCTGCCTATCTCTCGATGGCCGTCCCTGCAATGTTCTCCTTCCCACAGCTTGGCAATGGGTGGAACCTGTTTTGGGTACTTTTGCCCTACACTTTAGCTTGCGTATTCTTCGGCCTAACGGTATCGTGCTTGGTGCGCTACCGTGAGAATGTCATGCTGCTGATGGTCTTCGTCTCGGTACCGCTGTTGTTTATGACCGGTGTGTCGTGGCCTCAGTCCAGCATTCCCGGCTACTGGCAGGGTGTCTCATGGCTCTTCCCCAGCACCTTCGGCGTGCGCGCCTACATTCGCGTGAACAGCATGGGGGCCAGCGTCAGTCACGTCCTGCCCGAGATACGTATCCTCTGGATACAGGCTGCAGTTTATCTCGGTATGGCCTGCCTGGTATTCCGCCATCAGTTCCGACTAATGAAAAAATATGCAAACAATTAAAAATAGACAATTGTCAAAATAATTATTATGAGTAAGATTAAGACTATCGGTATTCTGACGTCGGGTGGCGATGCTCCCGGCATGAATGCGGCTATCCGTGCCGTGACACGCGCAGGTATCTGCAACGGTTTCAAAATCAAAGGCATCTACCGAGGCTACGACGGCCTCATCAAAGGGGAGGTAAAACAGTTCACCACCGAGGACGTGAGCGGTATCATCACTAAGGGGGGCACCATCCTGAAGACTGCCAGAAGCAAGGAGTTTATGACCCCCGAGGGCATGCAAAAGGCCTACGAGACATGCCAGAAGGAGGAGATTGACGCATTGGTAGTCATCGGCGGTAACGGATCGCTGACGGGTGCTTGGAATTTCGGCTTGGAGTACGACTTCCCCGTCATCGGACTGCCCGGTACCATCGACAACGACCTTTATGGCACAGACGCTACCATCGGCTATGACACCACGATGAACACCATCATGGAGTGTGTGGACCGCATACGCGACACTGCCAACTCACACGAGCGCATCTTCTTTATTGAGGTGATGGGACGTGATGCCGGTTTCCTGGCGCAGAACTGTGCCATTGCCTGTGGTGCTGAGGCTGCCATCGTACCCGAAGAGGTGACCAACGAAGACCAATTGGCCGAGTTTATGAAGCGCGGTATCCGCAAGTCGAAGAAATCGTGCATTGTCATTGTGTCGGAGAGTCCGAAATGCGGTGCCCTTTATTATGCCGACCGTGTCAAGAAGGAGTTCCCCGGATTCGACGTGCGTGTGTCCATACTTGGTCATCTGCAGCGTGGTGGAAGTCCGTCGGCTCGTGACCGTATCCTTGCCAGTTGTACCGGTGTCGGTGCCGTCGAGGCCATCAAGCAGGGCCAGCGCAATGTCATGGTAGGCTACCGCAACAACGACATAGTCTATGTTCCCTTCACCGAGTGCATCCGAACCGACAAGCGTTTTGACAAACGACTGATTACCGTGCTCGATGAATTGAGCATTTAAGAGAGTTCCTAGCCATTTTAAATCGGATCGTTATGAAAAGAACCGGCCGCATACTGTTGTTGTCTTCCTCGATGCTGACAATAGCAATAACAACCTCGGCTCAACTTAGTCATGGCCTCGCCATCGACATCGGTAAGAACAATCAAGAAGACACTACCCACGTCACCAACTTCAGCATCGGTGTGACCAGTCACACCGACACACTGAAGGGTGCGCAGATAAATATGCTGTCGAACTATGCAAGACGTGTCGAGGGTGTTCAATTATCTGGCTTTTCCAACATTTCTTCATCACCGATGAGGGGGTTCCAATTCAGTGGTGTTACCAACATATCGATGGGTGTGGAGAACGGCATACAGGCCGCAGGACTACTCAATGTTTCTTCAGGCTATATGAGAGGTATGCAGGTGGGTGGCTATAACTATGCTGACCAATTGAATGGAACCCAGATAGGTATCATCAACGTAGCTGAATCACACCCTAAAGGCTGGCAGGTTGGTCTGGTGAACTATACGAAGGACACCGAGGGGCACAAAATTGGCCTGGTGAATGTGAACCCCTCGACCACCATCGACTTTATGGTATTCGCCGGCACCAGTTCGAAGTTGAACTCTGCCATCCGATTCCGCAATAAGAGCACCTATAATGTGATAGGTATGGGAACTCATTATATGGGTTTCGATGAGGATTTCTCGGGGGCACTTTTTTATCGTTTGGGACAATACGCACAACTCACCCCGAAATTCTCGCTCAGTGGCGACATCGGTTACTTCCATATCGAGACTTTCAAGAAAAAGAGTGATGAAGGTCCTAAACGTCTCTTCTCCATACAGGCACGTCTGAATGCCGACTATCAGTTATCGTCCAACGTGGGTGTTTTCGCTTCTGTGGGCTATGGCGACACACGCTATTATCACCATCAGAGAAACTACCGTCACAGGATGCTGGCTGAGGCGGGTCTTACGTTCCGTTACCCCCACAACGAGAATCGTCAGTCGGCAGTGGTGAATAGATTTGAGGAAACTACACCCGCCGACTCATTGATGGCACCAGGACTGGGCAAAAAGCATCCGTGGTGGGCACTGGCACAAGTGACTGGCGTGAATGTCTTCGTACACGGTTTCGACCGTTATGCCCTGAATGCCGACTTTGCTCAGACTACGCTGAACACCTGGAAGGAAAACTTCAAAAACGGATTTGTGTGGGACAATGACCAGTTCTCTACAAACCTCTTCATGCACCCCTATCACGGCAACCTCTATTTCAACTCCGCCCGCTCACAGGGACTCACATTCTGGGAGTCGGCACCATTCGCCATGATTGGCTCCTTGGAGTGGGAGTTCCTCGGCGAGATAGAACCTCCTGCCATCAACGACCTTATTGCCACTACCTGCGGAGGCATCTGCATCGGAGAAATCACCAATCGTGTCAGCCGTATCTTTCTCGATGACTCCAAACAGGGATGGCCGCGCTTCTGGCGGGAGTTTGGGGCTGCCATCTTCAACCCCATGGGTGCATTGAAGCGAATGGCCACCGGTGATGCCTGGAGAGTGCGCCACGACCACTATCGCTACCACGACTACAACCGCAACCCTGTGCAAATATCTATTTCCGCTGGTGAGCGCTATCTGGCTGATGACGGTAATCACTTTAAGGGTGAACACAATCCGTATGTCAATCTATCCATGCAATATGGCGACCCGGTGAACGAGGATGAGCACAACGCACCCTATGACTTCTTTGAGTCGGAATTTATCTTCGGACTCTCCAAAAACCAACCGCTCTTCAATCAACTACACCTCATGGGACGCCTGTGGAGCACACCAATGATTGAGCGGGAGAACATCAGGGCGGAATTCGGTCTGTACCAGCATTTCGACTACTTCGATTCAGAGCCAGTGAAGGATGGTTCCGACCTGACACCCTACCGTATCAGCGAGGCGGCTGCCTTCGGCCCTGGTGCCATCTTCCAGATGCCTGAGGTGGGTATGATTTCACATCTTGAACAGCGTATCTTCTTCAACGGCATCCTTCTTGGGGGTACCAAGAGCGACTACTACAGCGTCATCGACCGCGACTACAACATGGGTAGCGGTTTCAGCGTCAAGACAAAGACCCACTTAGAGTTGCGTCATTTCGGACGTTTCGTCCTTAACGCCCATTATTACCGCATTTTCACATGGAAGGGTTACGATAAGAATACCGACCTGAGCAATCTCACTCATGATGAAATGCTTCATCTGAACTCACAGGGTGACAAGGGAAATGCCGCCCTGCTCGCTATCAACCCGATGGCGGAGTTTGACATTACCCGCAACTGGAGCGTCTTGCTGTCAGGTTCATACTTCGCCCGTCGTACTCACTATTCTTATTATGACGATGTAAAATGTAATACCTTTGAACTAAAATTAGGCGTTACCGTGCATCTGTAAGAATCTTAGGGTGAAGGGATGATTAATTAGAAATTAGAAATTAGGTGCCGTGTCTCAGGACATCGTTTACACTTTGTCTCAAGACATCGTTTACATTATGTCTCAAGACATCGTTTACAAATGCCGTTTGAATAGTTTGACTTTTACTTCGATATAATACCATAAATTAAATTTCAATGGGTCCATAAATATATAGTTAGAATCAACATCATCGTTCTTTGAATTATTTTGTACATTTCCTGCCATAAACCAACTATCAAGTATTATGGCAAATGAAGAATCATTACGAGAACAGGCAGTACTGTTGTATCTTGCCGGCAAGAGCCAATCTGACATATCCGTAGAATTGAACCGCAGCCGTACGTGGGTATACAAATGGATAAGCCGTTACAATACAGGTTCCCCTGTCTGGCAGGAGTCACATTCGCGCGCCCCTCATCACAATGCCAACCAGACGTCTTCGTTGATGGAGGAATTGGTTGTTTCCACCCGTCTTAGATTGGAGTCGTCTCCCCATTTGGAGTCAGGTGCGTATTCGATATGGCACGACATCTCAGACCAGGGTAAGGAGCCCCCTTCCATTGCTACGATTAACCGCATCCTCAAGAGGCATGGGCTGGTGAAGTCGAAGATTCGGTATGAGCGAAGTGGTATAGAGTATCCAGAACCCCCATTAAACATGCACCAGATGGATCTCATCGGCCCCCGGTACATTGGTGGCGGACAGCGTTTTTACCTGCTTACGATTATCAGCAACGACACGCGCTATGCGGGTGTATATCCCATCCCCGATAAGAGTGCCCTTGAGGTGACAAGAAGCGTTGTCTCATTCTGGAAGTACTACTCTGTCCCCGACTTCCTCCAGCTCGACAACGAGCTTTCGTTCAAGGGCAGCAATAGGCACCCCAGAGCACTCGGGACGCTTCTCAGGACAGCCATGAGCCTCAATGTGACACCAATGTTCATCCCCGTGAGCGAACCATGGAGGAACGGGGTCGTGGAGAGATTCAACCAAAAGGTCGGAAACACCCTGCTCTTACAAAGGCATGAGGACTTTAAAGAGTTACTTCGTCATTCCTCCGAGTTCATGGCTGCCCATAATTTCCGGCACCATTACTCCACCCTCGGACATAAAACGCCGTCGCGAATCAGTAGGGACCTCGATATGCCCATGTGCCCGCTCCCCGGAGACTATGAGGTGTGCGTGAAACCCGAACTGGACTGCAACAATCTCAATAAGATACATTTTATCCGGCTGGTAAGGAGTGACCTCACGATAAACGTTCTTAATACGGACGTAAAGGTGATACCGTCACTGATGCATACTTACGTTGATGTGGTCCTCTTGGTCAATGAACACCGACTCCTGATAAAGCAAGACGGCAAAATAAGACAAAGCGAGGAATTTGTTATGCCTGTTGTCTAAATGTGTACAAAATGTCAACGAACTCTTGATATATCGCTTCTTTAGAAGTGCCGACCCCCTAGGGGGTCTATTCACATACATAGTGTGCTCTAAGGAACACTAAACACCACCTTCTAAGGAGGTATAAAAGTGTAAACGATGTCTTGAGATACGATATCTAACTTCTATATAGATGACCACAAAAAAACATTATTCGGGTTTAACCGACGCACAAGTGCTTGAAAGCCGTGCGAAATATGGTGTCAATGTCCTTACTCCACCAGAGAAAAAAACGTTGTGGAATAGGTTGAGAGACACTTGCTTCCATTGGATTTCCATCGCCATGATAGCGTTGACAGTGGGAACAGGTATTACCGCTGTCATACTTCTGGGCAGCATGGGAACTGCCATTTGGGTGATGCCTGCTATCATGCTCATTGCTACAATAATGATTATCTTGGTGGGGTTTTTCGGTGGTTTTAAAGACCCTTTGTTCAAGATTCTCATCACAGCATTTGTACTGTCGATGGG
>JAFZAH010000010.1 GCA_017548275.1 Prevotella sp.
AAAAAACTTGCAGAAATCGTCTGCAATACAAAATAATTCCGTAACTTTGTCCTCGGTGATCATAGCGATTATTGTTTGTAAAACTTTGTATTTCAACACTATAAAGTTACAACAATTTTCGCTAATCACCAAATTTTCAGACAGTTATATTTCGTCGAACTCACGTTAGTTAGATTTCTCGCCGAAGCGATAGAGCACCAAACAACCAAACCACCAAACGACTAAACCACCAACTATCATTGCGTCAGTTGGAGGGTGATGTCTTTGGTGATGTTGAGGCCGTGCCACTGGTCGTCGATGACGAGGAGAGTGCCGGTGATGGTGTCACCGGGCTTATAGCCATATTGTGGCAGCAGGTCGCCGTTGAGCCGCCATTTCAGGTTGAAGGGGTTCTTGCCTTTGATGCGGTCTTTGTTGGCGTTAGTGAAGGGCACCCACTCACCGTCGATGTACACCTCCGCGCCGGGTATGCAGAATGCCACACCGTGGTAGTAGCCCGGTTGCAGTTCTGTCTTCGCACCCTCTTTCAGTGAGGCAGGCACAGTGGGCATGAGGTATTTCAGGATGAACCCTGCGGGATTGATGAGGTGAAGGCTCTGCGTCTTCCCGTCTAGATGTGTCTTGTTGGTCAGCGCAGTGGCACGTATCATGTTCATCAGTTGGTCCACATCCGCCACCTCCGCATACATTTGGAAACACAGGTCGGTCATCGCAAGATTGGTGAAGTTGGTGTAGGATGTGCGATAATTACCGTCTTCACCATAGACATTCCCTTCGATCGTGTTAAAAGGAAAGGCTCGCCCCGAGAACAGCACGTCAGGATGGAAGCCAACGGGGAATTTACTGCCACTGGTACTGTTTGAAATATCCACATCACCGTTTTTATTGGTGCCTACGGAAATCATGATATGTTTATCAATTTGGGCAACGTTCTTGCTGTTGGCATTTGATTGGGGAACGCTATAAACGGAATGTTCATCGGGCAAATCCATGTCTTCCTGGCAAATTTTGTTCGTCAAAACACCTTGTCTTTTTACTAGATTTGACCCAGACAAGAACCAAAGGAAATTGCTTCTACCTGTATATTTATTTAAGTTGGTATAATCGTAATTAGATGAATTATAATCGCTTTTTGAGGTAATTTCTGCACTCCCTGAGGTAGCAAATATATTTATCGCATTTTGTGATTGCTTTTGATAGAGTTCATCTACCGCATTTCCAAAATCCTTCATTACGATAAAATTGGCATGTTGGACGATGGAACTGAGGATGTCCCAAGTGTCATGACCATGTTCAGTTCCATCACCAATATCCTTTCCCACCAACTCAAAATTATCAAAGCCCTGTGGTTTCTCGCCAATCATACCCGTATAGAGTCTTTTCATCAGTGCCTGGTATTCCGATGGGGAATAATTGCCGGCGCCATACTGCCACATCATATCACGAACGCGGGTGCCCTCGGCTATGCGCAGATGCTCAATGTGGTCGTAGGCGCTTCTGTCGCCGACATTGACTTTACTCACGATGGGCAGAATTTCTTTGGGTTGCAGGTTGCTGATGTCCATGGCCTGATATTCCATGGGATTGACGGTGATGTTGTCGAACTTCACATCTGCCGTTTTTCCGCTCTTGGTCTGAACCGTAAAGGTGACGGAGGCATTGCCCGCCCGTTCCGGAATAAAATGCTCCGGGTCAGCCACCTCAAAACTCTTGCCGTCAATCTCCACCACGGTCTTTACCAGTGTGATGCCGTCGGCGAAAGTGAAATAATCGAGTATATTGATTTCCTGCCCCACCTGAAAGGTCGCGGATATCGCAGTTGACTTCAACGACACGGCCGAGTTGATAAGCGTGATGTCTTTCGACGTGGAGTTGCCATCGTTGTTGGTGACGGTGAGCGAAAGCGTCCCTTCTTCTTCGAGGGTGTCGCCGTTGTTCACATTACGTCCGTTGCACTTCATCGCCACTTTACATTGCTGGGTGTTCTCGTCGGTCCACGATGCCACGAGGTCACCATCTATCAGCAGTTGCGAGGCCTTGGTCTCTACCTTTGCTCCTCCGAAGACGTTCACGACACTCTTTTCGACGGTCACCGTGGGATAACCTTTGGGGGTGGTGGGTGTAGAGGGTGTCGGTGGTGTCGGTTGGGGAGTGGGACCATCATCATCGCCGCCACAACCCGTGATGACGGCCAACAGCAGACAAACCACTATCAATGGGAAAAAGTGTTTTCTTGTATTCATGATATTTCGTTTTTGAGTTTAGTCGTTATTCTATCGATTGCCTCAGGCGACGCGTAAGCCCCCTGCGTTGTCTATGGATGTAGTATAGATGATATAATTTGCAAAGATAATACAAATCTTCACTTTTTACCCCCCCATTTGTTAAATAATGTAAAATAATTATAAAAGGGTTTTTGTGGGACCAACGGGAAGTAATGTTAGTGCCACTCCGTGGCAGAAATCGTTCAAATCTTCACAATTTTATCAAATCTCTTGTTATCTGTTTGATTTGAACTGATTTGCGGAATTTCTGCCCGCAGGGCACTCCACATCATTCGCCATCGGCCGTTCTCCGTTCATAGGGAACTGGTTTACATACCCCGCCCCTGCCCCGCCCCTTAAAGGGGTGGGGAGTGGGCAGACGCCCTTGAGAAAGTTTGATATCATTTAACGGACACTAATAAATTATAAAAGAATTGATTATAATTTCTGTCCAGATTATTCTAATTTCTTTCCGATACACTTTTCACGCCGTTTTTTTTATTTCCACGTCAAAGGACACGTCGCGCATCTGCTCGGGGATGTAGGAAAGGTAGTCAGGCTTTTCCGAATCACTTGGAGCATCTGCCCAATAACTGCGCGGGCGGTCATAATACTGCTGCATATTACACACATCTTTGTTGGCCCCGTCGATGAGGAAACCGCGGAAGGTGTCGAGGATGTCGATGAGCGAGCGGGCGGCATTGGCCGTCTGCTGGGCGAAGAGCGTGCCGCTGGTCACCGCCGATTCGCGCTTTCCCTGCAACACGCCCGACACGCCCGAAATATCCTCGAAGAAATCCAACTGGGTCTGCAACAGTTCCTTGATGCCGATATTCGTGGCATTGGTGGATATCTGCTGCGGCAACACCGAACCGGCACGCGCACGCACGGCAATGACCCCATTGAACCGCGCCCACTCCTCGGCAATGTCGTCGAGCGAATAACCGTCGGGGATGCATTCCTCGGGCACGAGCAGGATGCCCTTCGCCGACGAGCGCATCACCCAGTCGTAGAGCGAGATAAGGCGGTTGGTATAACGCTGCTGGTCGATGACATCCGCCACAAACGAATGCACCTCGCCGTCGATGAAGGGATATGCCTTGAACACATACGGATGCTGTCCGTGGGCATAGGGTGAGGCACCCTCCTCAAGCACATCACCGAAGGGGGTGAGGAAATAGTAATGCCACTCCTCGTCGATGAACCACTCGGTGCGGATATGGTCCTTGCCGCCAATCATCGTCTCATAGTTGGCGGCATCAATCTTATACACCTCTCCCGTCGAGGTGTCATGACAGATGAGCCGTTCGCGCTCCTCTTTGCGCCACACCTCCACCACACGGCACAGACCGTCGGGGGACGTGTAGAAATCCTGATTCGGCGACGACTCGCCAAACGCCTGACACACCAGCGCTACACGCTCGAGATAGTCGGCAGGGGCGTAGATGGCACGCAGATGCTGGTAATCGGCGGCGCTGCGGGCGAAATCGCGGCACAAGGCCGAGAAGGGGATGTCGTGCAACTCGCCCAGGCACCGCACATCCCACCCACGGCAGTCGCGCATGGCACTGTCGATGAAGAAATGGTCGGGCATGACGCAGTCGGTCCAGCAGTCTGCCCTACCCTGTCGCACACCGAACGATTTGCGCTGCACTACCAGTCCGGAAATCAAAAACTCCTCCAGACTGCGCGCGTTCAGTTCCACACTGCGGTTGAGCCGTTGGTTGCTCTGCAACGCTTTAGTCATCACCTTCGCCGCCATCCGGTCTTCGGGTTGGCACGCCGTGCAAGCCATCCGGTCATCGGCCTCACGGAAATGCCCGAGCACGTTCTTCACCAACCTACGGATAAGGTTGTTTTTCAGCGGTTCATTACCCTGACGGCGGATATAATCCTCCTCCGTCATCCATTGACCGTCAACAAACACACGGTCTTTCCATTGGTCACCATAGGTATAACGCTTGCAACGCTCACGCTGCTTACGAAACTGCGCCATACCGTTCCAATAACGGGCGGCCTCCATCAGCAAGGAGCCTCCCACGGAGCCTCTCCCAAAGAGGGATTGTTCATTACTTGTCATTGTCATAGTATAATAATTAATTGAACGTTAGGAAGTTATGATGGGGAGTTATAAATGGAGTTAAAACGAGGAGTTAAGAAGAGCCAAATGTCTTTGAAACATTATTGTTTTGCTTGTTATTATGTAATGGCCCCTCATAACTCCACCTCATAACTCCACCTCATAACTCCCGAAACTTCAGTAATTGATTGATGATTGTGTCTTCAGGTTTTAAGGTCCTTAAGGTCGCTAAGGTCCTTAAGGTCTTTAACGACCTTGTCGAAAACAGACTATTGTCCTTTAACTTCCTTAACTTCTTTAACTTCTTTAACTCCCCCTTAAAATCACCACACCATCCCCCCTTTCGGGGCGGTGCGGCGGGGCAAGGTGCGTCGACGCTCGATTCGCCGGGGCAATGGCATCTCGTGATAACAGATATGCAGTCCGATGGCGCGTGTCATCAAAAGGTCGTCGTGATGACCGTCAACAGCACCGTACGACCCGTTCTGACGGCGCTCGTAGGTCAGCATCTCATCGAGACACCGGGCATCGCGCTCCTCGTATAACCCGTCGCGGACCACGGCGATGAGGGTGGAGATAATCTGCGGTTTGGTGCGCACATTCGTGTGAAAGCCATAGCGCAGAGGCGCTCCCTCGCGTATCTCGTCCGCACTCCGCGGTCGGGCATAGAGATTGTCATACGCATCGCGTATCTCGCTGAGGATATAATGCGACTGGTCGCCGCCCTCGAGCAGATGCCCCTCGGCATGTGTCTCCAGCGTGTTGCTCTCGATGACAAGCAGCGCATGGTCGTAATAGCAAGCCACCTGTGCCGCTTTCCATGCCAACAGGTCCATGTCGATATGCCCGTACCACTGTGCACAGATACGCGGCAAGCCGTCGGCAGCCATCGCCCCGCGGTCGAAGACACAGATGACCGACCAGTCGCTCTGACTGCTGCGCCCGCCGATATCCACCACGACCAGATAACGGTCTGTCAGCATCATGGCGGCACTCGTCTCGGGCTGTTCCCATATCCACAACTGCCCGTAAGCCGACGCGATGAACTCGATACCCGACAACGCGCCACGACCGGTGCGCTCCGCGGCAGCCAAATCGCCCCGATAGGCGGGAGCACAACATGCGGGCCGCAGACGCGCCACCAGATGCTCATCAAACACGATGGCACCTGAGTGCTTGAACGCCTCGACATCGTCGCTGGGGTATTCCGACGCGAAATCGCCATGGTCGGCATACTGTTTGCGCGCCATGATGTACCACTGGATGGCTTCGAGGGTCGCACCCATTTGCCACAAACGCCAGAGATAACACCCCGGTTCGGCACGGTCAGAGGGTGCCACATCGTCATTGCGCCCCTCATAAATCATCGTGGCAAAAGCCGCCGGGTCGGCCACCGGGAAGGCATATTGCTCTATCTGCCACCATGCGACGAACAGCGGACGGAACTGCGAGTCGCCCCGTACGGCCGCGTCGTATTCGCGCTGAAAGAAATTACCTGAACCGTTGGCGGTCGATTCATAGACAATCATCGTATCGGGTTTATAAGCCGCTCCGGCACATGCCGAGCGCACTATCTCCTCGGGTGTCTTGCCCTTGGTCCGTCGCCAGAAGGCCACCTCCGTGCAATGCACCAATGCTGCGTCACCGCCACGCGCCGAATGGGGTGTCTCTGCGCTGCCCACCTTGATTTTGCAGTTGCGCGACGGTATCTGCCGCAACAACGGCGTGTGGCGGTCACCCTTTATCTTCGGCGGCACCTTGTCGGGCATCTTCCCTTGTTCATAAAGCATCTCCACAGGATAGGCGTCGAGCATCTTGTCGAACATGCCGCAGACCTCTGCCGACGAGATTTTCACATGGCCCACAATCAGCGAGTTGAGTCCTTGCTGTTGGATGAGTTGCAGCCATGCCATATAGATTTGCGTCACGGTGGAACCGCCCCACTGGCGCGCTTTCAACACGATGACGCGGACAGGTTGCCCCGCAAGGCGCATCTCCTCAAAGAGCGACACCAACCGCCGTTGCGGACGGTTCAATCGCAGCGGCACATCCTCACCGCCAGCCTTGGGCTTGATTCTCACAAAGCGCCAAGCCCAATAGGCGAAATCATAACGGCAACGGAGGCGGCAAAAACGGTCGCGCGCCTGTGCCAAAGGATGGTAATGGGGCGAGAAATGCCGTTCGGCAGCCTCGAGCGAACCAGTCCGAATGACCTGCGTAGCATACGGGTCTTGGCACATCGCACACGGCAAGTACCAAGTGCGGGGCGTATCGGCCGCGTCGCTGATTTCCACAGCCACACGCTCACCGATGCTCCCCTCGCCTGTCTCAGGGTCGAACAAGGCATTCATCGCCTCATTCCGCCGTTGGTTTTCAGAGATTATTTCTTCTATTGTTGTGTTGTTCATGGTTGGTTGGTTGTTTGGTCGTTTGGGAGTTATGGGAACTCTGGGAGGACTGGGAGTCATGGGAGAGATTGACTAACCTATATATAATTTCCGGTTGCGAAGATAATACATCACAACCGAAACAGAGTGGTATCCATTCAAGTCTGGGAAACCGAAAAAAGGAAAAAAACTGAAGGGGCGAAAAAAACGTATACGGGGAATCTGACTTTCACATCAGATTCCCCGTTATTACTAAACCGTTCATCTATCACTAATATCCTTTTTGTCCCCAAGGACGATAAACGGTTTAGTATCGAGTGTGGAGATACACTTTAAGAATTTCTTTTTAGCCTCTACAAGAATGCCATTGTTGCTGTCAAAAGTATTGAGTGGCGCAGTGGCTTCTTCAAAACGCCCAGTCTCACGCAACAACTCTCGTTTGAGTAATTCGTCAACATCATCAAGCAATAGAAGGTCATCAACAATAATCTTAAAGTAAGTTTTTTCCTCATCGGGTATTGGGATGTCTTTTCCACGAGTGTATTTATCGTTGTATGCCCACACTTGCATCATCAACACCGCAGTCTTTTCATTTTGGGTCAAATCAGGGAGTGATTTCAATTTGGCCCATGCTTCTTTCAGTTCTTGATATGATAATTCACCCTTTTCACTTGACGGATTCCCACTGAATTCATCGTTTTTCTGTCGCGACATCATGTAATAACCCCCACATTGAGGACATTTCTGAACAAATGACACTCTTGGGAGCATCGGAGCGATGGTCTTGTTGTCAGACCACACAACCTGTCCAAGGTTGTTGCCTGACAACAAATTAAGGACTTCTTTCTTAGCACCACAATATGGACATGTCAAGATTCTCGAACCATCGATTTTTGTGTTCGTTTCTTCTGTCTTTGATAAAACTTGAAATGTCACAAGTAGCATCAATATGCCTATAAGAGTTTTTCTCATCAGGATTATTTCTTATTATATTTGTTTCGATGTTGCAAAGATATAAAAAAGTAAGAAAAAGTACAAATAATCAACGTACTATTTTCACAATGGAAAAACACAGAAATCACTTTGACGGGGAATCTGACTTTCATATCAGATTCCCCGTCAAAGTATAACAAAGGAGGATATTCAGTGTAAGTGTCCGATACGTGACACGACCAGAACACTAAACCCTCTACCCTAAACACTAAACCATTACAGCATCTTCGCCGTACCCAAGAGATACAGCAGGCCATAACCGAGCAGCATGGTGACGACACCCATGATGATGCCAATTTTCGCCATCTGTTTCTGTGTGACGAGATTGGTTGAGAATGCCAGCGCATTCGGGGGTGTGGAGATGGGCAGAATCATCGCGCTCGAAGCAGCCACAGCCACACCGATGAGTACGGTAGGCGTGCCGCCGATGGCTTCCAATTTGTCGCCCATGGCTGCGCATACCACTGTCAGGATGGGCATGAGCAGAGCCGCAGTGGCACTGTTGCTGATGAAATTGGAAAGCAGATAGCACAACAAACCCGACAGCACCAAAATCAATACAGGCGAGAAGTCACCGAAGGGGATGCTCTTCACCGCATTCTCGGCAAGTCCGGAACCGTTGAGCGCATAACCCAAGGCAAAACCGCCGGCAACCATCCACAGCACACTCCAGTTCAACTCCTCCAAATCGCGGCGATCGATGACACCGGTCATGGAGAACACCATGAAGGGAATGAGCGCCACTGTGTTACAGTTGATGCCGGTCAATGAGTCAGACACCCACAACAACACGGTGATGATGAACGTGAAGATGACAATCTTTGTCTTCTTGTCTTTCTTCATCTTGCTCTCAATCTCCAGTTCCACGGTCTTCTGTGTGAAGGGGAACAACTTCGAGAGAATGCCCCAACTGATGAACAACAACACGATGACCAACGGGAACATAAACAGCATCCACTCGCCGAAGCCCAGTCCCATATTCAGGCCTTCAGGGTCATTGAGGTATTTCAGTGCGATGTTGTTCGGCGGTGTGCCGATAGGTGTGCCCATGCCGCCCAAATTGGCTGCCACAGGAATAGACAGGGCCATGGCGATGCGGCCCTTTCCCTCAGGAGGCAACTGACGGAACACCGGGGTCAGAAACGTGAGCATCATAGCCGCCGTGGCGGTGTTGCTGACAAACATCGAGAACAAACCCGTGATAAGGATGAAGCCCAACAACACACTGCTGCTTTTCGTGCCGAAGGGTTTGATCAGCACCTTCGCCAACTGCGAGTCAAGACCCGTCTTCGTGGCGGCAATGGCAAGGATAAATCCGCCGATAAACAACATGATGACGGGGTCGGCAAAAGACGCCATGATACTCTTATGAGAGAGCAACGTGCCCACTTCGTCAGGCTGAACCATCCATTTCAAACCGCTGTCGGACGTGAAAATCAATAACAGCACCATGATGGAGATGGATGTGGCCCAAGCCGGCACCACCTCAAACACCCACATGAGGGCGGCATACACGAAAATGGCCATGATACGCTGTTGCACCACCGTCAACCCCTCAATGCCGAAAGCCGACGCGGGCAGATTCCACACCACAAGGGTCAACAAGAGAATGATAACAGCCTGAATGGCCTTTTTCATCACATGATTGGGATGAAACCACTTGGTGAGGTTGGCATGATGCAACGCCTCAACCATGTGATAACCATTAAAATTTTTAAACATAAATAAGCAATATGACTATTAATATTTCTCGCATTTCCTGAAATCGGGTGCAAAGGTAGTAAATAAATACGAAATAAGAAATACGAAATAAGAAATATAGGAAAGAAATAAGATTATTAAGAATATTTGGAAAAGAAATTGGAACAATTGACCAAAAAGGAAAGTGAATTTCTGACCAATTATTCCAATTTCTTTCCGAGAATACAACTCGTCAGAAATTTTGACAAACAACTTGTTGGGATATACTTTATGTATATCCGCCCACCATCATCTGTCGTTGTTATAGTGCCTCCAACAACAGGACGCGGCTCGACCAGTCGTTTTTCTTGTTCCACTCCACATCGTTGCGGTAGGGCATCTCCAGTCCGCGGGTCATGAGGTACTCACCCGAATAGACCTGACCTTCGCAGTCGAGCGGACGCACGTCGATGCGGTTCAACTCGTGCACCTTATAGCGGCGCGAAGCATCCAATCCTGCCATCTTCACCCGCGGCAGGTGCTCGTTTTGGAACGACTCGGTCTTCCACCAGTAGAACACGGCCTTGTCTTTCTGCTCCGACACATACATCATCGACGCCACGCCCTTCTTCTCATAGGGAGAAAGCAGACGGTAGATGTCGCCGAACTGCACCACTGGGCGTATCTGCTTATACTCTGCGATGGCTTTGCGGCAGAGGTCTTTCTCCTCGTCGGTCATGTTCTTCGGCTGTATCTCCATACCCAAGCGACCGCTCATGGCCACGTCGATGCGGTATTTCAGCGATGTGGTGCGGAACACGGTGTGGTTGGGTGTGGCGGAGATGTGTGAAGCCATGGCGATGGCAGGGAAGAAATACGAGGTGCCCCACTGCATGTAGATGCGCTGCAGGGCGTCGGTGTTGTCGCTCACCCAGAACTCGTCAAACCACGGCAGCACGCCCCAGTTGGCACGCCCGCCGCCGCTGGCACACGCCTGGATGGTCAGGTCGGGATATTTGTTGCGGACACGCTTGCACACAGCCTCGAATCCACGGTGGTAAGCGATGTAGAGGTGGCTCTGCTCGGCCATGGGCAGGTATTGGCTGCCGTGATTCATCACCGGCATGTTGGCATCCCATTTGATGTAATCAATCTCGGGATACTGCGTCATCAGACGGTCCACCACACCAAACACGAAATCCTGCACCTTCGGATTGCCCAAGTCGAGCACCAACTGTGTGCCGCCGCGTCCGAGCACGGGGTCGCGCTCCGGGGCTTTGATAATCCAGTCGGGATGCTTCTCGTAGAGTTCGCTCACGCTGTTGGTCATCTCTGGCTCTATCCAGATGCCGAACTTGATGCCGTGCTTCTTCGCGTCGCGCAACAGTCCGTCGATGCCCTCAGGCAGTTTGTTGCGGTCCACCTCCCAGTCGCCGAGCGATGAGTTGTCAGTCTTACGCGGATATTTCACGCCAAACCATCCGTCGTCCATCACGAACAATTCTCCGCCCATGTCAGCGATGTCGCCCATCATTTGATCCATACCCTCCTGGTTAATGTCGAAATAGACGCCTTCCCACGAGTTGAGCAGAATCTTACGTTCTTTGTTGCCGTGCATCAGTTGGTATTTGCGGCCCCATTTGTGGAAGTTACGCGAGGCACCGCTCAAGCCCTCGCGGCTATAGGTCAGTGCCAGGTGGGGCGTGACGAACTTCTCGCCTTTCTTCAGGTGATATTCCGAGTTGTCCTCGTTGATGCCCGCATAGAAATAGTGGTATTCGGTGTCGTCGGTATCGATTTTCAGGCGGAAATTGCCACTGTAGCAGAGTGCCGCGCCAATCACATCGCCTTGATTCTCTCGTCCCTTTCCATCGAGCGAGAACATCACCTCAGCATGGTCGGTATGGGAGTTGCGCACTCCGTCTTTGTTTCTGATAATGGTCTGTCCCGGCTGCAAGGGCTCTTCCACCAACCGCGCCTCATTGCCCCACGAACCATAGAGATGCGACAGCCACACGTCGCCGCGGCGGACAGGCAGCATGGCAGAGGCAAACTGCGTCAGTGTGACGGTCGATTTCTCGTTGTTGGTGATTTCCGTCCATGCCTCGATCATATCCACGTCTTTATACTCCATGTAGCAGAGGTCCAGAGTGACGGCATAGACCTTGTCTTTCATGTGTATCACGGTGATAGTGTTGCCGTCATTCTTCAGGCGGTCCACACCTGTAACCACCATTTCCGACGACATGTTGCCGTCGGCATGGCGTATGGCGAGAGCGGCCTCGGCGGGACAGTTCATGCCATAGACGGGATAGGCGTTCATACGTCCCTCGGCATGGCGTTGCACATGGTCGGCGTCGCTCCGGTCGAGACGCGGGCCGAAATACACATATTCCGGTTGTTTGCCCGTATCGGCATTCAACAAGAGTGTCATGTTCTTGGTTTCAATGGTCACGGGGCCAGCCCACACGGCTGTCGCCACCGCCGACATCAACAGTATTAGCAGTTTCTTCATAGGTTTTATTGGTTTGATTTGTTTTATTTGATTGTTATTTTCTCATTTCAGAGACTCCGTGCCTTCCAACTATTCCGCGCTTTCCGGGTTCTCCGTAGATTCCGGTTCTTCTGTCACAGGGAAGTCCATGGCCAGACGCAGACCGATGTAACTAGTGGCATCGGAGATTTGGCCGTGCGAGCGGTGATAGACGGGCGAGAACCGCTCGTCGGTATAATAAGCGCCACCGCGATAGACGAAGCGGTAACCGCCGTCGGTGGGCTGCAGTTTCGGCTGTTTGCCATATCGCGCGAAACCGCTGCTAGTCCATTCCCACACATTGCCCGTCATGTCATACAGTCCCAATTCATTAGGCGTTTTCTGCTTCACGGGATGGGTATGCTCGCCGCTGTTGTGATGCACCCAAGCCACCTCCTCCAAGTCATTGCCGCCGGCATAGGTGTACCCGTGCGAATATTTACCGCCACGCGCGGCATATTCCCACTCCTCCTCAGTCAGGAAACGGAAATTGCGACCCGTCATCTCATTTAGTTTTGCGATAAACTGTCGGCAGTTCATCACGTTCACATGCTCAACGGGATTCATGTCGTGGCCTGCGAATTTCGAGGGGTTGTCGCCCATCACCTCCGTCCACAACGCCTGAGTGACAGGGGTCTCGCCGATATAGAAATCACCGACAGTGACTTCATGTGCCGGACCGTCGGCAGAGAAGTCGTCGTCGGTCTTCGCATCGTGTCCCAACATAAACGTGCCTCCTTCGACGGGCACCATCGTAAATTTCACTGAACCAATCAGAAACGACTCATTAGGTATCATATCTTGTCCGTGCACCGCTGTCACGGTTATCAGTGCTATCAAGGCACAAAAGAGTGACTTTTTCATTTCTTGTTTGTTCTTGCATTAAAATAATGTGCAAAATTAATGCAAAAAAAACAATCCGCCGAATAATTAACAGCAAATAACAAAATAGTATCAACAATCAACAAGAAAAGAACAGAATACAACTTTCGCAAGTGTCGCTTGCGATGTAGATAGAAGAAGATAAAAGACAAGAGTTCTTCTACAAAAATGCCGCAGGGCGTCAGCCAACTCCCCTCCCATGTAGGGGCGATTTAGTCCTTAAGCGGACAAAATCTTCAAGAAGGGGTGGAACCAGTAATATTACCATAAGATTAAAATCTTCATACTCAACAATTTACAAACCCCAACCCTACCCCGTCTCTTGAGGAGCGGGGAACTGGCTGGCGCCCTTGAGATAATTTAATGTTATTTACCGGACACCAATTATTGCAATTATTCGTAAATCTATACGAGGTATCTTCGGTGAAGATACCTCGTTCAATGGTTATGGAAAAAGGATGCCCTTCTGGTTAGGAGAGACACTACTAAGAGGTTACGCACTGATTCGTAACCTTAGTCCAAATCCAGGAAGAAACCATCTTCGTCCTGCTGGGAGCCATCGCCCTCGTAATATTCGTCGCCGAAATCGTTTTCCTCCTGCAAGACAGTCGTGGGCGGGTTGCCGTCCTTGGCCCAACCCCGACTGGACTGAATCGGATTATACGGGTTCACGCTGATGACCTCCACGAAGGGCTGTTGATATTCTCTTTTCTTCATAGCCTCTATACGTTGTTATTTCACCAGGAGTTTCTTCCCATTCACAATATATAATCCTTTAGGAAGTTTATCTACAGGAATATCAAGCCGCCGTCCGGACAAATCGTAAACGCCTGTGATAGCAGCAGGGTTGACAGGTATGAGAGTATTGGGTTCGATGCCGTCGGTAGAACCGTCGTCAATGATGCCATCGATGGCAATCCGGGCGCCATCAGCCGCTGCTGTTTCATCATCGAAGATGCTGTGACTCAGCGTAATCCATCCACGGAAGCCTTTGATGCGCGTGTCTTTGGCCAATTCATACATCTTGCCGCCACTCATCGCATAAGAGCCTTTAGGGGCATAACTGTGCTCAGGTGCCGCCACCCCGGTATAGTCACCGTCTTTATTGACACGGAACGAACTGAATCCCGGAGTTTGGGTATAGACGACGTGGGCCGTTCCGTCGTTGAGACCAAGATACGAGTCGACAGTCTGCTCTCCTTTCCATACGCTCAGGTCGAGAACCGGGAGAGAGGAGTCGGGCATCGGGTTCGACGCATCGGTAGAGAAGTACATACGACCCAAGTCGTAATAATATTCCATTCCGCCACGGGGTGTCACACCGAATGATGGGTCTTTCGACGGTTTCAACAGATAGATATTACCCGGAGCGACCACGTTGTCGGTTGTGAGAAGGTCTACGGTCTGGAAATCGATGATGCAGTCGTTGTTCGACAACAGACCTACACTGTGGAACCTCAGCAATTCGCTCGTGTCGCCAAAAGCGGAGCGTATCTGTTCGCCCGTGAGATCCATAGGGAACGAGAATGTGTTCCACTCGTTTTTTGTGAATTTGCGCAACAGGTTGGTTGCACCGCCATAGTGCCCGTTGTAGGCGGCGGGTTTATACTCATTGGCATCGAACCGGCTTCTATTTTCAGGGGCATGGCTCAAGTAATTAAGGTCCTCCTCGTCATCATAGAAGAATATGGGCGACATGCCCATGTACGAGACCCGGATATCATCCACGCACGCCCAGTCGGTGTCGTAGAAGGCATTCGTCTTCATTTCTTGGCTCTGCGTGGCCTGGTCTTTTCCTATCCCCACGCGGACGGTACGTTCGTTATTGTCCCAATCGGCTTGTGTAATCAGCACCCAAACTTTTTGCTTGTGGTCGTTAGCATTAAAGAGCAACTCCTTTCCCACTTCAAGACAAGCGGGGTAAGTATTTTTTGAATAGGTGCCAAATGGCAGTTTTTGCAACGTCACCCTACCGTAATGCGGCTGCTCGGTTGTGGGCACCTCAAAGGTGCTCTCCAAATCGTTAGCATGATCGTTTGGAATGACGCGCGCAAAAAGATAAGCATCGTGGTCTTCGCTGCTCATGCTGAACCCCACGCATTCTATCTGATACCAACCAGGCTTAGGGGCCAAGAAGTTGGTAGAGATGGTGCCAACGCCCTCAAAAGGCAAGAAGCCGAACTTGGCATTCTTCATTCCATCTGACTGATTGTCAGCAACGACATTGTCATCCACGGTACCGGCTTTTATCGTGTTGATTTTTCTGTCAAAGACGACTTTCAACATGACGGGTGAGTCCCATGCCTCATTGACTGTACGACTACCGATTGACCGCTGGTTGTTAAGCCATTGATTGTTATTGGGTTGTGTCTTCTTCTGATAATCTGCACTGGTATAGGTATATCGATTGGTACCCGTCGCATAGGTATAACCGTTCAACGGGGAAATCGTCCAGTGGTCATAAGCATCGTTACCTTCGTAAAAGTCATCTGAGTTGCGGGTGAAGTCGCGGTCGGGAACAAGCGAGGAGGCACTAGGGTTCAATCCCACACCATCTTCGTTCAGCACCCGTATAAACTCATCGACCGATATCAGGCGCCACTGGTAGAGTTTCTGTATCTCTACCTCGTCGCCGCTTTCCAATGCCAATTTATTCGTATTGCCTATCACGTTGGCCGTCGTCCAGCACGAGCGGTCGTCATCAAGGAAGACGAATTCCCCATCGCCTTTCCCGCTCGGAACGTGCCATTCTCCATAAGCCGCGCCAAGATAAAAATTCTTGCTGGCATATTTTTGGCCATTATAACTTGAGCCTGGAGCATTTATCGTAAATTGCGTGCTAGAAGTCAAATACATATAATAGGTGAAAGTCTCTGTATTTGATGGGTCCTCCACACGCACAAAATGCCATTGCAAATTAAAGTTGGTCTTTTTTTCACCATCCATCAGCGTGGTCAGATTGGCGGATTTATAGTCGCTCCATTTTTTACTAAATGGCTCGGGTGGGCGGCAACAGAAACTGTTCTTTGAGGCTGAGACACCATTCTCGGTCAAACCGCTGTTGATTCGTCCGTTGTTGTAAAGGTACATCGTACGGCCAAATTCAGAATAGAAAAGACGTCCTTCCATACCCCAGTCACCGCCTTGCACGACAAAGCGCCCTGTTCCAACATTAAAAAGGATAAAAGGGTAGCCACTTGTCCAGTTGTTATCATCAGGGTACGCTGAATTGCCCAACACATCTTCGACCTTGAAACCCTTCCATTCCTGACTTGTGGCGTCTGCATGAGTCTGTGCGTCTATATTTACCACACAAGACACAAGTAAAAGGATTACTATATAAAGCCTAGTCAACATAGATAAATATTTAGAGTAAAAACGCACAAATTTACGATTATATCATGAAAAATGAAAAAACACAATCAAACCATTAACGTATTTTGTCTGATTTTAATGAATTTTAATAAACTAAAGGGCTTATTCGTTTTTCTAATGCAGTTAAGTCCCTAAACCATTAAACTCTTCCGGACTCTTCCGCCGCTCTGTCCATCCGGTTCTCTTCGTCGAATTCGGGATAGGTCATGCGGGCGTGGTCTTGCAGGAAGATACGGTTGAGGGTGAACGCCAAGGACTGTAGGGTCTGTTCACGCCGTGGTTTGGACAATTCACATTCCCAGACGGTTAGGCAATGCCACCCCATCGCGGCCAACTGCTCTTGCACACGCTCGTCGCGTGTGCGGTTGCGCAGGATTTTCGCCTCCCAGAAGTCGGTGTTGGTTTTGGGAACGCGGTATGCCCCGCACCCCTCATGACCATGCCAGAAACAGCCGTTGACAAAGATACACGTGCGGTATTTCCGCAACACGAGGTCGGGATGACCCGGCAAACGCGGATTGTTCAACCGATAACGGAACCCCTGTCCGAAGAGATAACGGCGCACCAGCATCTCAGGGCGCGTATTCTTCGATTTCACCGCCGCCATATTGCGGTGGCGCTGTTCAGGGGTTAGTTTGTCCATACAATCTGTTGTTTTAGGAGTTAAGAGGTGGAGTTAAGAGGTGGAGTTAAGAGGTGGAGTCATGAGGAGCCATTACCTGTATGGGGGAGTAAAGACCTGTCACGGGAACATTTGGCTCATTTTAACTCCTCATCATAACTCCTCATTATAACTCCTCATTATAACTCCTTCCGCCGCAAAAATAGCCAAAAATCATTATTTGCACAAATAAATTTGCACAAATCGCAGAAAACGTTTATTTTTGTCATATCATTACGAAAAACCCGCCATGATGAAAAAGATGATATTTGCCTGGCTGTTGTGCATGGCACTGCCCATGACTCTGGCTGCCGCTGCTACCCTGCCCCAATTGCGTTTCACCACAGACGAGGCAAGATTGGAACAATACTATAATGAGACCAAAGCGGCCTATAATGATTCTGAGATAACGTTCATCTCCGACGATGCCAAAAAGGTGAAAGGCACGGAGCGTGAACGCATGGTGCTACGCCTGATGCAATGCACCACTTATCTGCGCAGTAATAAAGGTTATACTCTCTTTGAATGGGCGCGACTGAACACGAAAATCATCCAAAATCAGTTTTTCAGAACCAAACGCGGCGAGACCGACATCGCTCACATCGAGCGGTTTGACGACGTGAAAAAAACGGCTGCCCACATCCTCGAAAGCATCGATGACATGAAAGCCGGCTCACAAATGGAGATGAACGGCTACTCCTATGCCGACAACATCGTCAGTGAATATCTCGCCGTGCTGAAAAGTTGGATGATTACAAACATAAAAACGCGCGATGAGAGGGGCAACGTTTCGCCTCTGTCTGTGCGGGCCAAGAAAGCCATTGAGGAAGAGAATGACGCATGGTGGAAACTGACAGAGGCGGCGGTGGATTATTACGACAAATGCGCTACCGACGGTGAATGGTACAGCATGAAACCGCTGGAATATGCTTGGGTAATAGAGAGGATGTGCACACGGCGCATCAACTCGCTCGACCTGACACTGGGGTATTACCTGCCGGGCTCTCCTGCCGCCGAGATGTTGAGGGCATACGGCAAAGAACCACTCGATGAGGAGGAGACACCTCAACAGCACTTTCTGAGTCAGGGGAAAAAACTGATGGACGGGATTGCCGAATACGACACCGACGAACATTCAGAAGGTGCACGCGAGGCTGCCCTAAACCTACGTGAGGCATGGAAAGCATTCGTCAGTCGCTACAATAACACTGATTCTTTGGAAGAAAACTCATACGTCATCAACAGAGCCTTCGCCAATGACCTCAGCCTCTATATCGACACCCTCTTGAACATCAGCCAAGGACATGCATGGGAATAGGAGAAGGTCTGGTGATTAGGAGTTAAGGAAGTTAAAGGAGTTAAGGAAGTTAAAGCCAATAGTCTTAGTATTACTAGGTGCTTCTAGATATTCCTAGGCTCTCTTAAATAAATAATTTCAGCAATTCTTCGAAACGTTCGATCTGATACAAGCGGTCATGATCGAACGTTTCTGCGTGTTCCAATGCCCATGTGATGTGGAAGGGGATATACACCGCCGACGCACCGATGGACAACGCCGGCACAATGTCGCTCTTGAACGAATTGCCCACCATCACCACGTCTTCGGGCATGACACGACAATCGGCACACATCTGCCGGTAGGCCTCCTTGGTCTTATCGCTCACGATAAACACACGTTCAAAATACCGGTTCAGTCCCGAACGGTGCATTTTCGCCTGTTGGTCGAGCAGTTCACCTTTCGTGAACACCACCATGCGGTAGCGACCGTCGTCGGCCAACACGCGGAGTGTCTGTTCCACGCCCGGCAACGGGGTGGCGGGCAGGTGCAACAGTTCACGTCCCATCATCTGTATCTGCAAGACGGTGTCGGCACTGATGGCGCCACCGGTTACCTTGACTGCATTCTCGACCAAAGAGAGAGTGAACGCCTTAGTGCCGAAGCCCAAATCGGCCATATTGGCGGTCTCGGTCTGATACAGGCTGTCGCGCACCGTCTGCTCGTCAGCATACGGCGACAATATCTCACAACATCGGTCGATGACTTTCTCAAAATGCGACTGGCAGTCCCACAAGGTGTCATCGGCATCAAAAGCAATCAGTCGGGACATTTATTAATTAGGAGTTCAGGAGTTCAGGAGTTACAGTAGTTCAGACATTAGCCCATTTGTTGGTATCCTCGCGACGCAAGAGGCGGGTACGGGCACCGGGGACAACCTCATTCCACATTCCTCATTCGTCATTCAAAATCGGCTCGTCCACCAAACTGGAAGGCTCGGTGGAAAGGCTCTCGTCGAAGGGGAACAAACCGTAGAGCAACGAGTCGATGCGGTCGGTCACCTGTTCGAAGTCGGAGGGGTTCTCACCAAACTTACAGGTGTCGCCGTCGATGATGAGCAGTTTGCCCTTGTAACCCGCAATCCAGTCCTCATAGCGTTTATTCAGCCCTTGCAGGTAGTCGATGCGGATGCTCTGCTCGTAGTCGCGGCCGCGCTTGGCTATCTGTGCGATGAGGTTAGGCACCGTGCTGCGGATATATATCATCAGGTCGGGGAGATTCACCAGCGACATCATCAGGCCGAACAGGTCGGTGTAGTTGTCGAAATCGCGGTCGCTCATCATGCCCATGCCGTGCAGGTTGGGCGCGAAGATGCAAGCGTCCTCGAAGATGGTGCGGTCCTGGATAATCACATCCTTCGACTTGGAAATCTCCACCACCTCGCGGAAACGCTTATTGAGGAAGTAGATTTGCAGATTAAATGACCACCGCTCCATGTCGGCATAGAAATCACTCAGATAGGGGTTGTTGTCCACCGGCTCGTATCGGGGTATCCAACCGTAACGTTTCGACAGCATACGTGTCAGTGTCGTCTTGCCGCTGCCTATGTTTCCTGCTACTGCTATGTGCATATATTGTAGGTTTGAGGTTTGAGATTTGAGGTTTTTGATGGGAAGTTAAAGAAGTTAAGGAAGTTAAAGACATTACTCCACTAATCATGCCCTCCCCTCAGGGTTGCCCTCCCCCCGACAAACGGGGTAGCATGGAGGGAGGGTCAGGGAGGAGGCTTAAGGCTCTATGCATATCTCTTGCTCCTTGCTCCTTGCCCCCTGCTCCTTAGGATTCGCAAACAACCCGAACAGCCGTGAGTCGATGCGGTCGATGATGGAGGCGAAATCTTTCGGACGGTGCAGGAAATCCAACTCATCCACATCCACGACCAGCACGTCGCCTTTATACTGACGGAAGATGAAATCCTCGTAACGGCGGTTCAGATTCTCCAGATAGTCGATTTTCATCGTCTGCTCGTAGTCACGCCCGCGTTTTTGGATGTTTCCCACGAGATGGGGCACCGAGGCCCGCAGATAAATCATCAGTTCGGGATAGCGCACCATCGTCATCATCGACTCAAACAGTTCCATGTACGTCTCGAAGTCGCGGTCTGACAGGTTGCCCATGTCGTAATTGTTTGCCGTGAACACATACACGCCCTCGAAGATGCTGCGGTCCTGGATGATGGTCTTATCTGATTTTGATATTTCTATCAGGTTGCGGAAACGCTGTTTGAGGAAATACACCTCAAGATTGAACGACCACCGCGCGATGTCCTTGTAGTAATCGTCGAGGTAGGGGTTGTAGTCCACCGCCTCGAACTGCGGCTCCCAACCGTAATGGCGGGCGAGCATCGTCGTCAGGGTCGTCTTTCCGCTTCCTATATTTCCTGCTATGGCAATATGCATGGTTACATGATTTGGGCACAAATTTAACAAAAAAAACCGAATGACGGGCAAAAATCACGAAAAAACTATCGGCGAGTTTGAGAATTGGCATTAAAAACTCCCTTCAATTTTACTTCTCGCCCTGTGGTGCGTCTAAAGAGAAAGAGCCGTTCTTAAAAGTACTTTAACGAAAGTATAAGCATGTTAAAAATCGACAATTATCTTGACACATTGTTGTTTTTTCATAAAGAATGAGTATATTTGCAACATCAAGGGAGGGAAGAGGTCATCAATGATGGCCGACAACCGACTGAATATCAACCGATTAAACACATATTAAACAGATAAAACGATGAAAAAGTACATTCTGATGACATTGCTGCTCATTTGCGGCGTCACATTCGCCTCGGCTCAGAAGCCCGCGGAAATCAAGTTCGACAAAACCGTGCATAACTTCGGCACATTCACCGATAAGAATCCCGTGCAGGAATGCACCTTCACTTTCACCAATGTGGGCGAGGCTCCGCTGGTTATCAACCAGGCTGTGGCCAGTTGCGGATGCACCGTGCCCTCTTACACCAAGACTCCCATCGCTCCGGGCGAGAAGGGCACCATCAAGGTGACCTATAACGGCACAGGCAAGATGGCAGGACACTTCAAGAAGTCCGTTACCGTGCGAACCAATGGCGCCGTGGAACTGACCCGCATCTATATCGAAGGCGACATGAAAGAGGCGGAGTAATCACAACAAAACAAATAATAACTTGGGGATGTGTCAGCGATTTGACTCATCCCCTTTGTTTTTTCCAGACAACAATGAAATTGTAATAGCATTCGTCATAACATAAAAAACTGTAATCTTGAACTTTTTAGTTACAATGATTACGTTACTTATAGTATTATAACCTTAATCCCACTCGTTGCTGAAAACCTTGTACTTGGCTTCCAGTTCCTCTCCTGTCAGATTCTTGTCCTCCTCTATTGTTTGGTTGAGCGTCTTTAGCCAAGTCTGAAACTCCGTTGAGGAGAAGTCGTTTTCTTTCTTCTTTGACTCCATTGTCATTAACAATTAAAGTTTAAAATGGTTCTGTTGCCAATAGTATTTTAGCCACAAAATTCGGAAACTATTGATAATCAACAATTTCCGAATTCATTATGCATGTTACGCTTGTTACAATGTGAAATATATCTTCGTATGCGCGATTTTTTCTTTTGTTGCCCAGACTTAAATTAAATGTGATTTGTGTTTGGGCTTTTAGTTATTCAATGGTTTTTCTGAAAAGGAACATCTCGTCATCCTCGCCCCAATTGCCTTCCTCTTCATTAGGGATGGACTTACCATGAAAATACTTGTTCCAATACTCTACGATATGGAATCCGCATCGATTGACATAGAAATGGATGTTGCGCTTCTCGAAATATGGGGTGATTGTTTCCCATATCTTGATTTCGGGGTGCATTCGTTCAACGGCTTGCCATGCAGCCTGACCGATTCCTTTACTGTGGACATGGGGATTCACAAAGAGCAATTCCAATTCTCCTTTTTGAGTTTCCTTATCGATAGACAGTACAAGTCCTCCAACTATTTCCTCGTTAAGGACAATACGGAAAGTTTCAGCATGTTCCCCGTCAATCGAACGCTCAATAGTGTCACTGGATATTATTTCATCATCATCCTCAAAATGGTCGTCACGAACTCCAAACTCTTCCAACGCACCATACTTGAACGCACGCTGGTTATCGTAAATAAAATTTACTCTATCTTCTTCTTGAAGAGGAACGAGTTTCAAACCATCTAAATTCTCTTTCATGTCAATATTGAATTCATGTAGATAATTTACAAAGCGCCCTACAGGGGCAAAAGCATTTGGCCGATTATTCGTTTGGGGTCGAAACATCAGAAAAACATCATTATTCTGGAGTTATGGGCTTTCTGCTCCACCTCCGACCGCAGGCGCTCAATGGCTGTTTTAAAGAAGAAATGAACCAGATGTTCATCTGTCCCTTCCGAACCAATCATTTTTAGCGCAGTGATGAAGGCCGACCTGTCTTTGATGTCGATAATCAGCATCGGATGTCCTTTCTTGAGAAGTATGAAATTGGAAAGCAACCTGCCCGTCCTGCCGTTCCCGTCACGGAACGGGTGCAAATGCTCAAAATATCCATGAAACTTCGCCGCGACGACCATAGGATGCTGTTCTGAAGCCATCGCGCGTTCGGTAGATGCCATGAGACGGGGCACTTGTGCCACCAGTTTCTCATGGTCGCCGAAAACAGTGTCGCCAGCGGCCATGTCCTCCGTTGTATATTCACCCGCCACGGCATCTTTGGCCTTATATGAGATGGTATGTTCGGTAACAAGACGGTTGATTTCCTTGAGCAGACTCTCGTCGAAAGGTGACCCCAAATGGTGAATCATATAATCGAAAGCGCGAAAATGGTCGGCCATCTCAACACATTCAAACAACGAACGGCCTGAAGGCACCATCGACAAACCTTTCTCACGGAGTATGCGCGTATCGTCAACGGTAAATGAGTTACCTTCAATAGCGCATGAATGGGCGGAGAACAATATCTCATTGTACTCCATATAATCAGCGGTATTCATCTTACTGACGACAGTCTGCTGATATTCATCCCTGAGGCGCTCGTACTCCTCTATCTCTTTGGTAAACATACCTTCTAAAACGAATAGTTAAATCCCAGCGAGGCGAACTCTTTGAACTGGAAGTAGCCGTGGTGGTCGTCGCGACGGGTGTTGTCATCGAAACGGGGATAGATAAACAGGTTTGACGAGATGTATTTGTTGAACTTAAACGTGAACGTGTTCTCCCACTCCATCTCCACGCGTTTATAAGAGGTGAAGGCGTAGAAACGCGTCTTCCACTTGATATTGTCGCAGAAAGCCCACTCGAGTTCCACCGTCGTCTGCGAACCGAAGTCATGCAGTGTGTAATGGCCCTCATCCAGTCCGAACACCGTCTGCAAGGGGCGGCGGTCCACATACCGGAAATTATATGCCAACGGGGCAAGGTGAATGTTACCCGTCAATTTCTTGTTGAATGCCTCGACCGTGTAGTCCATACCGAGCGAGAGGTTGAGGTTGAACGGCGAGAAGAAGTCGGAATAGACCATGATGTCGTTGTTCTTGTAGCCGCGCGCAAACTGCGTGTAAGCCAACAACTGCACGGTGTAATACCATCTTTTCGAGGCTTGCAAACCCAATTTACTGGTCAGGCGGAGCAGGTCCTCCGTCGTTTTGAATGAGTGCAGACTGTCGGCCTTCGAGGTCTGGAAACCGATTTTCGTCTCCAGTTTATTGTCCCATTTCACCTTCTGTTTGTTGTTGTAATTGGCTTCGATGGTGGCAGAGGCAAGCATTGAGTAATAACTTTCGCCGGCCTTGTACCAGTTGCTGGAGATATAGTTTTGCATGAACTGCAAATAATAGTCGCCTTTGAACGTCCAGAAATTCGGTTTCGTCACCATCACATCCACCGGTGTGTCCTCGGGCACCTGGGGTTCGTCTTTCACTTTTTCCACCAGTTCCACCTCCTGCTTCACGGGCGTGTCGACCTCCACGTTCACCGTACCCACTTGCTGCAACTTGTTCTCGCTGTTGACCACCAGGTCGGGACGATTGAGGTAAACATTCATCAACGCATCGTAAACACTTTGATTATCAGCACCTTGTATATTATCAGGCGAAGAGCCGAGATGCAACTGCTGACCAGCCACATCATGGTAGAAGGTGGCGGGGGCGAACAGACGGTAATAGAACGGATTTCCCGTCATATACCCCTGCTGTTCCGTCAACCGTTCATTGACACGTTGCAACGAGTCTAACTTCGCCTTATAATACGCCAGCGAATCGGTGTATTCATTGACGAGTTGCGTTTGGGCAGAAGGTCTCACATATCGTGGAAACGAACGCCTCACCTGAGCGTTGACCGTCATGACAGCCAACAGCAACAATATGATTAAACCGTATTTTTTCATCTTTCTTGACTGTTGATAAAAAAATTATGATATAATTTTTCGGCAAATATAGACAAAATATCCGAAATGATAAGACTATTGGGATAAAAAAAGAAAATAATGCCGCTTTATCAATAAATATTTGTTACCTTTGCACCCATAATTAAAAAACAAAAATAATTAACAATTAAAAAGGAAAACAGGGAACAAAAAGAGATTTTGAAGAGGAAATAAAAGGAAACAGCAAGGTGTCAGGACCATCAACCCTTAACCCTAAAACCTCAACTTTCATACTTCCTCCCTCATCCCTCAACCTTCAAAAAACGACTCATGGATAAAAATACAGTCATCGGGTTTGTGCTCATTGCAGCCGTGCTGATAGGTTTCAGTTGGTGGAGCAAACCCTCTGAGGAACAGATTAAAGCCCAGCAGGAACAGGCTGAGAAACTTGCCGCAGAGCAGAAAAAAGCCAAAGAGGCACGTAAACTGGAAGAAGAGAAACAGGCACAAGCCATCGAAGAGGCGAAAAAAGACACTACCGCCATTTTCCACAGCGCACTCTCAGGCACCGCACAAGATATCGTGCTTGAAAACGACAGTCTGCAACTTACCATCAGCTCCAAGGGCGGAACGGTAACCAAGGCATTCATCAAAAACCATAAGAACAACTATGCGCTCATCAAAGGCAGCAAGCCCTCGACGAGCGACATGGGCGTGACCCTCTTCGACGAGACCGAGCAAAGTCTCGGCATGGAAATCGACGGCAAAGAAGGTAACATCCGCACCGAGGAACTGTTCTTCACGCCCTCGGAGGTGACCAAACAGTCTGTCACCCTCACCGCCAATGACGGGCAGGGTGGAAAACTGGTGTTCAACTACCGTCTGGGCGACACCTACATGCTACACTTCACCATGACCGCCGAAGGCATGGACAAACTGTTCTCGACCAAGACCAACACCATGCGCATCGACTGGAAAGACAAGTGCCGGCAGCAGGAGCGCGGATTCTCGTTTGAGAACCGTTATGCGTCGCTCACCTACAAAGAGAAAAACGGCAGCACTGACAACATCAGCGAGGCGAAAGACAAGATAGACGAAGACATTGAGGAGGCACTCGACTGGGTGGCATTCAAAAACCAGTTCTTCAGCGCCATGATGATTGCGAAGACAGACTTCGCCGCCCACAGCAAACTTACCAGCCGTCTGCAGCAGAAAGAGTCGGGCTACCTGAAAGAATACCACGCAGTGCTCGACACCTCTTTCGACCCCACGGGCAAGACACCCACGGAACTGGAGTTCTACTACGGCCCCAACGACTTCCAACTGCTCAAGGACGTGGAGAAAGAGAGCACCTTCGGCAAAGACCTCGAAATGGAGCGCCTGGTTTATCTCGGATGGCCCCTCTTCCGTGTCATCAACCGCTGGTTCACGCTCTATGTCTTCGACTGGCTCACCGGTCTGCATCTCAATATGGGTATCGTGCTCATCATCATCACACTGCTGTTGAAGTTCATCACCTACCCGCTGGTCAAGAAGAGTTACATGAACTCCGCCAAGATGCGTGTGCTCAAACCCAAACTCGACGAGGCCACCAAGCAGTATGACAAGCCCGAAGACCAGATGCAGAAACAGCAGGCCATGATGCAGATGTATTCGCAGTACGGTGTCAGCCCCATGGGCGGCTGTCTGCCCATGCTCATACAGATGCCTATCTGGATTGCGATGTTTAACTTCGTGCCGAATGCCATCCAACTGCGCGGCGAGAGTTTCCTTTGGATTAACGACCTGTCCACATATGACCCCGTTTTTGAGTGGAACAACAACGTATGGCTCATCGGCGACCACCTCTCGCTGACCTGTATCCTCTTCTGCGTATCCAACCTGCTTTACTCATGGATGACCATGCGCCAGCAGCACGACCAGATGGTGGGCAACCAGGCACAGCAGATGAAGATGTTCCAGTGGATGATGTTCCTCATGCCTGTCATGTTCTTCTTTATCTTCAACGACTACTCAGCAGGTCTGAATTTCTATTACTTCATCTCGCTCTTCTTCAGTGCCGCCATCATGTGGACACTGCGCAAGACCACCAACGACGAAAAACTCCTCGCCATACTCGAAGCCAACTACAAGGCCAACAAAGCCAACCCGAAGAAAACGGGCGGACTGGCCGCGCGCCTCGAAGCCATGCAGAAACAGCAGCAGGAGATGCAGCGCCGTCGCGAGGAACTGGAAAAGAGAAAGAGGAGATAAAGAACTGCCCCTGTATGAAGATATTGTCCTTAAGCGGACAATATCGCCTCCAGAGGGAGGGAATCATTGGCAGGGGGGATTTAACGATAATCCGATTACAACGACATATTTATTAACTATAAAACTCACCCTCAGACATACTACACCTCCCCTTCGGGGGAGGATGGGTAGAGGGCTCATCCCATGAAAAAAAACATCATCGCCGCCGCACTGTTGGTTCTTTGCGGCACTATTCAAACACAAGCGCAAGAAGTGAACATCGGTAAGAACAACATCACGCTGTCGAGCGACCTCATGACCCCGGAAGCACTTTGGGCCATGGGGCGTATTGGCGCTTACGCGGCATCACCCGACGGCAAACAGGTTGTTTATACAGTGGCATATTATAGCGTCAAGGAGAACAAGAGTCACCATGTCATCTGCATGATGGACGCCGACGGCAAGAACAACCGACGGTTGACCAAGAGTGCCAAGAGCGAGACCGACCCCGCATGGATTGAGGGCGGACAACGCGTGGCGTTCCTCTTCGACGGACAGGTATGGTCGATGAACCCTGACGGTTCCGACCGCCGCCAACTCTCGCACGATGACACCGAGATTGAAGGTTTCAAATTCTCGCCCGACGGAAAGCGCGTCATCCTCATCAAGTCACTGCCCTATCACGGAAGCATACAGGCCAACCCCGACGACCTGCCCAAAGCCACAGGACGTCTGGTCACCGACCTCAATTACCGCCACTGGGACCACTATGTGGAGAGTATCCCCCACCCCTTCGTGGCTGACGTCAATGCAAGTGGCATCACCGCAGGCAAAGACATCATGGAAGGCGAGCCTTATGAGTGCCCCACGGCTCCCTTTGGCGGCGTGGAGCAACTCGACTGGAGTACCGACTCGAAACAGATAGCATACACCTGCCGCAAGAAAGAGGGTGTGGAATACGCCATCTCCACCGACACCGACATCTTCCTATATGATGTCGAGAGCGGCAAGACGAGAAATCTCTGTAAACCAGAAGGTTACAAGGCTCCCAAGTCAGACCCCACCAAGACGATGAAAGACCAGCCGGTCAACGCTCCCGCCAACCTGAAAAACAACCCCGGTTACGACACCAATCCGCAGTTCTCGCCCGACGGCCGTTATGTGGCATGGCTCAGCATGGAGCGCGACGGATATGAGAGCGACCGCAACCGCCTGTGCGTCTATGAACTGAGCACCGGCGAGAAACGCTACATCACCGAGTCGTTCGACTCGAATGTCGATGAGTTCTGCTGGTCCGACACTAAAGACGCCATAATTTACTTCATCGGCGTATGGCACGCCACGGAGAATCTCTACGCAATCACATGGAAAGGCGAGGTGAAACAACTGACCGACGACTGGGCCGACTTCGGCTCACTGCAGATGATGAACGACGGCAAGCGCATCCTCGCCGAGCGTCACAGTTACAAGACCCCGGCCGACCTCTATGTCGTCACCCCCGGCAAGGACATCAAGAAGACAAAGACCGAGCAAATCACCACTGAAAACAAACATATCCTCGACCAACTGGGCGACATCACCGTCATGCAGCGTTGGGTGAAGACTACCGACGGAGGCGACATGCTTTATTGGATTATCGCACCGCCACACTTCGACGAGACGAAGAAATACCCCACCCTGCTCTTCTGTGAGGGCGGTCCGCAAAGTCCCGTCAGCCAGTTCTGGAGTTACCGTTGGAACTTCAGGATTATGGCCTCACAGGGTTACGTCATCATCGCGCCCAACCGCCACGGACTGCCTGGATTCGGTAGCAAGTGGTGCGAGGAAATCTCCGGCGACTGGACCGGACAATGCATGAGCGATTACCTCACAGCCATCGACGACGCCTGCGACGTACTGCCCTACGTTGACCGCGACCGTCTCGGAGCCGTCGGCGCATCTTTCGGCGGATTCTCCGTCTATTATCTGGCAGGACATCACGACAAGCGCTTCAAGTGCTTCATCGCCCATGACGGCGCCTTCAACCTTGAGTCGATGTACACCGACACCGAAGAGGTGTGGTTCTCCAACTGGGAGTACGATGATGCTTACTGGAACAAGGACCAGACGGCCAATGCCCGCAAGACCTACGACAACTCGCCCCATCGCTTTGTAGATAAATGGGACACCCCCATCCTCTGCATCCACGGCGAGAAAGACTACCGCATCAATGCCAACCAAGGCATGGGCGCATTCAACTCTGCCCGTCTGCGCGGCATCGAGGCACAACTGCTCATCTTCCCCGATGAAAACCACTGGGTGCTCAAACCCCAAAACGGCATTCTCTGGCAGCGCACCTATTTCAACTGGCTCGACCGCTGGCTGAAATAGAGGCCCCACCCCTACCCCCCTCCTGAGGGAGGGGAATCTTTAGCAGATTTCTTCAAAAGAAGTAAGGTCTCATCATTAACATTCGCTTTTCACGACACTATTATTTAACAACGACCTCAATTTCCCAAGCATATTATTCCCTTCCCTCGGGAAGGGTCAGGGATGGGGCAAATTTCATTAAATATGTCTGACACAATCAAAAAAACGCTACGCGACTCTGCCGGCATGCGGTGGACCGCCCTGCTGCTCTTGGCTCTCGCCATGTTCTGCAGTTACATTTTCATGGACATCCTCTCGCCCATCAAAGACCTGATGCAAGAGACACGCGGATGGGACTCCGCAGCCTTCGGCACCATGCAAGGTTCTGAGGTGTTCCTCAATGTGTTTGTCTTCTTCCTCATCTTCGCAGGTATCATCCTCGACAAGATGGGCGTGCGTTTCACGGCTGTCCTCTCAGGTGCCGTCATGCTCATCGGCGCCATCATCAAATGGTATGCCGTGACCGACTCCTTTGCCGGCAGCGGACTGGAACAGTGGTTCACCGACAATCTGAACTACATCCCCCTGTTTGATGAGCTGGGCGTGTCGCCCTTCTACGAGGGAATGCCCGCCTCGGCCAAGTTTGCCGCCTGCGGATTCATGATTTTCGGTTGCGGTTGCGAGATGGCCGGTATTACCGTATCACGTGGTATTGTGAAATGGTTCAAGGGCCGCGAGATGGCGTTGGCTATGGGTTCTGAGATGGCACTGGCACGCCTCGGTGTCGCCACCTGTATGATTTTCTCGCCCTTCTTCGCCAAATTGGGCGGTCATGTCAGCGTGAGCCGCTCGGTGGCTTTCGGTGTGGTGCTGTTGATGATCGCCCTTATCATGTTCATCGTCTATTTCTTCATGGACAAGAAATTGGACAGCCAGACAGGCGAGGCCGAAGAGAAAGACGACCCCTTCAAAATCAGCGATCTTGGTCAGATTCTCACATCGAGCGGTTTCTGGCTCGTGGCATTGCTCTGCGTACTCTACTATTCCGCAATTTTCCCCTTCCAGAAATATGCGGTCAATATGCTGCAATGCAACCTGACACTTAACCCGCCGGCAGAAGGCTCGTTCTGGGCCAGCCAGTCGGTCACCATCTATCAGTTCATCATCATGCTGATAGTGGCTGCCACGGCTTTCGCCAGCAATTTCCAGAAGAAAAAGAACCTGAAATACGGACTGCTCTGCGTGTCGGTCGTCGCACTGATTGTCTATTGCTACATGGGCTACATGCGCCAGTCGGCAGAGGCTATTTTTGCGGTCTTCCCGCTCCTTGCCATGGGCATCACCCCCATCTTGGGCAGTTATGTGGACCACAAGGGCAAAGCCGCGACCATGCTCGTGCTCGGTTCGCTGCTGCTCATCGGTTGCCACCTGACCTTCGCGTTCATCCTGCCGATGTTCAAAGGCAGCACCGTCGGAGGCATCATCATCGCTTATATCACCATTCTGGTGCTCGGTTCGTCGTTCTCGCTCGTACCCGCATCACTTTGGCCCAGCGTGCCAAAACTGGTTGACTCGAAGATTATCGGTTCGGCTTATGCCCTGATATTCTGGATTCAGAACATCGGTCTGTGGCTCTTCCCGTTGCTTATCGGAAAGGTGCTCGACAGCACCAACCCGGGAGTCACTGACCCGACAGCCCTCGACTACACATGGCCGCTCATCATGCTCGCATGTCTCGGTGTGGCAGCCTTGGTGCTCGGCCTGGTGCTGAAAGTGGTTGACCGCAAGAAGGGCATCGGACTCGAGGAGCCGAATATTAAAGATTAACCCACCCCGCCCCTCCCAAAGGGAGGGAGTAGGGGGATATTTTAGAGGCTGGAGGTGAGTGGTGAGAGGTTGGAGATTACATCATCCGCCTGTCTCTTCTCCGTAAGCAGCGGCTCCGCCGCCTCCCATCACTCTCTGTTCTCCCATCACTCCCAGTTCTCCCAGCCCTCCCATACCCCCAAACAACCAAACAACCAAAAAAACAAACGATATGAAAAAAATTCTGTTATTATTCGTACTAGTCTTGTCGGCAACCAAGATGTCAGCAATAGACTTGGAAGGCCAATGGGTCACCACCATGATTGATGACGAACAGTCTGTGGCCTTCACATTAAGTTTCAACGATGACGGCAAACTCGAGTACCGCGTGGTTGTCGATATGAAAGACCCAGAAATCGGCAGCATGACCATCCGCGTGGAAGGTGACGGCACATGGGCCTTGGACCGCGACCAACTGGCCCTGACCTGTGACCCGAAGAAAAGCACGCTGAAACTGATAGGCATGAAACTGTCAGGTGAGATGGGTGACCAAGTGAAAGGCAACCCTGAGGCAGAGAAGATGATACGCGGCATGATTGAGCAGCAACTGAAATCCTCGAAGACCGAGATGCTTTCAGATTTACCTCTCAACACCGTGCTCACCGTTGTGAACCAAACCGCTGACAAACTGTTTCTGCAAGAAGGTGATGCCGCAGACAGTCAGTTGGAATTCACAAAAATTTGATTTTTGAAAAGATATTTGATTTTTTCGGAAAGAAATTAGTATTTTTTTAGTAATTTTACGAGAATTATTGTATCTTTGTAACAATTATTCTCATGATACTAATTTCTTTCCGAAATACTCGGTCTAAACCCTATACCTTAAACCCTATAAACCTTTTACGCCTATGACCTTTCTCATGATTATCCAGTTGCTTATTGTGCTGCTGGCTCTTTGGGTGGGATCACGCTACGGCAGTCTCGCGCTCGGTGCCATCTCCGGCATCGGTCTTGCGATATTGGTCTTCGGTTTCTGCATGAAGCCGGGAACACCGCCTACCGACGTGATTTACATCATCATCGCTGCCGTGACCTGCGCAGGCATTATGCAGGCCTCGGGCGGCATGGACTGGCTCATACAGATAGCCGAGAAGATGCTGCGCAAGCATCCCGACCGCATCACCTTCCTCGCCCCACTGTGCACCTTCTTCCTGACTGTGCTGGTAGGTACGGGCCACGTCGTCTATACCCTGATGCCGATTATCTGCGACATCTCTATCAAGAAGGGCATACGCCCTGAGCGTCCCTGCGGTGTGGCGTCTATCGCCTCGCAGGTGGGTATCACCTGTTCGCCCATTGCCGCTGCCGTGGTGGCCTTCGTCACTATCTCTAACGCCAACGGTTTTGAAGTGACCATCCCGCAAGTGCTCATGGTCAGTTTCCCGGCTTGTCTCTGCGGACTGATGGCCGCCGCCGCCGCCTCATACCATCGCGGTAAGGACCTGGACAAAGACCCCGAGTTCCAAGCCAAACTGAAAGACCCCGTGCAGTATGAGTATATCTACGGCAGTTCAGCCACGACACTCGACAAGGAGATACCGCAGTCGGCAAAAAATGCCGTCTTCGTGTTCCTCGGCGCACTGATTATCATCGTGCTCTTCGCTATCTTCCAAGACGTTCTGCCCGGCTACAACACCATCAAAGCTGTGAAGGACGCGCCCGATTTCACCTTCCCTGACGGGACCGTGGCCACGGCGGCCGAACTGGTAAAAGCGAAGGTGCTCATCCCCGGCATCACGGAAATGGGAACCGTGCAACTGAAGATGAATGTGGTGATTCAGATTGTCATGATTTCCGCAGCCGCCATCATGATTCTCTTCTGCAAGGCATCGCCGGTGAAAGCCGTGAAGGGCGCCGTATGGCAGTCGGGCATGGTGGCCGTGGTTGCCATCTTCGGCATCGCATGGCTCGCCGACACCTATTTCTCGAACTACACCAATGAGATGCAGGCCATGTTGGGCGACATCGTGGCCAAGTACAATTGGTCCATCGCCTTCGTCTTCTTCCTCGTCTCAGTGCTGATCAACTCACAGGGCGCCGTGGTCGTTTCCATGCTGCCCTTGGCCTATTCCCTCGGCATACCCGGCCCCGTGCTGCTCGGTGTGCTGCCTTCTGTGTATGGTTATTTCTTCATCCCCAACTACCCCAGCGATATTGCCACAGTCAACTTCGACCGCTCGGGCACGACTGTCATCGGTAAGTACCTGCTCAACCACTCGTTCATGATGCCGGGTCTGGTGCATATCGTCACTGCCACGCTGGTGGCTTACGGGTTGTCTATGCTTTTCTTCTAAACACTTAAAACACAGACGATTATGTTGATTACCATCATAGAATTACTGATAGTACTGCTCGCCCTTTATCTGGGTTCGAAATTCGGCAGTCTGGCATTGGGAGCCATCGCCGGACTTGGTCTGGCGCTGCTTGTCTTCGACCACGGTTTGAAGCCCGGCACCCCTCCCACCGATGTCATCTATATCATTGTGGCAGCCATCACATGCGCCGGCATCTTACAGGCGTCGGGCGGTATGGACTGGCTCATACAAGTGGCGGAGAGACAATTGCGCAAGCACCCGGGACGCATCACATTCTATGCCCCCCTCTCCACGTTCTTCCTCACCATCCTCGTGGGTACGGGTCATGTCATGTACACCCTCATGCCTATCATCACCGATGTGGCCATCAAGAAAGGCATACGCCCCGAGCGTCCCTGCGCCGTGGCCAGCGTCGCCTCGATGATTGCCATCGTCTGCTCGCCCATCTCTGCTGCCGTCGTGGCTTTCTCTACCATTTCCGCACTCAACGGGTTCCCCATCTCCATCCTGCAAATCGTGTCGGTTACCATACCCGCATGCCTGGTGGGTATTCTCATCGCTGCGGCATGGAGCACACGAAGGGGATTGGACCTCGACAAAGACCCTGAGTTTCAGGCATGCATTGCCGATCCCGAACAGCGTGAGATGATTTACGGCAACACGCAGACCGTGCTCGACAAGAAGATTGACAAGAAAGCGAAAATCGCCGTGGGCATCTTTGTCGGTGCCATTATCCTCATCGCCCTGTTGGCTTTGTTCCAGCAGATTCTGCCCTCATGGGACAGCGTCAAGGCTGTCGAAGGCGCAAAAGATGTGGTGCTGCCTACAGGTAAGACCGTATCGCCAGGGAATCTGGCCAATGCCGGCATCGTCATGGCGGGCGTGACGGAGAAAGTGTCTGTCACCATCAAGATGTACCTCGTAATACAGATTATTCTCATCTCTGCCGCCGCACTGATGATTATCGTATGCGGGGCTAAGCCGAAGAACGCCGTGGCCGACAACGTATGGCAGTCGGGCATGGTGGCTGTCGTGGCCATATATGGTATCGCATGGCTTGCCAACACTTTCTTTAATGCGCATCTGGGCGAGATACAGTCGATGTTGGGAACAATGGTCGAGAATCACAAGTGGACCATCGCACTGATGTTCTTCATCTTCTCCGTGCTCATCAACTCACAGGCGGCGGTTGTCGTATCACTGTTGCCCGTGGCTTACGCCTTGGGCATCCCCGGATGGGTGCTGCTCGGTGTGCTGCCTTGCGCCTACGGCTATTTCTTCATCCCCAACTATCCTACCGACATCGCCACGGTGAACATGGACCGGACGGGCACCACCCGCATAGGCAAATACGTGTTCAACCACTCGTTCATGATACCGGGCCTCATCGCTGTCGTCGTCAGCACCATCATCGCTTACGGCCTCAGTTACATGTTCTATCATTGAAAATAAGTAACAATCCATAAAACAAGACACCCCGGAATTCGGGGTGTCTTGTTTTATAAGGGTTTTCTAGGATATCTTAGGTTGTTCTAGGTCTCCTAACATATATAGGACATTCTAAGATTCTCCCTAAATCCTCAATGAAAAGATAATCGTGTGGAGTCGCGCCCCACCTTGAGCACCGCCTGTGAGCCCACCACCATCGGGAAATTATTGAGGTGGGAATGGCCCGTGGGGAAGTCGTAACACACCGGCACATCGGGATAACGGCTCATGTAAGTGTGTATCATGTGGTACATATCCTCAAACCCGTTCTCCGGTTTTTTGTATTTGGTGAACTTCCCCACAATCAGCCCCCGCAGACGTCCGAGCACACCGCGCAATTCCATCAGATGAAGCATACGGTCCACATGGCTCATGTTCTCGCCCACATCCTCAATGAAAAGAATGATGTCGGGCAGGGAGAGGATATCATACTGCGAACCCGCCAACCCGCATAAGACCGACATGTTGCCGCCTACGAGCGTGCCCCGCCCTGTGCCGGGATTGTTATATGGATTTCGCGGCACCACATATTCGGGCCACTGCCCCATGAGCACTCCATGCAAGGCACGGCTCACCGTGTCGGTCGCACCCTCATATCCCAGTGCCTCGCACATGCTGGCATGGACGCTCATCACCCCCGCGCGCGCCTCGGCACACAACAGGGCGGTGACATCACTGAAGCCGATAATCCATTTGGGATATTGGGCAAACGTATCTACGGGTATGCGGGCAAGCACATGAGGCGCACCGTCGCCGCCTCGGGTGGCGATAATCGCTTTGATGGAGGGGTCGCGCAGAGCCTGAAGCACATCGGCAGCCCGTTCCTCAGGTGTACCGCCATAACCATGCCATGACCGCAACACATTCGGCATCGGCACAGGTACCAATCCCCATTTCCGCAGAGCCACACACCCCGTATCAACCATGGCCTGCGTGGCTTTCCCCGATGGAGAGATAATCGCCACGCTGTCGCCGGGATGCAACAACGGCGGCATCCGAAACGTCTGTTGCGCCAAACTTACGAATGGCTGTAAGAAAAGAAAAAGGAAAAGCAAAACACCCCATCTCCGCAGGAGTTCAGGAGTTCGGAAGTTCAGGAGTTCAGACATTAGTTTTCTATTTGAAATCCTCACAATGTAGGGGTGATGACTTTCCTCCCCTGCCTGAGGGGAGGCAGCCGGAGGTCGGAGAGCAGGATAACCCCGCGGAGCATCAGATTGTTTTGTCCGTCTAGAGGCTAGTATTTCAAAATCTCGTCGGCCTGGCGAAGCGTGCTGCGATAAGCGTTTTGTGCGACATCCACGTCGAGGGAACCCTCCGACATACCAATCCTGACACGTTGCGCGCGTGCTATGCGGTCGATATCAGTCTTGTCGATACGGTAACTGCTGTTACTGTAATACACATGTCCCGACTGCGAGAACTGGCTGTTGTCCTGTGCCGTGTATTTCAGCACATCGCGCTCGCCCACCTTGAGCAACAATTTGTCGCCGGCGTTCACCTTCGAGATGGGTTGTGTGCTCTTGATGCCCACGGTGAGATAATACACGTGGTTCTTTCCCTCAATCTGCACGGAATAGCCGATATACACCAACGGGCTCTTCCCTTGCGGGGTGAGCATAGCGGCATGGGTGGACACCATACGGCGACCGTTTTGTTTTTTGTCAATCAGTACCTGTGAGAAGGCTGTCTGAGCCACAGCCAACCACAATATCATTAAAAACCACTTTTTCATTGTCAATATTTTACCTCCATATTACCACTAACTCAAATAACGCCGATTTATTGTGTCAGTGACCCGTTAATTGGCGTTAATCTAAGAAAGAGCCCCCTTAAAGAGGCTCTTTAGGTATCACAGGATTCCTCGGGTATTCCTAGGACTTTCAGGGATTCCAGGGCGATTTTTAATCAGCATACATCGAGAAATCGAGCACGGTGCCGTTGGTGCTGATGAACTTGCCGCCATACGACTGTCCGTAGTGGTGCTCGCCCTGGTCGTCCTCGACATCAACCTCGTTGAACGTGCCGTCGAACCGTCCGATGCTTTTGCCGTTGGAGAAGGCTTCAATCACACAATGCCCTGTGCGCTTGTCGTACGAGAGCAGTCGGAGTGTACGACGCCCGCTGCCCTGGCCTTGACGATTATAACTGTAATAGCCCGTGGTGCCGTTCATCTCGAAATCCACGTCGTTGGAGTCGCCGATTTGTCCCCACAGACCCATATACACGCCCTTGGAGTCAGAGGCGTTCGATGGTACCGCTTCGGTTTGCGCCTCCATGTCCTTTTCGCTTGTGTCGGCAGTTGTTTCTTTCCGGGCCTCGTCTTTCTGCTCCGCTTTTGTTTCAGTCACTGTCACGGGGGTTGCCTCGGCCGTTTTATCTTTGTCGTTGAAAAGGAAAAGCCATGCCGCCAAGCCTAAACAGGCGGCCACCAACACTCCGATAATCGCATAAAGCACAGCGTTGCTCTTGGGTTTCTCTGCGGGTTGCGTCCGTTGGACAGGAGCACCGCATCGGGGGCAGAACGTTGCCGTTTCCGGTATCTGCGCCCCACATTTGTTGCAAGTGAAATAGGTCATGATTCAGAATTTTTAGTTATTTACGGCAAAGATAAAAACTTTTCCCGACATAAGAACCATATTTTTGAAAAAAGAACAGATTTTTATAGACATAAGGACAAAAGTACGTAATAATCAAGGAATTATTAGGAGTGAAGGAGTGAAGACAAATGTACTCCTTTAGCGGACTAATTGTTCCCTTCGCACGAAACGTAGGGCGGCACACCTTCAAACTCAACCATCGCAATAGGACGGACTCCCCCCGCCCCTCTAATTAGAGGGAGAATCGTCGCTAATGTATTTGATAGAGATACGCTTTTATAGCAGTAATCATTCACTCCCCTCGCCCTTCGGAGAAGGGGGCGGGGGTGAGGCTTTCGTATCCTTTTTCGGACACATTTTGAAGGGATTTTGTTGTTTGTCCGAGAAACGGGTGTGTGTCCGAAACAAAAAACATCATTCTTCGTATTATTCTTGGACGCAGGCATTTTTACGCCGTATCTTTGCAATGTCAAAAGACAAAAACAAAAAAAACAATACAAAAAAAACATTATGACACAGAAAAGATTTTTCCTCACCGCACTGATATGCTTGATGATGTCCGTATCCTCTTTCGCAACGGACAAAGTGATAACAGCCAACCAACTTCCCGAGGCAGCACAGACATTTGTTAAGGAGATGTTCCCCAATGCCGCCATCATCTACGTAGAGATAGATGACGGAAAATACGAAGTGTACCTGAACAACGGAACAGAAATCAAATTCGACCTAAAGGGCAACTGGAATAAGGTTAACTGCGAGTTGAATGCCGTGCCCGCCCGTCTCGTGCCCGCCTCCATTGCCGACTGCGTGGAAGGACAGTTCCCCGAAGCAGTGATTACGAAAATTGACAAGGAGCACTACGGTTACGACATTGAACTCTCCAACGGTTTCGACCTGAAATTTGACCGAAAGTACATGACGTTTGGAATAGACAACTGAGATTTAATAACATACTTGCTTTATCATTGAAAAGGCTGTGCCAGTGATGGTACAGTTTTTTTCTGCCTCTACGACCCGCCCAGGCACCCACAAAAAAGTGTGACAGTGATGAGAGGACACATCATCTGCGAACCAATGTCTAGACACCCGAACTCCCGAACATACCCCTTATCGATTGCGTATTTCACAAAAGCGACGATATTTCGTATTTCATATTTCGTATTTCGTATTTATTTACTACCTTTGCAACATGACAATAAAAGAAGCGATAGAACGGCGCCACAGCGTGAGAATCTATGACGAGCGGCCGCTGAACATTGAGCAAATCAGGGAATTGCAGTCGGAGATTAACGAATGCAACCACGACACGGGCATGCACATCCAACTGGTGGTGGATGACCCGAAGGCGTTCAAATCGAAATGGGTGCATTACGGCAGGTTCCAAAATGTGCGCAACTATCTGGTCATCGCAGGGAAGAAATCGCGCTACCTGAAGATGAAAGCGGGCTATTATGGCGAGCGGCTGGTGCTGAAAGCGCAGATGATGGGTCTGAACACCTGTTGGGTGGCATTGACCTACTCGAAAAACCACGAGGTGATGAGCATCGCCGACGACGAGGAATTGGTCTGCGTCATTGCTATCGGCTACGGCGCCAATCCCGGCGTAGCACATAAAATCAAGGAGCGCGAAAAGGTGATGAAGGTGAAAGGCGAAGCCCCCGAGTGGTTTCTGCGCGGTGTGGATGCTGCACTGCTCGCCCCGACAGCCCTGAACCAACAGCGCTTCACCCTGACGTTGAAGAAAGGCAACCGCGTGAAAGCCAAGGCCGGCATCGGTCCATGGACAAAAATCGACCTCGGTATCGTGCGTTACCACTTTGAAATCGGCGCTGGCCTCGATAACTTTAAGTGGGAGTAAAGCCCTCAACCTGACCAGGTTTTTCCAAAGGACTCCCTGACTTACCTAGATCCTTCTATGCTTTCCCAAGTTCTCCTAATCATCCTGAAAGAACCCTAAACACTCAACCCTAATCCCTAAACCCTTGAAAACAGTTTGTCCGAAATGCAAGAAGAAACAACGCCCGCAAAATGTGTATTGCGAGCGCTGTGGGGCGTTGCTCCATCCGCAGCAGTTTTGCGAGAAATGCGGCACGTTGCAGCAAAACGGCGAAAAGAAATGCAAGAAATGCGGCACGCCCTATCCCAAGACTGCGACGGGCATCATGGACAAACCTGTAAGATTGTGGAAGAGTGCGTTGGTGTTCTTTTTCATCATCGTGGCGCTGGGCACTTTCAGCCTGCTGAAGTCACGCAGCAACCGCCCCTATTCCGAACAACTGGAGCGGCAATACACCGAATGGCGCGACAGCATGAAACAAGTGCAAGCAAAGGCTGCCAAAACCTCTAAAAAAGGAAACACCAAACAGACAACAAAAAGGGGAAACAAGCGTTAATGCTCGTTTCCCTTTTGTTATTATTGGTGTCCGGATAATAACATCAAATGATTCCAAGCCTACAGGATAGCAAAACTCTCAAACTACAAGTTTATATTCATCATTCCTGAGGGTTGAGATAATTTTAGCGGACACCAAAAACAAAATCACAGGCTCTAGGCTCAATTGTATGTTTTTTTTATTACCTTTGCATGATTTTTTTCATACAGATACAAATAATCTGTTTTAAGTATATTATCAACTATTCAATGATTCAATGAAAAGATTGTTCTATGGGGCAGCATTTACAATGATGTTGCTATTCCCCTCAACTGTGGGGGCACAAATCACATCAGATGAACAGACACAACAAAAAGAGCAGGCCACACAGACCATTCGCGGACAAGTATGCGACATCGCTTCCGGGGAGCCAATGATTGGCGTGACAATTACAGTGGAAAACGGAATTTCCCTGGGTACGGTATCGGATATCAGCGGTATTTTTGAGATAAGAAACGTACCCGTAGGACGACACTCCGTAAGGGCTACATACGTCGGTTATGAGCCTGTAGTGCTCAAGGAGCAGTTGCTTTCTTCAGGCAAGGAACTGGTATTGAACCTGCGCATGCGTGAGAACATATCAGAGTTGGACGAGGTTGTCGTTAAGCCCCGTGTCAACAAGCAGATGCCACTCAACGAAATGGCCCAAGTTGGCGCCCGCATGTTCAGCGTGGAGGAAGCAACACGTTATGCCGGAGGTATGGCCGACCCTGCCCGAACAGCCTCCATGTTTGCAGGAGTGGCAGCAGGCGGTGTAACCAACGGCATCAGCATCCACGGCAATTCACCGCAAATGCTGCAATGGCGTGTGGAGGGTGTGGAGGTGAATAACCCCAATCACTTTGCAGAGATAACCGAGGCCGGCGGCGGCATCTTCACCTCGCTTAATGGTACGGTATTGGCCAACAGCGATTTTCTTACAGGTGCCATGCCGGCTGAATTTGGCAATGCCCTCTCTGGTGCTTTCGATATGAAGATGCGTGCCGGCAACAACTCAAAATACGAGCACGCAGTGCAGGTGGGAACATTAGGTGTCGATTTCGCCTCTGAGGGACCGTTGGGCAAGGGCTCGAAAGGGTCATACTTGGTGAACTATCGTTACAGTGTCCTCGAGATAGCAAAGAAACTGCACGCCATCAACATGGAAAACGAGACGCTCGACTATCAAGACCTAAGTTTCAAACTGAATATGCCTACCCAAAATGCCGGCACCTTCGCAGTATGGTTTACAGGTCTTGTGGACAACTACGAGAACAAGGCGCCCGACGTATCGGAATGGGAGACATTGTGGGACATGAACGACTCGTGGTCGCGCCAGCGCAGTTGTGCCGGCGGCCTGACTCACACCTATCGTTTCGTAAATGGCGGCACGCTCCGTTCCAACGTGGCCTTTACCGGCGTCTATCGCAAACTTGGCATCAGCAACTACGATGAGCAAATGGTGGAGACACCTGATATGGCAGGCCGCAACGCCCAATGGAGCATCATCTTCAGCACACAGCATCAGCATAAGTTCTCATCGCGCTATACGATGTTGAACGGCATTGAGCATCAGTACCTCGACTTCAACACGTGGCTCGATTGGATTCATGAGACTGGCGGTCCGTTGTATCGCGTCTATGACTCTAAGGGCAACACAGGTCTGACCCGTTTCTTCAGCAGTCACAAACTGGCACTGAACCGCCGTTTCTCCACCGTGGCGGGCATCAATGTGATGTGGTTTCACCTGAATAACCAATGGCTCGTGGAACCCCGCATCAGCATACAATACAAAATCACGCCGTCGAGCACATTCTCCTTGGCTTATGCCCTCAACAGTCGTAAGGAAACGACAGACACCTATTTCGTCACGATGACAGGCTTCAATCCGAACAAAGACCTTGGTCTCACCCGCTCACACCACATCTCCGCCTCTTTCGCCAAACGCTTTAACGAGAATGCCATGTTGAAAATCGAGCCTTATTGGCAATGGCTCTTCGACGTGCCTGTGGAACAGGGGACAACCTATTCCATTCTCAATCACAACATGTTCTTCCAGGACCGCGCTTTGGTAAACGATGGTGTGGGCCGCAACTACGGCATCGACCTTACTCTGGAACGTTATCTGAAGGACGGTTTCTATGGTATGCTTACCGCGACGCTCTTCAAGTCGGAATATCGTGACGCCCAAGGCGAATGGCACCACTCACGCCACGACCGCGGCTTCATCACGAACATCTTAGGTGGCAAGGAATGGATGGTTGGACACGCCAAGAAAAACGTCTTTGGATGCAACGGCCGTCTTACATTGATGGGTGGTGACCGCTATACACCCATCCCCGAGGGCACTACCTTTGAGGACATCATGCAACGGCCCGACAAATCGATTCCGATGGACGACGGCCTTGACCCGTTCTGCAAACAGAAAGGACTCAATGTGGGCTATGCTTTCTCTGTGAAATACACCATCAACAAGAAGCACACCTCACACCACTTCATCCTGGAGTACCTTCAATTGCGCACTTTTCAAGGTCAGACCTTCAACTTGGAAACTCATGAGATTGTCGATCAGTTCACCTCACTCACCTTCCCCAACATCGCATATCGAGTGGAATTTTGAATTATCCCGAATTGGTCTGGACCAACTCGGGATAATGACATAAGGATTGAAGCGACAAAAAAGGGAAACAAGCGTTAGGACTCGTTTCCCTTTTGTTTTAATATCCTGGCTTTTCGTCTCAGGCGCCATTTGTAATACATGTGATACCACCGTGACACTGGGCGGCCCCAGATGGTTTCGGAGGGGAACTGCCACGCGAAATGGAGGTTGCGGTATATCTCGACGAAATATTGCGTATAGACCGACAAGCCCTTGAAGTGATAACGGTCGTCGTGATGGCCGAAATTACCGGCCTTCATCACTTCGTCGAGCAGCATCCGTCCCACTTTCTCATTGGGTTTGACCAACAGATACCTCTCGTCGAGCCCCAAGGTATCGTGCAGCAGCCACATCAGTCCGGCGGCAAACTTATGCATGTTGAGCCGTTTGAGCAGTTGTTCGTCGGCGGCACGCTCCTCCTCGGTGAACCCACGGCGCAGGAGGTAGTAATAATCGATGATCTGGCGCAGGCCTACCCCCTCGAAGAAGAAATGGTGCATGACATGCGACAGTTGGAAGATGCGGTTGAAACTGTCGGTCGGCACACAGATTTTCCCCGCTCCCTCGGGCAGGCTGACTATCTGGCGGAACTGTTCGGCCTTTACCTGCTCAAAGTATTTTTTCAGACGGCGCTCATAGAACAGATTGCCCATGAACGAAGGGATGATATGAATCTCTGTGACGGCATCATCGAATACGGGAAAATCGATGTGATGATACTCGATGCCTGATTCCGGCGATACCCTCATGACAAAACTCAACAACTCGTCGGTCGTGAGCGATGTCCACAAATCAATGTCACCCGAGGTGCGCATCATCGGGTCGGGATACATCAGCGCGTTGCCCTGTCCTTTGAGCACACATGCCTTAATCCCGTCTTTCTTATAAAGCAGATAAGTGACTTTCGCCGAAGCCCGATTCAACTTGCGGTTGTCATTCACAATCTCCTCATTGGCACTGTACCACTCTATGATTTTGTACTTGTCGGGCCGTTCGGGTCTGCCCTCCAAGCGTTTCAATCCATGGTAGAGCACCCCCACGATGGTCTGCTTCATGCCAAACTCCAAAAGCCCGTCCCAGTCCATCTCATCGAGATGCTCCGGCACAGGGCAATTGTCATCGAGTGAAAAACGGAGGAAAGAGAGAAACATAATTGTTGGGGGCAGGGAGCAAGGGGCAGGAGATTAGTTTAAGGGGCAGAGGACTATTCTCTTACTCCTTGCCCCCTGCCCCTTGCTTCTATTTTTCATCCAATTCTGCAAAGACCGAATTTTTGGAGATATACTCAGGCACAATCTCCTTCATCTTCGCCACGATGCGCATATCGTCGAAAGAGTCGGCGATGGTGATGAGTTCGTCTATATCGCGGCTGACGGAATCGAAGTCGTATTCACGCACGCAGGCGATACGTATCTTCTGATGGAACGACGGTTTGGTGTTCTCATCATTCGACAGCACCTCCTCATAGAGTTTCTCGCCGGGACGCAGACCTGTGTAACTGATTTCCACACCTTTGGCACCGCTCAACTGAATCATACGTCGCGCCAGATCGGCGATGCGCACGGGTTTGCCCATGTCGAAGACAAAAATCTCACCGCCCTTGCCGTGCGTACCTGCCTCGAGCACCAGTTTACATGCTTCGGGAATGAGCATGAAATAACGGATGATATTGGGATCGGTGACGGTAACGGGACCGCCTGCCTTGATTTGACGTTCAAACAGTGGTATGACCGAGCCGTTTGAACCTAAGACATTGCCGAAACGGGTGGTGACAAACTGCGTCACACCCTTGACCTTCCCTTCCTTGATGGCCTGGTCCAGACTCTGCACATAAATCTCGCAGATACGTTTCGAGCAACCCATGACATTGGTTGGATTGACCGCCTTGTCTGTAGAAAGCATGACGAATTTTTTCACCCCGTACTTTATGCTCAGGTCGGCTATCACCTTGGTGCCATATACATTATTTTGGATGCTCTCCGAGGGGTTGTCCTCCATCATCGGCACATGTTTATAAGCAGCGGCATGGAAGACGTAATCGGGTTTGAAACGGCGGAAAATCATTTCCATGCGGTCGCGGTTGGATATAGAGCCTACCACTGTCGTGGTCTTGATTTCCGGCCATCTCTGACTCATCATCAGGCGGATGTCATGCTGCGGCGTCTCGGCTATGTCGATAAGCATCAGTTCTGCGGGATGATAATCTGAAATCTGACGCAGAATTTCGCTGCCGATACTGCCAGCCGAACCCGTGAGCAGGATTTTCTTGCCCGTGAGCATCTCGCCCACTTTTTCCATATCGACCTCAATCTCATTGCGCGGCAAAAGATCCTCGATGCTGATTTCCTTCAACTTTGACGGTTCAAACTCCTCATCTGCCTGCCATTCCTTCATGCTCTCCGACATGTAAATCTTCACACCCGCATCGATGAGATAGTCTTGCAGGCGCTGGTTATCACGGAACGACTCATTTTGCAGCGGCGACACCAGCACCGCCCCAATGTTCATCTCCTTCAGCAGTTCAGGAAAGTCCTCTTTCACAGCAAGCACTTTCACGCCCATGAGCAGATTGTTGACCATGCTGTCATCATGAGAGATGAAGCCCTTGAGTTGGAATTTCGAATGTTTGTTGTTTCGGATGTTTTTCGCCAAGCCCACGCCGCCGTCGGCCACGCCGTAAATCAGCGTCCGCGCCCCTTTCTCGGAACTGAACACCACATCGTAGAGCACCTTGACAAGCACTCTCATGGCCCACATCAAGATGGTAGCCACCACATACATGGCAATAATCTGCCGCCCTTGCAAACGGACAAAATGCCAATCAGTGTAAAAAACCGGATAATGGAAGATGAGCGCAAGCACACACGAGAGGGCCATAGCATAACCCACCCGCTGCAAATCGACAAACGATGAATAGCGCAACACCCCGCTATAGGTATGGAACACGCGGAAACCGATCAGATTGAAACACATATACAATCCGATGGTCTTCGATAAGATGCCGATATTGCCCAATGTGACGGCACCATTGTAGTACATCCAAAAGACGAACAACCCTGACAAATAACATATCAGGCAGTCCATGATAAACACCACCCAATAGGGCAATGCATTTTTGGAGAAATACCAGTTGAGGATTTTATCTAACAGTTTTTTCATTTGCTAAGAGGTCGTTAAGGACTTAAAGGTCATAATGACATTATGGTCGTGAGGGGCGTTATGATTGTTGTAATGCTTTGATTTCGGTGATGATGCGGTTGAAGTCGTCGTCGATGACCATGGGGCCTGAAGGTAGACACAAACCTTTGGCAAAAAGCCGCTCGGATACTCCGTTGACGTATGCGGGCGCATCCTTATACACGGGTTGTGTGTGCATGGGTTTCCACAGGGGGCGGCTCTCCACGCCCGCTTCATCCAGACGCAAACGCAGTTGGTCAAAATCGAAACCGGCCTTCTCGGGGTCAACGGTAATGGTGTTGAGCCAGTAGTTTGGCTCCATATAGTCCTCGGGGGCAAGATGTACCTCTATGCCCTCGACATCAGCCAACGCCCCGGCATACATCTTCGCCAACCGCTGGTGATGACGGATGTGGTCGTCGGCCACGGTCATCTGTCCACGTCCGATGCCCGCGCATACATTGCTCAGACGGTAGTTGTAGCCTATCTCCTTGTGCAGATAGTATGGCAGGGGTTCGCGCGCCTGTGTGGCATAGAAAAGGATTTTGCGCTTCACGTCCTCGTCAGGGCAAATCAGCGCACCACCGCCAGAAGTGGTAATCATCTTATTGCCGTTGAACGACATGACACCAAACATACCAAACGTGCCTGTCATCTGTCCACGGTAACGTGAGCCAAAGCCCTCGGCGGCATCCTCTATCACGGGTATCTCATAGCGATTGGCCACTTCCATAATCTCGTCGATATAAGCAGGCATACCATAAAGATAGACGGGTACGATGGCCTTCGGTTTGCGGCCCGTCTTAGCGATACGGTCGCGGATGGCCTCCTCGAGAAGGTTGGGATCCATGTTCCACGTCTTTTCCTCAGAATCGACGAATACGGGGGTCGCTCCCTGATAGACGATAGGATTACATGATGCCGCAAACGTGAACGACTGACAGATGACCTCATCGCCAGGCTTGATGCCTAGATAAACCATGGAGAGATGGACGGCGGCCGTTCCAGCGGAAAGGGCCACAACGTGTTTGCCCTCGCCCACGAAACTCTCCAAGTCCTCCTCAAAGGCATTGACATTGGGTCCGAGAGGCACCACCCAGTTGGTGTCGAACGCCTCTTGGATATATTTCATCTCATTGCCGCTCATGTGAGCCAGACATAAATAAATACGTTTCATGAATATATGTATTTTAAGTTTTGTTCTTTCCGAAATGCAAATTTAGTATTTTTTGCGGAACAGCGCATGAATTTTGGCAAAGAAATTCCTAACAGCAACGACGGGATACAACAACCAAGGTCGGTTGGCAAGCATGAGGAAACGGTCAGGATTCTTACGGCCTGTTTTTCGTATAGGATGCAACGCCATCTTTTGATACTTACCGATAACCGCACGAAAATCCTTAGCCGGAAAATGGTCGAGAAACATTCCCCAAAAGAAGCCCATCGTGCTGTAATTGAGCGCCCGCTGCAAGAGCCGTTTTTTCTCCGGGTCATCCTGACGCTGCATCTCCTCCCACACTAACCGATGCATCAGTTGGGAGTCTTCGGCATTTTTACGGAGACTTTCCCGTGAGCGATTGCGGAGCGTGGAATAGGGATTATCACTGGTATAATAATAGCCGTTTTCGGGTATGCACTCCACATGTTGCAGGCGGATGAACACCACGAGGTCGAAATACCAGTCCTCCGTGTTGCGTGTGCCGACGGGAAAACGAGTGTCACCAATGGCGGAACGGCGGAAAATGCGGTTCCAGAGATAGAGATAAGGTCCTGAGCGCAACAATCCGCAACCGTCGGTGGATAAGCGTTTCTGATATCTCACCATGGGTTTCTGCTCATCAAGCGAGCAGTTGGTGTGATTAAAACCGAACATCTCCGTTTTGGGCTTCTCCTGATAGATTTGCCACACCGTGTCAAGAATCTTCGGTTCAATGCGGTCATCGGCATCCACAAACCAGATGAACTCTCCCCGAGCCACCTCAATGCCTTTATTCCTTGCCGCTGACGCCCCGCTGTTCGCCTGCTGAATCAGCCTCAGGTTATCGTGCCGGGCGGCATATTCTTTCACCACCTCCGCCCCGCCATCGGTGCTCCCGTCATCAATGACAATGACCTCGTACTCGCACTTGTCTAAAGCAACAGCGAATATGGAGTCGAGGCAAGAAGATATAAGGGCTTGGCAGTTATATAAAGGCGTAACAAAAGACAAGAACATCCTCAACCATTTATTTTTCTGATAATACGAGCAGGATTACCAACCGCTAACACTCCATCGGGAATATCATTGATAACCACCGAACCTGCACCAATAACGCTCCACTTGCCCACTTTCACACATTGTATTACAACTGCACCAGCACCTACCCAAGTACCCTCTCCTATTTCGGAACCGCCACAAATGGTTGAATGTGGTGAGAGGTGGACATAATCCCCTATCTTGCACTCATGATCTATGCTTGCCCCAGTATTCACGATACAATGTCGCCCAACCTTCACTTCTGTTTGTAATATAGCACCTTGCATGACTACCGATCCTTCGCCGATAATAGCACTTGATGAGACGATAGAGCATGGAGAAATGGCTTGGGCAAACGAAACGACCAATTGCTCATCCAACATTTTTCTAACTCGATTACTACCTATACTCAAAATAAGCGGTGACTCCCCAGAATATGCATGGAGTACAGGTTTCCCCTGTAATTCGTTAACCCCGGGATTATCATCAATCAGTGCATTAACCTCTATCCCATTTTCTCTGAGAATGTCCATGATGACCTTCGCATGTCCGCTGGCTCCGTACAAATACATAGTGTTACTATTTAATTATTTCCATTGAATGGTTCCATGGTAGCAGAACCCTCATGCACAATACCGTCACGTTTTACGACCGTCTTGATTGTGTACCATATTACCTTCAAATCTGTGATGAATGACAAATGGTCTACGTACCACACATCATATTTAAATTTTTGAGTCCAAGTGATGGCGTTTCTTCCATGACATTGTGCCCATCCAGTAATACCTGGGCGCACGTCGTGACGTCGAGCCTGTTCGGGCGAATAAAGGGGAAGATATTGCACTAACAGCGGTCTGGGACCGATAAGAGCCATATCGCCTTTCAAGACATTGACAAGTTGCGGCAATTCATCAATAGATGTCGAACGGACAAATTTCCCCACTTTCGTCAACCGCACTTCATCTGGCAACAACAATCCGTTTTCGTCGCGCTCGTCGGTCATGGTCTTAAACTTCATCACCTTAAAGATTTTTGCCTTTCGCCCCGGCCTTTCTTGAAAGAAAAACACTCCAGCCCCTTTATTGGCGAAATGCAGCCATACTGTTACGACGAGCAAGACAGGGGAGAGACAAATCAACGCAATCAATGCGATGAAGAAATCGAGAACACGTTTGAAAAAATGCTTATACATCTATTATGAGTAATTTTAGGCCGTCACCTGTGTTTCACCGATTTCTTCACGATACATCTCCAGCAATGCCGCCCACACATCCTCTTGTTTATATCGTGACACAATCATGGGACGGGATTTCTCGGCCATTTGTTTCACGTTTTCAGGATGGGACAGAAAGAAAGACATTGCTTCTGTCAATCGTTCAGCGTTTTTGGGAGGGATAATAATACCATTCTCACCCTCAATAATGATCTCATTACACCCGTTGATGTCGGTCACGATGGCAGGTAGGCCTAAACTTCCTGCCTCTAACACCACATTGGGAAAACCTTCCCTATATGACGGGAAGACAAGAGCGTCAGCCACCATCAGATATGGACGAACATCCATTTGTTCACCGACAAGGACTACAGAGGGACTATTTTTAAAGAAATCCTCAGTTTCAGGAGAAAGCGGGTCAAGTTCGGGTTCAAATGGTCCGACCAACAGGATTTTAATTTGCGGATATGTCTTTATCAAGGACTGTGTCGCTAAGGCCAACTCGTCCATGCCTTTATCACTGACTATCCGACCGACAAACACGAAGATAAAGTCATCAGAAGAGAATCCTAAAGATGTGCGGAAATCGTCTCTTTTACCATATTTCTTCTCGGTTGCTTCAACGGAATAATAGGTTACGTCCTTGCCGTTGATGTTTCCATTATGAATGACTTGAAGTGGTTTCTTAGTAATATGATCCTCCAGCAGTGCTTTTTTTACGCCCTGTCCTTCAGGTATCACCTTATTGGCAGCCCAACATGTGATCTTCTCCATGGTTTTCAACAGTGTACGAAATTTACCCTCCGCCCCCTGATAGCGCAGTCCTGTGACAAGGTAAATCCTGTGGGGAACCCGTGCCACCTTTGCGGCCACCATCGCCAAAAGACTTCCTTTTGGAGTATTGGCATGAACAATCTCAGGTTTTTCTTTGTGGAAAAAGCGATACAGTTTCCACAATGATTTCAAATCCGACCACAGACTGATTTCCCTTGCAATATGAATCTCCTCAACCCGTATTCCCTCACGGTCGCGCACGGTTTGAATATATCCATCCTCGCTTGTAACGCCCACCACATCAAAATACTGATTGAGATAATTGAGTTGACCAGACAACAAAAGAGCCAAACTCTGCGAGACGGTTGTCACACGGATTAGTTTTTTCTTCTTTTCCATATAGATAAGGGGCAAAGGGACACGTTTTGAAATATGAAACCCAGACAAGAAGGTTACCAACTCTTTCTAAATAGGCAGGGCGCTCCTTTACAACGCCTTCCTGATTCTCGGCATCACATAGGGAACGACGATGCGGTTGAAGACGAAACTGGCGGGTTTGTAGAGCCATCCGTGGCGCATCACGCTGTTCATCACGCCGACGGTCAGGCGGTGCTTCATGCCTTGGGCAGTGCGGATGACAGGATAAAAACCCGTCTCACGGCATTTCTGCATCGCGGCTTTATATTGTTTGCGCGTATATTCCGCAGAGAGGATGCGGCTGAAGCCGAACATCTTCTTTGAGTTGACCGAACGGATACAAGCGTCGTAGAGGTCTGTTCCCTCATGAATGCCATATTTCTTCATGCACGCCATGATGTCGGCATATGAGTCGAGATAATCGTCCACGCACCGGCGTGTATGCACCACGGAGCGGCGTGTTGTGGCGCTGCCCTCATGGATGACGTAACGATAGAACCGTGCCTTGGTCGAGACGACACGCGGATTGGCAATATAGACCGACGATGAGAACAACTGGTCCTCGCCCACGATATACTTTTTGAACCGCAACTCATGTTTGTCGAGGAACTCCTTGCTATAAAAACAAAGCCAGCAGAAAGAGGGAAGACCACCTTGCATAATCAACTCATGGCCCGTGCCGTCGAAGTCGATGGTGTTGTCTATCTCGTTCTTCTCCCAGTTGTCGTAACTGCTGTAATAGTGGATGACATCGATGTCGTCACGGTCGCGGAAATGCTCAAAGGCGAGATTGAGGCCATTGTCCAACAGGTAATCGTCGGCGTCGGCAAAGACGATGTATTTGCCATGCGCATGGTCTATACCGTTATTGCGGGCGGCAGAAACGCCTTGGTTCTCTTGTTGTATGAGCCGGAAATGAGGATTTTTCTGACAATACTCCTCACAGATAGCCACAGACCCGTCCTTCGAACCGTCACTTACAAGTATCACCTCATACTCCCCGTCACGAAGACCTTGACGGAGTATGGAGTCGAGACACTTGCGGAGATATTGCTCGACGTTATAGACGGGGATAATGATGGAAATCAGAGGGTTCAATTGTGAATTGTGAATTATGAATTGTGATTCTTTCAAACTCCGTTTGCCCTATTTTCGCCGCATATTCGGGGAAGGCAGATGGCCACATGCCCGGACCAACGATATTATAGACCTTCTTCGCCCCACCTATCAGGTAATAGTCCAAGAACATCTTGATATTTTCACCGTCGTCTGTCTGTCCGGCGGTATCGATATGCTTCACCTTTCCGGGAACAACATACACATCGGGAATCTGGTGCTTAACATATTCAATAAACGTCATGCTGTCGGAGGCAATCATTATACGGTTGAGGGTTGATGGTTGAGGATTGATGGTTCTATGCACATCTCCAGTCTCACGTTCCTTGCTCTTTGCCCCTATAAACGTCTTTATTTCCTCCACTATTCGTTGCATATAAGGTTCGCGCTCCTTAACAGGCAACTCTGGGTTGATGGCCGTTTCGGTCTTATCGCCGAGCAGATTGAGGAAACGGGTGTGGATGACGATATAGTTTGTGCCTATCTCCCGCTGATGACGGTCGATGAACTCCTGCAGGTATGGCGTCGGGCGGAACAACTCATGATACAACTTGCCCCAATCATAATCCGTGCCAAAGCGCTCGTTGATTTTATCCAATGAGTTGTAGCCGTAATAGAAATGCGTCTGACGATGGCGGTCTTTCAACAATCGTGTTGGATGATAACATTCGCCATAGATAAACAACGGTCGCGATTGCGGGAAGTGCTCCACCAGTTCGCCATCTTTCAAACGCCAGTCATAATCACGAGGCTCCAAGTATTTTTCCAACGGGAAGGGATAGGTGAAATATATACGGAATGCTTTGCCTTGTGCTTTTGCCACAGCATAGACGGATATCATTCCCTTCAACCGGTCGAACATACCCCCATGCCCCACCCTGCCATCAACGCGGAAGACGTATAGAGGGGTTTGAGGTTTGAGGTTTGAGGTTTGAGGTTTTGGATTACTCGAGGCCCCTTGCCCCTTGCCCCTTGCCCCTTGCTCCTTGCTCCTTGCTCCTAAATAATACTTACATATCAACTTCGGCTCGCGCCAAAGAACATCATAAAGACGGACGAAGAATTGCCGGAAAGACATCTATTGAATAATTAACTATAGTTTCTGGAGTTATGAGGGGGAGTTAATAATAGGAGTTATGAGGGGGAGTTATAAAGAGCCATCACTAAATAATGTGCATAAAGCCTTGTAAAGGGTGCATTTGGCTCTTCTTAACTCCTCTTTTTAACTCCAACAAATAACTCCTCATCATAACTTCAGAAAAATAAACAATTAATTCTTTATCGGAGAGAACTTCACCAACCACCAACGATGATAAAGAAACGCCGCGATGACAGTGAAGAGAGAAAAAATGAGGAGTTCTGTATGCGGTGCGCTCACAAAATGGAGTTTGGCAAAACAGATAGCCCTTGTCGTGGGATGTATTACAAACAATGCCGCAGAAATGCCTCCCAGCCATTGGAACGGCTTTGACAACAACCGTGGCATGACTTTCACCAGACATAACGAAAACACGACGACGAAAACTGGTGCCACTGACCATAACACGAGATTCACATTAGAGAAAAAGAGCAACACTCCGCTGACAGCACCAGCAATGAGCAGGTATGGTGTTTTTATATAGTTTGACAAACGTTTCCCGTAAAGCGCTGCTGTCACGCCCATCGTAAACGGCAACATACCTATAAAGAAATTATCACGTAGCAACCTGACAACATCACTGTCGGGAGCAAATACGAACTGGGGCATCAAAGAGACAACGGTCATCACCGACAGAACAGTAACGATTTGCCTATTGCTTTGTGCCCGATAAACCAGCAGATAAAACAGCAGGTACATCTGCATCGTCAGTCCGAAATACCAATAGGGTTTTGGCCAAATATCAATACTAAAGAAATTGTTGGTCATGGTCAGCATCGACAACCAATCAAGTACTCCTCCCGAAAATGACTTCGTTCCGACGAAAATCACCACTTGGTACAACACGTATCCTCCCACCAACAACCACAGCAGTTTCTTGTAATGACGCCAAACGAAGGGCAAGAATGCTATCGATTCCGTATTTTGCAATTTATATTTTACTGTTAGTCCGTATCCGGTCAAAAACAAGAACACACAAATGCCGTAATGTCCGAAGAATGAGAAGAATTGAAGGAAAGCATTGCCGTCGGGATGAAATGCATAGGCATAAAATGCATCGCTCCGCTCCTGCACAAAAGTCAGTTCATTCTCCATCAATGCCCCCTCCAACCAATGACAGTAGTTGTGCAGCAAGATGGCTAAAATACCCATGCCTCGCAATATGGTACATTCATTTTTGGAGAGTGGCATGAGAGAATATTTATTAACAAGGATGTGTTCTTGCGTCCAAGTGCGAGAATCTTTTAATGCTTTACACCAACGATGTTGAAGAAAAATGACACCATATAACCGATAATGACTGCGACGGCATAACTGATACAGATTAACACCGCATATATGATGACAGGATACTTAAACCCATAAATAAAATCATGAAAGAGATAAACGGAGAAAAAGGTATGTACCATCCACATTACCATAGACTTTTTTCCCAATGTCTCCAAAATCCGATCCAACCACTTGGGCCTTTTTGTGTTGATGAACAGTAAAACCACAAGAGCCGTGTAAAAAGCAGCCCAAGGGATGGTTATTAGACACCTCAATAAAACCAATGCGAAAAATAGAATCACACCCAAATAAATTGGTGATTTACGCTCCTGTTCTTTCTGATATTTGTCCGCCAATTGCATCATGCAAGCACCAATCACGAACTCTAACAATAATCCAGCGGTGACGACAATAAAAACAAGAAAAACATTATCCAGAATACCTGGTGTTATATATCTGCTTACTACGAAAGATGCTCCATAAGAAATAAAGAAAGACACTACCAAAGATTGCCACGGTTTCACCTTATCCATTATCCTGAACAACAGTGGAGCCAAAAGACTCAGCACCACATACGGTAATAAAAACCATGTTTCGTAATTATAAGTACATTTTATGCCTGTCACATTATTAACCACATCTTTCCAATCGCCTAGATAATGGTCTGGAGCGACAAAAATGCCGATGCTCACAAATATCAATAATACAAACCAATAATGAGCATACAGCTTGAAGGTCCTTTTTGCCGTTGTTAGAGTACTTAATCTTTGCTGTTTATAGGTGTAAAACAACCCATATCCGCTCATCATCAAGAAAAAAGGCACAGGATATGCTGCTGTGGACAAAAATTTAGTCAGAGGTTGTTCACCAAACCAAACATACTCCACACCCTCCGTCACACGATTGAACAAATGGTAAAACAACATCAAGAGTATTGCTACGCCCTTAATGGCATTCGACTCGTCTTTTGAAATATAAGTGCTTATCATAACTTATATACTTCCTCATACTTCGCAAATTCCCCAAAAGACCTACAGAATTATAGATCTAGGAATTAACATTACTTCTCTTCAAACTGTCCAGCCAAAAACCTCCTGAAAAAGGTCACAATCAACGTCCCCCTATCAATACTGACATCAATTTTGGCGATATACCCTTTAAACCGATAAAAATCCAAAATAACAACACAGAGACCAATATAGGTATCAACCATTGCATCAATGAAGCGGTAATCCCACTTGGAGTAAAGAACAATACCCATAGTTTGTTTGGTATATTGATAATAAACATGTGGGCAACAAAAACAAAAAAAGAACTATCTGCCAGTTTCTTATTTACACCCACATATTTTTTCCTTAACAAATAGTTGAAATCCGCAAATAGCGTAAAAATGCCGATTAGCAATTCGACTTGCTGCAAAGGCCAACATGCTATACCATGAAAATGAAAGATAGTCACCACAAAAACCAAAGCCCCAAAAAGCACGTTCATCAATAAAAGATTTGTGTTCTTCTCAACGATAAAACTAATATGATTAACAGCAAACCATGCACCTAAAAAAAATGGGACAACACTTCTAAATCCTATGTAAGGTAAATAATATCCAATACCCATAGAAAACAACAAAACAAAAATGGGCAGCAACCAATAACCTGTTTTTTTTATGATGTAATATGCGGGAAGTGACAGAACATTTAGAACCATCAAATCACGTATAAACCATAAAGGAGACAAAAAAGGGCTCTCATTAAAGCCTAAATATGCATTCAAATAAACTGATGCTCCTTGTCCTTTAACGCCCCAAGATAAATCCATAAACCTTGACAACACAAGATAATACAAAAGAAAGAGAGTGTTCCATATTAGATAGGGAACAAGCAATGTATGAACGCGTTTTCTCAATTTTCCTTTCCATAAATAGACATCCATTTTCCCCATGCCAAAGAACAAAAAACCCGAGATGAAGAAAAAAGCCGGAACGCCCAAATCACCAATTTCTCTTTGAGACACAAACTGCACGACATCTAATAGTACATATTTACCTGCAGGTATATCAATCCCTCTCGGATACGTCTGTCCTAAAACTATTGTATGTAATAATACTATCAGGAAAATAAGTGGAAACCTACTAAACGTAATGGTTTTCGATATGTTATCGTTAATATGACTCATTTTATCATCAAAAGACTAATTCCTAATTAGATGCATTTATCACTGAATACAAGTAATTACCAACTATTTTTGCAGACTTATATGTCCAATGTGAATCACAAAAATGAAACAAATCTTTTTCACCTTTTTCTAAATATGGAATCAATACTTCTTTTGCTATCACCACATTTTTATTATGCGGGAATAATATTCGTAAATCCTCATTGATGGTTTTCCGTTTATATGGATTAGATATGATATAGTTCTGATAAAAATCATACTTATCTGGACAAAGAAGAAAAATTAAACGAATCCCCGTCTTTTCTGCCTTCTGAAACAAAATATTCAATTTATTTTGAACAACACTTTCATTGTCATGCTCAATTGAAAAAGAATTGAAATCTTTTTGATAAAAAAACAACCGATCCCCCTCTTCTCCAGAGAAAGCATTAACTGAAAGTCTACAATCTCTTACGGGTTTTTCAAGACCTAATCTCAGTAACAAAAAATTTTTAGCTTCAGTTAAAGACCAAGGTTCTTCTGTCGTTGGAGTTTGTCTTACCTCATTTTTAATGATTTTCACATTGTTCTTATTTACATCAAAATAAGATAAAACATTTATAAAATCTCTTTCTATTGACTCTACAATGATTGTTTTGACATGTGTAGAATCAACAATCCCTAAATTCATCAAATCATATGCTGTTTGAAACATATTTTGCCTCGGAAAGAAATTCAACACTTTCAAACCATTATGAGCCAAATAGTTTTGAAAACCATCTTCACCTTGCCTTGAGAAAGAGTCACCTATAGTAATCACATCAACAATAGTATCTTTCAAATCTTTTTCATCAAACAATTCGGAATATTGTCTCTTTAGTCCTTCACTCGGTATACTATCTGCGAGACGCATTTTCCCCAATATGCCCAAATCTCCATTCATCTCTGGACGGATATAACCATTATAAAAAATCATAAGGACCATGGTTCCTAACCATAGTGGGATAATAGTAAAACTTAATTTCTTTAAGAAGGATTTCATTAAAACTGGAAATATATGAACGTCTGGACTTCGCCAGTTTTTAAGACTATAAGAATAAATAGGCCAGCATATAATAAATACCTCACCCAAGTACTCTTAAATATACCTGTTGAAGGAAGTTGCAGGACGTGTTGTTTATTTCTTTGCACCCATTCAATTATAAGAAGAATAACACATAACACAAATGGTTCAAAATATGATCCAAGCCCTCCGACATGACCTATATGTGTAAACATTCTATATAAATAATCAACTGCTTGCGACATACTCTCTGCCCTAAAAATAATCCAACCAATTACAGCAAGAAAAAAAGTTAACATCAGTTGTCCTATTTCTTTCATATTGGGCAATTTATGTCCATATGCTACGACATTAGTATGTTTCGTGTTGACACCAATAATATTACTAAAGTTTCGCAAGTGATGGTGCACTTGCATAATTTAACATAAAATAGGAATAAAAATAGCTTCGAAGTTTGCTCAACTCATTAGAAATGAGT
>JAFZAH010000011.1 GCA_017548275.1 Prevotella sp.
CCCGCTTGTCGGGTGCTTTGCTTTTTTGTGGACGGGCCGTTGTATTTGGTCATGACCAAATCATGGCTCGGATGTTGTGTTATTGGTGCTGTGGAGGATGATGTTTGCGATGCCAGTCAAGTCGGCGACATCGACTTCACCATCGGGACCACCATCGTCAGCACCAGCCACGTCGGCCACCTCGAGAATGAACACTTCAGGTGTCTGGCTCAACAAGTATATTGCCAACACGGTGAAGTCAGCCACATCAACCTCGCCATCGCCGTTCACGTCGCCGGGGAGTACTTTCTCCAGAACGTAGGCATTGTCTGTGGAGTCGCCCGATGACAAGTTGACGCTGCCTGCGACGCTGAGGGTTCTGTAACCTGCGGCCTCAACAGTCACGGTGTAGTCCTTGTCGGTTTGCACCACCGCCACATCAAACGTGCCGTCTTCGCCTGTGACGGCAGCGTATTCAACATCGTTCGCGTCGTTTCTCAGCGTCACTTTCGCACCTGCTACGGGTTCCTCGCTCGTATTATTCACAGTGCCTGAGAAATGGCTTGCGGCAGCCAAGGTGAAGTAAGCCACGGGCGTGCCGTAGTCTTGTGTCCAAGTGGTGGCAGACGCTTTCTTGTAGTAGGCTTTCTGAGCATCGCTTGTCGTATTGTCGTAATAATAGTTGGTCGAAGCCCAAGTGCCATTGCCATTGTTCTCTACATATACGCGGATACGCGATGTGCCGTCATAGACGATAGGTACGGCAGACAGGTCAAGAACGATGTCGTCGGCGGTGTTGGCACTGACTCCGTCATAGATGACAAATTCCTGCATCTGGGATTTGTCGATAGCGCCGGGGGTAAAAGTGACAGAGGCATCCTCCAGGGCAATCCACACGGTCAAATTCACTTTGTTGAATTCTTTTGTGGCGCCGTTGGGACTTCTCTTGAACGTAATCTTGGTGATTTTCGAATTGGCGTTTACATCAAAGGCGGCCAACATGGCGGGAGTGTAAGCGAAATCGGTCATCACAAGCCCTGTGTCGGCATCATACCAGTAGAACGGGGTTTTGTTGGATTGGCCGTCTTCGTTACCCACCTGCACCTCGCCACCTGCACCTTCGGCGGCAACAGTCAGTTCGTAAGCATCGGTCTGTACCGTGGCAGTAGGTCCGGTCAATGCGATATAACAATCGGTGAAAGTACCGGCCTCGTGAGGAGTGAAGGTGAAGGTCAACATGACGCTCTCCATCGGGGCAACCTCAACCTTCTCGGCAGTGGCCACGGCTTTTCCGTTCACATATAGCGTGGCGGTATAGTCAGCGGCGGTAAGGGCGGTCTGGTTGTAATTCTTGGCAGTTACCGTAGCGGTGTACAGGTTGTTGGTAGTGGCTGTGGCGGGGGTATTGAACGACTCGATGTAGAAGTCAACGCCCTCGGTCAACTGAATATCTTTCTCCACGCTCGCACCATTGAACGACACAGTCAGTGCTTCCTCGCTCATCGGGAAACAGTTCTTCTCGCTGTAGTCATAACTGATGGTGTAGGTCTTGGTGTCCTGCATTACGGCGAAATTGAAATGGCCCTCGCTGTCGGTCTGACCGCTATAACTTACGCCATCGGCTGCCGTCAGCGTGATGGTGGTGTTGGCGACAGGCGATATGCTCTGGTCGGCGTTCTTGATGGTCATGGTGCCACTGAAATAACTGGCCTCCTTGTCATAGAGCAACACGATCCAGGGGAGATACTGACTATCACTGCCGGAATATTGGCTGCTCCAAGAACTATAGGTCTTATACGAAGTGCCACGGGTGGAGGTATAAGCGAAGTTCACCGTGCTTTGTGCCACGTCTTGCACGCACTGGGCGTGGAAGCGCAGGTTGGTGCCGTCATAGACGAGCGGCTCGGCAAAGTTGATGGTCATGATGTCCACCTGCCCCGACTCTCCATAACTGCCTGCTTTGGCGAAGGTGTAATCTCCATCGTAAACCTTGGTGAGTCCGGTCGTATTCGACAGGTCGTCTTCGGGGTCTATACCAGTGGTTTGGGTTTCCACGGTGCTGTTGCCCACCCACAATTGCACGGGAGCGGTAACCGCGTTGTTGGTGTTGAAGCCTTTGAACACCACGCCCTTGATGGTCGTGCCACTCCTGACGCCCAATGCTTGCAGGTCGGCGGCTTTCCATATCATGTCGGAGAAACTGCCGGTGTTGCTTGTGCAAATGGGGAACGAACTGGCATAACTGTTATAAGAACCAACCACCAATTCACCCTTTGGCTGCTCCTCGCCGATAGTGATTTCCATTTCGTCGCTCCGGACGGTAGTGCCATCGGCCAGCGTCAACTCGATATAACTTGCGAAGGTGCCCGCCTCCTTTGGCATATATGTGAAACTGTAGGTCTTGTCGGTGCGCGTTGGCAGGCTTTGCGAAGCGGCCTCTTCCACTGCCTTGCCATCGATGTAATATTTGGCTGTGGCATTCTCCGTGGCATCCAACAGGTTCATCACCTTCCACGATGCGCTGAGGTTGCTGTTCACCTCGCCTTCGGCAGGAAGGTTCTCTTCGCGGCTCATGATGTCATGTGCCACATCGACGAGTTCAAAGCCGTAGAGGTTGTCAACCAATGCGCCACCGTTGAAGGCAATATAATAGTTACCCTCCTCGGCAATGGTGAAATTGAATTCCGAGAAATCGTAAATGCTGGAGGAACTGCCACCCACTTGCGGACCCGTGTAATCTTCATCCTCAATGGTCTTTACAGTAGTCCAGTTCTTGCGGTCAGTAGAAATCATCACGGTCAGCGTGACGCCGAAGAAACTCTCACCATATTTGGCGGCATCGAAGTAGAACACCTCACCGGCAACGGCGTGCAGCAGCGGGGTGATGAACAGCGGGTTGGTGCCCGGCGAATAACTGGTCGGCTTGATGTAATAGCCGTGGTCTTGCAGATGGACGTAACTGTCCAACTTATATTCACTGAAGTAGCATCCGCTCGGCCAACTGTTGTCCTCGAAGTCCCATGACCAGCGCGGATTGGCCTCCTCCACCTTCATGGACACCTTCGATGTCTTCACCGACGCGCCGTCGGGGAACACTATTTCAACGTAACTGGTGTGACGGCCGCGTACGGTCGGAGTGTAAGTGAAGGTGAAGGTAGCAGAGGCGTTCACGTCCAAAGCCACGGCCTCTGCACTGGCCACTTCCACATCGTCGAAGTAATATTTCACGGTGTATCCGCCGGCTTCCTCGGTAATGCCTTGGTTCAACACAGTGATGCTGGCCTCATAAGGCTCATTGATGGTGGCTTGCGCGGGCAGATTTGTCTCCGTAATTGTGAAGTTGTGGTCACTGCTCACACCAGCCTCTATCCACAGGAAGGGAGAGGATACCAAACTGAAAACACCGGCGTTCATACGCCACATGGTGTTCTTGAAGGCGGTGTAAGAGGATTTTGCGCAATACACATTCAACACACGGTTCAACACGGCATCGCTCTCAGGCTTCACCACCATCACACGCAGGTTATTGCCCGTATAACGGAAACTGCCGGGAACAGAAAACTCCATAACAATTCCGTCATCGCCTGGTTGTGTCACGGTGTAGTCACCATCGTAGATGAGCGTCATACCCAACTCGTCGGGGTCGGCCATGTCGTAGTTGTAAGTGGAGCCGTCTTCCTCATAAATTTGGGTAGCAGGGGCATCATCGGTGGTGTTGCCAATCCAAACCATCACAGGAATGGTACCTGTCTCGCCAGTGTAGGTGCCTTTGAAAACAATACGTTTGATGCCAGAACCTTCTTCCAGACCGGCTGTGGTGAGGTCGGCCTTCTTGTAGATGGTCTCAGAATAACTTTGCGTGCCAGTGGCGGCAATCAGACGGTTGCTGTACGTCGTCTGCTGTGTCGCATCACCCACAAAGAGAAGGTCTTGCGCCCACACCTGCCCGTATCCGAGCAGCGTGAGCATCATGAGTAACAATAAATTGAGTTTTTTCATAATAATGTATTTTGAAAATTAAAAATAATACTTTCGCAAATTATGATGAGAAGTTATCAATCGTAGTTAAAACAAGGAGTTAAGAAGAGCCAAATGTCTTTGAGACATGTTCTTTTTGCAATGATTCTGTTCAACGCTCAATCTTTCTCCAGCGCCCGTCTTTCGTCTTTACGATATAGAGGCCATGCTGTAAGAACTGTTCCAATTTCCGGCCGTCAAGCGTATAGATGCTTTCGATGTCGTCATCAGCAAGCGTAAAATCATCGATACCTGATGGCACGGTGATTTCCACACGAACCTTGACAAATTGAATATTGCCGCGCTGCGTGCCTTGCAGCACCAGTTCGAACGGCTCGGTGTAACCGCTCACACGGAGCGTTCCCTCGGGAGTCAGTTCCAAGGCACTGAGCACCTCCTGATCAGGCTCATCAGCGAAGTCATAGACGATGCGGCCCTCCCCTTCGGTGAAATCGAACAGGCTGGAGAGCGCCAGTTCATCCTCTATTACCACGGTTCCGGCATCCTTGATGTCGCGCTCGCCGTTGAAGTCATCCATGCAGAAATAGCCAGGCGTGGTCATGCCATATTGGTTGGAGCGGCTGCTCTCTATCTGGAAACTGACGGTGCTCACCTCGCCCAAGGGTCTCAAATCTACCCATTGCCAGGAGTCGAGGCAGTAATGCTCCGTCTCGTCTGCATCACGGAAATCAGCCAGATAATAGGCCAGGTCGCTCGTACTGCCGTCGGTGTGTTTACCGGTGACGACCATTCGCAGGTAGTCGCCCGTGCGGAAGGCACCTGGTGTCATGCCGTCGCCGTTGAAGATGGCATCGACAACCCATGCCTCGTTGGTAACATAGAACCCGTTTATCACGTCGGCGTCTTTGTTCATCACATGGATGCTCCCACCATAGGGATACACTACCGCATAGTTCTCGCTGCCGTTATGGCCTCCTCCCACAGCATTATTGAATTGGTCGGGATACATCTGCACATAGTCGGTTTCAGTGCGGTTAGCATATGCGAACTCGCTCCAATAGTTCCATTCGGGCATGTTGGTGTTGTCGAACAGGTAACTGCCGCTGACGAAGGAGCCACTCATGTCAGTGCCACACCAATAACTATCCTCGGGAAGGTAGAGATTTTCGAATGTGGCAGCGACTGCGCCACCGGTGACGATGAGACGCACGGTGTCGCGGCATTCCATGCCATTGACATCGACAACGATTACTTGCCAGTCATCACATTCCAACGGTGTGGCCTCAACAGAGCATGTGAACGTAAGGTCGTCAACGGTGTTGTCGGCAGCGTCTTCAATTTCGATATCGTTCTCGCCCATCAACTCATGTTTGCCGTTGAGCCATGTCACATAGTAGGGAGCCTGACCTTTGACAATGGTGGCGGTGAGGGTGGTCGACGCGCCCTGTTCCACAGTCGTCACACCACTGACGGTCACCTCCGGCGCCTCCAACTCCACGACAATATTGCCTTCAGCCACAAATGCATCGGTACTGTAAAGGATGCTCTCGGTGCCCCGCAGACTGCGCAGCACCACGAAGGCGCGGTAAGTTTTGCCGGTCTCCAACCCCGCGGCTGCGAAGGTGTTTTCACTGTCTTTGTGCAGTGCCACCGTCTGACCTTTGGTCAGCACCTTGTCAATAGCGGGTGTCGTGCTGCCTGCAGAGATGAGCACGAAGGCTTCGCAGTTCATATCGGCATTCAGTATGATACGGGCCGTGGTGTCGGTAATATCCGTCACGCCTGGATAGCCGTCGTTCATAACAGGCGCGCGGTCGTCGGCTTGGTATTCATAGGCACCGAGTGTGGGCTGTGCGCCTCGCTCTATGCCGCATATGTCAGTGCTTACCCATGACAGAGGTTCGCCACTCACCAGGGAACCGGCATCAGCGGGCTCGAGAATCTCATCGTGCAGGAATGTCACCTCCTCGTCGATACCGTCGGTTTCACCAGACTGCTCTACCCATGCGGCATGAGAGCCATAACCCGTTCCGCCGATATAAGCGAAGCCGTTGCCGTTGGTATGGTTGGCCTGATGTCGCCATGACACCGAGCCAAGATAACTGGCATTGCTTATATAGTAAACATAACCGCTACTGTTGTTTTGTAACACGTTGTTCACCATTTCCACTCCATTGCCCATCCTGTCGTTCAACCAGAAGACGGCTCCGCTCTTTCTGCCTTTCACTACAATGGTGTTGTGGGCGATGCGCAGGTGGCTCGAACTGCTGTTGACCACCATGCCATAATCAATGTTGCTGACACCTTCGACCACCACCTCGTTGTTGAACACGTTGACAGGACAACTCTCTGTGCCGTTGACCAATCTGATATGCATGCCGGTAACCTCGCCGCTGCTGCTGATATAGAAATGGTTGCCCTCTATCACTGCGCTCTCATCGTAGGTGTCGCGCACCTGGAAATCGATGCCTCGGTAATTGTTGCCTGCCTTTTGCGTGCGCACAGTGTTGTTACGCACTTTCACACCGCTCTCTTCCATCACATATATGCCCTTGCTGCCCTGGTCAACGAAGGTGTTGTTCTCAATCACACCGCCACGCTCTTTGGGCAAGACCACATAGCCGGTACCACCCATGCGGATGCCGATGTATCCGCCTTCAAGCAGACAATTGGTGACAGCCATGAAATCGTTGTTGCGGTTGGTCACATTCTCGGCATAGGTGTTGATAAGTTTGATGTCGCTCACATTATAACTCGAACTTGAGGCACAGTGGATATGACAATGGTCGATGGTAACGTGCCGACTCTCGCCGGTGATGTGCACCACTCCCGGGAATGTCAGGTCGGTGGTGGTGATGTCGAGACCGCGAAGCGTCACATAGTCGCAATGTGCGACGGTGAACACGCCAAATTCCTTCGACATTTTGTCATCACTGTACGGAGGCTCGTCATAGTGGTCGAAATAGATTTTCACATCTTCCCAACTGCCTGTCTGACTCTCGATGGTCAATGGATTGTTGGCTGAGGCGCCGGGGATATGGGGAACCTTCACCGTCTCGTTGTAGATGCCGGGAAGGATGCTGATGGTTACAGGACCGCTGATGCCACTGCTCACTGCATCGACAGCGGCCTGTATCGTGCCATAGTCGCCGCCACGACCCACTGTCAACGTGCCTTTGAATCCTTCTTCCACCGTCATCGTGGCCGGTGTTACTTCACTCAGGTTATACGTGGTACGGTCGGTGGTGAGCAAGGTGGGGACAATGCTCAATTCGCTTCCGGCAGGGGCCTCCCCGTTTATATCAACAGCGATATGGAAATAGTAGGTGCCGTCTTTCTCAAAGGGATAATTGCCTGTGACGACCGACAGGTTGTCCGTGGACTCGCCGAAGAGAGATGTGGGTGAGAAAGCGTCGTCAGTGCCGGTGGTATAGACAGCCACGCGCCCGATATGATCAGTACCCGTGACATCGAAGTCAATCTGCTGAAGGGTCATCTTGTCGCCCTCGCCGGAAACACTCACGCCAATGGTATAGAGCAAAACGTCGGTAGAGCCTTGCAGCACGGTGGCAGGAGTCTGATTATCTATGCTCACTTGGGTGATTTCCTGCCTTTCCACGGAGTAGGCACTCACATCGATGGCGAAACCGTCAGGCCGGGTAAACGAACTCTTCACGACAAAACGGGCGGTCAACTTGCCGTCGTCGGCACTACTCACGAAATAATCGGCCTGAGCATTGGCTCCGCTCAATGCTACCAACAACTGCTCCTCTGACACTGCACCGCCATTGTATATATAGAGGGTGTCCTTGGTTCCCAAGGAGAGTTGCTGGAAATCGAAACGAATCAATTCTCCCTCGGTTCGCGGGTAGAAGGTCACGCTGCCGTTGAAATTCTTCGTGGCTTTGCCGTCTTCGCCGCCGTCGTCATAGAACAAGATGTGCTGACCGTGACCCACGCCAATCTCGCCGTTGTCGCCCTGTGCTATCAGGTAGATGTCCCTAAGGGTGCGCGCACCGTCGGGGTCGCCGTCGCTGACATCAATGTCGTTGCCGCCGGCGTTGATACTTACCACACAGGCATCTATCACATCTTCGCCCAGTGCGTCATCACTCACGTCGGCGCGCAGACGGAAGAAATTGCTGCCCTCCTGCAACTGCAAGGGGGTGTCAAGTGTCAGTGTTGTGGTCTCGCCCTCAATGGTGGCTGTGCCTATGGCGGGAGTGGTCACCTCGCCGTCGTTACGTCCTAAGTAGTATAGTGACAACTTTGACAGCGGACTGTTTTTCGTGTCGATGTTAATGCTGTTCAGACTGATAACGCTCAGGTCGCCCATGGCGGTGATATTCAGTGTGAGCAGGTCAACATCCTTGGCGTGGTTGGGCACGATGTCGGTAGTGGTCTGCGTCACTTCCACCTTGTCAACGGCCATCGGACGTGAGAGGTATTCGCTCACTTCGGCTTGCCAACCCGTGCTGTTGTAGTTCCAGTCATTGGGGCAGAAGAGGATGGTCAATGAACCATCTGAGGCGGTACTGCGCACGATGTGGCCGGGACCGACATCCTTGTCGGCCACGTCTTTCAACTCCCACAGCACAGGGCCGTTGGCATTTGAGCCGCTGATAATCTTGAATGTCGATTTCACGCCACCGATATAACTGGTGGTATATTGTAAGCCGAATTCGCTGAAGTCAATCTGGCATACCATACCTTCATGCTTGGGATGGAATATGGTGATGCGCTCGTCGTTGCCGGCTTCATACAGGTGTTGATACTCGCTCATGTCGCGGGTGCGGAAATGCAGGCTGCCGTTCACTGTGCGGTTTTGTGTGCCTTGGTTGGCATAGCAATATACCGTATTGTTGACCTCGCGGCTGCCGGCGGGATTGCCGTCACTGACAGTGGTTGATGTGCCGCTCAATGTAACGGCAGTGAGGCCGCCATCCACGGTGGTGCCTTCCACGGCGCCGTCGCTGATATCGTAGGTGAGGAAGAAATAGTTGACACCCTCGTAAAGGGTGACGGGATTGTCGGGCGTGATGGTGAAGTCATCTGCCGAAACGGTGGCGGTGCCCACCAATTGCCCTTTTTCCTTGTTGCTGATGCCTGCGAAATAAAGTTTTGCCGCGGCGATGTTCTGCCATGTGCCGGCCGTGGTGAAGGTGAACTGGTCAGCGGTCAATGCGGGTTCGGTGTCTTTGGTGATGACATTGAACAGAAGGATGGGCTGCCCTTTGTCGTCGGCACAGACACTCTCTAATGTGGGATGCTCGGCTGCCACATGGTCGAGCGTCATGGGTTGAGGCACAAATTGGGTCACCAATGCCTCTATTCCGTCTGCCGTCTGCTGTGTGCCGTTGTTGCCGAGAAAAACGGTAAGCGAGCCGTCAGAGGCACTGCTGCGGACCACACAGGTCTCTCCGTGGCGCAACGTCTTGAGCAATTGGCTGCTCTTTTTCTCACGGCCGTTATACACCTCGATGTATTGGTAATAAATAGAACCGTTGGCCAAGGCTATCTTTTGGAAGTCAACCTGAATCTTTTTAGACGGATCTTCAGGAACAAAAGTAACACTGCCGTTGAATCCGGCGGTGATTTCCCCGTCTTTGCCTCCGTCATCGTAAAGCATAATGGGCACATCGCCTACGGTCACCTCTTGTCCTTGGGTGTCCATGATGATGATGGCGGGAGTGGTGATGGTAACGGGTGTCCCTTGTTCAAGCGCCAATCCGTCAGGATGTTGTTGGGTGGTCACACGGGTGACTTCCACTTGTGTGTGGCTGCCTATAGGCGCATCGTCAAGGAGGTCGCCCACGAGGGTGAACAGGTTGGTGCCATGGTGCAACTGACGGTTCAGTGTGAAGGTGTAACCCTGTCCGTCGGCCGACGGTGAGGTGCCGATGAGTTCAGTGCCGGAACCGCCATCTCCTTCATACAAGCGAAGTTTCGTGGCGTCAAAGGCGTTTTCATCAATGCTCATGCGATAACTCAGAGAAGTGAGTCTGTCCGCATGTTCTGCTCCCTCGGTATCAATGATGACACCGGCCAACGTCAGGTTCTTGCGCATCGTGGGACTGCCACTGACAAGGCTGTAGTCGGTGCGGGCTTCGTGAATCACCATGTCTTGGCGCTCTATACATCTCACCTTGGCGGTCCAGCCCTTGGCACTCTTGGCGTAATGCCAAATCAAGCCGACGGAGAGAATACCATCGTCGGTGGTGCTCACATAGACTTTGTTGGTGTAGGTTCCGTCAAGCACAGCCATCACATCACCGTCAGGTAACATGTCAGTGACCTCGCTGGGTTGACCGGGCCACTCAAAGGCAGATGTGGGGTCGGGATTGCCGTTGAACACGCGAACCTCGCCGGGATAATCAGCCCATGACCTGTTATCGTTCTGAATGTCGAGATTCAAAAAAGTGAGTTCGATAGCCATGTCGCTCTGCATGGGACGGAAAACCGTGAGCGATTGGGCATTGTTAAGGTTTGACTGCGCAATGTTGCCTGTTCCGCAGTGGTCGTAAAACAAAATCTCCTGTCCTGGCAACACGTCAATCACCTGCTCGCCAAATTGTAGTTGGTTGACGACAGTTTGCGACAGTGAGGCCAATGGCAAACCAGCCACAACCATCACCATCAATGAGATGAATAGTAAGTGTTTTTTCATATCTTTAGAAATTTGTGTTCAGTCCTTTCTGTTAGCAGCATCGTTTTAATCATCCTTTGCCACCTTTCTCACAGTGCCGTCCTTCTGACGGACGATGAACAAACCGCGTTGTGGGAAATTATACTGGCGGCCGCTGAGGTCGTAATACTCGACATCTTTTCCTCCAAAGTCGATGTCACGAATTCCCGTGATCGCTTTCACGGAGGCTGACAGGTGCAAGTCCTTGGCTCCCATCACCTCGGTAGAAGTCTCGCCCAGCCAACCGCATTGTTGGTTCTCGGCCGTATAGACGCGCACAAAGTCGATGCCGTCGAGATGTATCGGCTGGCGGGCGGCATCAACAGCCCAATCGATGTCAAAACCGTTGGCCTGCCAGTCATAATCGTTATTTGCTCCCAAGTTGGCTTGGTTATCGACATATCCCCAGTCGAACGGGTGCAATTCCCATTTTTCAGGACTCACGCTTACCTGAATGCCGTTTTTCGGTAGCAGGGTGCCGCGATAAGTTTGCGTGCCTTCCATCCACAAAGGGTAATACTCTTGTTCGTGATATTCGTCTTGACGGAGAATGGAGCCTTCGCCGCCTTGGTTGTCGGTCCAGGAGATATCGCCCATGGGATTAGGCTGGTAAGTCACTTCATAGTCGTAAACCGCATCGGTGCAACTGCCCGCCAACTCATACCACGGGTCGTCGGGAAGACCGTTGCCGTTCTCATCGACACTCACCATCACGATGCCCGGTTCGCTGCTCAGCACCAGACGGGTGCCATCGCTTTGCTTGGTGCTGAACGTATTGCCCAAAACGCAGAAATCGCGTTGCCCGACCTCGTTGCTTACGCGGTGGTCAAAATGGAAGATGACCGAACCGCCAAAACCACCCAGACTAATCATTCCATGGCCGCTCAGGTACACATCGCCGGCTATGGCCGAGGTGCATTTGGAAGCCATGACTGCCGCATCATCGCCAGACGAATAAACGGGCATGTCGTTAATGAACTGTCCGGGTGCGGGACGGTATTCGTCAACCGCCTGCAGCCATGCGCTGTAGCCCTCATAACTCTCCTGACCATAGGCCATACCGCCTACAGTCATCACCGCCATCATGAAAAGCAATATCTTTCTCATATCTGTTCTAATCCGTTTATTATACTCTTATTTTTTCAAAAACGCCGCGTGTCCGGGAATGTCGCCTGTGGCGGTGTCCCACTTATAGTTCCCCTCTTTGTCGAAGCAGAACAGCGAGCCACTCGACACATAATTCGTGGCATCCATGATGTACAGATCATGTGTTTGCGGGTGTACCTTGATACCGTAGGGAGTGCGAATCCTGCTATCCTCCGGCAAGGTGATATGACTCTTCGTGAGCACCTCCAACGTCTTTAAGTGGAGTATGCCATAGTTGTTCTGTTTCTTTCCCCCTATAGTCTCGCTGCCGTAGAAATACAGACTATCGCCGCAGATGTCGAGGTCGGCCACGGGGGTGTCTATCTCCTTGCTCACAGCCATGACGCCAACGCTGTTGGGCTCCAACAAATACAGACGCGACGGTAAACTCTCGTAATCACCGCGGGAGGCTACCCACAGACGGCCATACCGGTCGGCACGGATTCGGAACAGGTTGGGGGCCACGTCGATATGGCGCTCAACGGTAAACGTGGAGAGATCAACTACACTCACCCTGTTGTCATAACCTAAGCCCTCGGTGGCATTGTACCCGCCACTGTTGGCTACGTAGAGTTTTCCTCCGACAATGGCCAGTTCGTCGGGTTGATAACCCACATTCACCGTGCCAACCACCTCCAGGTTGGTGGTATCTACCTTATACACACTGCCTAAAACAGATTGGTCATTCACTGTCCCCACATAACTGCTCACATAGGCAAAACCGTCGGCAAATGCCATATAACGGCAGTTGGGAATATCCACATGGCCTATACTCACGGCAGTGAAGGCATCGGCCACCTCCACCTTGTTGCTGCAGTTGATGACCATCCACAGACGGTGGCCATAGATGCCGATGTCATTACCCACATCGCCCAAATTCATTGTCACAGAGGGGTTGCGCGAGGGGTAGATGTTGCGGTGGTATTCGCCAGTGGTCAGGTCGAGATAGTCGAGCGTGGCTTTGTTCGATCCCATGTTACCCTCGTTGAGCACATACATGCCGATATACTCAGAATCATCTGCCGTCACATCCCCGGTGTCGTCGGTCATGGGATAGTATATCAGTTCCTCGTCGCGACAACCGACAAGCAACAGTATGAACAGCAACAGATATGTCAGGGTACTTTTCTTCATAACGACAATTCTAAACTAATCGCGTAGTTGCGCTTGGGCATGGGGTAGTTTACGATGACATCGTAATCTTGACTGAGCAGGTTGTTCACCTCCAACGTGGCTTTCCAATGTGTACGACCCATTTGGTGCTCGTAGGTCAGGCCCAAATCGCTCGTGTACCATGGTTCCATATGGTTGTAGATGATGTTCTCGGGTTCATTGTATCGTTCACCGGCGTAGATTAAACTGTAGTTCACCCCCCACCTTTTCCATGTGGCGCCCATGATAAACGAACCGCTGTGCCAAGGGATATAAGGCAGTTGGTCGTTGTAATATGGTGTGTCGGGGTCGGTCACGTCGCGTGCATCTTGGTATGTATATTGTACACGGCCCGTCAGCAACAGATCAGGAAGGGCAGCAATAGTGGCGGAGGCGGAAAAGTCAACGCCATGAATCTTCACTTTGCCCATGTTCAGCATGGTCCAGTGGAACTGCTGGCCCTTGGGGTAAGCCACTATTTTGTCGGTGACATGGTTGTAATAACCGTCAAGTTGGAAAGCCAACTGCTTCAGGAGGCCGTGCGACCAACTTTTGTCATACATCAACCCCACATCATATTGCGTGGCGCGTTCGGGCCGCAACGAGGCATTGCCTATGTCGGTGTAGTAGAGGTCATTGAACGTTGGCATACGGAAACTCTCTTTCACATAGGCACGCACCGACAGGGCATGGTCGTTGAAGGGGAAGACATTGACGAATAAGGCAGGGGTGAAGCGACCTCGGTCGTTGGTGCTGTCGTCCAAACGGGCGTGGTCATGGATGAAACTGTAGAGGATGCTGGCCTGGGCTTTCACGCGCCAGAAATCGATGCCGGTAGCCAACGAGAAAAGGTGTGACCAGCGGACAGGACGGGCAAATCGGTAGGTGGTGGCTCCCAATTTGTTGTAACGCATGTCATAACTTGCAGAAACGCTCCAGCCACGTGCCAGTTCATACACATGCGACGTGGTCAGGTAATACTCTTGTTGGTAATACTTGTTGTCAACGGGTAATTGCGTGATGTCGTTGTTCTTATAATGGGTGCGGTAATAAGCCCACTTGCCCATGATACGGGTGCTGTACCGGTCGCCTATGCTCTTCTGCCATGTGCCTTGGAAAAAGGTGTTCAGGTCGCCTTGCCGCTCGCCACGGTGCCACACGTTGTTGACAATCGCACCGGGAATGCCGCGGTCGCTGTTATACAGGTAGCCTTTCACATGCCAATAACCCTGGTCGATAACACCGTGAAGGTTGGCTTCCACACGCTCTGCATGAATGTCGCCGTTTTGGCGGATTGCAGTGGTGTCCCAAGCAATGCTGTGGTCAATGTTGAAGCGGCGGTAGCGGAACTTATACTTTCCACTCGCGGTAAGAAAACCTGCGGAAAACGAAGAACTGACATAGTCGCTCACCTTTTGTTCCCACAAGGCGGTAGTGCGGAACATATCGCTCGAGCCATAAGTGGCCTTGAAACGCAAATGGCGCTGCTCACCGTATTGGAAACGGGGGCGACGGGTGCGGATATACACGCTGCCGGCATTGCCGAAGTCGCTGGCGGTTTGGAAAATGGCACTCTTCTGACCATTGTACAACGTCACCTCTTCGACATTGTCCAATGAAAACTGCCCAAGGTCGATTTGCCCGTTCTGGGCATTACCCAACTCAATGCCATCGTAGTAAATACCCAAGTGGTGGGTACCCATCGAACGAATGTTTACGGTTTTGATGCCGCCCACACCGCCATAGTCCTTCAATTGAATACCGGAGAAATAACGCAAGGCATCGGCGATGCTGTGACTGCTCATACGTTCCAACTCTTTGCCTTTTAGTTTTTGGGAAGGCACCACCTCGCGGAAAGTGAGTTTGCCGACCACCACCACTTCACCGATGGTGTCAACGGTCATGGGCGACACGTCGGTATCTTGGGCAAACAGCAAGTCTGTCCAGACAATAATGACCAGAAGAAAAGCGAGCCGCTTCATCCAATAACATCGTTTATATGCTGCGCTAACCCAAGAGCGCAACATGTATCTTGGCAAAGGCAGGTCTTCTGACTTCGTTGACCGTTGCGAACGCCTTCCCGATGTTCATCAGTGGCTCGTTGTTCGCAACGATAATGTCAACTCACAGCAGCCGGACTGTCCGGGATTTTCACCCGTGTTCCCTTGTTCATCACGTATAGTGAACCAATTGCCATGTTGATGCTGCAAAGATAATAAATATTTGTAATATCAATACAAAATGGGGCTTTTTTAACATGGAAAGACATGGGTTATACTTTTCCACGACCCCTGCCGAAACGCCTTTATTTGGAAGTTCCCACTCATAGCAGAACACCTCGCCCTTGGTTTGGTATAAGTGGGTAAAAAGGATAAAAAGAAAAAGTCATTGACCTAATAGCCAATGACTTGATTTTTAAGAAGTTGTCCAAGGCGGATTCGAACCACCACAAACAGAACCAAAACCTGTTGTGCTACCATTACACCATTGGACAATCATTTTCTTGAGGTTGATGGTGAAAAGGTTCGTGTGCTAAGCAAAAACCGCAGACAACCAACATTCTTCCTCAAAAAATGCGGGTGCAAAGGTAATGGTTTTTTACGCCATCACCAAATTTTTCCGCATTTTTTATTTCACGGTTACTAAATAATAATTTTTCTTGCCGCGCTGCACAAGCAGATATTTGCCGTCAATCAGGTCGTCGGCAGTCACGGGACGGTCGAAGGCGGAAAGTTTCTCCTTATTAAGCGACACACCGCCGCCCTGCACCATCTTGCGCATCTCGCCACGGCTGGGGAAGACGGCCACATCCTCGCGGGTGAACAATTCCACGGCAGGTGCTCCGAGTGCCTCTTTCGGCAGTTCGAAATGGGGCACACCCTCGAAGATGTCGAGCAACGTCTGCTCATCCAGTTTCTCTAACGCCTCTTTGGTCGATTTGCCAAACAGGATGCCTGAGGCCTCGATGGCCATCTCCAAGTCCTCTTTCGAGTGAACCATCGTGGTCACTTCCTCTGCCAAACGGCGCTGCAACACGCGGCGGCCCGGATCTTGACGGTGTTCCTCCACAAGCGCGTCGATGACCTCTTTCTCCAACGATGTGAAAATCTTGATGTAACGCTCTGCGTCATCATCACTCACATTAAGCCAGAACTGGTAGAACTTATACGGTGACGTGCGTTTCGGGTCTAGCCAAATGTTACCGGTCTCGGTCTTGCCGAATTTTTTGCCGTCGCTCTTGGTGATAAGCGGACAAGTCAACGCGAAAGCCTCTTCCTCATTGCCCAAAGTGCGGCGGATAAGTTCAGTGCCGGTGGTCATGTTGCCCCACTGGTCATTGCCGCCCAACTGCAGTTTGCAGTGCTTGTTCTGATACAGATAGAGGAAATCATAACCTTGCAGCAACTGGTAGGTGAACTCGGTGAATGACAATCCGTCGCGGGCGGTACCGTTCAGTCGCTGCTGCACGCTGTCTTTCGCCATCATATAGTTGACGGTGATATGCTTGCCCACCTCGCGTGCGAAATCGAGGAAGGTGAAATCTTTCATCCAGTCATAGTTGTTCACCATCTCGGCGGCATTCTCGCCTTGAGCCTCGAAATCGAGGAATTTCGCCACCTGACGTTTGATGCACTCCTGATTGTGGTAGAGCGTGTTGCTGTCCAGCAGGTTGCGCTCCTGGCTCTTGCCTGATGGGTCGCCAATCATACCCGTGGCACCCCCAACGAGGATGATGGGTTTGTGTCCGCAGCGCTGCAAATGACGCAACATCATGATGCCGCACAAATGGCCGATATGGAGCGAGTCGGCAGTGGGGTCAGTGCCCAGATAGGCTGTCACCATCTCACGTTGCAACAGTTCTTCCGTACCCGGCATGATTTGTGCCAGCATACCACGCCACTTTAATTCTTCTACAAAATTCTTTCTCATCGTATGTTGTTTTTATATATATATTTTAGGAGTTCAGGAGTCAGGAGTTCAGGAGTTCAGACAATACCACTCTAATGGTTTAGGGTAGAGGGTTTAGGGTTTAGTGTTCTATTAGCGAAGTAATCTCTTGCTCCCTGCCACTTGCCCCTTGCTCCTTTTGTATTTACTCCCCTCGCCTTTCGGAGAGGGGCCGGGGGTGAGGCTTCTTTGGAGGGTTGTTAAGGTGAATCTACGGCACGGGGTCATATCCGCTGCCACCCCACGGATGACATCTGAGCAACCGTCGAATCGCCAGATAAAGCCCCTTGAAGGGTCCGTGCTTTTTGATGGCCTGCCGTGCATATTCCGAACAGGTAGGGGTGAAACGGCATGAAGGCGGTGTAAACGGTGATATACACCGCTGATAAAAACGGATGGGCAACAACAGAATCCATATCAGCACCTGCCGCACCGCATGAACTATCCATTTCAATGCTTTCAATATCCCCTCCATCATGATACTTGATTAATCCTGCGTATCCGAAACACACTGAGTGTTCGGATTCACCCTCTCTGCAAGACGTTCCAACAGTCCCGCCACGCGCTGATTGACCGTTGCCGAGTCACACAGGCGGTTGTCTATCCAGATAAACGCCAAGAGCATCTGACGGTCAGAAACAGACGACAGACGCTCTAAGAGTATGTGTTTATTGTGGCGATATGCCTCGCGCAACAGTCTTTTCACCCTGTTGCGCTTCACTGCACGCTTGAAATAGCGCTTGGGCACACTGACCAAGATTTTCACTTGCGCCTCACCATCACAAAGAGCCTGTTCCACATACACCAACCTGACAGGAAAAGCAGAGAGCGAATGGTTGTGACCGCCAAAAAGCGCATCCACCTGTTTCTTACCCGCTATCCGCTCCGCTTGAGATAATGTGAGCGAAGGCTGTGAAGGCATCGGATTTATTTCTTTTTCTTTTGCAAATAAGCCTTCAGAGCACCGGTCATCGAGGGATATTCAGGCGTCGGAGCGCTCAAATCCAAACGAAGGCCAGAGGCCTCAACCTCCTTGGCGGTAGCAGGACCGAAAGCGGCGATGCGAATGTCGCCCTGATCGAAGTTCGGGAAGTTCTTGACAAGCGACTTGATTCCTGTAGGACTGAAGAAAATCATCATGTCATAATCGAAATTCTCCACTTCCTCGGGAGTGAAATCATTGCTCACCGTGCGATACATCACACACTCGGTGTGCTGCAATTTCTTGCTGTCGAGCAACGTCTTCATATCGTCGTTGTGAACATCGCTCATGGGAACCAGATACTTCTCCGTCTTGTGCTTCACCATCGTGGGCACCAAATCGGCTATCTTGCCGGTTGTTCCATAAAACACTTTGCGCTTACGATACTGGACATATTTCTGGATATAGAGCGCGATGGTCTCTGTCACGCAGAAATACTTCATGTCTTCGGGGATGGTAATACGCAAGTCCTTCGCCAAATTAAAGAAATGGTCAATGGCATGCCGAGAGGTGAATACCACTGCGGTATGACTCAAAATACTAACCTTCTGCTGGCGGAACTCCTTCGCCGAGATGCCTTCCACTTTAATAAAAGGACGGAACACCAACTCTATGCCGAACTGCTCGGCGATATCGTAATAAGGCGACTTCGCGCTGGTGGGCTGGGGCTGGGAAACCAAGATCTTTTTTATCATCGATGTCCTAAAAATTGATTTGCAAATAATCACGAATCACAACCAAAAAACCGAGCAATACGGCCATAGGTATCAATTCGAGCGCACAAAAGTACAAAAAAATTTGCAATAAGGCACCAAATCTTCGAAAAAAGATAAGATATGTCTTATAGAAAGACAAGATTTTAACGAAAATGATGACAAAAAGGATATAATAAAGCACTGCCGAGGGGGGGATATTGACAAAAGGCAACAAGAATGCCAGTGGCAGGAGAAGAATGCCCATAATGGCAGCAAGCAACAGTCGCGACACGTTCCATTGTTCGATTTTTTTACCATCGAAAAACACCCAGTTCACGAAACGGTGCATCACTCCCTTCAACACATAATAAACGGCAAACAAAACGATGAGCAGAACCAACACCACATGACGCGGGAATCTGAACGTCTCAACGCTGCCCACCGCGTCAAAATAGAAATGAGTCAGCAGACCCAGTTCAATCACCAACGCCAACCATACGAGACGACCGTATCGCAATTCCGACGGCAGGTCGGGAACAACCGACACACGGTCGGGGTTCTTGCGGAAGAAGGTCTTGCCATGACGCAAGAAAAACGCCCCCGCACGAACCTCTGTCACCAGCCATATCAGAAACAGGACGAAGAGCAGACCCAGCAGTACCCCGTCGTTGCGGGTGGAATAAGGCACCGGGTCGGCATTCACCCCTACGGGCGTAGCCGCCGACAGCAAAGAGATGCTGTCAGCGGCCACCGCATTCTCCGGAAGAAACACCGGAGAAAAGGACACACTGTCTGTCGTAGGGGGTTGAAAGGGTATCATTATCCTTTTATACCGAACGCCTGACGTATCACCTCCACCTGGTCGAGTTTCTCCCAGGTAAACAGTTCCACGTCGATGGTCTTTGTCTCATGATAGAAACTGGTGAAAGTCTTTTTCACCACTTCGTTCTTGCGGCCCATGTGTCCGTAAGCGGCTGTCTCCAGATACATCGGCTGACGGAGTTTGAATTTCTTCTCGATGCCTTTGGGGGTCAAGTCGAAGTGCTCGCTAATCCATTGGGCAATCTCACCGTCGCTCATGGCCACGTGTTTGCGGCCGTAGGTGTTGACATACACACTGACGGGTTTGGCTATACCGATGGCATAACTCACCTGCACCAGCATCTCGTCGCTCACACCGGCTGCCACCATATTCTTGGCGATATAACGCGCGGCATAGGCTGCGGAGCGATCCACCTTGCTGCTGTCCTTGCCCGAGAAGGCACCACCGCCGTGGGCGCCTTTACCTCCGTAGGTATCGACGATTATCTTTCTGCCCGTCAAACCGGTATCGCCGTGAGGACCACCGATGACGAACTTTCCCGTGGGGTTGACGTAATAGTGGATTTTACTATTAAACAGACGCAGAACGCTCTCGCTGTGTATCTGCTCTTTCACGCGCGGAATGAGGATGTTAATCACGTCGTCTTCTATCTTGGCGAGCATTGCCTTGTCATCGTCCATGAACTCATCGTGCTGGGTAGAAACCACAATGGTATCAATGCGCTGCGGCACATTGTCATCGCTGTATTCTACCGTCACCTGACTCTTTGAGTCGGGACGCAGATAAGTCATCACCTTGCCCTCGCGACGGATGTCGGCAAGCGTCTGCATCAACAGGTGGGCCAGATAGAGCGAAACGGGCATGAAACTTTCCGTCTCGTTCGTGGCATAACCGAACATCATGCCTTGGTCGCCGGCACCCTGTTGTTCCTCTGTCTCACGGTCCACACCGCGGTTGATGTCGCCGCTCTGCTCATGGATAGCGGTCATGATGCCGCAGGAATTCCCGTCGAACTGGTACTCCGACTTCGTATAACCTATCTTGTTGATGGTTTTGCGGGCGATGGTCTGCAGGTCGATGTAGGCTTCGGAATGTACCTCGCCCATGATGACCACCTGACCGGTAGTAACAAAACTCTCTATTGCGCAGCGGGCATTCTCGTCATAAGCCAAAAACTGGTCGAGCAATGCGTCTGATATTTGGTCGGCCACCTTGTCGGGATGTCCTTCTGAGACCGACTCTGAAGTGAATAAATACATATATATAATTTTAGGAAAGCCTCACCCCTCGCCTCTCTCCTCGAAGAGGGGCATGATGACTCATTGAGATGAGACTGTTATTAATAATTGTTTTTTGATAATCTAAACGTCATTTATGCGGTATCCGTTCCCCTTCTCCCCTCCCGTGGGAGGGGTTGGGGGCGGGCTTTTTATTCTTCCGGCATCATGATGACTTCCACATGGTTGCCGCCTTTGAGGATGACATTCTTCACGAATGCGGCGACGCTCTGCGGAGTCATGGCATTGACAATGTTTTTGAAGCTTGAGTGAGTGTCGATGCCAAATTCTTCATAGTTGCGAATCACACTGGTCCAGTAACCGTTCTGGCGGGCGTTGTCGTCTGCCTGCTTCAGCATCAGTTCCTTCACTTTGCCCAGCATGTCGGCATCCACTGTAGATGACAGTTTGGTCACCTCGTCGCGCATGATGGTCAGCGCCTCATCGGCCATCTCAGGCTTCACGGGGCATACGCCTATCAAGGCGTTGAAGGGCACGTCATCGCCAAGTGACACGGTACCACCGGCACCGGCTGAGTAGGCTGCACCGGCATCCTCACGGATTTTCTTCAGATAAATCATCTCCAGCACCTGTCCGGCAGCGTCGCACAACACATCGTTTTCCTGAGTATAAGGCACTTCTGTGTTATACCACAACATGCGCACATTGGCTTTCGGGGTCTCCATCTTGCGGACGAAACGGTTGGTGATGTCGCCTTTGTGATAGGTGGTGATAGGACGCCACTGGTCGCGTTTGCCGTTGTCGGGCAGCGATGCCACATATTGCTCAATCATCGGACGGAGGGTCTCCTCCTCGAAGTTACCCACAAAGATGAAGGTGTAGTCACCGGCGTTGGCGGTGCGCTCTTTCGTGATTTGCAGGATGCGGTCGTAGTTGAGTTTCTTCAGGTCATCAACAGTCAGTGAACTGAAACGCGGGTTGCGGTCGTAGAGGGTGGCACGGATGGAGTCGGAGAAGGCGACATCGGGCGAGAGGTCACGGTTCTTCAACTGTGTCTCAAGCACGTTCACCAGCATGTTGTAGTTCTTCTCGTCTTTCGTCACTGCGGTAAACTTCAGATAATTGAGTTGCATCATCGTCTCCAGGTCCTTAGGCACGCAACTGCCCGACATCGACTCATGGAAGTCATCCATCTGGAAACTGACGGATGCCTGTTTGCCAGCCAACGCCTTGTCGAGTTCGGTGCTGGAGAAGGCTCCCAGTCCGCTCATGCCGACCACGGTGCTGAGCAGTCCGCAGTTGGTGATGTCAGCATCGGGAGTAAGCGACGAGCCGCCCTTCGAGAAGGCGTACATACGAATTTCATCATCTTTGAAATCGGTCTTTTTCAGAATGGCGGTGGCACCGTTCGAGAGGGTCAGTTTCTTATATCCCAACTTGGTGTTCTCTGTCTCGCCGGTGATGCGTCCCTTGGCGGGCAGGGTAGCCATGAGCGGCTCTTCCTTCACATTGTCCACCCACGGGGTCAGTTCCTCACCGCGCACCTTAGCGACTGCCTGATGCAGGGCCTCGCGTGTGGGATAGACGGCTCCTTCTTTCTCATTGTTGAAGTTGAGGATGACCAGGTTGGTATCGCTGTGATGTACCAATTCGGGCAGCACCTGGTTGATGATTTCAACGGGCACCTGAGGTGTGACCATGTCCATCAGTTGTTTCTCTGTCTCGAGCGAGGGTATCGGCTCATTGGCGAGGAAGTGGTCGCGGTACTCATTGCCGAAGAGGGCATTTTCGCGTTTGTTGCGGTTGGTGTAAGCCTTGTCCAGACGGCTCAGGTATTCAGCGCGCGCACGGGCATATTCTGTGGCGGTGAAACCATGGCGCAGAGCACGTTCCACCTCGCGGTAGGCGGCAGAGATGGCTTCAGCGGTCTTACCTTCTTTGGGCAGAATGGACAACTCAAAAGCATCTACCGTCTTCGAGAGGAGATAGGTGCCGTCACCCGCACTGGCTTGCAGGAAGGGACAATCTGCCTCTTGACCCACCTCGTTCAGACGGTCGGAGAGCATACGGGCGACCATACTCTTGGCATAACGACCCACGAGATACATCAAGTCGCCTTTCACGCTGTCGGGCTCTGCCTCGTGCTTCCACATCACCTCCACAAGGTTCACCTGTTGTTCCTTGTCCTTGTCTATCACCACGATGGGCTCATAATTGTCGGGCACAGGTTCAGCCACCACTTGGGCCGCATTGGGGACCACAGGAATACCGCTGAACAACTCCTTAATCTTGGCCTCGGTGCGGTCCACGTCGATGTCACCCACCACGATGATTGCCTGGTTGTCGGGACGGTACCATTTCTGATAATACTTACGCAGCACCTCGGGGGCAAAGTTGTCGACAATCTCCATCTTGCCGATAGGCATACGCAATCCATACTTTGAACCCGGATAGAGGGCTTCGAGATTACGTTCCAGCATACGCTGTGTGGCCGAAGAGCGCAGACGCCACTCCTCGTGTATCACACCACGCTCTTTCTGTATCTCTTCCTCTTCGAGCAGCAGTCCGTTCGACCAGTCTTTCAGAATGAGCAGACAGGAGTCAAGGGCTGTGACACGGGTGGAAGGCACGTTACAGACTCGATAAACGGTCTGGTCGATGCTGGTGTAAGCGTTCAAATCACCACCGAACTCCACACCGAGTGAACGGCAGAACTCAATCAGTTCGTTGCCTTTGAAATGTTCTGAGCCATTGAACGCCATGTGCTCCAAGAAGTGAGCCAGACCGCGCTGGTCATCGTTCTCCTGAATACTTCCCACGCGCTGGGCTATGTAGAAGTTCACGCGATGCTCAGGATAACCGTTCTGACGTACATAATACGTCAGTCCGTTGTCCAATTTTCCCGTTCTCACCGCCTCGTCCTGAGGGATGGGATACGACTGCGCCTGGGCTGTGCCAGCCAGCACCAACAGCGCCATTAAGACAAGATTTCTAACTTTCATTGTTCTTATATTTGATATATGATTGATTTTAGGCGACAAAATTACGCAAAAATCCCGAATTATGCACGAACACATGAACATATTTTTAGACACAAGGACTTAAGGTCATTCAGATGGCACTTTCATGCTCTGCAATAGTTTGCCCATACTGTTTTTCCCATGTCGTCTTTTCAATAGATGTTCACACTTTAGACGCAGCAAAGCAACAAAAACTACATAAAAATATATAAAAGTTAAAGGGAAGAGGCTTTAGGGGGCATTGTTTCTCGGATGGTGCTCCAAGATGGCTTTGCGGAGCGAGGTCATGTCGATATGGGTGTAAATCTCCGTTGTACCGATGTTCTCATGTCCAAGTAACGCTTGTATGACACGCAGGTCGGCACCACCTTCGAGCAGTACCGTGGCGAATGAGTGCCGGAAGGTGTGGGGCGAGATGGTCTTCTGTATGCCGGCTGCCTCGGCTAGGTTCTTCACCATGATAAGTATCATTGTGCGGGTAAGATGGGCGCCACGGCGGTTCAAAAACACATAATCCTCTTCACCGGGTTTGATGTTCATGCGATCGCGGTCAACAAACCATAATTTCAACTCTTTCACGGCTTTATCTGAGATGGGCACCAACCGCTCTTTACTCCCCTTGCCAAAGACACGGATAAAACGCTCATCGAGATAGAGGTTAGACATTTTCAGTTCGGTCAGTTCCGACACGCGTAAGCCGCAACTGAACAGCACTTCTACAATAGCGCGATTGCGGTGCCCCTCCCACTTCGACATGTCAATGGCGCCCTCTATCATGTCCACCTCCTCGGTGGAGAGCACCTCGGGCAGATGGTCGCCCGTCTGTGGCGATTCGAGCAGTTCGGTGGGGTCGTCTGTGATATAACCGTCGATAAGCAGGAAATGATAGAAAGCGCGCACTCCGCTGAGAATACGGCATTGCGAACGGGCACCTATGCCCAAATCATGCAACGAGGCGGCAAACTGCTGTAAATCGGCCAACGTGGCTTTCTCTGGCGCGATGCCTTGCGCGGAGAGAAAAGACAGCAGTTTATCCACGTCACGCATATAAGCATCGAGCGTGTTGGCGGAATAATTGCGCTGCAAACGCAGATAACGGCGGAAAGAACTGATGTGTTTATCAGGCATGATATTACAGGTTGTTTCCTTCACTTTCAGGGGAAATACGGGGAAGACGCCGGATGAGTGTCAATCCGTCACGGACGGGGACGATGACTTTTTCCACACGCGAGTCGGCTGCCACATAGTCATTGAACCGGCGGATGCCTTGCGTCTGTGCGTCATGGTCATAGGCCGGGTCGGTGATATGACCGTCCCACAACGTGTTGTCGGCAATGATGAAACCGCCGGGCCTCACCACGCTCAGGGCCATCTCGTAGGTCTCCACATAGGAACGCTTGTCGCCGTCGATAAACACCATGTCAAACAGGATGTCCAAACGGGGCGCCTCGGTGATAGCGTCACCGATAATAAATGTGATGCGGTCGGCAACGGCTGACGCCTCTATCCACGGACGGGTGAAATCTTCCAACTCATCATCAATCTCAAAGGTATAGAGATGTCCGTCGCCCTCCAAACCCTCGGCCATACTGATGGCGCTATAACCGCTGAAGGTGCCCACCTCAAGGATGTTGTGCGGACGAATCATCCTAACCAGCATCTTCAGCAAACGGCCTTGCAGATGACCGCTTGCCATGCGACCGTTGAGCAAATGCACATTCGTGGCACGCCACAGACGATACAGGTAGTCGCCCTCAGGGTCGATATGGTTAAGGAGATAATCCTCCCCCTGTCCTCCTCCTAAAGAAGGAGAAAACGCACTTGGGCCTTTTTGGGGAGAATCCATCGCTAACTCTCTAGAAATGTGTTGTTTACTCCACTCCTATTTGGAGGGAGCGAGATTCTTAACACTCTCTATCGCCAGCCGGTAACTGTCAAGACCGAAACCGCAAATCACACCATGGCAGGCACTGCTAATCATCGAGTGATGGCGGAAGTCCTCGCGCTGATGCACATTAGAGATATGCACCTCGATGACCGGAGCCTTGATGGCGCGGATGCAATCATGCAACGCCACACTGGTATGGGTATAAGCGCCGGCATTGAGGATGATAGCGTCAACCGTGAATCCGTCTGCCTGCATGCGGTTGATGAGTTCGCCCTCGACATTGCTCTGGAAATAGCGAATCTCCACGTCAGCATACTGTTCACGCAACTTCGACAGGTAGTTATCAAACGACTCGCTGCCATAGATACCGGGTTCGCGCTGACCCAAAAGATTCAGATTGGGTCCGTTTATGATAAGAATAGTCATGGGTTGAAAGAATTGTACATTTTCGCTGCGAAGATACTGCTTTTTATCGGAAAATCCAAACACATTTTGCTATTCCAAATAAAAATTGTAACTTCGCAGCCGAAATCACAAAAATCAATTCACAATTCACAATTATTCAATTCACAATTATTCAACACGAAGCGACAATTCAACATTTGTCATTCGTCATTCAACATTCGCAAGGTAAATATATGCAAGAAACAAGACAAAACAGAATTGCAAGGTTATTGCAAAAAGAACTGAGCCTCATCTTCCAATCACAGACGCGCATGATGCACGGAGTGATGGTCAGTGTGACCAGATGCCGCATATCACCCGATCTGAGCATCTGCACCGCATATCTCAGCATTTTCCCGTCGGAAAAGGCTGAGGAAATCATCGGCAACATTAACAACAACGCGAAGACCATCCGATATGAATTAGGTACGCACGTGCGCAATCAGTTGCGTATCATTCCCGAACTGCGCTTCTTTGTAGATGACTCGCTCGACTACATCGACCATATCGATGAACTGCTGAAAAAATGAATTTCCCGTTCTACATAGCACGGCGATACCTGTTCTCAAAAAAGAGCACACATGCCATCAACGTCATCAGCGGCATCTCCGTAGGAGGTGTGGCGGTGGCGACCATGGCATTGGTGGTTACGCTGAGCGTGTTCAACGGTTTTCATGACCTCGTGGCGTCGTTCTTCACTGCTTTCGACCCGCAAATAAAAGTGGTGCCGGCCATGGGAAAGTCTGCCCCTGCCGATGACCCCATACTGACCGAGATACGGTCGCTGCCGCAAATAGATGTCGCCACGGAATGCGTGGAAGACATGGCACTGGCGGTCTATGACGGACGACAGGCGATGATACGCGTGAAAGGCGTGGACGACAACTTCGACGAACTGACCCACATCAAAGAGATTCTCTACGGCGACGGCACGTTCCGACTGCATGCCGCCAACCTGCAATACGGTACACCTGGCATACAACTGGCATACGAGATGAAACTGGGCGCACACTGGCCGGGGTATCTCCATGTGTTCGCTCCCAAACGCGAAGGACAACTGGACATGAACAACCCTGACGCGGCGTTCGTATCGGACTCTCTCCTGTCTTCAGGTGTGGTGTTCTCCGTGAAACAGACTAAATATGACCACGATTACATCATCACACCCGTGGCGTTCGCACGCAATCTCTTCGGGCAACAAGGCATGATCACTTCGTTGGAACTGCGTCTGAAACAAGGCAGCAGTTTCGACTCGGTGAAAGACAACATCAAAAAAATCGCCGGCGACAAGTATCAAGTGCTTGACCGCGACGAACAACAGGCCGAGACGTTCAACATCATGAAGATTGAGAAACTGTTGGCCTATATTTTCCTGACATTTATTCTGATGGTTGCGTGTTTCAACATCATCGGGTCGCTGTCTATGCTCATCATCGACAAAAAAGACGATGTGGTCACACTGCGCAACCTCGGTGCCTCCGACAAGCAGATATCGCAGATATTCCTCTTCGAGGGACGTATGATTGCTGTGGCGGGTGCCATCACGGGTATTATCATCGGACTGCTCCTTTGTTGGGCACAAGAGGCGTTCGGCATCGTGCGACTGGGCGACAGTAGTGGCAATTTCGTGGTCGATGCCTACCCCGTCAGTGTCCACTTCTGGGATATCGTCATCATCTTCTTTACCGTCATCGCCGTGGGCTGGCTCGCCGTCTGGTATCCTGTCAGATATATGAGCAAAAGATTGTTGAATGACGAGTGAAGAGTGACGAATAACCGTTTCGCAATATAGAACGAATAAATGAAGAATGACGAATTGCCTATGTTTGTGACAATTCGTCATTCTTTATTCGTCATCGGCCGCAGCCGAATCTTTCCACATTCGTCATTAGAAATTCAAATAGTTCCTAACAACCACTTCCATACAGGAACAACCTCAATGTTGATACCGTCTTCTATTATCTGCTTTTCTGTATCCCTTGTAATGATAACACCTTGATACTGCTTAAATGCTTTCAAGAATTTAATGAGTCCACCTACTTCTCGTTCATATGTGTTAATATCATCGATGCTATAGGATACCTGTATAGCTTTGTTGGCCTCTGGTATGCAGAAATCTACTTCTACACCTCTATTATAATAGAATAGACGCCGCTCTTCTGCCGTATTGTGATAGTGTTTGTCCAAATGAATAGCAACGATATTCTCCAACAATTTGGTTTCTCCGTCGGTAAGGAAAAGGTTCAATATACCATTATCGGCATAATAACGCTTTACTATGGTCTGTTGTTCGGTCAGCGGTGAGACGAGGTTAGGAATGGAGAAAATGAGATAGGCGTCCTCCATATAGTCGAGATAGTCTTTCAATATCATAGGACTGATACTTTCGCCCGTTGACTTGATAATGTGCTCTAAACGCTTCAGTGTTGTCGGTTGCATCACACTATCGGCCAGTTTCCTTGCCAGTAATCGGAATATTCGCGGATTACGAATCTTGTTGCGTTCCACGATATCTCCCATCAGAATTTTCTGATAGAGCGAGGTGAGCCATTCCCTTTTATCCGTCTTGTCGAAAGACTCGGCAAAACCTCCGTTATAAAAATACTCATAGAAATGAAGGATTACCGCCAACCGTTTATCGGGCTGGAATTCCCAATTCTTGTCAAGGCAAACACCATAATACATCAAATACTCTTCAAAAGAAAAGGGGTAAATCCGGCGCTGGATGTAACTGCCGCCCAACGTAGATGCAATCTCACGGCTGAGCATTTTAGCATTGCTACCCGTAATCATGACATGGTATTTCTCCTCAGCCAACCGGCGTGCAAATTTTTCCCATCCCATAACATTCTGTATCTCATCAAGATAAATGAGAGGGTGCTTTTGGTCATACATTTCCCAATACGCCTCGAGCAATAATCCAAGTTCTTCGCCACGGATGGAGGCTAAACGTTCATCATCAAAATTAACATACAGAATATCCTCCACATTGACCTGCCCGGAAGAGAGTTTCGCCTGTATGTCTTGATAGAGCGTATACGACTTTCCTGCCCGGCGAATACCGATGAGAACATAGCAGGTGTGTTCATCGAAACTCTCAGCCCTTTGCATCAGTTTGGTTATACCTATTTTCTGTTGTTTCTCACCTATGACTGTCTTGATAACTTTCTTATTCATACAATATTCTAAAGTTTACTTTGCAAATGTAGTAAAATATTCTCAATTATACTTTATAATTTTGTATAAATGTTTGTTTTTGAGCAAATTTAACGAATAAGGAATGACGAATTGCCATGTTTGTGACAATTCGTCATTCTTTATTCGTCATCGGCGCAGCCGAATCATTCAAAATTCCTCATCCGAAATTCAAAATTCAGAAAACTCCACGTGCTCCACATTGACATCCTCATGGAGGAAGATTTGGGCCTGCTCCTTAAAGGTCGTGGGGTTTTCCGTGGTGAGGTAACGGGCGGTGCCTCCATGTGAACAGAGGGCATCCATCTCCGGGTGACGCTCCAGATATTGGCGTAAACTGCCTGCCACATATTCTCCTTGAGGAATGATGCGCACGCCCGACGGCAGATACTTCACTATCTTGGGCATAAGCAGCGGATAATGAGTACAACCCAAAACCAATGCATCTATCTCAGGGTCTTTGCGCATGATTTCGTCGATGCATTTCTTCACGAAATAATCAGCGCCGGGACTGTCGGCCTCATGATATTCCACCAACGGCACCCAAAAAGGACACGCCACACCCGTCACCTGAATGTCGGGGTGCAACTTGCGTATCTCCAAATCATAACTTTGGCTCTTGATGGTTCCCTCGGTGGCCAGCACACCCACGTGACGCGACGTGGTAAGCGAACCGATGACCTCGGCCGTAGGACGGATGATGCCCAGCACGCGGCGGCGGGCATCCCACTGCGGCAGGTCTTGCTGTTGAATGCTGCGTAAGGCCTTCGCCGAGGCAGTATTACAACCTAAAATCACGAGATGACAGCCCATCTCAAAGAGTTTGAGCACCGCTTGACGCGTAAACTCATAAACTACGTCGAACGAACGCGGACCATACGGCGCACGGGCATTATCGCCCAAATACAGATAATCGTATTCGGGCAACATCTGGCGGATGCCATGAAGGATGGTCAGACCGCCATAACCACTGTCAAATATGCCGATAGGACCGGCTGTCGCGGGTAATGTCATTGCAGATAATCCTGTATCAATTCGTTGATATCCTCACCCATCGAGGGGTCAACATACTGCAACTGCTCACCGTCGGTATTGAGAATAAACGAGAAACCGTATTCCTCGCCTATCTCCTTGACCGCGGCGGCCAGTTTCTTCTTCAACGGCTCCATCGCATCGCTCTCTGCTTGCTGCAACAACCGTTCGGCCTCACGCTTGAAACTGATGTTTTTCGTCATCAGTTCCTGCAACTCGCTCTGACGCTTCTGCAAGATGGTCGGAGCAAAATCGCGCTGGCCGTCAAGAAACTCCTCGTACTTCTTGTTGAACTCGTCCTCCACACGCTGGGTCTCCGCCTCATATTGTGCTCTGAGCGATTTCAGGGCCGTCTGCGCCTTCTGATAATCGGGCATGGACAGGATGGCTTTATCATAACTGAAATAGCCTATCTTGACCTGAGCGCCGGCACCAAGCGAAAACAGGAGGGCGAACAGTAATAGAGTCAATTTTTTCATGTCACGTATTTTAAAGAAACAGAGAAACGGGGTATGTAGAATATGCCCCGTATCTCTGTCATCTTATGCTATGATTGATTATTTCATCTTCAGCAACTGTGCCTTCACATCAGAAGTCACGTCCTTGCTGATATCTGTGTTGATATAAGGCACGCTGCCCGTCTGCATGATGTACACATAGCCGCCGGCCTTACCTACAGCCTCGATAGCCTGCATCACTTTCTGGTAAATCGGCTGCATCTTATCGTTCTGAGCCTTTTGGAAAGCCTGCTGGTTCTGCTGAGCCTGCTCGGTTATCTTCTGGTACATCTCCTGCAACTTCGCCTCAGTCTCCTGCTGCTTGGTGGCATTCATTGTGCTCTTGTTCTTGTCATAAGCCTCGGCCTGACGCTGCAACTCAGCCTGAGAGTCAGTCAACTCCTTCTCATACTGTTTGCCAAGTTTCTCAAGTTCTTGTTGCGCTGTGGTAAACTCCGGCAAAGACTGGATAACTTCCTCGGGGTTCACATGTCCGAACTTCTGAGCCATCATGGTCATCGGCACGAACATCATCATAATCAAAAATAATTTTTTCATTGTCTTCTTAAAAGTTTAATTTTTTAATTTTGTTTTCTGATTTTTCTATTGTTTAATTCGAGTATCCCAGTTTCTCCAGCACCTCATTGCTGATGTCAATCTTCGGAGAACCGAAGATGATGCCGGTGTCGCTGGCACGGTCAAGAACGAGAGAATAGCCGCGCATCTCGGAGATGTCCTTTATCACATTATATATCTCCTCCTGGATGGGGGCCATCAAACTCTCGCGTTTCTTGAAGAGTTCACCCTCAGGGCCAAAATATTTCTTCTTCAACTCGCTGGCCTCTTTCTCCTTATTCATGATATCCTCCTGCTTTTTCTTCTTCTGCTCTTGCGAGAGGAACACCACTTCGTTCTGGTAATTCTTATACATGGTGCCAGCTTCGGTGGTCAAGGCCTCCACTTCAGCCTGCCATTTCTTCGACACCTGATTGAGTTGCTCGTTGGCGCGCTCATACTGAGGCACATGTTTCAGGATATAGTCCATGTCAACCAGTGCAAACTTCTGTGCGTTGGCGGCCATAGCCATCAGGCACATCAGGCACACCATCATTGCTTTTTTCATATTCTTCATGTCTCGTTCTCCTTTTTATGATTGGTTGTTACACATTTCCTTTGACGTACCACCGTGCCCGTGGTTACACGCTGAGTGCGTTTTTTAATAATTTTTTGCTAAAATTCCTGTCCGAGCACAAAGTGGAATTGGCTGCCGCCACGCTTATATTCACCGCCGTCGAGCACACGGTCAAAACCGTAAGCCCAGTCGATACCCATCAGACCCACCATCGGCAGGAAGATACGCACACCGACACCGGCACTGCGTTTCATGTTGAACGGGTTGAAGTCGCTGGCGTTCGTCCAGGCGTTACCTGCCTCGAGGAATCCCAAACCGTAGATGGTGGTGTTGCCCAGCATCAGCGGATAGCGCAACTCGAGCGTCATGCGGTCATAGGCATAACCTGGCTGGTAGTATGACGTGAGCGATCCGTTCTCATAACCACGCAAACCGATGGTCTCTTCAGCATAGCCGCTGGAATAACCGCTCATGCCGTCACCACCCACATAATAGGTCTCAAACGGTGATTTCTTGTATTTGTTGAATGATCCGAGGATACCAAACTCCACGCGTGTCATCAGCACAAGACACTTCACGTCGTTCGTGAGCGCTGTGAAGGTACGGGCTTTGAACTTCCACTTGTGATACTCCACCCAGCGGTATTTCTCCTGCTGCTCCTTCGCGTAATTGGGCGACTGGGGGTTGTTGGCCAGGTTGGCGTAGTCCTTGTTGTCCCACTTCGACCATGGCGGCGTGATTGACAACGATGCCGTAAACTCACTACCCTTGCGCGGGAAATAGGGGTTGTCGGTCGAGGCGCGATTGAGCGAGATATTCAGGTTCAGGTTGTTCGAGTTACCGTTGCTCATGAGGAAGTAACGCCAGTTCTTCAGCATATAACGGGTATAGGCCAGTTGCACTGAGAGCGAGAAGTAATCGTCGGGCCAGCGCAAACGCTTACCCCACCCCATCGAGGCTCCTAACAACTGCACATACTTGTCGGGGTCGTAATAACTTTCGTAGTTGTTATAATAGTTATAGTTGCCATAGCCGTACATATAGTACTGCATATTGCGCATATAGCCACTATTATAATAGGTGTTGGAGATGTCGGTCTGTTTGGAATAATACAAGCCAACGTTGAACTGGATGGGTCGCTTACCGCCAAACCATCCTGTGGAGTAGGATATGTTACCCGAATAGTAATAACGGCCGTTACTCTGGAATCCGAGCGACAACTGCTCACCGTCGCCGATAGGCATGATGCCGCGGTGCTCCTTGTTCTTGTTGAACAGGTTGGCCATGGAGAAGTTGTTCAACTTCAGTGCGATGCGGCCGATGATACCTGTCTGTCCCCAACCCAACGAGAACTCTATCTGGTCATTGGATTTCTGCTCCAGGTTCCAATTGATATCCACAGAGCCGTCTTCATAGTTGGGTTGAACATCGGGGTTCACCTTCTCGGGGTCGAAGTGACCCATCGAGGCAAGTTCACGGGCCGAACGCATCAAAGCATCTTTCGAGAAGAGGTCGCCCGGCTTCGTACGCAACTCACGGCGTATCACATTCTCATAAAGACGGTCATTACCATTGATACGTACACGGTTGATGTGGGCCTGTGTGCCCTCGCTGATACGCATCTCCAGGTCAATGGAGTCGCCGATGATGTTCACCTCTGTGGGGAAGAGTTGATAAAAGAGGTAACCGTGGTTCCAATATTCATTACCCACAGCGTCCTCGTCCTCCGTGAGTCGTTTGTTAAGCAGTCTCTGGTTATAGACGTCGCCTTTCTGCATACCCAGTTTCCGGCTCAGGTATTCTGTGGGATAGACGGTGTTGCCCACCCAGGTGATGTTGCGCAGATAGTATCTCTGGCCCTCTTCCACCTTCACATAGACATTGACGTGCTTTTCATCGAAGTTCCACACGCTGTCTTCAATGATGGTAGCGTCACGATAACCATACTCGTTGTATTTCTCTATCAGTTTCTGCTTGTCTTCTTTCCAGCGTTCAGGGGTAAATTTCTTAGACTTAAAGAAATTGGAGAGTTTGCCCGCCTCGTGGGTCTTGCTAAATGCGCCTTTTGAAAAAAGGGAGCCTTTAATCTTGCGGTTAGAGAGTTTCTCGTTGCCATCGATGATAATCTCGTGCACCTTCATCTTCTCTTTCTTGTCCACATCCACATCAAGAATCACCTGACCGGGATTGGCCACGTCGTCACGCTGACGAATCACAATATCTGCGTTTTTATAACCTTTGTCATCAAAATAGCGTTTTGCCAGGATTTTTGCCCTGTCGATGATATTGGGAGTCACTTGGCCGCCCAGCAGGAGACCCAGTTTCTGCTCCATATCCTCGCGCTCCGACTTCTTCAATCCTATGTAATTGATGTTCGACACACGTGGACGGGCTTTCAGGTCAATGTGAAGATAAATCTGGTCGCCCACAATCGAATCGGCGAGGATGGACACGTCTGAGAACAGACCGTGACGCCAATAGCGCTTCACAGCATCGGTAATCTCATTGCCGGGGACAGTCACCTCCTGACCTATACGAAGGCCGGAGATACCTATCAGCACATAATCATCGTATCCGTCGATTCCTGACACTGTCAGACCGGCCAAAGTGCATGTGCGCGGGGTGCCGGCATACGAGATATCAGGCTTTACTATCTTCACCTGGGCATGGAGCGTGCCGCACCAAAGCAGCACGGCCGACAGCCATAGTATCTTCTTACTTACAATCATTGTTATATTTTTTCAGACAACGTCTGATGGTTTATTCTTTTTTGTTCGCTTTTGCCTGGTCCATACTCGCCACATTCTCCACACCTCCGAAACGACGCTTGCGGTGCTGGAAATCGGCTATGGCGGCATGTAAGTTCTCTTCATCGAAATCGGGCCAGTAGGTGTCGCAGAAGTATAACTCTGAATACGCTATCTGCCACAACAGGTAATTGGAAACGCGCAACTCGCCGCCGGTGCGGATGAGCAGGTCGGGATCGGGCATGAAACGGGTCTCAAGATGACGCGAGATTTCCTCCTCGTCAATCTGCGACACATCTGTCTTGCCCTCTTTCACCTCGGCCGCTATCTGGCGCACAGCCTCGGTAATTTCCCATTTCGACGAGTAACTCAGCGCCACAACCATCGTCATGGTCTTGTTCGCGGCGGTATGGTCCATTGTCTCTTGCAATTTCTCTTGCACCTCGACGGGCAGACGCCCCATGTCGCCGATAACACGGAAACGGACGTCGTTCTTCATGAAAATCTCATCTTCCAGAGAGGTCAGCACCAGCCCCATCAGGGCTGCTATCTCGTCGGAAGGACGGTTCCAGTTCTCTGTTGAGAATGTGTAGAGCGTGAGATATTTCACACCCAGACGCGTACACTCCTTGGTGATGCGCCTGACGGTATCCACACCAGCCTGATGGCCATAACTGCGGGGTTTGCCCTGAGCCTTGGCCCATCTGCCGTTACCATCCATGATGATGGCTATGTGTGCCGGTATCCGGCTCATATCTATTTCCATAGTTTCTCTGTTCATTTTCCGAATCTTACGGGGTATCCGGACCTTACGGGTTTTCCGGGGCTTCCGCGGGATAATCCCCAATCGGCAAGAGTAACCTCTCACCTCTTACCTCTCACCTCTCTATCACTCGTCATCATTGTGGCAGGTGCGGCATTTCGCACTGAAACTGTAGGTGAGCGTCACTTGCAGCATGCCGTAGCAGTCGGTGTTCTTAAACAACCCGCTGCTCTTGATGCCGTAAGGGTCTTTCGAACCGTCAAGTTCATCACTCATCGACAGGTGCATGGCCCACTCCACTCCGACATTCATGCGGTCGGCCACTTTGTATTTCACGCCGAAACCTATCGGCATATTGGCGGTGAACACGTTCTTGCCCGTGTGGACGTATGTCATGCCCAAACCGCCGAACACGAAAGGAACCAAAGGCTTGGCTCCGCGATATTCGCGACCCGTGCCGTAAGGCCACAGGTTATATTCATAGGTCACACTCAAATCGACCAACGAGTTGTCAAACTCATACGCATCGGGATGAGCGTCGGGATAATAAGTCTTAACGTCGGCCGACGAACCTTTCAACTTACCATAACTCAGGCTTAACTTCATGCCGTGATATGGGTTGAAATTACGTCTGAACACCGCCGACGCCATCGGCTGCAGGTTTTTGACCAGACTGCCGTTGTAATCGCCCGTATAATTGACCAGACCGGCACCGCCACCTATCTCCATACGGTACTCCACATCGCCCTGCGCACGCACGGTGGCAAAGCAAAGCAGCAGCAACAGTGTCAACAGGTGTCTCCGCATGATTCTCCGGTCTTATTTGAACTCTCTTTGTATGGTGTCCCAGCCAAGGTCGTTCAACCGGCCGCGCCACACCTGACCGCTGCCTGATGTGACTATCCAAATGAAATGGTCAGCATCGACGGTCATGGCAAATGCACTGTTGCAACTGAAACCCTCGGGCAGCACAAACCGGCTGTCGGTTATCCAGTTGAGACCGCAGTCGAGCGTGTAGTAGAATTGTGTGAACGGTCTCCAACCATATCCTATCCCCTCGGCTCCCAATGCGAGGAACCCGTCACAGTACTTGATAACTGCAAGATGGTTCTGGCGTGGCAGTTTGTGGTTGGAGGGCTCAGCGGTGCAGAACATCCACGGACTCGTTTCGTCGGTGGTGATTCGCACCCAAGAGGCACTGTATTGATCGTTTGGATAATCAGCCTCGCTGCGGTTACCCGTTAACAACAGACGGGAAATGCCGGGGTCAGTCTTCAGCGGTTCAGTGCACAACGAGAGGTCACGTACGGGCAGAAGCGCCTGACTGTCGTCAATCGCTGACGCCGTCCAAGAGGTACCGTCGGGCGAACACATGATACCATCGGCGGTCAAACCGTAAAGCATGCCATCGGCTGCACCCGCCAATCGCTGCACATCTGCGGCACCGACTTCGTCCCAATGGTTACCGTCGGTGGAGCGTACGAGGTTGCTTCCGTTTAACGCATAGATATATTGGCCGTCGGTAATCACATTCTGCCAAAAACCTGCCGGCAATGCGATGTCGGGCGTGGCGGCGGTCCAGGTGTCACCGTCGGTCAGTGCGGTCGAATAAATGGATTCCGTCGTGCCATCGGTGCCCGCCACATAAAGACGCTCGCCGCAAACCACGGCTTTCATGTCGGTCATCGGCTGAAACGCCTCGAACACATTCTTGGCGGTCCAGCGCAACTCACCCTCTTTCTCCTGATGCACGTTCACGCGCACCGTATAGTCGCGTACGCCCGAACCGTCCATGGCATAAATCATGACATGGCGGGGTGAGGAGAAATCGATGGAGTCGGTGGAGTTATACACAAACACCGTGTCGCTTATCAGACTCTTGATGCCTATACCACCGGAGTTCTTGCTCGTGATGGTACAGATAACGTGTTTCGCGTCGGTGCCGAAAGGCAGTGAGTCGGGATTATAAATCTCATGATTAATCTGGTCGATAAAGAATTTATAATCACTGCCCTTCACCGTTTCCTTATAAGTGCTGTCTGTTCCGTCAGAGGCTTTGGATGTCAAGTAACAATTGAGCGTACCCAGCGTGAACGACTGGATAGACATGTCTCCATAATAGATATAGTCATCATCATTATTGCCAAGACAAGAGGCGAAAATGATGACAGCCGACAATAGTACCGACAACCTGAAAAATAGTCTTTTCATTGTCAATGATATAATAATTGCGCAATTTCGGTGCAAAAGTAATGAGAAATCCTCAAATAAACCGTCTTTTTGCCGCTTTATTATGTAAATTATGGAATAAATGAGTATTTTTAAGGTCTGTTTAGAGTTTTCACAAAAAAAGAGGACGACATGAATCGCTCATCCCGGCCTCCTGAAAACATCTTTAACGATGACTTGTCTTTACCAAAGTAGTGACGCTTAATATCGTCATCAAAGCAGTAAAGACTAACATCAAAGTTGTTTCTGAATCTAATAACATAATCTTTACCTTAAAAAAATCTATCAAACTACTAACCTAATGAAACATGTATTCTCACGAACACGGTGCAAAGGTACTGCGTTTTCCCCTCTGTCACAACAACTTCACCACACTTTTTGGCCAAATCGTCAATATTTTTGATGTAGGTCAAATGAGGTCTTATCTTCGGGTGTTAAAATCGGAAGTTAAAGAAGTTAAGGAAGTTATCGCCCACTGCGTTCGCTAACATTACTTAGGAGTTCAGGTGTCAGGAGTTCAGGAGTTCAGACGATACCACTCTATTAGCGGGCTATCTACTCCCCTCGCCCCTTGGAGAGGAGTTGGGGGTGAGGTTGTGGGAGACTAGACTCTTTCAAAAAACACAACAGCAGAGGTACCATCGGTATCTCTGCTGTTATTGTTTGTCGTTATTTGACAGGTAATCACTCCCCTCGCCCCTTGGAGAGGGGTCGGGGGTGAGGCTTTTTACAGTTTCGGACCTGCTGCCACGAGAGCCTTACCGGCTTCGTTGCCCTCGTATTTCACGAAGTTCTTGATGAAGCGGCTGGCCAAATCTTTGGCTTTCTCGTCCCATTCGGCACGGTTCTGATAGGTGTCGCGAGGATCGAGGATGCCCCATGCCACGCCGTCCAACTCTGTGGGCACTTCGAAGTTGAAGTACGGGATGCGCTTGGTGGGAGCCTTCAGGATGGCACCGCCCAGGATAGCGTCGATGATGCCGCGGGTATCCTTGATGCTGATGCGCTTGCCAGTGCCGTTCCAACCTGTGTTCACCAGATAAGCCTTGGCACCGCTCTTCTCCATGCGCTTCACCAGTTCCTCAGCATACTTGGTAGGATGCAACTCGAGGAAAGCCTGGCCGAAACAAGCCGAGAAGGTGGGAGTGGGCTCAGTGATACCGCGCTCAGTACCTGCCAACTTAGCGGTGAATCCGCTCAGGAAGTAATATTTGGTCTGCTCGGGGTCGAGGATAGACACAGGAGGCAGCACGCCGAATGCGTCAGCGCTCAGGAAGATGACATTCTCAGCGGCGGGACCGGCGCTCTTGCCGTAGATGGGCTTCACAATCTTCTCGATGTGCTCGATAGGATAACTCACACGGGTGTTCTCGGTCACGCTCTTGTCGGCGAAGTCAATCTTGCCGTCTTCTGCCACGGTGACGTTCTCCAACAGTGCGTCGCGACGGATAGCGTTGTAGATGTCGGGCTCGCTCTCTTTGTCGAGGTTGATAACCTTCGCATAGCAGCCGCCCTCGAAGTTGAACACGCCATTGTCGTCCCATCCGTGCTCGTCGTCACCGATAAGCAGACGTTTCGGGTCGGTCGAAAGAGTGGTCTTGCCTGTGCCGGAGAGACCGAAGAAGATAGCGGTGTTCTTGCCTTCCATGTCGGTGTTGGCAGAGCAGTGCATGGCTGCGATACCCTGCAACGGCAGGAAATAGTTCATCATCGAGAACATACCTTTCTTCATCTCACCACCATACCAGGTGTTGATGATGCACTGCTCGCGGCTGGTGGTGTTGAATGCCACACAAGTCTCGCTACGCAGACCCAGTTCCTTGTAGTTCTCCACGACGGCCTTAGAGGCATTGTAGATAACGAAGTTGGGCTCGAACGACTCCAGATCCTCTTCATTAGGCTGGATGAACATGTTCTTCACAAAGTGAGCCTGCCAAGCCACCTCCATGATGAAACGCACAGCCAGACGGGTGCCTTCATTGGCTCCGCAGAATGCGTCAACCACATAGAGTTTCTTGTTACAAAGTTCCTTCACGGCGATTTCCTTCACCTTGCCCCAGACCTCTTCGCTCATGGGGTGGTTGTCGTTGGGATAAGCCTCGGTGGTCCACCACACTTTGTCGTGGCTCTGGGCATCGTCAACGATGTATTTATCTTTAGGCGAACGACCGGTATAGATACCAGTCATCACATTCACGGCGTCAAGTTCTGTCACCTGACCCTTGTCAAAACCAGTAAGACCTTCTTTGGTCTCCTCCTCAAACAAAACCTCGTAAGAAGGATTGTAAAGCACTTCGGTAGTACCGGTGATACCGTACTTCTCCAAAACTGACTTGTCAAACTTTGCCATTTTTCTCGTATGTATTTAATTGTGAATAATATCCTAAAACGTGCTTAAAATGAAGTTACTCCGTCCAAAAATATATGCTCAATTTCACTTTTAACTTTTCACTTCTTAAAAACCGCTGCAAAGTTAGTAAAAAATCATCGCATAAAGTGTATTTGCACACCAAAAAAACGATGTGCAATACGCGTTTTTTGGTTAAACTTTATAAAAATCTACTGACAGGACCGCATTTTGTCACACGCAGTTTACAAAAAACATTATCTTTGCATTCTAGAATATCTAGAATAATCTAGAACATCTAATCTATCAACTCCCAAACAACCAAACGACCAAATCCATGAATATCATCAACCTGTCTGAACAGAACAGCATCCTCAACCTCTATATGGCTGAGTTACGTGACAAAAGTTACCAGCGTAACCGTATGTTGTTCCGCCACAACATCGAGCGGGTGGGACAACTAATGGCTTTCGAACTGTCGAAGACCTTAGAATATAAGCCCAAAACGGTGACGACACCCCTCGGGACGTCGGAGATATACCTGCCGAAGGATGACCTGCTCATTGCTACCGTGTTACGTGCTGGCCTGCCGTTCCATGAGGGTTTCTTGCGGGTGTTCGACCATGCCGACAACGCCTTTGTGTCGGCATACCGCATGTACACCAACCGCGAACATACCGAGGTGGGCGTGCATGCCGAGTATATGGCTTCGCCGAGCGTGAAAGGTAAGACATTGCTGATTGTCGACCCCATGCTGGCCACAGGAGGTTCGATGGCCGCCGCCATTGAGGCTCTGTTGAAGACCGGAAAACCCAAGCGGATACATATCGCCTGCGTCATCGCTGTGCAGGAGGGTTTGGATGTGATAAAGACTGTGTTGCCCGACGATGCCACCGTCTGGTGCGCCGCCATCGACCCGGGCATGAACGAGCACAAATACATCGTCCCCGGTTTCGGCGACGCCGGCGACCTCTGCTACGGCGAGAAGTTATAAGATTTTCATCTTTCGCAATCTCCGCTTGCTCCGTAGATAGAGGGAGTTAGATGAAGATAGAAGGAGATAAAAGACATTAGTTTTGCCGCAGAAATGCCACAGACAGAGTATTGTCTTCTATCTTCCGCCACTAAAGCGGCGAGTAATCGAGTGCAATCAAACTTGTTTGAATTGCTAAGCGAAAGCCGGTTCAACGAAGTAAAAGCAGCTATCTCCCTTTATCTTCCTATATCTTCTTAACCGAATCTTGAATTATGAAGAAATTGTTTACCTTGGGGCTGGTGCTCTGCGCATGTTTGCAGGCATTGGCGTATGAATGGACCGACAGCGATGGTATGATTTGGTCTTTCGATATCAGCGGCACGAAAGCGACAAATATCAAACCCGCAAAACTCATCTATGGCGATGTCGTCATCCCTTCGACTGTATATGTAGATGATACAGAATATACCGTGGTGAGCATCGGTGGAAACGCATTCTCATACAAGGGTCTGACGAGCGCAGTCATCCCGGAAGGTATTACGAGCATCGGCGATTCCGCGTTCTACACTTGTTCTCATATGGCAAGTGTGGCCTTTCCCTCGACCTTGACAACCATCGGCATTAGGACCTTTGCCCGCTGCTCAAGTCTGTCGGAGGTGACCATCCCGAAAAGCGTGAAGGGAATCGGTCTCAATGCATTTGCTGATTGCTCAAGTTTGAAAAAAGTAATTGTGCCCAATATCAAGGCATGGTGTAAGGTTAATTTTGCTAATTCTCAAGCCAATCCTTTACATAATGGCGGGCGGATTTATCGCAATGAGTCTTCAGAAATAACAAAGTTAGTTATCCCCTCAGGGGTGTCGAGCATCAGTCCTTATGCGTTCCAAAACTGTTTGGGTCTGAAGAGCATAACCCTCTCAAATGGAGTGAAAACCATCGGTGATTACGCTTTCTCCAACTGCACCAATCTGACAAACCTGTCTCTTCCTTCAAGTGTTACTAAAATCGGCAGTTTTGCTTTCTACCATTGCTTAAAACTGACAAGTCTGACCATACCCTCCGGTGTGACGAGTATGGGTGAAGGTGTGTTTTGTGATTGTATCGGCCTGACCTCTGTAGATATTAAGGAGGGAGCCACGACAATAGGTGATGCTGCGTTCTCCTACTGCGAGAATATTGCAACCCTGACCATTCCCTCTAGCGTGACTTACATCGGACTCGAAGCATTTGACCGTTGTGACCATCTGCTTGTCATTTATTGTCATATCGTGAACCCGCCGGAAATCGATGTCCATGCGTTCTCTCAAAGCCGATGGGCCACACTCTATATTCCCTACGGCTGCAAAACAACCTACCAGAATATGGAAAATTGGTGTCTTTTTAAGGAAATCATCGAGATGGATGCTCCAGGAGAGGATTTGGGTGTCATCACAAACATGGTTGATTATACTACCGATGATACCAAGGTATATGACCAGAACGGCCGACGCCAACCGACAATGCGCCATGGCGTGAACATCATCAAGATGAAGGATGGATCTACGAGAAAAGTCCTGATGAAATAAGAGAGCGGTTATCCAGGATACTTGTATACGCCAGCGACAACCTGCAACAGAATGGCTACGTCCCGAAAAAAACGACCTTTATTGTTGTCATGCCACCTCCTGAAGAGGGACTTGAGTTGAGACTTTACTTCACCTCCCAAGTGTCATTGGTTTCGAGCAGTTCCATGAAGTTGTGATATTTCTTCTGGGCGCTGACCTGGGCAATCTGCTCGTGTACGGCGGCCTCGTAGGTGGGGGCAGCCACGTCACGAATCACGCCGAGAGCCACGGGGAAACCGTTCTCCGGATCCATCATGGCGAGTTTCAGTTGCAGGGTGTTGTCCTCGCAGTGAGCGTCATGAACAAGGATATCGTCCATTGTGATACCGTCCTCGCCAATCTTCACCACCTTCAGGCCGAAGCCCTCCTGCACCAGACCGAACTCATTGTTCTCACCGAACACGAGTTTCTCGCCGTGACGCACGTAGATGGCGTTCTTCTTACGGCCCTCTTTGTTATAGACCGAGTCGTGGGTGCCGTTGTTGAAGATGACGCAGTTTTGCAGTATCTCACACACGGCGGCTCCCTTGTGCTGGTAGGCTGCCTTGAGGATATCGACCGTTCCCTGCGCATCGGTGGCCACGGCACGGGCGAAGAAACGACCGCGTGCGCCAAAGCACAACTCTGCCGGACGGAAGGGGTCTTCTACGGTGCCGTAGGGGCTTGACTTCGACACGAATCCGCGGGGACTGGTCGGTGAGTACTGACCTTTGGTCAGACCGTAGATGCGGTTGTTGAGCAATATCATGTTGAGGTCGATATTGCGACGCATGGCGTGGATAAAGTGGTTACCACCGATGGCGAGTCCGTCACCGTCGCCCGATACCTGCCAGATGGTCAGGTCGGGGTTAGCCACCTTAGCGCCCGTGGCGATGGCTGCCGCACGACCATGGATGGTCTGCATGGCGTAAGTATTGACATAATAGGGCAGACGGCTGCTGCATCCTATACCCGAGATGACCGCCATCTCATGTGGTGCCACACCCACCTCGGCCATCGCCTTATGCAATGAAGCGAGGAAGAAATGGTCGCCGCACCCCGGACACCAACGCGGCTGACCTTTTTTATAATCGGAAGCCTGAAATTCTTTCATACTATTTTATTATTTACTGTTGATTATTTTTCCCACTGCGAATTTTACGAATTGAACGAATTATTCACTTGCTGATATTTTCGAATTAGGCGAATTGGTTATAGTAGCGTACACTCAAAACCGAATTTAGGTTATTGACGTAAACGGTTGGGATATCTCTCAAACCGTAATGACAATTCTCCGAAGTTGATGAGAATAGACAGTTCGTAACCAGACACTTTCGAATAGTTGATGGCTTGTGAACGACACATATCATCAAGTTCTCTCAATGCTTTCAATTCAACGATAATCTTATCATAACAGATGAAATCTGGAACATACTTGGTAGGTAACTCCACACCTTGATAAACAACTTTTAATTCTGTTTCTCTCAGATAAGGTATGCCTCTTTTCTGCAATTCCACTTCAAAAGCGTCTTGATAGACTTTTTCTGAGAAGCCACACCCCAACAAACGATGCACTGTCATAGCGGCACCGACAATTGCATGCGATTCTTCAGGAAAGACTAAATCCGCTTTGTAATATGCCATCTCTGATTATTCGTATAATTCGCCTATGACACTTAATTCGTGAAATTCGTAGTCGATGATGCTTTCATTCGTGAAATTCGTAATCAATAACTCTTAATTCGTTGAATTCGTATAATTCGTAGTCATTGACACTCACTTTAGAAGTTGCTCGAACGAAGAGACTAGTTCTGACACTACGAACGGTTGTCCTTTGACTTCGTTGTACTGGTAGGGGACGAAACCGTCGACTTTGGTGCGCAGATATGCGGCGAACTGACCGAGATTCTGTTCGGCCACCACCAACTTCGGGTAACGTTTCAGCACCTCAGCCGTATTGGCAGGCAGCGGGTTGATGAACTCGAAGTGGGCGTGAGCCACCTTGTGACCCTTGGCGCGCAACTCCTCCATAGCAGAGTAGAGATGGCCGTAGGTGCCGCCGAAACCGACAATCAGCAGTTCGGCATCGTCCACATCGCCGGTCACCTCCACGTCGGGCACGGGGATACGCGCCACCTTCTCGGCACGCAGATGACACATCTCGTTGTGGTTCTCGGGCTCGGTGCTGATGGCACCGGTCTTACCGTCCTTCTCCAGTCCGCCGAGGATATGGGTGTAACCCTCCTGACCGGGGATGGCCCAATAACGCACCAGCGACTCCTCGTCGCGGCGATACGGGGTGTAATTGCCCTTCATCTCTTCTGTAGCGTAGTGCGGACGTATCTCTGGCAGTTCGTCGATATTCGGCAGTTTCCATGCCGCGGAACCGTTAGCCACAAACGCGTCGGTGAGCAATACCACAGGAGTCAGGTGCTCCAAAGCCATCTTCGCTGCAGCATACACCGCGTCGAAACAGTTGGTGGGTGATGTGGCGGCTATGACGGGCATCGGCGACTCGCCGTTACGGCCGTAAAGCACCTGCAACAGGTCGGTCTGCTCGCTCTTTGTGGGCAGACCCGTCGAGGGACCACCGCGCTGCACATCGATGATGACCAGCGGCAACTCGTCGATCACAGCGAGGTTCATCGCCTCTGATTTCAGACAGATACCGGGACCGGAGGTCGAGGTGGCTGCCAATGCGCCGGCGAACGAAGCGCCGATAGCAGAAGCGCAACCGGAAATCTCGTCCTCGCACTGCACAGTCATCACACCACATGACTTGTGCTTCGACAGTTCATGCAGGATGTCGGTGGCGGGGGTGATGGGATAAGAACCGAGGAAGAGACGCAAGCCGGCTTTCTCTGCAGCGGCTATCAGACCGTATGCCGTGGCTTTGTTGCCCGTGATGTCCATATAGCGGCCCTTCACCTTCGTTTTCGACTCTATGCGGTAGGTGGCAGGCACGGAGGCATGTACGTTATGCCCATAGTTATAACCGGCCTGCACCACTTTGATGTTATTCTCTGCGATGGCAGGTTTCTTGGCGAACTTCTCGCGCAGGAAATTGGCCACAAGGTCCAAGTCGCGGTTGAACAACCAACACACCAGACCCAGTGCGAACATATTGCGGCACTTGAGGATGGCTTTGTTGTCCATGCCACTATCGGCCAGACAGTCTTTCACCATCGTGGTCAACGGGCATTGCACCACGCGGTCGGGATCGATGCCCATCTCACCGAGATAGTCGTCGGTGGCGAACTGCGCCTTCTTCAGGTCGTTCGGACCGAAACTGTCGGTGTCGATGATGATGGTGGCCTGGGGTTTCGAATACTTGTACTGTGTCTTCAGCGCGGCGGCGTTCATCGCCACCAGCACATCGCACAAATCGCCGGGAGTATAGACTTTTCCCTCGCCGATATGTACCTGAAATCCGCTCACACCCGTCAGCGAGCCTTGCGGGGCGCGGATGTCAGCGGGATAGTCGGGAAACGTAGAAATGCCATTGCCGACGGTTGCCGACACGGTTGAGAAGATGTTACCCGCCAGTTGCATGCCGTCGCCGGAGTCGCCGGAGAACCGCACCACTACCTGGTCGAGTTCTTTCACTTCCAAATTTTCTGCCATAATTGTGTTTTATTATATGATTTGATGTGAATTTTACCCTGAAGGGAAGTTAAAGAAGTTAAGGAAGTTACCGCTCGCTTCGTTCGCTAACAAGTTAAAGACAACAGTCTGTTGAGCGGCAATATAAGGGCGTACCTCTTAAATCGGCTGCAAAGGTCGAAAAATAATTTGACGTGGCAAAATGTTTTAGCATAAAAATACGGTTTATGCATAAATTATCACAATTTACTGCATTTTTATAGAAAATCACCGTTCTGAAACCAAAACGGTGGTTGTAAATTCACAATTGACAATTGCAATTGACAATGCACAATTTATACGCTAACGGAGAACTATTGTCTAAACTCCTAGACTCCCAAACTTCTAAATTCCCAAAAAACTATTGTCTAAACTCCTAGGCTCCTAAACTTCTAAACTCCAAAAAACCAAACTCCAAAAACAAAAAATCCCCTCTTTTGAGGGGATCAAAATTAATACTTGAACGAACTTCCACCGATGAACTCGCGCAAGAGTGAGGTGGGCGGCAATTTCGTGATAGGGATGGGCTTGATATACCGTAGGAACTTCAGCAGACGGTAGGCCTCGGAATATTCATCTACATTCTGCGGCACCAACTCCAGCAGTTGCTCGGCCTGCTGCTTGATAACGGCCAACTCATAAATCATGGCGGTGTTGAACATCTCGTCGGCATTCTCCTGATACGGGAATATCCACTTCTGTTCGCCACGCCTCACCGACGGCCAGCGGCGGATGGTTTCCTCGGCGGTCACACCACGGTATTTGGCATCGCGGATGATGCGGCGCAACAGACGGTTGTCAGTCGTGGGGATGTAATTATGGCGGTCGAGCAGGATGGTGGTCAGCGCAGACGCATACACACGGAATTTCTGCTCGTCGGGCACCTGACTGGTCAATTCGGGATTGAGCGCATGAATGCCCTCGATGACGAGCACCTCATCTTCCTTCAGACGCAGTTTCTTGCCGCTGCGCTCGCTCTTGCCCGCCTGGAAATTATACTTCGGCAGTTCCACCTCGTCGCCCCTCAGCAATGCGTTAATCTGGTCATTGAGCAACGGCAGATTGAGCGAGTAGAGGCTCTCGAAATCGTAATCACCGCTCTCGTCGCGGGGTGTCTCCTCACGGTTGACGAAATAGTCATCAAGCGACACCATTACCGGGCGAAGCCCATTGCACGCCAATTGGACCGACAGGCGTTTGCAGGTGGTGGTCTTACCGCTCGACGACGGACCGGCTATCAGCACCACCCTCACTTCTTTGCGGTCGGCTATCATCTCTGCAATGCGCGCTATCTTCTTCTCTTGCAGCGCCTCCGACACATTCACTATCTGCGACGCATAGCCCGCCATCACCGCCTCGTTGAAATCGCCCACGGTAGAGACACCCAGAATGTTCTGCCAGCGGTGATGCTCCTTGAAAATACCGAACATCTTGTCCTGACGTATCAACTCACCCAGTTTCGAGGGGTCCTCACGCGAGGGTATGCGCAGCAAGATGCCGTCGTAGTATTTCACCAGACCATACAGATAGAGTTGGTTGGTCTTGGGCAGAAGCGAACCGTAATAATAGTCGGCATAGCCGTCAATGTCGTAATAGGTGGTATAAAGCCGGCCGGCGGTGCGCAACAGTTTGACCTTCGACGAGGTGCCGCGCTCCTCAAAGATGCGGATGGCCTCCTCGGTGGGGCACTCATATTGCTTCACGGGATGGCCCTCGGCGATAATCTCGTCCATACGCTGGTGCAACTGCTCCACCACCTCCTCGGTCACGGGCTGCCCGATGTGCAGGTCGCAGTAATAACCATTTGACACGGGGATGTCAATCACCACACTGCCCGTGGGGTAAAGGTCGTGCACTGCCTTGCACAACACGAAAAACAATGTGCGGGTGTAAGCACGGTTGCCCGAAGCCGATGTCATGTCCAAAAACTCCACGTCTTTATTGCGAAAAACGGTAAACCCCATGTCAACCACCTGATTGTTTACTTTCGCGTTGACCGGTCCGTAACGCATATCGAGACCAAAGCCTTTAAAAATTTCAGAAAGTGTACTTCCTTTGGGGAAGTTTTGAGTTTTTTTATTATTTTTGCAGCGGATTTGTACTACCTCTTCCATTTCTATTTTCATTTTTTGGTTAAGATGGGCTAAAGGTACTCATTTTTTTTGATATCGGAGACAATACAACAAAAAAAAGAATAATTTATGTCGATTTGGGTAATTTTTAAACTTATCGGTTCGCTGGCACTGCTCATGTACGGTATGAAATCCATGAGTGAGAGTTTGCAAAAACTGGCGGGACCGCAACTGCGCCATGTCCTCGGCGCTATGACCACCAATCGCTTTACCGGAGTGCTCACGGGTATGTTTGTCACGGCTGCCGTACAGTCGTCAACAGCCACCACGCTGATGACCGTGTCGTTTGTCAACGCAGGACTGCTCACGCTGCTGCAAGCCATCTCCGTCATCATGGGCGCGCACATCGGTACCACGGTCTCAGCATGGATTATGTCGCTCGGGTTCTCGTTCAACATCACCGACTTCGTCTATCCCGCATTCTTCCTCGGCATTATTCTTATCTATATGAAGAAGCGCCGTATCATCGGCGACTTCCTCTTCGGTGTGGCATTCCTCTTCCTCGGACTGGGCACTCTCAGAGAGACGGGATTCCTGCTCGTGGAAGACCCGGAGACCAGCCAAACCATCAGCGCGTTCTTCCAAAACTTCAATGAACCCACGTTCTGGAACAAACTCTTCTTCCTGCTCATGGGTACGATTCTCACCCTGTGTGTGCAGTCATCGGCGGCCATCATGGCCATCACCATGATGCTGTGCTCCACGGGCGTACTACACATCGACCAGGGCATCATGCTCGTATTGGGCGAGAACATCGGCACCACCATCACAGCCAATATCGTGGCGGCAACAGCCAATGTGCAGGCACGAAGGGCGGCATTCGCACACTTCACCATCAACGTCATCGGCGTGACGTGGGCGCTCATCGTATTGAAACCATTCTTCAACCTCGTGTGCAATTTTGTGGGATTCGACCCAACAATGTCTTCTTCCGCACCCGGTTTTGCCATCAAGGCATCGATGGTGCTCGCCACATTCCACTCTGCGTTCAACGTGACCAACACCATCCTCCAGATAGGATTCGTGCAGTATATCGAACGGTTTGTCTGCTGGGTCATCAAACCCAAGAAAGTGGATGAGGAAGAGGATGTGCGCCTGCACTTCATCACCGCCGGCATCATGAAAACACCCGAACTCTCCGTGCTCGAGGCGCGCAAGGAGATACGGCTCTTCTCGCAGCGCATACAAAAGATGTTCAACATGGTGCGCGAACTGGTCGAGGAGAGAGACGACACCAAGTTTGTCAAACTCTTCACGCGTATCGAGAAATACGAGGGCATCAGCGACAACATGGAGATAGAGATAGCCAAATACCTGAACAATGTGAGCGACGCCCACCTCAGCGATGACACCAAGTCGCAGATACGTGCCATGCTCCGTGAGATTTCAGAGATAGAGAGTATCGGCGACGCCTGTTACAACATCGCACGGACACTCAACCGGCGCGTAAAAGGCAAGGAGGATTTCACCGGCGACCAATATGAGCACATCCATCAGATGATGGCGCTCACCGACGACGCGCTCACCCAGATGAACGTGATGCTCTCCAACCGCCGCGAAGCACTCGACATCAATAAGTCATTCAACATCGAGAACGAAATCAACAACTACCGCAACCAGTTGAAGAGCCAGAACATCAACGATGTGAACGACCACAAATACACTTACGCCATCGGCACCATGTACATGGACCTCATCAGCGAATGCGAAAAACTCGGCGACTACGTCGTCAATGTGGTCGAAGCACGCATGGGCGTCAGACAGAAAGACGCGTGATTGTTTAGTAGATAATAAGCAGTTAAAATAGTTAAGCCAAATGAACTGTATAGGATATTGATGTACAGGACATTTGGCTTAACTGCTGCCTAAGGGCCGACTCCACTACTCCGGACGAAGTATCTCCATCAATTCGCGCATTCCCTCAGATGCGCCTTTTTGGATGTGGGTCACGCCCGAGCGATGGCCCATATCAGCCGGGTCTATCAGATAAACAGGACATCCGTGCGGAGCATAATGCAGCAGGCCGGCGGCGGGATAGACTACCAGCGAGGTGCCGATGATAATCAGGATATCAGCCTGGCTCACTTCGACCACGGCATCCTCAATCTTAGGTACCGCCTCGCCGAAGAACACAATGAAAGGACGTAGCAGCGAACCGTCGCCGGCTTTTTCGCCGGGTGCCACATCGGGGTTCTCGGGTGTCAGGACCTTATGATAACGTGGGTCATCGACATTGCGCGACGAACAAACCTTCATCAACTCGCCATGCAGATGTATCACTTTCTTGCTGCCCGCCATCTCATGCAGATTGTCCACATTCTGCGTCACTACCGTCACATCATAATTGTCCTGTAATTTCGCCACCAGGCGATGACCTTCGTTAGGCTGCGTGTTGGCGCATTTGCGGCGCAACATATTATAAAACGCATTCACATATTCAGGGTCGTCCAACCACGCCTCATGGGTGGCTACACGTTGCACGGGATAATTCTCCCACAATCCGTCGGCATCGCGGAAAGTCTTCAGACCGCTCTCCACCGACATACCTGCTCCGGTTAAAACTACGATTTTCTTCATGATTGATTATTTTATTGGGTTATTATTGGCTAATTGGACTCATAAGGTTGATAAGACCCATGGCTAATAGTGCTCTTATTCCTTAACAAAGTACAAAAATAATCTTTTTTTAGTAAATATAATAAGGTAATTACAAAAAAATCGTACCTTTGCAGCCAAAATTCGAAATAAAAAGGAAAAGTATCAGAAAAATGGACAAAGTAAGTTATGCATTAGGACTTGGCATCGGACACCAATTGGTGCAGATGGGTGCCAATGACCTGAACATCGATGATTTCGCCGAAGCCATCAAAGACGTGATTGCCGGCAACGAATTGAAAGTGTCGCACCGCGAAGCGCAAGGCATCGTCGAGGAGTATTTCCGTAAAAAAGAAGCAAAAATGAGCGCCGAGCGCGCCGCCAACGGAAAGGTGGCAAAAGAGGCAGGTGAGAAATACCTCGCCGACAACGCCACAAGAGAAGGCGTCATCACGCTGCCCAGCGGACTGCAATATAAAGTGCTGAAAGAAGGTAACGGCAAAAAACCGAAAGCCACCGACACCGTATTGTGCCACTACGAGGGATTCCTCATCGACGGCACTGTCTTCGACAGCAGTGTACAGCGCGGTGAACCCGTGGAGTTCCCCCTCAACCAGGTCATCACAGGTTGGACAGAAGGTCTGCAACTCATGCAGGAGGGCGCCAAATACCGCCTATTCATCCCCTATCGTTTAGGTTATGGCGAGGGTGGCGCAGGTTCTTCCATCCCCCCGTATTCGGCACTCATCTTCGACGTGGAACTCATCGAGGTGAAATAACTCTTCAGGAGTAAAGGAGTGAAGGAGTGGAGGAGTGAAGACAATAGTCCACATACTCTCAGTATTCCCAGAACTCCCAGAACTCCCATAACTCCCAGAGTTCCCAATATTCCCATTAAAAACCAATAAAAAAATCAACAATAACAATGAAAAAAATTCTTCTTTTCGCTGCCATCGTGATTTCGGCAGCATTCGTATCATGCGGAAAATCGGCAAAGGCCGACTTGAAAAATGATGTTGACTCCGTCAGTTATGCCATTGGACAACTCAACGGTTCTCAACTCCAAGGTTATGCCATCAAGCAGATGGGCGTCGACTCTCTTTACTTTGATGAACTCCTTAAAGGTATGAGCGACGCTATCCTCGCCAGTGGCGACAAAAAGAAAGAGGCTTACCTGAAAGGTATTACCATGGGACAGCAAATGGCTGAGGGACTCAACCGACAGATTTTCATGGGCGACTCCGTCAAGCACCTCTCATACCAGAACCTCATGGCCGGCATCTTGGCTGGTGTTTCTGGCGACACAACCGTCTTCAACCTCGCCATTCTGGAACCGATGATTGACCCGATGGTCAAAAAAATCCAGGAGGAAATCATGGTCAAGAAAACGATGGAGTTAGAGAAAGAGAACGCCGTGAAATTTAAGGACAACAAAGAGAAAAGCGAGAAATTCATTGCTGAGAATGCTAAGAAAGAGGGTGTGAAGACCCTGCCTTCCGGCGTCCAGTATAAAGTGCTCAAAGAGGGAACCGGCGCCAAACCCAAAGACGGCGACAATGTGAAGGTGAACTATGAGGGCAAACTCATCGACGGCACGGTGTTCGACAGTTCTTACGAGCGCGGACAGGCCGCTCCCATGAGCCTGGCTAAGGGCGCACTGATTGACGGTTTCCGCGAGGCTCTGCTCAACATGCCCGTTGGCAGCACTTGGGAAGTGTATATCCCCGCCGACAAAGCATACGGAGGTCGCCAGCAAGGTCCCATCCAGCCCTTCTCTGCATTGATTTTCAAAATCGACCTGCTGAGCATCGACGCTCCCGCACAACCTGCTGCTGCTCCCGCTCAGCCCGCACAGACAAAGAAATAAGTTTCTTTGGAGTTGAGGAGTGTAATAGTTCCGGGAGGTTAATCTCCCTAAACGACCAAACGACCAACTCCCCAAACGACCAGAAAGAATGAAAAAACTCATCCTTTGGGCACTCGTCATCATGGCGGGTGCTTCTTTCAACACACTGACAGCAGGCGACAATCAAGTGACCCGCAACACACAGTCGTCCGCACTCGTCACCCCAGACGATTCCGTCAGTTACTCGATAGGATTGGGCATCGGTCTCCAACTCAAACAGATGGGTGCCGAAAACCTCGATGTGGAGGCGTTCGCCAATGCCATTAAAGACATCTTCGCCGACAACACACCTAAAATCTCGCTGCGAGACGCTCAGCGCATCTCCAACAATTACTTCAAACAAAAAGAAGAGAAGATGAAGGCCGAACGTGAGGAGAAGGCGAAGGCTGCCAAAGAGGAAGGCGAAAAATTCCTCAAGGAGAATGCCAAGCAAAAAGGTGTCATCACGCTGCCCAGCGGACTGCAATACCGCGTGCTCAGAAAAGGCAAAGGTCCCACCCCGAAAGAGGATGACATGGTGACCGTGAAATACGAGGGACGACTCATCGACGGCACCGTCTTCGACAGTTCTTACAAACGCACACCGCAAACCAACGATTTCCGGCCCAAACAACTCATCAAGGGATGGACCGAGGCGCTTATGCTCATGCCCGTGGGCAGCAAATGGGAAATCTATGTGCCGCAAGAACTGGCTTACGGTGAACGACAGGCCGGTAAGATTCCCCCCTACTCCACCCTCATCTTCATCATGGAACTTGATGCGATTAAATAAATTCGAATAACGATATTATTTCATATTTCGCATTTCGTATTTAAAATCCCCCGTTTTTCACAAAAAACGGGGATTTTTGTTGCACAAATCAATTATTATGCCTACATTTGCTTTCAAATTGTCAAACATCATCTCAAATATGGAAAAAATAGACAACCTCGACAGGAAAATTCTGGGCATACTATCAAAAAACGCTCGCATACCGTTCAAAGACGTGGCGGCGGAGTGTAACGTGTCGCGCGCAGCCATACACCAGCGTGTGCAACACCTCATCGAAGACGGTGTCATCACTGGCAGCGGATTCAACGTCAATCCCAAAAGTCTCGGCTATAGCACATGCACCTATGTCGGCATCACACTCGAACGCGGCAACATGTATAAGAGCGTGGTGGAAAAACTCATACACATCCCCGAAATCGTGGAGTGTCACTTCACCACAGGCTCATACACTATGCTCGTAAAACTGTACGCACAAGACAACGAGCAACTCATGGACCTGCTCAACAACCAACTGCAGTCCATTCCCGGCGTTGTGGCTACAGAAACACTTATCTCACTCGAACAAAGCATCAAGCGCGAGATACCCGTAAAAACACTGATTAACGAAGAATGACCATCATCATCAACGCACCTGATATATGGAATCGTTTAATCTGAAAGAACATCTCAACGACATTTACTCTGTCTTTCCCGAAGCCATGCATAAACCCGTCATCGGCATCACTGCCAACTTCTCGAAGGGTGACGCATGCCTTAGAGACAAATATTACGAACAGGTGACGGCTGCGGGAGGCACACCTGTCATCATACCGCCCGTCAATGATAAGAGTGTGATTGTCAATACACTGGAACATCTCGACGGGTTGTTGCTCACCGGCGGGGGCGACATCAACCCTCTTTGGACCGGCGAGGAACCGACGCCCCAACTCCATAGCATCAACGCCACACGCGACCTGCCCGAACTGCTCATCACACGGTTGGCTTACAACCGGCAGATTCCCATCCTCGGCATATGCCGCGGTGTGCAGACCATGGCGGTGGCTCTCGACGGCAGCGTGGTGCAAGACATCGCAACAGCCATGGTTGCCAACGATGACGACGACAAGAAGAAAAACAACAAGAAAGTCAAGGACGACACCACGATGCAACCGCTTATCAAGCACAGTCAGGACGGCGACCGCAACCTCTTCTCACACTCGGTCAACATCGAGAAAGGCTCTATGCTGCATGAGATTTACGGTGCAGAGCGCATCTTTGTCAACTCCTTCCATCATCAGGCTGTGGCAAAACCCGGCCCGCACTTCCATGTCACCGCCACAGCGCCCGACGGGGTCATCGAGGCAATGGAGAGCAGCGAGTACAAGCCCATGATGGGTGTGCAGTGGCATCCCGAGTGGCTCGAGGAGGAAGGGCTGAAACTGTTCAAATGGCTCGTGCAGCAAGCCAATAATTTCTATGTGGCGAAACGTCTGCATCAGCGAGTGCTCACGCTCGACACCCACTGCGACACACCCATGTTCTTCCATCAGGGCATACGTTTCGAACAACGCGACCCGAGGATTCTCGTCGATCTGCACAAGATGTCGGAAGGACGGCAAAACGCGGTTATCATGGCGGCATACCTGCCACAGCCCAAAATGGGCGAGGCATTTGCCTCGAAGGTGGCGTTCGATGTGAAAAGCCCCAAAGAATATGCCGACCTCATCTTCGACAAAATAGAGGATATTGTCAAAGACAACTACCGGTATATCAGTATCGCACGCACACCCGCCGAACTCTATGACGACAAGCGCAAAGGACGCAAATCCATCATGCTCGCCATCGAAAATGGCATAGCGCTCAACCACGACATCGACAACATACAGCACTTCGCACAGCGGGGTGTGGTCTATATCACCCTCTGCCATAACGGCGACAACGACATCTGCGACAGCGCGAAAGGCAGCGAGACCCACCACGGCGTGAGCAAATTTGGACAACAGGTCATCGAGGAGATGAACCGACAGGGCATCATGGTCGACCTGAGCCATGCCGCAGAGAGTAGTTTCTACGATGCCTTGGAGATGAGCAAGACACCCATCGTGTGCAGTCACTCCAACTGCAAAGCATTGTGTGACGTGCCGCGAAATCTCAGCGACGACCAGATGCGGAAACTCGCCCGGAAAGGCGGCGTGGCACATATCACGCTCTACGGAGGATTCCTGTGCAAACAAGGCGAGGCCACCATCCTCGACGCGCTCAAACACCTGGAACACGCCATCGGCATCATGGGCATCGAACATGTTGGCCTGGGTACTGACTTCGACGGCGACGGTGGCGTGAGAGGCATCGCCGACTCGTCGGAACTCATCAATTTCACACTCCACCTGCTACGGCGCAAATACAGCGAGCGCGACATACAAAAAATATGGGGCGGCAACTGGCTCCGCGTCATGGCACAAGTGCAGAACATGAAAGAGTAGGTTATTAGAGGTAAGAGATTACTCCACCATTAGCGTAGTATTGTCTGAACTCCTGAACTACAGAACTCCTAAACTCCAAAATTAAAATGAAATATTCAATCATTTCTTCCATCATAGCGGTTACGGTCATCATCCTGTTCACCGCTGCCAGTTGTAAAAAAGGAAACAATCCGCAAGGTCAGCAAGACGACAACACGACCAACGTGGCTGCGACCAACGTGCCGGCCTTCGATGCCGATTCCGCCTACGCGTTCTGCGCGGCACAATGTGACTTCGGACCGCGCACGATGAACAGCCAGGCACATGACGACTGCGCCAAATGGATTGTCAGCCAGTTCGAGAAATACGGCTGCACCGTGACTCAGCAGAAAGCGGTTTTGCGCGGATATGACGCCACACCCCTGCAAAGCAACAACATCATCGCGTCGCTCGGGGCTGACAGACCCAATCATATCCTGCTCTGCGCACATTGGGACAGCCGTCCATGGGCCGACAACGACCCCGACAGCACCAACTGGCGCAAACCCGTCTTGGCTGCCAACGACGGTGCCTCGGGCGTGGCGGTACTGCTCGAAGTGGCACGCGTGCTGCAAAACGACACCACACTCAAGGTGGGCATCGATTTCGTCTGTTTCGATGCCGAGGACTGGGGCGTGCCACAATGGAGCGGACTGCCAGGGGAAGACTCATGGGCACTCGGTTCACAATACTGGGCGAAAAACTACCAGCGGCCTACATCACATCAAGTACTTTACGGCATACTACTCGACATGGTGGGCGGCGAGAACGCCACCTTCTATCAGGAGATTTTCTCCAAGCAGTTGGCACCCGCTATCGTGGATAAGGTTTGGGCGGCGGCTCGCGCAGCAGGTTACAGCAATTATTTCCCCATGCAGCAGGGCGGTGGCATCACCGACGACCATATCCCGGTCAACAAACATGCCAACATTCCCACCATCGACATCATTCCTTACTATCCCAACGATGACGGCAGTTCGTTCGGTCCCACGTGGCACACCGTCAACGACGACATAAACCACATTGACCGAAACACGCTCAAAGCCGTAGGACAAACCATCCTCCAAGTGCTGTTCAGCGAGCAATAACCACTTCCCTCATATCACTTCTACCGACGGTTCTCTCCGTGTGCTGCCACACCAGAAGAACCGCCGGTTTTTTATGTAGATATTTAGGATCAGCGGCTAAATGTGGGTCAAAAAGCATAGATTTAGCTGATTCTAAAAATAGACAAGCGGCTAAATGTGGGTTAAAAAGCATAGATTTAGCTGATTTCCGCCATAGTCTTGCGTGTTTTTCTGGAGAAATGGGTATATTTGCATGAACTATTTAACAATCGGCCGATGAAAAACCGCTTATTTCTACTGCTTGGCCTTATGGCATTCGGAGTGGTGCTGCCTGTCGGTGCGCAGACGGACGGAGAAATGCCGCCGGCATTGCCTCAAGAAACACAGGTGGAAACGCCTATGGAGGCGCAATCGGTGCATCCGTGGCAACCGCTGTTGGATGAGATGACCACACTCGATGACACCGAACAGACTGGTTGGGAGGAGATGTTTGATGTGTTATGCCAACTGGAGGAACACCCGCTCAACATCAACAGTGCCAGCCGCGAGCAGTTGGAACAAATTCCCTTCCTCAACGCCCAACAAGTGGAGGACATCCAGGCCTATATCTATCAGTATGGCGCCATGAAGTCGCTGGGAGAACTGGCGATGATTGAGTCTGTCGATTATTATACCCGCCGGTTGCTTTCTTATTTCGTAGTAGCAGCAGAGCCGGAGCATAAAGAGACTTTGCGGTGGAGCGACTTGCAAAAATACGGCCGTCATGAGGTGTTGCTGACGGCAAGGGTGCCGTTTTACGAACGCCGGGGCGACAAAGAGGGTTATCTGGGCGACCGCTATGCCCACACCCTGCGCTATCGTTTCCAATACCATGACCGGGTGAGCGCCGGACTGATAGCCGACCAAGAGGCGGGTGAACCTTTTTTCAATAAGCACAACCGTCTGGGTTATGACTTCTATTCTTTTTACATCAACGTGAAACGGCTGGGACCCGTCAAGCAGTTGACCGTAGGCCGTTACCGCATCGCCTCGGGTATGGGGTTGGTGCTCAACAACGACTTCGGCTATGGCAAACTCTCTGCCCTCAACTCGCTGGGAAACCATGGCGACCAAATCCGTCCGCATGCCTCACGCTTCGACCGCGACTATCTGCAGGGGGCTGCCGTCACCGTCGAGGCGTGCAAAGGACTGGACATCACGGCTTTCGTCTCCTACCGCGGTATCGATGCCACACTGACCGATGACGGGCGCGGCGTGGCAACCATCCTGCGCACCGGCTATCACCGCACGTTGACAGAGATGAACAAGAAAAACAATGTCAACGAACTGTTGACAGGAGGCATGGTCAACTACCGTCTGGGCGGTTGGAACATCGGCGCCACAGCCACCTACGACGCATTCGACCGGCCGTTGCTGCCCGACCGAAGCGTCGCCTACCGGAAAAACGCGCCCGAGGGCAAGTCGTTCTTCAACATAGGTGCGCACTACGGATATACAGGCCACCGCATCATGTTCAGCGGCGAGACAGCCACGGGTGACAACGGCGGCATTGCCACCGTCAACGCCATCACTTACCAGCCGTCATGGGCACTGTCGCTCATGGCATTGCAGCGTTATTATGCGCCCCGCTACCATTCGCTTCACGCCAACAGTTACAGCGACGGCAGCAACGTGCAAAACGAGAACGGCGTCATGGCGGGCGTGAAGTGGCAACCTGCCCGGCAGTGGCAGTTGCTGGCATATACCGACTACGTCTATTTTCCCGAACCCACCTATCAGGTGTCACGGCACTCGTCGCACGCATGGGATAACCTGTTTCAGGCGGCATATCACGGCAGTCGTTTCAGCGCTTCCGCCCGTTATCGCATCCGTTATCGGCAGCGCGATTTCTCCGAATACAACGCCGCAACGAAACAAGACGAGGTAAAGGGGTTGACCAACCAGACGGTGCACCGTTGGCGCCTGACCGCCGGATATGGCACCACGACATGGAAAAGCACGACACAGGCCGACATGACCCTGTCGCAATTTCATGGCAACCGCTTCGGCTGGATGGTCAACGAGACGGTCAGTGCCACGCCATGCCGTTGGTTGCACCTCGACGCGTCGGCAGGGTATTTCCGCACCGACGATTATGAGAGCCGCATCTACACTTATGACACGGGTATGCTCTACCAATACACGTTCTCGTCATTCGACGGAGAGGGTATCCGTTACAGCGTGATGGCACGTGCCGACATCAGCACCCGCTTGCTCTTCATCGCCCGTCTGCAGACCGTCAATTATTTCGACCGCAGCACCATCGGCTCAGGTCTGCAAACCATCAACCGCTCCTCACGCACCGACCTGCAACTGCAATTAAGGTGGAAATTTTAGGGATGAATTTTAGGAAATATTGCATAAAAACGAAAAAAATATCCATCTACGCAAAAAGATTTCGTTCTTATATCGTATCTTTGCACCCGGTTTAACAAAAATCCATCAAAACAATCAAGAATTCTATAACGGTATGATACTGTTTGTATTTATATCGCAACTATGGAACAAGATGGGTTTCGCACAGGCAAATCTTAAACGCCTCCCGTCTTCACCATCGTTCATTCAGGGCGACCGACGCTTTGAACGGGATTGTTATAAGCATACAATCAGCATACCAACAACAACCGGTATAGGATTCCCACGTCAAACAGAGCATAGTTATTTCTTCTGTGCATCATAGGATGCAATAGACAAGCAAGAGATAAAGTGACAGTTGGAATATCCTGACCGGAAATTCCAACTTTTTCGTTTAGCCAAATGAGCAGAGTGATGCTTGCATCGACTCTTTCATGGCGAGAAAAAGTCGAATGTAATTCAACTTTTTATTTTTCAAGTTTTTAATGAAGAAACAACCATGCCTGCGAATAAGAATGCCTTAATCAGGTACAAGACTATAGACAGATGTCTGAGAAACAGATATAGGAGGTGGACCCTCGACGACCTCGTGGATGCGTGCTGCGACGCGCTCTACGACATGGAGGGCATCACCAAGGGCGTATGCGCCAGGACCGTACAGATGGACATCCAGATGATGAGGTCCGACAAATTGGGTTACAATGCCCCTATTGTGGTGTATGACAAAATCTACTACACATACGCCGACCCCGACTACTCCATCACGGAGATGCCTTTGTCGATGGATGACTGCAAACTCATCAAGGAGGCCATCACCCTGCTCGGCGACATGGACAACCCCGATGCCGCCAGGGCAAAGACCATCCTTGCAAAAGTAAAAAACAGGCTGACATCCATCCTGAATTTCGTATAAAAGGCTTCCTTTTTAACTTGAAAGGAAGCCTTTTTGTCTGGATAGCGAGACTCGAACTCACTCCTCAAACTCCCAAAGTTCGAATGCTACCATTAAACACCATATCCAGAAGTTGTATTTGTGGCCCGTGAGAGTTTTGGACTCCCGATAGCGACAATCAGAACGTCATGTTCTAATCCTGCTGCTATCGAGCCGAGAGTGCTCCAAGTTGGATTCGAACCAACGACCCGTTCATTAAAAGTGAACTGCTCTGCCAACTGAGCCATTGGAGCATTTTGTAGTCGGTACGAGCATCGAACTCGTATGGGCAGATTGAAAATCTGCAATCCTAATCCATTTAGATGAACCGACCGAGCAGCGAGAGCCATCATGCTTGCACGAATGGCCGAGTCGCGAGGGAGGAAGACCACAAGTCAACCGACCGAGCAGCGAGAGCCATCATGTTTGCATAAATGGCCGAGTCGCGAGGGAGGAAGACCACAAGTCAACCGACCGAGTAGCGAGAGCCATCATGTTTGCATGAATGGCCGAGTCGCGAGGGAGGAAGGCCATAGGCCAACCGACCATTTAAGGGAGTTTGACAGGTTTCGAACCTGCGTAAACAAGTGCCACAAACTTGCGCCTAACCACTCGGCCACAAACTCCGTGTAGTTGCTCCAGATGGATTTGAACCACCTCTAACAGATTTAAAATCTGCTGTGCTGACCATTACGCCATGGGGCATTGTCGTTCGGAAGGCAGGACTCGAACCGGCGATGTCGTTAGATGACGGATTTACAGTCCGCTCTCGTAGCCGCTGGAAGCACTTCCGAGTATATTGTGGAGCCTCGTGGAATTGAACCACGTTCTCAGGATTTTCAGTCCTGCGCATACACCAAGTCTGCCAAGTCTCCAGTTTTGTGACTCGTGAGAGATTCGAACTCCCGACACCGACGTTCGTAGCGTCGTACTCTATCCACTGAGTTAACGAGCCAATTCCAGCGGAAGCAGGAGGATTCGAACCTCCGGAACCGGGACGGTTCAACACGTTAGCAGTGTGCCGCTTTAGACCTCTCAGCCATACTTCCTTATGGATTACCGGTGCAAAGATATGATGGGCGAATGAAGTCTTTTTTCGTTTTAGATATTTTTTTATTGGTATCCGGTATAATTTTCTCAACTTTGTGGGATTATATGTGAATACTGGTTATTTGTGTGCTTTGGATTGGTATTTATTTCTAGGACGTCGGGGAGTTGGCTGACACCCTTGAGATCCTTAAAGGAGGGAGTGATCATTGTGAATTGTCAATTGTGAATTTTGAATTGATTTTTTTGGATAATCCGAAAATTTCGTTATCTTTGTCAAAAAATATTTGATATGCGTAAAACAGTGCTTTTGATAATCTGTTTGTGCTGGTGGTTGACGGGTGCGGCACAGACGGTCAGCGTGAGCGAGGCGTACCAAAAGGCGCAGGCGTTTATGGGCGAGAAAGGGAAGCAAGTGGCAGCGAACGCGCACAGGGCTCCCGGCACCCACGGTCAAGAAGCGGCTGCATACTATGTGTTCAACGCCACCGGCGACGGGGGCTTCGTGCTAGTGTCGGGCGACAGCCGGGTGGGCGACATTCTCGGCTATTGCGACGAAGGCTCGTTCAATGAGGAGCAGTTGCCCGACAACATGCGTGCATGGCTGCAAGGCTATGCCGACCAAATCGAGGCACTGCGACAGGGACGTAAGGTGGTTCCGGCTCAGGTGCCGACTCACGCCGCCATCAACCCGATGATTACCTCTCGATGGGATCAGGGTTCGTCACAGGGCGACGCCTACAACCGTCAGTGCCCCAAGATTGACGGCAAGTACTGCATGACGGGTTGCGTGGCCACATCGATGGCGCAAGTCATGCGCTACCACCGATGGCCCAAATCGTCAACAAAGAAAATACCCTCATACGAGTCGAACGAGACGTTGGGCACCCTCAGCGCCTTGTCGGCCAGGACCTTCGATTGGGATAACATGCTCGACACTTACCAAGGCGGCGAAAGTACCACACAAATGAACGCCGTAGCGTGGCTGATGCGATACTGCGGTCAGGCTGTTAAGATGGACTACGGCACCAAGTCATCGGCTGCTTACTCTGACGATGTGGCGATGGCACTGCGCGAGTATTTCGGTTATGATGTCAACACCCGTTATGTGGTGCGTCTGGACTACAGCGCCGCAGGATGGGACAATCTGATATACAATGAGTTGAAAAACAGTCGCCCCGTGTGTTACAACGGTTCATCGACGGGCGGCGGCCACTCTTTCGTGTGCGACGGCTATGACGGAAAAGGTTTCTACCACATCAACTGGGGTTGGGGCGGCAACCATGACGGTTATTACAAAATCACACTGCTCAATCCCGACGGCGGCGGTACAGGCAGCAGCGGCACCGAAGACGGTTACACGATGAATCACGGTGCGGTGGTGGGTATCCAAAAAGACACCAGTTTCGACGATGACAAACGCATCCTGACGTTAGCCGACTTCAGTTATAGCGGTTCGACCATCAATGCAATTTATTGGAACAGGACCGGCATGAGCGGCACCTTCCAGTACGGACTGGTTTATCAGAACGTGAATAACACTGATGGCACGTTCCAATTGCGCTATCAAACAGATGACTTCAACCAATTCGTGCAGCGCACCTACAGCGACGATGTGAACACCATGAATTTAGCCGACGGCACCTACCGTTTCTATCCTTTCAGCCGGATCGACGGCTCCGACTGGTATCGTATGCAGGGCGACTACGAGACCTATATCGAGGTGGTGATGAAAAACGGCCAGAAACAGTCGATGTCGCGCCACCCGAAGGGCAACCTGCATGTGAAAAGCGTCACCTGCACAGGCAATAAGATTGTGGGCATGCCGCAGGAGGTAAAAATCACGGTCAGTAATACGGGCGATGAGTTCAACAACGTGTTCTACCTCTTCGCCTCAAAGACCAACGAGAAAGGCGAGTGGATCAGCACGACCAACATGGTGATAGAGGCGGGCGCCACCGAAGAGGCAACCCTCTATTTCACCCCCGAGAGCACCGGCACATGGAATCTGTGGATAGATATCGATGAGATGGGAGAGAACAACATCGGACCCTATCAGGTGACCATCAACAGTGCGCCTACGGGTGACAGCAATCTGGCACTGACCAAATACACCATCGATGCTATATCAAGCGGAGCGGATATCCATGCCACTGTAAAGAACAACGCCTCGCAAGGGTATTACCGGCCAGTGGCGTGCGCCATCTTCACTCCCGGAAGCAACACCAGCATCATGGTGACCAAATCGGGCAACCTCAACCTCGCTGCGGGGAAGACGGTCAACCTGGATTTTCATGTCGAGGGACTGACATCGGGCAAACAATATTATGCCATGCTCGCACTGTATCCGCAGCATACCGCCACTAGTTTGGCTGTCTTCGGCAACCGCATGTATTTCGTGCCTACCGTCACGGGCATCGACCAAATTACCACCGACCCAACACCTATGGAAGAAGGGGGTGACTACTACACCCTCGACGGCCGCAAACTGGACAAACGACCCACACAGAAAGGCGTGTATATCGTGAACGGGAAGAAGATGGTGATTAAGTAAAAGCCCCCTTCCCATCCACCCCCTCCATGCTCCCCCGTTTGTCGGGGGAGGGCAACCCCGAGGGGAAGGCGTATATGGCACACTAACCCTCCTCGGGGGACTTCTATTTGAATGAGGAGGGTGCTTGTTAAAAATCTTGACCCGATTATTTGGTCATTAAAATGATTATCCTTATTTTTGCCGCATGAAACGAATGTTTGTCATGCTCATCACTGTGTGCTGTACCCTTATGGTGGCGGCACAGGGGTGGATTGGGAAAAATCCCAACGGTCAACAGCCGCCCGCACAACAGCAGGTCAACCCTGAAGACCGCGAGGTGGACATGGACAACCCCACGTTCGTGCCGACAATGAAGGTGGGCAAGGCGTTGGTCGATGGCGACAGCATCCTTTTCATGGACTTGAGCAATGTGTATGTCTATCCGCCCGTGGAACTGAAGACAGCCAGTCAGCAGAAATCCTACAACCGTCTGGTGCGCAATGTAAAAAAGGTATTGCCCATCGCCAAGGAGGCTAACCAGATTATCATCGAGACGTATGAGTATCTGCAGACGCTGCCCGATAAAAAGTCGAAAGATGAGCACATGAAACGCGTGGAAGACGATATCTACAAGACCTACAAGCCCAGGATGAAAAAACTGACCTATTCGCAGGGAAAATTGCTTATCAAACTCATCTACCGCGAATGTAACTCTTCCTCGTACGATATTGTGAAAGCCTTCATGGGCCCTATCCGTGCCGGATTCTGGCAGGCCTTCGCATGGGCTTTCGGCGCCTCGCTCAAAAAAGAATACAAACCTGAAACCACCGACCGCCTCACAGAGCGCGTGGTGCTGCTCGTCGAGGCGGGACAGTTGTAAATTGGTTTGAGATTTGAGGTTTGAGGTTTGAGGTTGATAATTACTGAAGTTTCGCTTTTGCTCTACTTCTTGGAGTTAAAGGAGTTAAAGAAGTTACCGCTTCGCTCGGGAAGTGAAAGACATTACCTTCTTCTTTATTAAGCCATGCTGATAGCAGACGGAGTATTTGGGCTATGGTCCTTTAACTCCTTTAACTTTCTAAAGTTGAGTTATTCTAATTCCTTTCCGAAAAACTACACCGGACACGACACTTCCAACTCCCGTAACAAATCCGTCAATATGTAGTTATCACTTTGCAATTGCAAACCACTCTCGGGATTGGAAAGCAATTCAAAAGTATGAGAGTTATAAAGAATATCAAGCGCACGCTCAATATCAATGTCAAGGCGGTCGGCAAGCATCATAGCAATGCGGGCTGTCTTACGCCAAAGCACTTGGTCTCTCATCGTTGGCCTCCTTCCTTTGCAACTGGTTCTGAAACAACGAAACGCAAACAACTGTCCACGATAGTTTGATTACTGATGCACATCTGATGAGTAGGCTTGGCGAAACGCAATTGACCGATGGCTTGCTCTGCTGTAATACGCCCGGCAAAATAATCTTCCACCGTGTCAATGACTTGGTCATTGGCAACGCCTCCTTCAATAATGTCATACCCTTGCCATGGCTCTTCACCACGGCGGCTACTGACAATAAAATCGAGCCATTCCTGATTATAGTGCTCGAGCTGCAATATCCTAGTATCAGCAGGCAGTGCCTCCTCGTTAAACGTATATATTGACAATAGCGGTGTGTCGACGGCTCGAATAACACAAACCCTACGCGCCCAACGTTCTGCTTGTTCTTGTAATTTTGTAACATAAAACCCTGGGCCGAAATCCAATTCTCTCCGCCCAACTCCTGTGAGAGGATTCGGTACGCTTATATAAGAGCCGTGATAAAGTGTTATCATTGAGCACCTCCTTCTTTTGCATCCCAATTACGCAGTGCTTCCTTTACATTCCATACCACGCCCTCAATACTTTCGGTATGCAGTGTGTCATAGCAATCGAACAATAATCGTCTTATCAGTCCATGGCGTTTCAGGCGATTGTACAATTCGGTTGGGGTTATGCCTATATCTTTGGCTGTTGCTCCGATGGCCAGAGTAACAAATTGAGTTTTGGGAATAGCCGTTGCTTCCATATTAAAATCTCAATATAGTTGTTTATATCTTACTTCACCAGTGTGAAATCCAATTGACGTTTTTCGACATTGGCGCAGGCCACCTTGATGCGTACGGGGTCGCCCAACTGATATTTGTGATGACGGCGGCGGCCCACGAGACAGTAGTTGCGCTCGTCAAACTCGTAGTAGTCATCGTCGAGGTCGTGCATGGGCACCATGCCTTCGCAGTGGTTCTCGTCAATCTCGCAATAGATGCCATACGACTGGATGCCGCTGATGTGCGCGTCAAACTCCTCGCCAATCTTGTCGCCCATGAACTCCACCATCTTGTATTTGATGGAGTCGCGCTCGGCATACTGAGCGGTCTGTTCCATGTCTGACGAGTGCTCGCACAACTCCTCGTAATGCTCCTTGTTGGCACTGCGCCCGCCCTCCTGATAGCGGGTGAGCAGACGGTGCACCATCGTATCGGGATAGCGGCGGATGGGGCTGGTGAAATGGGTGTAATATTCAAACGCCAGTCCGTAGTGGCCGATATTGTGCACACTGTATTTGGCCTTCATCATGGCGCGCAGGGCGACCGTCTCGATGAGTTTCTGCTCGCGGTGTCCCGCACTCTCCTCCATCAGCGCATTCAGGCTGCGCGAGATGGCCCCCTTGGTGCCTGCGGTCTTCAGCCTATAGCCGAACTTCACGACAAACTCGCGCAGGTTCTCCAACTTCGCGGGGTCGGGTGAATCGTGGATACGATAGGGCAGCGTCTTTGCTTTTTGGCCCTTCTTCACCCGTCCGATGCTCTCAGCCACCGTGCGGTTGGCCAACAGCATAAACTCCTCAATCAGTTTATTCGCGTCTTTCGACACCTTGAAGTAGCAGCGCACAGGCTTGCCTTTCTCGTCGATGTCGAAATGCAACTCCTCGCGGTCGAACTTCACCGCACCATTGGCAAAACGCGCCGCGCGCATCTTTTTCGCCAGACGGTCGAGCATCACCAATTCTGTGGCAAACTCGCCCTGATAGCCTCCCTTGGGTGCGGGTGGTGCGGGTTCGCCCCTACCGTCTTTCACGCCGTTGGCCTCGAGGATGGCCTGTGCCTCCTCGTAAGCGAAACGGCGGTTGCTGCGGATGATGGTATGCACCAGCCGCCATGACTTCACGTCGGCGTTCTCGTCCATCACGAAGATGGTGCTGTAGCACAGTTTGTCCTCGTCGGGGCGGAGCGAGCAGATGAAGTTGCAGAGCCGTTCGGGCAACATCGGTATGGTGCGGTCAACGAGATAAACGCTGGTGGCACGCTTCTGCGCCTCACGGTCGATGACGGAGCCCTCCTTCACATAGTGCGACACATCAGCGATATGCACGCCCACCTCCCAGAGGCCTTTGCTCACCTCGCGGATTGAGAGCGCATCATCGTAGTCCTTCGCGTCCTTCGGGTCGATGGTGAAGGTGGTCACCTCACGGAAATCCTCGCGCTCGGCGATGTCCTCGGGCGTAATCTCCGCTGATATCTGTTTGGCGGCATCCTCCACGTGTTTGGGATATTTGTAGGGCAGCCCGTATTGCGCTAGGATGGCGTGCATCTCCACATTGTTCTCGCCGGTCTTTCCGAGCACGTCGATGACCTCGCCCACAATATTCTTCGATTCCTTCGAAGGCCACTGTGTGATTTTCACAACCGCCTTGTCGCCCGTCTGTCCGCCCTTGAGTTTTTTCTTCGGCACCATGATATCGTGCACAAACACATTGCTCTCGGTGATGAGGAAGGCGAAGTCGCGCTCCACCTGCAGTTTTCCGACAAAGGTGTCGCGTGCACGGGCGAGGATGTCGGTCACCATCGCCTCTTTGATATGGTTGCGACGGCGCGCCATGAACGACACACGCACCCGGTCGCCGTCGAGGGCAAACATCGAGTTGCGCTCTGCCACAAACACGGGTTTACCGCCATCGTCGGGCAGGAAACTGTTTTTGCCGTTGGCCTTGCGGCGGAACACGCCCTCTTGCACCTGACCTTTCGTGTTGAGCCGGTAACTGTGGTCATCCACTTTGCTGAGGATATCGTCCCATGCCATCTCCTCCATGATGTCGAGGGCGAGCATCTTCAACGGATGGGTATCGATGTGCAAAGCCCTGAATATCTGTTTGAATGTGAAAGTGTCATTTGGCTGGGTTGTGAAGAAACTTGTCAAAACGTCTGCCAACTGTTTCTTAGTCATGCGTTTTCCGCCTTTTTTGCCTTTTCCCATAGTAATTCGAATTAGTTTTCCGCAAAATAACAAAATAATTTGTAACTTTGCAAAAATTTTTGGATAAAAAAAATGTAACACCCTCATAATCGACTGTTTTTCATGGAGAAAATACTCATCACAGGTGCCAGCGGTTTCATCGGCAGTTTCATCGTTGAAGAGGCATTGAAACGCGGAATGGACGTGTGGGCAGCCATGCGCCGAACCAGTTCCAAGCAGTTTCTCACCGACGAGCGCATCCGTTTCATCGAACTCAATCTCGACAGCGAGGAGCAGTTGCGCGAGCAGTTGAAAGACCACCGTTTCGACTATGTGGTGCATGCCGCGGGTGTGACGAAGTGCCTCAAACAAGAGGATTTCTTCCGCATCAACACCGAGGGCACCAAACATCTGGTCAACGCCATCCGTTCGTTAGAGATGCCGTTGAAACGCTTTGTCTATATCAGTTCACTCAGCGTGTTCGGCCCCATCCGCGAAAAACAGCCCTATGAGGAGATACGCGAGACCGACACGCCTAAGCCCAATACGGCTTACGGCAAGAGCAAACTGGCCTCGGAGCAGTGGCTCGACACGCTGAAGGATTTCCCATACGTCATACTGCGCCCCACAGGAGTTTATGGCCCGCGCGAGCGCGACTATTTCCTCATGGCGCAGAGCATCAAGCAACACACCGACTTCGCCGCCGGTTACAAACGTCAGGACATCACCTTCGTCTATGTGCAAGATGTGGTGCAGGCCGTGTTTCTCGCCCTCGACCATGGACAAACCGGGCGCAAGTATTTCCTCAGCGACGGTCAGGTCTATCAGTCGCGCACCTTCAGCGACCTGTTGCGCCACGAACTGGGTGACAAATGGCTCATACGCATCAAAGCACCTATCTGGGGACTGCGCGTGGTGACATTCTGCGGCGAATACATCGGACGATTACGCAAGAAGGTCACCGCCCTGAACAACGACAAATACCATATCATGCGGCAGCGCAACTGGCGTTGTGACATCCAGCCCGCCATCGACGAACTGGGTTTCCATCCTGAATACAATCTGGAGCAAGGAGTGAAACTGGCCGTGAAATGGTATAAGGAAAACGGGTGGCTTTAGGACGTGGAACATTGAACGTGGAACGTGGAACATTGAACGTGGAACATTGAATATTTTGAATACTAAAGACGTTAAAGACATTAAGGAACCTAAGGACATCAAAGACCCTATAGGCTCTGCTAATCATGCCCTCCCCTCAGGGAGGGACGGGGAGGGGGCTATTGGTTTCATGGCTTTCGAGGGGGTGATATTGGTTTACTTGTTCGTCACATTGGCGATAACCATTATCTTGCACGGCCGTGTGGTCAACCCCTCGTCGATGATTTGGGGGCGTGTGGGTATTCTCGCCTTTATGGTGGTGATGTGGGCGGCCTATCGTGTCAAACCATGCCTTGCCAACAAAGTAGTGAGGGTGGTGTTTCATCTGGTAATGCTCAGTTGGTGGTATCCTGATACGTTCGAACTCAACCGCATGTTACCCAACCTCGACCACATCTTTGCGTCGTTGGAACAAAGCGTGTTTGGCATGCAACCAGCACTGCTTTTCTCGAAGACCTTCGACTCACCGATATTCAGCGAACTGATGTGCCTGGGCTATGGTTCGTACTTCCCAATGATTGCTGTCGTCTCCATCTATTATCTGGTTCGCAGAAGGGTGGAATTCGAGCGCGTCATCTTCGTCATTATCGCCGCTTTTTTCATCCATTACGTTGTCTTCGACCTGTTGCCCGTATCGGGTCCGCAGTTCTATTATTACGTGGTGGGCGAGGATCAGATAGCACAAGGCGTGTTCCCCAATATCCACGACTTTTTCTATACGTCATGGGACGGCAATGCCATGCCTATACCCGGCGATAAAGGGTTGTTCCAATCATTTGTGCAGATGGCCCACGAAACAGGTGAGCGGCCCACAGCCGCCTTCCCCAGCAATCATGTCGGCATCACCACCGTGCTGCTGCTGCTTGCTTGGCACAGCCGCAGCAAATGGCTCTTCTACTGTCTGTTGCCCCTCGGCATACTCATGTTCTTCGCCACCTTCTACATCAAAGCCCACTATGCCATCGACGCTATCGCCGGACTGGCGAGCGGCGCCCTCTGCTATTGGCTGATGATGAAAATTACAAAACCAAAAACGGCAATCCAATAAGACCAACAAGCCTTATTAGCCCAATTTGCCCAATAAGCCCAAGACAATGAAAAAACTATATATCGAGACCTACGGTTGCCAAATGAACGTCGCCGACAGCGAGGTGGTGGCATCAGTGATGCAGATGGCAGGGTATGAGCCCTGTCAGACTGCCGAAGAAGCCGATGCCGTATTTCTCAACACCTGCTCGGTGCGTGAGAATGCCGAAAACAAGATTTACCACCGGCTGGAGCAACTCAACAGTCTGAAAACGAAGAAAAAGAAAAGCAACCAGCCGCTCATTCTCGGTGTGCTGGGTTGTATGGCCGAACGGGTGAAGAATGACCTGTTAGAAAACCATCATGCCGATCTGGTGGCGGGACCTGACGCTTACCTCAACCTGCCCGACCTCATCGCGCAGGCGGAACTGGGACAAAAGGCCATCAACATCGAACTGTCAACAACCGAGACTTACCGCGATATCGTACCCCAACGTATCATGAGTAACCGCATCAGCGGATATGTGAGCATCATGCGTGGTTGCAACAATTTTTGCCACTACTGCATCGTGCCTTACACACGCGGACGGGAGCGCTCACGCGATATCGACAGCATCCTGCGTGAGGTGCGCGACCTGCGCGACCGTGGATTCAAGGAGGTAACCCTACTCGGGCAGAATGTCAACTCATATAAGAGTACGGGGGGACAAGAGGGTGCAGACATTACTTTCCCGCTCTTGTTGCGGCGTGTGGCAGAGGAGGCGCCCGAGATGCGCATCCGTTTTACCACCTCACACCCGAAAGACATGAGCGACGAGACGCTGCACGTCATCGCCGAGATGCCCAACGTGTGCCGGCATATCCACCTGCCCGTACAGAGCGGCAGCGACCGCATTCTAAAACTCATGAACCGCAAATACACCCGTGAGTGGTATTTAGGCCGTGTGGAAGCCATCCGCCGCATCATCCCCGACTGCGGACTCTCGACCGACATTTTCGTGGGTTATCACAGTGAGACGGAGGAAGACCACCAACTGTCGCTCAGTCTGATGCACGAGGTGGGCTACGACTCGGCGTTTATGTTCAAATACAGCGAGCGACCCGGCACCTACGCCTCGAAACACCTGCCCGACAATGTGCCTGAAGAGGAGAAAATCCGCAGGTTGAACGAACTCATCGCCTTGCAGACCGAGATGTCGGCCGTCGCCAACAAGCGCGACGAAGGTAAGGTGTTCGACGTGTTGGTCGAAGGCTACAGCAAACGGTCGCGCGAACAACTCTGCGGGCGGACGGAGCAAAACAAGATGGTGGTGTTCGACAAGGGCAATCATCATCCAGGTGATACGGTCAAAGTGCGCATCATCGGCTCGACAAGTGCCACATTATTAGGAGAGGAGGTAGTATGAGAGAATTTTGGCAAGTGTTGAAGCGGTTCTTACCGCCCTATAAGAAATACCTGGTGTTGTCCGTGCTGTTCAACATCCTTTCGGCCGTGCTGAATATCTTCTCGTTCGCAACGCTGATACCCATCCTGCAAATCATCTTCCAGACCGATAAAGCAACCACAGCCACCCACCTGATGTCATGGAGCGACGGGTCGTTCAAAGATGTGCTCAGCAACAACGCCGATTACTACGTCAACCAACTCATAGGTAATGTGGGACCTACCACTACCCTGCTCATCATTGGATTGATATTGGCGTTTATGACGTTCCTGAAAACAGGTGCCTACTTCCTTTCGTCGGCCACTATCATCCCCATACGCACGGGTGTGGTGCGCGATATCCGCAACCAACTCTACCAGAAGATTAACTCCTTGCACTTAGGATTCTTCTCCGAGGAACGGAAAGGCGACATCATCGCACGCATGAGTGGTGATGTGCAGGAGATAGAAACGTCCATTATGTCGTCACTCGACATGCTGTTCAAAAATCCCATCCTCATCATCGCCTACTTCGCCACCTTGCTCCTCATCAGTTGGCAACTCACGCTCTTCACCCTCGCCGTGGTTCCCCTTATGGGTTGGTTCATGGGATTTGTGGGAAGAAAACTGAAACAGAAGTCCATCAAGGCGCAAGCACTTTGGAGCGACACCATGAGCCAGGTGGAAGAGACTCTCGGCGGACTGCGCATCATCAAAGCGTTCTGTGCTGAAGACAAAATGAACAAACGTTTCGATGAGGTGAACAGCGACTACCGCAACCACATCATGCGCGTGAACATCCGCCAACAAATGGCGCACCCCATGAGTGAGTTCCTCGGCACAGTGCTCATCGTCATCGTGCTGTGGTTCGGTGGCACACTGGTCATCAACAACGGTTCTCTCAGTGGCCCGACATTCATCTATTACCTCGTCATCCTTTACAGTATCATCAACCCGCTGAAAGAGTTCTCAAAAGCCGGTTACAACATCCCCAAAGGACTGGCGTCGATGGAGCGCGTGGATAAGATACTCATGGCAGAAACTGCCATCACAGACCCGGAGAACCCCAAGACTATCGACGGGTTTAACCATCAGATAGAGTTCCGTCACGTGTCATTCCGCTATGGTGAACAATGGGTGCTGCGCGACATCAACCTCGTCATACCTAAAGGCAAGACCATCGCACTCGTGGGACAGAGCGGCAGCGGCAAATCCACGCTCGTCGACCTCATCCCGCGTTACTACGACACGGTGGAGGGAGATATCCTCATCGACGGCATCAACGTGAAAGACCTGCGGTTGCACGACCTGCGCGCGCTCATCGGCAATGTCAACCAGGAGTCGATTCTCTTCAATGACACATTCTTCAAAAACATCGCCTTCGGGGTGGAGAATGCCACGCAGGAACAGGTGGAAGAGGCGGCTCACATCGCCAACGCACACGAGTTTATCATGGCCTCGGAAAAAGGGTATGAGACATCAGTAGGCGACCGGGGCGGACGACTCTCGGGCGGTCAGCGCCAACGTGTGAGCATCGCACGCGCCATCCTCAAAAACCCGCCCATCCTCATCCTCGATGAGGCCACATCGGCACTCGACACCGAGAGTGAGCGGTTGGTGCAAGACGCGCTGGAACGGCTGATGAAGACACGCACCACCGTGGCCATCGCCCACCGGCTCTCTACCATCAAGAACGCCGACGAAATCTGCGTATTACACGAAGGTCAAATTGTGGAGCGCGGCTCGCACGATGAACTCCTCGCCGCCGACGGCTATTACAAAAAACTGCATGACATGCAGCAAGTATAACCGTAAGGGGCAAGGAGCAAGGGGCAAGAGATTACTCCACGTTTGTAGGGGCGGTGCCCCCATGCCCGCCCGCACGAGCGAAGCGAGTTAAACTTATGAATTGAACGGCCTGATGGCCATATGGGCGGGCACGGGGGCGCCGCCCCTACAGGAGCAAGGAGCAAGAGGCAAGGGGCAAGAGATTACTTCGCTAATAGAACACTAAACCCTAACCCCTCTACCCTAAACCTTTAGAGCAGTATTGTCCAAACTCCCACCAAACGACCAAACCACCGAACCACCAAACGACCAAAAATGTATTACATTCTCTACGGCATCTGTTATCTCATCTCGTTGCTCCCTTATAGGGCGCTATACGTGTTGTCCGACGGGTTTTACCTGTTGGTCTACCGGCTGGTGGGATACCGTAAAAAGGTGGTGCGGAAGAACTTGGCAGCGGCCTTCCCCGAGAAAGACGACAAGGAGAGAAAACAAGTCGAGAAACGTTTCTATCACTTCCTCTGCGACTATTTTGTGGAGACGTTGAAACTGCTCTCTGTGAGCGACAAGACGCTGAGGCGCCATTTTGAGATTATCGGCTTAGATCAAGTGGAACAATGCTTTGCAGAAGGACAGTCATGCGCAGGTTTCCTCGGGCATTACTGCAACTGGGAATACGACTCTACTACCCAGATAGCATTTAAACGTTTCCCCGATGCTGTCACGGGACTCATCTATCATCCGCTCTACAACAAAGCCATGGACCGGCTGTTCCTCAAACTGAGAAGCAACAAGGGCGGCACCTGCATCCCGAAAAACGATATCCTGCGCTACCTCGTCAAATACCGTCAAGAGAAGAAAATGACCCTCTTCGGATATATTGCCGACCAGTCGCCCAAATGGGAGAACATACACCTCTGGCTGAACTTCCTCAACCAGGAGACCCCCGTTTTCACCGGTGCGGAGCGCATCGCAAGGAAGATGAACAACGCCGTATTCTACGTGAGAATGACACGGCCACATCGCGGTAAATATGTCGTCAATTACCAACTGATGACCCGCAACCCGAAAGACATGGAGGAGCACGAACTGACCCGGCAATTCTTCCAATTGTTAGAAGAAGACATCCGCCGTGAACCCCACCTCTACCTCTGGACGCATGACCGTTGGAAACGCACTCACGAGGAATTCGACCGCCGCTTCAAGGTGGAAAACGGAAAGGTGCTGAAGAGGGAACAACCGACATAAAAACACAAGACAATTCAGACATAAGGACATAAGATCAATATTATTATTGACAAAATACAAGTTTTTTTAGACATAAAGTTTTCCCATTCGGAAAACTGCTAATTAATTTGCGTTTTCCCCTATTTATTTGTATCTTTGTACCTTGAAATCACTCATTGCGTGTGAATATAGGATTCGACGCTAAACGTATCGTCCGCAACGGCTCTGGACTGGGCAACTACGGACGCACATTGGTCAACGACCTCGCCGAGATTGTTGACCAGGATATCATGCTCTCTTTGTATGCTCCCGACGAAGGGCGTGAACCATTGCGGGCGCAGGTGAAAGTCTCCGAACGCATCCGGTTTGTCTATCCCGAAAACAAACGGTTGAAAGCCCTCTGGCGCAGCCGTGGCATCGTCCGTGATTTGCTGCGCGACCGTATCGACATCTATCACGGACTTTCGGGTGAATTGCCCATGGGCATCCGTAAGTCGGGCATCAAGAGTGTGGTCACCATCCACGACCTCATCTTCATGCGCCATCCTGAGTATTATCATTGGTGGGACGCGAAGATTTACGCCGCCAAATTTCATAAGACGGTGAAGGAGGCCGACCGCATCATCGCCATCAGCGAACGTACCAAGCGCGACATCATCGAACTGGGCGGAGTCGACCCCGACATCATCGACGTGGTGTATCAGAGTTGCGGGTCATATTTCAAAAATGCCGCCAACGACAACAAGAAACAAGAGGTGAACGCACGCTATCTCTTGCCACCCAGATACATTATCAACGTGGGCACCATCGAGGAACGGAAAAACATCCTCCTCGCGGTGAAAGCCATGGAACAGTTGCCCGAAGACCTGTCATTGGTCATTGTCGGTCGCAGCACCCCCTATACCGAACAAGTGAAACAATATGTGGATGAGCACCGTCTGGGCGGCAGGATCCTCTTCCTTCACAACGTGACGAATGCCGACCTGCCCGCCATCTATCAAATGGCTGAAGCATGTGTCTATCCCTCCCGCTACGAGGGTTTCGGCATACCCGTCATCGAGGCCATACAAAGCGGACTGCCCGTGGTGGCGTGTACCGGCAGTTGTCTGGAAGAGGCCGGCGGACCTGACAACATCTATGTCGGTCCCGACGATGTGGAGGGCATGGCACAAGGCATTCTGCAACTGGTGAAAGGTGCGGAAGGCCGCGTACAACGTATCTTGCGGGCGCAAGAATACATCCGCCGTTTCGAGGGTAACAACGTGGCTGAACAGGTGTTGGGCGTGTATCGTAAAGTGATAGGGTCGTGAGGTAGAACATTGTTTGCTATGAGAAATATCAGGGTCAATCCCAAATACGAGCATCTGCGGGAATTCATCTATCTCTTGCCGGAGAAGATGGACAACGAGGGCACATATATCTACGGCGGACGGCGCAACCTGATAAAGTTGTTCGTCGCCCCCGACGGCACGCGGCTCAATGTGAAACGCTACAAGAAACCCGTTTTCCCCAGCAATATCGTCTATTCCACGGGCATCAGGAAACCCAAAGGCATACGTGCCTACACCTACCCCGCCCTGCTGTTGGAAAAAGGCATAGAAACCCCTGAGGCCGTGGCGTATATCGAAGACCGGAAAGGCGGTCTGCTGCGCCATTCCTGGTTCATCAGCATCCAATGCCCCTACACCCACCTGCTCTATGAGATGGGCCATGCCGCCGAGGAGGAGTATGCGCCACTGGCAATGGCTTTGGCAGCCTATACGGCACACATGCACGACCAGCAGGTGCTCCATCTTGACTTCTCGCCGGGAAATGTGTTGTGGGAGAAAACCGACGGGCAATACCATTTCTCTATCGTCGATATCAACCGCATGCGTTTCGGAGAGGTGCCGATGGAGGACGGCAGCCGCAGTTTCGCCCGGTTGTGGGGACCGAAGCATTTCCTTCAACTCCTTGTCCGCGAATATGCCCGTCTGCGCGCATTTAACCCCGACGACGCCGAGCAATGTCTCATGGACGAGCGCAAACGATTTTGGGCTCACTACCAGAAAAAGCGCGAGATGGAATTTGAGTTGGAGTTGTAGTACCTGCTCTCACACCCACCCTATCCCTCCCAAGGGAGGGGACCGGTAAAGGGGACAAGGTTACCACAGAGGTGAGTGGTTGGAGGTGAGAGGTCAAAAAAAACGGTTTTCGTACATCATATTTCATAATTATTCCCTACCTTTACACCCGAAAAAACAATATCGCTATCATGATACGACTATCAAAATCTGTAGTGGGAAAAGCCGAGGCCGAGGCCGTGGCGCATATCATCGAAGATATAGGCTATCTGGGCATGGGCGAGACGGTGGGCCAGTTTGAGCGCGCATTGGAGGAATATATCGGCGGCGGACGGCGCTGTGTGTGTGTCAACAGCGGCACGGCGGCGCTCCATCTTGCCGTACAAGCCGTGACCGACCCGGGCGATGAGGTGCTTGTGCCTTCGTTCACCTTCGTGGCCTCGATGCAAGCCATCACGGGTGCCGGCTGCGTGCCCGTATGCTGCGACATCAACCCCGACACCTTGACACTTGACCTGGCAGATGCTGAGCGGCGCATCACGCCCAAGACCAAAGCCATGATGCCCGTGTATTATGGCAGCAACTGCGTCATGGCCACACAGTATCAGGAGTTTGCCCGCAAACACGGTCTGCGACTCGTGGAAGATGCCGCCCACTCCTTTGGTTGCACCTGCGACGGACAGAAAATCGGCTCGACAGGCGATGTGGTCTGCTTCAGTTTCGACGGCATCAAGAACATCACCTCGGGCGAGGGCGGCGCCATCTTCACCGCCGATGACGATGTGTATCAACAAGTAAGTGATGCCCGGTTGCTCGGTGTGCAGAAAGACTCGGAGAAGCGCTATGCGGGCAAACGCAGTTGGACATTCGACGTCATTGACCAAGGTTACCGCTACCATATGAGCAACATCTTCGCCGCCATCGGTCTGGTGCAACTGTCGCGTTTCGAGCGGGAGTTTGCCCCCAAGCGCCGCGAGATAGCCATAGAATACACCCGCCGGTTGAAAGACAATCCCGATGTGCGTCTCATCCCCATGGATTATGAGCATGACATCGTGCCCCATATCTTCCCCTTGGAGATACTCAACGGCAAGCGGCACTTGGTGGAACAGGCGTTCAAAGAGCACGACATCCAATACGGTATCCAATACTTCCCCAACCACCTGCTCACATATTTCAAGAGCGGATACCCATTGCCAGTGACCGAGGATGTGTACGAGAAAATCATCTCCATACCGATGCACCCCGAACTGACCGAGGCCGACATCCAACTCATCTGCGACACGATTAATCAAATATAACCCCTAGGACTCCCAAGATTCTTTGACTACAAATGCGGATTATTTCTTTAACAACGGATTTAACGAATTAAACGGATTTCTTCAATCACTTCAACTACGAATTTCACGAGATTTGACTTCCGCTTTGCACGTCGACCTTTGGTTGTCGAAGAACCACTGACCTAAAGGAAAGTGTATACAAAAAACAACTGATTACACGGATTTCACCATTACGAGATTAGCGCATTAACGTCTTCACACCTCAACTCCATAGAAAGATGAAAAAATTTTTAACCTTATCTTTTCTGCTCTGCGTATTTTTGCAGACAATGGCGTATGAATGGACCGACGGCAATGGTGTGTCATGGACTTTTACTGTCAATGGCTCGAAAGCGACCATCACTGAGTGCTCTATACATGATGGAGATGTGAGCATTCCCTCCAAAGTCTATCTTGATGAAAAGGAATATACCGTGACAAGTATCGGTCGTTTGGTGTTTGAACACTCTTCTCTGACGAGCGTGACCATTCCGAAAAGCGTGACAAGCATCGGCTATGATGCGTTTTACAGTTGTGAATACTTGTCAAAAGTATATATTTATGACCTTACCGCATGGTGCAAAATCAGTTTCTACAATAATGCTTCCAATCCCTTGATCAACGGCGGGCATCTTTACCTTGATAATACAGAAATTACAAATTTAGTAATCCCCTCGGGTGTGAAAAGCATCAGCAATTATGCTTTCATAGGTGGCACCGGCCTGACGAGTGTGACCATTCCGAAGAGCGTGACGAGCATCGGCGAATCTGCTTTCGATTGGTGTTCCAATCTGACGGAAGTGATTGTTTCTGATATCGCCGCATGGTGTCGTATCAGTTTTGGTAATCCTGATGCTAATCCTTTATCTTACGCCAAACATCTATTTTATAATAATGCGAATACGGAAATCACAGACTTAGTAATTCCCGGGGGCGTGACGAGCATCAACGATTATGCGTTCTATAATTGCAGCAATCTGACGAGCGCGACCATACCTGAGGGAGTGGCGAGTATCGGGTCCTCTGCGTTCTATGGCTGTACCAACTTGACGAGGGTGACCATCTATGACGGGGTGACAAGCATCGGTGATTCTGCGTTCCGCATGTGCACTAACTTGTCGGACTTGACCATCCCCTCGAGTGTGACGAGTATCGCCAATTTTGCCTTTTATAATTGTATCTGCCTGACAAGTGTGAAAGTTCTCGTCAATGACATGGCGGCATTTTGCAATAACCAAGTGATAGGTCAGATAAGATTGAGGTTGAATCATCCTGTTCAATTAATAGACAGCGATGGCAATGAAATCACCGAGTTGGTAATTCCCGACGGCGTGGAGTCTATCGGTAATTACGCTTTCTGGGACTGCAAAGGCCTGACGAGCGTGACCATACCCGAGGGCGTGACGAGCGTCGGCTCTTATGCGTTCGCTTATTGTTCCGGCCTGACAAGCGTGACCATACCCGAGGGTGTGACGAGTATCGGCAATGGTGCGTTCGAAGGCTGCATCCACCTGACGAATATGACCTTCCCTTTGAGCCTGACGAGCATCGGCGTTGGCGCGTTCCTTGGCTGCTTCAGTCTGACGAAAGTGATTGTGCCTGATATCGCCGCATGGTGTCATATCAATTTTGGTAATCCTGCTGCCAATCCTTTATCTTACGCCAAACATCTATTTTATAATAATGCGAATACGGAAATCACAGACTTAGTAATTCCCGGGGGCGTGACGAGCATCAACGATTATGCGTTCTATTATTGCTCTGGTTTGACGAGTGTGACCATACCAGATGGTGTGACGAGCATCGGCAATTATGCGTTCAATTTTTGCTCTGGTTTGACGAGCGTGACCATACCAGATGGTGTGACGAGCATCGGCAGGAGTGCGTTCGAAGGCTGCTCCGGCCTTACGAGCGTGACCATACCCTCGAGCGTGACGAGCATCGACAATGGTGCGTTCTCTGACTGCTCCGGCTTGACGAGCGTGACCATCGAAGAGGGCGTGACAAGCATCGGCAATTATGCGTTCTTGGGTTGCTCCGGCCTGACAAGCGTGACCATCCCCTCGAGCGTGACGAGCATCGGCAATTCTGCGTTCCGTGTCTGCTCCAGTTTGAAGAGCGTGACCATCCCCGAGGGTGTGACGAGCATCGGCGATTATGCATTCAATGACTGCTCCAGCCTGACGAGTGTCTATTGCTATATAAAGACACCTTTGGAAATCACAAAAAATGCTTTCACCAACCGCGCCAATGCCACGCTCTATGTGCCTTACGGATGCAAGAGTGCTTATCAAAATGCCTATTGTTGGAAAGAATTCAAAGAAATCGTCGAGAAGGAAGATACCGGCGAGTCATCGGGCATCATCACAAACATAGCGGCCCCCGACAATGGTGAAATCCGTGTATATGGCGTGAATGGCCAGTTACAACCCGCATTGCGCCCTGGCGTGAACATCATCAGGATGAGCGACGGCACAACCAGAAAAGTATTAGGACAAAGACATTAAACCATCAAAAATATGAAAACTGTCATTTTAGCCGGCGGCTTCGGCACAAGACTGTCGGAATACACCAAAGTGATTCCGAAACCCATGGTAGAGATAGGCGGCAAGCCCATTCTCTGGCACATCATGAACCACTATGCCCACTATGGCTACAAGGATTTCGTCATCGCCCTGGGCTATAAAGGTGAGGTCATCAAAAACTATTTCCTGCAATACTATGCGCAGAACAACGACTTCACCATCGACCTGAGCACCGGCAAGGTGAGTTATATACAAGAGCACACACAAGACTGGCGGGTGACGCTCGTCGATACCGGCGCTGCCTCGTTGACGGGCGGACGTATCCTGCGGCTGAAAGACATCATTGGCAATGAGGATTTCATGGTGACTTACGGCGATGCCGTGTCGGATGTGAACATCGCGCAACTGGTGGAGAAATACCGCCAGTCGAAGACGTTGGCCGTGGTCACCGCCGTTCATCCTACAGCCCGTTTCGGCGAGATACAGATTGATGACGACGACTTCGTGCGCTCATTCAAGGAGAAACCGCAGGTCAACCAAGGATGGATCAACGGCGGATTCTTCGTGCTCAGCCCACGGGTGTTCGATTATATCGGCAACGACCTGACCACCTTCGAGCGCGAACCGCTGGAACGGCTGGCAGCCGAGGGACAGTTGAAAACCTACCGTCACGAAGGTTTCTGGCAGTGCATGGACACCGTCCGCGACCGCGACCTCCTCAACCAAATGTGGGACGAAGGCAACGCGCCGTGGAGCCTCACCCCCAACCCCTCTCCAAGGGGCGAGGGGTGTGAATAGTCCGCAAATTGGGTGGTATTGTCCAAACTCCTACACTCCTGAACTCCTAAATAAGTATTTCTATACTCCCAAACTCCTACACTCCTGAACTCCAAAAATCAAACCAATGGCTACATACGACATACGACCGCTGCAAATGCGCATGCTGAAAATCATGGAAGTGTTAGATAAGACCTTCCGTGAGCATGATATCCGTTACGGCATCTTTAACGGCAGTCTGCTGGGCGCCGTCCGTCACAAGGGCTTCATCCCTTGGGACGACGACATGGATATCGTGATGCCACGCCCTGATTACGAGAGGTTCATCGAGCACTGCCAAGAGTGGTTGCCCGAACCTTACGAGTTCGTGTGTCCCGAGAACGACAAGGCCTATCCCCTGCCTTTCGGCAAGGTGCAAGACGCCTCGACGACACTCATCGAAAGGCTCCACCTCAGTTATCTCGGTGGCATCTACGTCGATGTCTTCCCGCTCGACGCGGTACCCTCGAATATCATCCGACGGAAGTTGCACCAAGGACGGTATGCGTTTCTGCGACAAGCGCTCTATTGGATTCACCGCGACCCCTACCGCCATGGGCACGGGCCCAGTTCATGGATACCTCTGCTCACCCGTAAACTGACCACCATGGAGTCGTTGCAGAAGAAGATACGCAAGGTGCTCACCCGCTATGATTACGACAAGGCGGAGTTGGTGAACGATTACACCGAGGGACCACACGGGGTCATGCCCAAGTCTGTCCATGGCGTGTTCGCGCCCTATGTGTTCGAGGGGAAGACCTTCATGGGCATCAAAGACTATGACACGTATCTCACGCAGATTTACGGTGATTATATGAAGATTCCCGACGGTGAGCATCAGAAACAGCACAACTTCCACATCCTCGACCTCAACCTGCCCTACCGGGAGTATAAGGGTTGACAATTCATAATTCATAATTCATAATTCACAATTCACAAATATCTCCCCCTCCCTTGTGGAGGGCCGGGGTGGGTTTAGTTCATCATTCACAAATATCTCCCCCTCCCTTGGGGAGGGCCGGGGTGGGTTTAATTTATAATTCTATATGATTTTACACGACGACATCAATTACACGCTCAACAAACTCTCAGACGACGAGCGCGCACGATTCAAAGACTCCACCGTGCTTATCACGGGTTGCGCCGGATTCCTCGGCTATTACTTCATGAATTTCTTCGACCAGACGGCCGAGACATTGGGCATCAAGAAAATCATCGGACTTGACAACTTCATGCTCGGTTATCCCGAATGGGTGAAGAAACTGGAACAGAAACCGCATTTCAACATCCAGAAATTCGACATCATCCGCGACAAGATTGCCGACATCGACGGTGCCGACGAGGCTGACTATATCATCCACATGGCATCCATCGCCTCGCCCATGTTCTACCGTCAGTATCCCATCGAGACGCTCGACGCCAACATCTGGGGACTGCGCTCGCTGCTCGACTTCTACAGCCAGCGGTCCATTCGCGGATTCCTCTTCTACTCTTCGAGCGAACTCTACGGCGACCCCGACCCCGCTCACGTGCCCACTTCCGAGGATTACAACGGCAATGTGTGTCCCACTGGTCCCCGTGCGTGCTACGATGAGTCGAAACGCTTCGGCGAGACCATGTGCATGCTCTTCGCCCAGAAATATGACATGCCCATCGGTGTGGCGCGCCCCTTCAACAACTACGGACCGGGCATGCGCATCGGCGACAAACGGGTGCCGGCCGACTTCGCATTGGCCATTATGCAAAACAAGGACATCGAGATACTCTCCGACGGTTCGCCTACCCGCACTTTCTGCTATATCGCGGACTCCATCTGCGGTTACCTGAAGATTCTGCTCCACGGCGCATACGGCTATTACAACATCGGTATCGAGAAACCCGAAATATCTATCGCCCAACTGGCTGAGATCTACGCCAAGGCTGGTAAAGAGATATTCGGATACACAGGCCAGGTGAAATACGCCGTTTCCGAGGACAAGGAGTATCTGACCAACAATCCGCAGCGACGCTGTCCGAACATCGACAAGGCCCGCCGCGAACTGGGTTACGACCCCACCATCTATGTGGAAGAGGGTGTGGCACGCTTCCTGCAATACCTGAAAGAGAGCGAGGAGGGCGAATACTCATGGTAATCACTGTTTTCGGACTCGGATTCGTAGGACTGACCACCGCTTTGGGTTTTTCCGAGTATGGTCATACGGTCTATGGCGTGGAAATCAACCCCGAGCGGCTCGACACCATCCGCCAGAGACGCCTCCCGTTCTTGGAGCCGGGACTCGACGAGGCACTCGTACGACACCTTGACAACCGCTTCTTCCCCATCAGCGCCGACCAATTGGCCGAGGCAGTCAAGCAAAGCGACTGCGTCTATTACTGCGTGGGCACACCCTACGGCAAGGACGGGCAAGCCGACCTGACCTACCTGCTCACCGCCATCGACCAGACCATCGAGGTGCGCGACGCCGACCGTTATCAGGTGCTCGTGGTGAAATCGACCATCCCGCCATCGACCACCTCGCAGAAAATCATCCCCCACCTCCAAGCGAAAGGGTTGAAGGTGGGCGAAGATTTAGGCGTGGCCAACAATCCCGAGTTTCTGCGCGAAGGTCATTGCTGGGACGATTTCATCCATGCTGACCGCATCGTGCTCGGCGTGAGCGACGACCGTTCCGCCAAGGTGCTTCGTCAGGTCTATGCCACCGTCGAAGAACCCGTCTTCTGCGTGTCGCTCAATACGGGTGAGTTTATCAAATACCTCTCCAACACACTGCTTGCCACGCTCATCAGTTACAGCAATGAGATGAGTATCGTGGCCGACACCATCGGCGGCATCGACACCGCCGAGGCGTTCCGCATCCTCCACATGGACAAACGGTGGGGCGGCGCCACGATGGCCTCCTATGTCTATCCCGGCTGCGGCTACGGCGGCTACTGCTTGCCCAAAGACACCAACGCCCTCTATGCCGTGACGCGTACCGCGGGTTTCGACGCGAAGATACTCCATCATGTCATCGACACCAACGACCACATGCCCGAGTTTATCGCACAGAAAATCATCCGTGCCATCGGACCTGACAAACAGCAGCGCATCGGCATCCTCGGCCTGTCGTTCAAACCTGGCAGCGACGATGTGCGCGACACACCCAGCGCGAAAATCATCAAGGCATTGATTGAGGCGAGCTATCAGAATATCTGCGGCTATGACCCCGTGGCCATCGATGAGTTCCGTCGTCATTACGCCTTGCCCATCGACTATATTTCCGACTACGACGACATCCTACGACAGTCGCAATCGCTCGTCATCACCACCGCATGGCCCGAGTTTGCCGACGTTCGTCAGCGCACCGACCGCCCCGTCATCGATTGCAGGTATATGCTTTGATTCTTTAGTAGTTAAAGAAGTTAAGGAAGTTACCGCTCACTGCGTTCGCTAAGAAGTTAAAGCCAATACTTAGGAGTTCGGGAGTTCAGGAGTTCAGGAGTTCAGACAATACCACTCTAAAGGTTTAGGGTAGAGGGTATAGGGTTCTATTAGCGAAGTAATCTCTTGCTCCCTGCTCCTTGCACCCTTTGTATTCACTCCCCTCGCCCTTTGGAGAGGGGTTGGGGGTGAGGCTTTTTCTATAAAGATACTCCGCCGTCTGCACCATCGAGAAAGCGTAGTCTTTGAGTGCGTCGAAACGGGTATCGGACGAGGCGGACGACAGCGAACCGTCGGCTTTCACATCGTAATAGAAATATTTGTCGGCCTGATTGTTGTAGATGAAACATGCGGCAGAGTCGCGCCCCACAATCTGCGTGTCGGAGGTATAGAACAATTGGTCGCGCTTCTGGTGCAACAGATCCTGCCCGAAACCGTCGAAATCATAACTGATGCCCATCATCCCTAACAAGGTGGGCATCACGTCCACCTGCGTGGCTAATCCCTCGTACAAACCATTCTCCACACCCGGTCCGAAGATGATGAGCGGGATGTGATTGTATGACTGCGGCAACTCCGCCTCGGTCTTTCCCACCAGTTTGCCATGGTCGGCCAGTATCACGAAGATGGTGTTGGCATACCATGGTTGTTTTTGGGCATCTTTCAAAAACTCACCGATGCAATAGTCGGAATATTCCACAATCTGCGTCTCAGGGTCGGAGGTGCGGGGGTGGAACCACTCGGGGATGATATAAGGAGGATGATTGCTGACGGTGAGCAGGGTGGCAAAGAACGGGTCGGGACCGAGCGACGCGTTGTTGATTACTTTCATCGCATAATCGAAGAGGAAACGGTCGGGCACACCAAAGGCATTGACGCGCTCGCTTCTGGGATAATCCTCCTGGGCATAGACCTCGTCATAACCATTGGTGCGGAAGAAGGCGTTCATATTGTCGTACTGTGCCTCGTGGGTCATGAAAAACATATTGTGATATCCCTCGGCTTTCAAGATGGTAGGCAGTCCGCTGCGGCGGGGTGTGACCGTGCCTTTCATCAGGTTGCGGAACATCAGTGCCGGATAGGAGTAGAGTGTGGCTGTGAGACCGTGATTGGTGTGGATGCCGGCAGAATAGCATCGTGTGAACGCCATCGAGTGGTGATAGAGCGTGTCGAGCGTGGGGGTGAGTCCGGCCTGCGCCCCAAACGAGTTCAGGAAATCGGCCGACATCGACTCCATTAGTATCATCACCACATTGGGATGTTGACGTTCTCTGTCGGCTGTGACATGACGGTGCAGCACGGCTGTGCTGTCCACTTGTCCCTCAATTCCCAGATAGGCGCGGCTCTTGGTGATGGCGTCTTGATAAGGCATGAGTTGCAACTCGCGGTTTTCCTTGCGCATGTCATCCAACATCGACGTGAGCAGGTTGAAAGCGGGATTGATGCCCAACTGGTTGAGGAAGGGGTCGTCGCAATAATATGCCTGACTGATTTTGATGGGGTTATAGCCGCGCCGCCCCCGAATGCCGAAGAGGCAGAGGAAGACGAGCACACAGGCTATGCCGCACCTGATTAACAACTTACGCCATGAGTGCGATGAACGCGATGATGATTCGATGCGATAGCACATATGGCGACGCCAACGGCGCAGGAAGATGACAAACAGCACCATCGCCACGACATACGCCAGGATATAAGGCAGGTAAGTGGTCTCGCCAAAGACCATGCCGGCGGTAGTGCCCGCATAGCCGAACCATCCGAAGATGCTGGAATCGAGGTTCTTGAAGAAATAGGCGAAATAGGGTATATTACCCGCTGACGCCATGAACACCAAACCATAGAAAACACCAAACCAGATGTTTGCAAGACGGAGCAGCCAACGATGGTAAAAACGGAACAATGCTGCTATCAACAACAGTACCAGCGGCACTATCATGATATAACAAGCGATGACATTGTCGAACCATACGCCTTTGACAAAGGCCGTGAGATGACTCGCGTGGCTGTCGCCAATCATGCCGCCCAGCACCAGATATTGCACGAAGCGGAACAACGACATGATAATCAGCGCGGCGATATGTACGCCTAAAAGATATTGGATGATTCGTTTGAACATATTTAGATTTGAGATTTGAGGTTTGAGGTTTAGGGTGGTTCTAGGATTTTCTAGGATTTTCTAGAGGTTCTAGATATTCCTAGATTAGAATTGTGCGTAGATGAATGGCTGGACGCTGTCTTGGCGGAAGTTGATGACCAGTTGCATCACCACGATAAAGATGAGGAGTTTGACGAGCCAGGGCGAACGGACGAACCAGTCGCTCAGACTGGACGCATGACGCTTGCGCAGACCATGCAAGGCATAACCCAACACGAGGAACAGCACCCACACAAACCGTGTGTTGAGGAACGGTGGGAGGTAATCCCAACTGAAATCGGAGCCGATGCGGCCCAAGAGTGTCATAGCGGACTCAACACTCGGCGAGCGGAAGAACACCCACGCTACAGCCACATACACAAACGTGATGAAAAACGCCAAGAAGCGCACGTACCATGTGTTGGGAATCTTGTCAAGCCACCATTTATTGGCTTTGTGGATAATCAATCCCAAACCATGCAGGGCGCCCCAGATGACGAACATCCATGAAGCGCCATGCCACAAACCCGACAGCAGCATCGCTATGAAACAATTGATGTAAGTGCGGATTTTGCCCTTGCGGTTGCCGCCCAAGGGGATATACACATAATCGCGGAACCATGTGGAGAGCGCAATATGCCAACGGCGCCAAAACTCCGTCAGGTTGAGCGACTGATAGGGGAAATTGAAGTTCTCGCGCAACTGGAATCCCATGACGGCTGCAATACCGATGCTCATGTCGCTATAACCCGAGAAATCGAGGAAAATCTGCAACGAATAGCCCAAGATGCCCATGGCGTCCTCAAAGCCCGAATAGCCCGTGGGGTCGTCAAAAATCCAATTGTTGTATTGCGCTATGTAATCGGCCACCACGGCCTTTTTCAGCAGTCCGACGATAATCAGCCACAAACCCGCATAAATCAGTTTCTCCTCCAATGGTTTGCGCTCTTTTATCTGCGGTATGAGCACCTCGGCACGCGTGATAGGTCCCGCCATGAGCAGGGGGAAGAACGTGAGATAAAAAGCATACTCCAAGAGCGACACCTCGGGCGTGAAACGGCCCTTATACACATCGACCGTGTAACTGATGGCCTGAAGCGTGTAAAAGGAGATGCCTATGGGCAGGAGGATGGACAAAGGCGAGAAATTCGACGCGGTCATCTCGTTCCACACCTCGATGAAGAAATTGGTGTATTTGAAATAGAGCAATGGCAGCAACTCTACCGCCACCGTGAGAAACATGAGCCATTTACGACGTCTTCCTTCGCTCTGACGCACCAGTTCCGTTAGTTTCCAAGACAACAGAACCGTCAACGGCAGTAACAGCATCAGCAAGCCGTTGGCCTTGAAGGCGAAGAACAGGCTGAACGCCGTGACATACACCAACATGGCGGTGTGGCGCGAACGGTTGAGCCAGATATACACGGCAAAGAAGACGACGAACAACACCATGAACGGCATCGTCACAATCGACCACTCTTTGTCAGGGGTGGTGAAAAATTCTAATAGCGGAGTGAATATACTCAATAACATGTCTCGTCGTAATCAGCGGCGGCCGGTCGAAGGAGATAAAAGGAGATAAAGGGAGATAGAAGACTATTGGTCGGTTGCGGAATGAACACAAATAGAGTATTGTCCCCTATCTTCCTTTTTCCTGATACATCTACTCAACATCATGATACTTACTTATTTTGAACAGGCACAGTGGGCACCTCGGGCACTACATTGGGCGAGATTTTTATTTCTGTGGGCGCCACGGCCTTCTTCACGATATCCACCTGATCGGGTTGCAGATGCTCAACCATCGACTCGGTGGGTTTATCCTCCTCTTTCGACTCCTTGGTCTCCTCTTTCGTCTCTGTCACCGGTTTGGGTTTGGGCAGAGCCTCAGCCTCTTCAATGGTCAAACCGGCCAACTTCGTACCCTCCATGTCGTAACGTGCCACACGCCCTCCACTCTCCACACGATATTCGTTGTTTTCGAATATCACCTTACCACGGTCTATTACCGTCACTGCCTTCGATTTGGTATCCATGCGGTAAAGTCCGCACTCGGTGTTGCCGGTGTTTCTCGATGCCATGATGACGATAAAACTCTCGTCGGGCGAGATATTGGCTTGCAGAATGCCGCTGCCCGTATAATCGACGACGGCAGCCGAATTGTGGTCTTCAAGTTTCAACTCTTTCGAGTCGCGTGTATAGGCGTCGAACTCATAGATTCGGCCCTCCTCGAGATAAATCAGCGAATGGCGGTCGCGCTCATAGAATTTCGCCACGACGATACCTGTCTGCAACACCTCATTGGCCATACTGTCGATAACCTCGCGCGTGGTGTGGTCAAAGGTTGAACCCAAACTCAACTGACGGCGGTTCATCATCTGCACATTGATATACAGGATGAGTACCGCGATGGCCAGCAAGGCGATAATGGCGGCCTTGACATAGGTCGCGGGCTTATATTTGCGCTCACGCACGAAGGATTTGACCGTCTTTGCCTCCTTGCCACGGGCAGGTGCAGGTTGCGGATTCGGCTGTACCACGGGTGCAGGTGCCGGCGGGAATCCGGTCTTTTTCTTGCAATAGGGGCACATCGCCGCATGCGAATATATCATCTTGCCGCAAGAGGGGCATTCACTGATTTTTGCCATAATTGATGATTTTGGGGTGAGTGTAAGAGATGAGAGATGGGAGATGGGAGGTGAGAGGTTGGAGGTGAGAGAATACTCCGCCAATGGGAGGATTATAATGTTCAACGTTCAATGTTCAATGTTCAACGTAACAACTTCCAGACCACGCCGTCTTTGGTGTCTTTCACCTCGAATCCGGCGTCGGCTAGTGCGTCGCGAATCTGGTCGCTGGTGGCCCAGTCTTTGGCGGCCTTGGCTTTGGCACGGAGGTCGAGCACCATATCCACGACACGTCCGAAGGCTTTTTCACGCTTGTCGGAAGAATTGGCGTTCTCCTGACGAAGTCCCAGCAGGTCGCAAGCGAAGAGATGCATCACCTCCGACAGTTCCTTCAGGTCGGCCTCGTCAATCTGTGCCTGATGGGCGGTCACGGTGTTCACCACACGGCACGCCTCAAACAGGTGGCTGATGACGATAGATGTCTGAAGGTCATCGTTCATTGCGTCATAACATTTCTGGCGCAGTTCGCTCACGGTTTTCTTCGTGGCGGCGTCGGATGCTTTTGCCGGCTGAATACGCTCCAGATTGCTCAGTCCGTTGAGCAGGCGCTCCAGCCCCTTCTCGCTGGCTTTGAGGGCCTCGTTGGAGAAATCGACGGTGCCGCGGTAGTGGGCAGAGAGGATGAAGAAACGGATGGTCATGGGTGAGTAAGCCTGCTCCAAGGTCGGGTGATTGCCCGTGAAGAACTGCTCGAGTGTGATGAAGTTGCCGAGCGATTTGCCCATCTTCTGTCCGTTAATGGTAATCATGTTGTTGTGCATCCAGTAGCGCACCATCTCGCTGCCCTGCGAGGCCACAGCCTGTGCTATCTCGCACTCATGGTGCGGGAACACGAGGTCCATGCCGCCGCCGTGGATGTCGAAATGCTCGCCCAAGTATTTGCGTCCCATGGCGGTACACTCGCAGTGCCATCCGGGAAAACCATCGCTCCATGGCGAGGGCCAACGCATGATATGCTCGGGTTGCGCTTTCTTCCACAGGGCGAAGTCGGCTTGGTTGTGCTTCTCCCCTACCCCGTCGAGTTCACGCGACTCGTTAATGACATTCTCCAGATTGCGTCCGGAAAGGATGCCATAGTGATGGTCTTTATTATATTTCTCGATATCGAAATACACGCTGCCATTGCTCTCGTAGGCATAGCCGTGGTCGAGAATCTGCTGCACCAGTTGCTGCTGCTCGATGATATGGCCTGTGGCGTGCGGCTCAATGCTCGGGGGCAGCACGTTGAGCATTTTCATCGCCTCGTGATAGCGGTTGGTGTAGTATTGGGCAATTTCCATCGGTTCCAACTGCTCCAGACGCGCTTTCTTGGCTATCTTATCCTCACCCTCGTCGGCGTCGTGTTCCAGATGGCCCACATCGGTGATATTGCGCACATAACGCACCTTATAGCCAAGATGCTTCAGGTAGCGGAACAGCACATCGAAAGTGATGGCCGGGCGCGCATGACCCAGATGGGGGTCACCATATACCGTGGGACCGCAGACATACATGCCCACATTGGGGGCATGGAGCGGCACGAAGGGTTCTTTACTCCGTTTCAGGGTGTTATAAATAATCAGTCGCTGTTGTATCATTGGGAATGTTGAATTAAACCCACCCCATCCCTCCCCAAGGGAGGGGGAGATCATTGTGAATGATGAATTGCTAATTGTGAATTGAATTATCGTGCAAAGGTACGTCAAAATCGGCTAATACGCAAAATATCAGCCGTTTTTTCGTATTTGAGCAAATATTTCGTATTTCGTATTTCAAATTTCGTATTTTTTACTACCTTTGCATCGTAATTTGAAAAACTCATAAAACAACTTTTATTCAATGGCTTATAGACGTATGACTGCTGTCGAAGCGGCAGCAATGATTAAGAATGGTGACAACCTGGCTTTGAGCGGTTTCACACCCGCCGGCGTGGCTAAGGCCGTCACAAAAGAGTTGGCGAAAATAGCAGTGGCCGAACATGAGGCCGGACGCGAATTCAAGGTGGGCATCTTCACCGGAGCCTCCACCGGACAAAGCACCGACGGCGACTTGGCCGTGGCACAAGCCATCAAGTACCGCGCCCCCTACACCACCAACCCCGATTTCCGCAAACATGTCAATATGGGTGAGATACCCTATAACGACCTGCACCTGAGCCATATGGCCCAGGAACTGCGCTATGGCTTCTACGGTGATGTGGACTGGGCCATCCTCGAGGTGTGCGACATTGACGAGGGCGAAGACACCTGCCGTGCTTACCTGACCGCTGCCGGCGGCATCAGCCCCACGGCTGCACGGTTGGCCAAGCATGTCATCCTGGAACTCAACTCCTTCCACAACCCCAATGCGAAATTCATCCACGACGTTTATGAGCCGCTCGACCCTCCTTACCGCAAGGCTATCCCCATTGAGCATGTGAGCGACCGCATCGGCAAACCCTATGTGGAGATTGACCCGAAGAAAATCGTGGGCGTGGTGGAGTGCAACATCCCCGACGAGGCACGCGCTTTCACCGACAGCAGCCCCGTGACCGACCGCATCGGTTACCTGACCGCTGAATTCCTGGTCGAGGACATGCACCGCGGCATCATCCCCAATTCATTCCTCCCCCTTCAGAGTGGTGTAGGTTCGACCGCCAACGCCATCCTCGGCGCACTGGGCCAGGACAAACACGTGCCCGACTTCAACATTTACACCGAGGTGATACAGAACTCCGTCATCGGCATGATGCTCGAAGGCCGTGTGAAAGACGCATCGGCCTGCTCGCTCACCGTGAGCAACGAGTGCCTGATGCAGGTGTATGACAACATGGACCACTTCCGCAACCATCTGACGCTGCGCCAGAGCGAGATATCCAACAGCCCGGAGATTATCCGCCGACTGGGTGTCATCGCCATCAACACCGCCATCGAGTGCGACCTCTACGGCAATGTGAACTCCACACAAATCAGCGGCACAAAGATGATGAACGGTATCGGCGGCAGCGGCGACTTCGAGCGCAATGCCTACATCAGCATCTTCACATGCCCCTCGACAGCCAAGGGCGGTCTCATCTCCAGCATCGTGCCCTTCGTGAGCCACCAAGACCACTCCGAGCACGACGTGAACGTGATTATCACCGAGCAGGGTGTGGCTGACCTCCGTGGCAAGAGCCCCATGCAGCGCGCACAATGCATCATTGAGAACTGTGCCCACCCCGACTACAAACAACTGTTGTGGGATTACCTCAAACTGGCCAAGGGCGGACATACCCACCACTACCTGCCCGCCGCATTCGCCATGCACGACACATTGGCTCGCAAGGGCGACATGCACTTGACTGACTTCGCTGAATACGTGAAATAGTTTTACAAAGACATAAGATAGAAGGCAATCGTATCGGACCGAATCATTGCATTGGCTGAACATTGCCTTCTATTTTTCTTTTTCCGCCTCTCTTTCCCATTGAATAAACTAGAAACCACACGATTTCTATCTTTGATTACCATATGAGAAAAACATTTACACTTCTTTTCTTGAGCATTGCGCTGATAACCTTTGGACAGGTCAATCAAAAACAGATGCATCGGCTGGACGCCGCTGCCAAGATTCAGGCGAAGGCTACTGACGGACAAATGAAAAGCGTCAGCATCAAATGCGATGATCCGTCAGCACTTACCATTGCCATCAAAGCCGACGGATACCACGCCACAGCCGTTAGCGATGAGATGGTGACGGCCGTTGTGCCCGCTGATTATTTGCGTGCACTTGGAGACAAACAGCACGTAAACCGCATTTACGGCTCACGCCCGAAACATTTCTTTATGGACAAGGTGCGTAAGGAAGTTGGAGTGGACAACATCCGAAACAGTGATGAGTTTGAGACACCTTACACCGGAAAAGGAGTGTTAGTAGCAGTCATCGACGGCGGGTTTAAGTATGACCACGTTGCCTTCAAGGACAGCGAGGGCAACAGCCGCATCAAAATAATATGGAACCGTAAAAACTTTTCCGAAGGCGAAGAGACGGAACCCACAGACATCATCCCAGGGGGCAATGACGGATATGAGGAGGCAGAAGGGCACGGTTCGCATACGGCCGGCATCGCCACCGGATCGGTCATCAGCCAAAACAACTATAACGGCATGGCTCCTGAGGCCGACATCATCATGATTTCTTCCTCGATGGAAGCAGAAGAGGTGATGGAAGACCTCTTGTTCATTGACAACTATGCCAAAGAGAAAGGACAACCCTATGTGGTGAACATGAGTTTTGGTGAAATCGTAGGCAGCCATGACGGATTGTCACCATATGACCAATTCTTTAACAACATAGCCACTGGAGGAAACGGCCGCGCATTGGTCACCGCCGCCGGCAACTCAGGCATCGAACGTGTGCATGTCGGATATACGTTCCAAAAAGATGGCGAGAAAGTGGTTGTCGCCCTTTCGCAGAGAGGAAAGGAGCCGGTCATCGACCTATGGGGAAGAGCCAGAGACGGAGAAAAACACCTCATGGTGCAAGCCTATCAGACAAAATTGAAAGGCACCCCTGTGGAATTGTCGTTTGAAGATGACGAGCAGGTATCAGAGGAAATATGCGACTACAACGGCAAAGAGCATTACCTGTATGTGCCAAGTAACCCTTCCTCCGGGAGCCTCTTATACAGTGTGTTTGTCATCACAGGAAACATGGGCGACGGCTTCGATGCTTGGACGACAGAGCAAAATGAGTTCAAACGTCTCAAATTTGAAAAGGCTGGCTTTACCAGTCTTGCGGGCGATTACGAATCAAGCATAGGAGGGTCAGGGCAAACCGCTGAGAAAGCCTTCTGTGTGGGTAATTACACGTCACGCTCTACCGTTTACAGTCTCGTGTTAGGCAAGGAGACAGATTTTTCTTCTTACGGACTTGTCGGAACCATCGGCGACATTGACGGGTCGTCATCGGCTGGTCCGGTGCTCAATGACTCATTCAAGAAACCCGATGTGGCCGCCCCGGGAGGACTGGTCGTGGCTCCCATTGAATTCGTGACGGAGAGCAGTGAAGAGGGGATATTATTGGTAGATAAGGTGTTGGACGGTGACAATGAGTGTTATTATATGGCAAGTGCTGGAACATCGATGGCTGCTCCTGTGGTGACCGGTGCCATGGCGCTCTGGTTGCAAGCCAACCCCAACCTGAGTTGCGAACAACTGCACGTAATTGTTCAAACCACCTCACGCCATGACGAATTTACCGGCGATAAGGAGTGGAGCCCCAAATGGGGATACGGAAAAATTGATGTCTACAACGGATTGAAAATGGCGTTGGAGATGGCCGACCAAACGGGTATTCCCGCTATTTATGGCAGCGAACAACCCATCAGTCTGAAGAAACAGGCCGGACAGTGGCGCGTGCTCTTCAACAATGCCGAACCGATGGCCACAGTAACCGTTTTCGACCAACTGGGACGCCTTTGCCGCTCACACAGCCTGAACCAGCCGCAACGGGGACAAGAAGCTGTCATCAACCTGCAAGGACTCCCCTCTGGTGTTTATGTCGTGCACATCAGCACCGCAAAAAGCCACCTGTCACGAAAACTTGTGGTGGAATAGAAACCAAATGAGGCTGAACAGTAAAAATATACTACTTAAAATTAGGTTGATATCGAGATAATTTGTATTTTTGTCGTGCAATTGGAAAACTATACAGTTATGAAGAAATTATTAATGACAGCGGTGATGGCCGTTGCAAGTGTGGGGTTGATGAACGCCCAGACTACTCAAAGACAAATAGTGGAAGAAGGCGGTACGGGACCGTTCAAGTCGGAAGTGGTAGGTGACGCCTCTTGCCCGAGGTTCACTATTTATCGTCCGCAGAACTTGAAAAAAGTGGTGGCCAAGAACGGTACTTTGCCTGTAATCGTTTATGCCAACGGAGCATGTTATAACAACAATGTGGAGATGCGCCTGCTGTTGAGCGAAGTGGCATCATACGGCTATGTGGCAGCCGCCATCGGTCCTTACGACGAAGACGACGTGATGGAACAATGGAGAGGCGTGTTGAGAGCCAACTATCCTGAAACCAAAGGCGAAGTGATCATGGCCAACGGCGAAAAGATACTGCCATATACCGCAGAAGAGATAAAGGCCCAACAGGAGGAGACTGAAAAACGGATAAAAGAGATGGAGGAGAAAGAAGCGAATGGTGAAGAAATACCCACCCCGACTTTCATCGAAACCTATCCTGACATGTTGCTGGAGGTGTTGGACTGGTTGACAGAACAGAATGCCGCTGCCGGCTCGGAATACTATCATTGTCTCGACCTCGGTCATGTGGCTGCCATGGGACAATCATGTGGTGGTGCTCAGGTGCTGTGCGTAGCCCACGATGCCCGTATCACAACCTGCGTGATGCTGAATTCAGGTATCGGCGACATGTATATGTGGGGGGCGTCGGCGGAGATGCTCAAAACTATTCACACGCCGATGTTCTATATGATTGGCGGTCCTAGTGACATTGCTTACGAGAATGCGCAGTTGGATTATGAGCGTTTGGCCGACAACATCCCCGTGGTGATGCTGAACTCGAAAGATGGTCACAGCGGCACCTATTACGAGAAGCACGGCGGCAACTACGCCAAGGCTGTGGTGAAATGGCTCGACTGGCAGTTGAAAGGCAAAAAGAAGCAATCTGCCCTCTTCCTCAATGATAAATACTTGAAAAAGACATTCCCCGAGTGGACAGGCGTCAGAAAGAATTTCCAATAAATCAATAACGCTATTATCATTAACACCCGAGACCTCTGGAGGTTTCGGGTGTTTTTATTGTATAAAATAGTATGAGTCTTTTTCTGGTGGGATTCTTATATTGAGCCGTTGAGCACCAAATGGCGGGCGAATTCCCAGATGACGATGCTGGCGGTGTTGGCGACATTGAGAGAGTGCTTGGTGCCGAACTGCGGGATTTCTAAGCAACCGTCTGAGGCATCGACCACACTCTGGCACACACCTTTGACCTCATTGCCAAAGACGACGGCATAACGGCGGACGGGGTCAACGTCAAGATGCTGTAATTTCGTGGAACCCTCAACCTGCTCGATGCTATAGACAAACACTCCCTCCTCGTGCAGTGCAGCCACTGCCTCGTCGGCCGAGGCGTAATATTTCCAATCGACCGCATCTTCACCCCCCAAAGCCGTCTTGTGAATCTCAGCATTGGGCGGACAGGCCGTAATGCCGCACAGGCACACACGTTCCACACGGAATGCGTCGCAGGTACGGAACACCGACCCGACATTATACAACGAGCGCACATCGTCAAGCACGACGATGAGAGGCAACTTCTCAGCAGTCTTGAACTCTTCCACCGTCAGGCGGTTCATCTCTATGGTACGTAGTTTGCGCATAATAAAATAAAAACCTACCCCTGCCCTCCCAAGGGGAGGAGGAAGGTGTCCGAGTTGCGGCGTTCGACTCCCTCCTTTTGAGAGGGTCGGGGTGGGTTTTAGAGTAGGTGTCTAATCATTCCCTCCCTTTGGGAGGGTCGGGGCGGGTTTCATTTTATACGCCAGGGCATACAGACGAATCTGTTTGACCATGGCAAGGAGACCATTGCTGCGGGTGGGCGAGAGATGGTCTTTCAATCCGATTTGCTCGATGAAATAGAGGTCGGCATCGAGTATCTCCTGCGGTGTATGACCGCTGAGCACACGGATGAGCAGGGCGATGATGCCCTTCACGATAAGCGCGTCGCTCTCGGCGGTAAGCCAGATTTTCCCGTCATCGTAGTCAGCCTGCAACCACACACGGCTTTGGCAACCGTCAATCAGGTTCGACTCGGTTTTGTATTTCTCGTCGAGCGGCTCCAGGTCATTGCCTAAATCGATGAGCAACTGATATTTGTCCATCCAGTCGGTGAAGTCGGAAAACTCCTCTATCACCTCGTCTTGTAATTCGTTGATTGTCATATTTGGTCGTATGGGGTTCTAGTTTTTCTAGATGTCTAGAGATTCTAGTTTTTCTAAGAAATCTAAGATATCCTATGATGATGAGGATACTAATTTAAACAGTTTGTCTGATGGCCTCACCTTTCCAGGCACGGGAATGGAGATGTGGGTGCCTTTCCGGGCGGTGTTGACGGGTTGCAGTTCATAACGTATCTCCGTGGCATCGACATACATCACACCCGTAGTAGGGCCGGTGATGAGCAGTTTGTCGCCCACGCTGAATTCCGCCGCCTCGCACGTGAACTCCGCCACGCCCAGTTTGGAGTAATATTTCACGCCCTTGCCAATATACACCTTGCGCTCGGTGGCGTTCGAACCGTAGTTTTTGTTCCACTCACCCATGGTCTGACCCTGATAATAACCGTCCCAGAAACCGCGGTTGAAGACGGCTGCCAGACGCGCGTCCCACGCGTCTTTCTTGTCCTCGGTAAAGGAGCCGTCGAGAACGCTTTTGATGGCCTCTTTATAGCAATGTATGACGGTATAGACATACTCCGGTCCGCGGGCGCGCCCTTCGATTTTATACACCCTGACGCCCGCCTCCATCATCCTGTCGATGAAACGGATGGTCTTCAGGTCTTTCGGGCTCATGATGTATTTGTTGTCTATCTCGAGTTGTGTGCCCGTCTCTGCGTCAGTCACCACATACGAGCGACGGCACAGTTGCATGCACTCGCCACGGTTGGCCGAGCGGGCGGTGTTGTTCAGGCTCAGGTAGCACTTGCCGCTGATAGCCATGCAGAGGGCCCCATGACAGAACATCTCGATGCGAATCTGCTCGCCCCGGGGACCACGGATATTCTGCTCAACGATTTGGCGGTAGATATCGGCCACCTGCTCCATGTTCAGTTCGCGAGCCAGCACCACCACATCGGCAAACTGCGCATAAAAGCGCAATGCCTCGATGTTGGAGATGTTGAGTTGGGTAGAGAGATGCACCTCCATGCCCACACGGTTGCAGTAGGTCATCACCGCCACGTCGGATGCGATGACCGCCGAGATTTTCGCCTCGACCGCCGCATCCACGATCCGGTGCATGGTCTCGATATCCTCACCGTAGATGATAGTGTTCACCGTCAGGTAAGTTTTGATGCCATGCTGCCGACAAAGGACGGCAATCTCGCGCAGATCGTCAATAGTGAAGGCATTGGCGGAATGGGCGCGCATATTGAGTTGGCCGATGCCGAAATACACCGAGTCGGCACCCGCCTGAATGGCAGCCATCAGGCTCTCACGTGAGCCCACAGGCGCCATCACCTCAAAATCTGATAATTGCTGTTTCATTTCGGGGGGCAAAAGTACACAATAATCCCCAAAAAACACTATCTTTGCACAAAAATTCGTCATTCATGAGAAGAACGTTCCTCTATGCCGCCTGTATGCTTCTGGTAATGGCCTGCGGCAAGAAAGAGCAGACACCGACAACAGAAACTGCGAAACACTTCACCACCGAGGTGTTGCTGAAAACCACCCCCGTGAAGTCGCAGGGCAAAAGCGATTTGTGCTGGGCATACGCCATGCTCGCCACCATCGAGACCGAACATCTGATGCAGGGCGACAGTGTGAATCTCAGCCCGGATTATGTCGCGTATATGTTTCTCCGCGAACAGGCCGGTAACCGATATATGCGCAGCAACGAACCGCTTGTCACACGCGGCATGATAACCATGCTGCCCACACTGATTTACCGCTACGGCTGCGAGCCATACGATACTTTTCACGCGGAGAAGGGGGCTGATTACCGCGCGCTGACCAAGGTGCTGACCACAGTGACAGACAGCCACCGGCAGCAGCGGTCGGGCTTCGAGCGGATGATGAAAGATGTGGACAGCCGCATCGAGGAGGTGCTCGGTATCGCCCCGCAATATGTTTTTATGTATTCCTGCGAATATACACCGCATGAGTTTGCCCACAGCGTATGCCGGCAGGATGAATACACGGCGCTCACATCGTTCACGCACCACCCATTCGGGCAAAGGTTTGAATTGGAGGTGCCCGACAACCGCCATCACGACACATTTCTCAACCTGCCCATCGACACCTTGCAAGCCGTGGTGGACAGCACGCTCAGGGCGGGCCATCCCGTTTGTTGGGAGGGCGACACCAGCGAGCACGGGTTCAACTTCTCACGTGGCACGGCAAACCTCGACGACGAGAACGAACCCGTCACCCAGCGAAAACGTCAGGCACTATTTGAGCGTTTCCAGACCACCGATGACCATTGCATGGAAATCATCGGTATCGCCCACGATGACCAGGGAAAAAAATACTACATCTGCAAAAATTCCTGGGGCAGAGTCAACCCTTATCACGGGTGGATGTTCATGTCCGAACCATATTTCCGCCTTAAAACCATCGCGGTGATGGTGCATCATTAGAATATTTGTTTAGTAAAAGAGTTAAAAATAGTGATTTATTTGCAAAGTCACTCGGAAAAGTGTACATTTGCACGCAAAAGTCGCTTGGTAAAGTGTTTGATTTATATGAAAAGTCGTTTCGAAAAGTGTAAATTCATATAAAAAGTCACTCGAAAAAATGCAATAATGAATCACAATTAACTGGTTTTCAAAATTTTAAATATGTACAAAAGAAAGATAGATGATATTTTGCTCAAATGGAAGAACCGCACTGACCATAAACCCCTTGTTATTAAAGGCTGTAGGCAGTGCGGAAAAACCAGCAGCGTATTGGCTTTTGCCAAGAAGCATTATCAGCATGTGGTGTATTTGGACTTTCATGAGCATCGCGAATATAAAGCATTCTTTGACGGTGCATTGGAAGTAGATACACTGACATTGTCTATCTCTGCGGGCATAAAGGGAGCGAAGTTCGTTGCTGGCAAGACCTGTCTTGTTTTAGACGAGATACAGGATTGTCCCAGTGCGAGGTCTTCACTAAAATTCTTCAAACTTGACGGCCGTTACGATGTCATTTGTACGGGTTCTCTTCTTGGCGTGAACGGATATAAGACCAAGGAAGAACTTAAAGAGGAAACGAAGGCATCCGTTCCCGTTGGCTTTGAACAAACAATTACAATGTATCCTATGGATTTTGAAGAGTGGCTTTGGGCAAATGGCATAGAGCAACAACACGTCGATTATCTGCGTGATTGTTTGCAAAAGGAAAAGCCCGTCAATGAAGGGATACATCAGCGGATGCGTGAATTGTTATTACTTTATGTGGTAGTGGGCGGTATGCCTGACGCAGTAAAGACATTCCAGGAAACCAACAATATAAACGATGTGCAGGAAGTGCAACGTGGTATCATCGAGACCTACAAATCCGATATGCTAAAATATGCCCTTCAAGAAGACAAATCGCGCATCCGAGAGTGCTTTGATTCTATACCCACGCAACTATCCCGTGAAAACAAAAAATTTACCTATTCGATCATCCGTAGTCATGCCCGCTCTAACCAATATCGGGGCAGTCTGCAATGGATAGAAGATGCAGGCATTATCAAAAGATGCTATAATTTGAGCATCACCGAACTACCTCTTGAAGGCAATGCTGATAAAGAATCATTTAAGGTCTATATGGCAGATATCGGTCTATTGGTCTGTATGCTGGAAGAGGGCACCGCTTGGAGCATTATGCAGGGTAATTTGCTTAGTTATAAGGGAGCCATTTATGAGAATTTGGTGGCAGATATGTTAGGAAAGATGGGACGTAAACTATATTATTTTCGGAAAGAAAGCGGTTTAGAACTTGATTTCATCATACGTTATCATGGTGAGTGCTGCCCATTAGAGTGTAAAGCGAAAAACGGTAATGCTAAATCATTGCAAACGGTTTTGAAACATCATGAGCATTATCACGTATATCATGCTTTTAAAGTCGGTGATTACAACATCGGCAGAAACGGTCCTCTGCTCACACTCCCCTCGTATATGGTTTTTCTTCTTACTGATTATTGAAATGACAAGAGATGTTTCCAAGTCTGACAATGATATTTGAAAAATATCACCAAAATTTTTGCACATTTCGCTTTTTGGCATTATTTTTGTAGAAAAATCAACTGTTTCCGCTTATGGCACGAAAAATCAAATGGGAAGATGAGTTTTGGCTGCCGTTGATACAACTGTATCTGCGCAAACCTGTCGGCGTGAAACCCATGTATTCGAAAAACATGGTGAAACTCGCACTGGAACTGCATATCCCGCCCCACACGCTCTACGAAAAGATGTTTCTGCTCAGACAACTGGCCACACCACGCATCGAACGACTGTGGGAGACCTACGGCAACAACAAGCAAAAACTGACCAAAGGTGTCAAATTGTGGCGCAAGATGAGAGGATTCAACAGTTCGTCGGATTTCTACGACGGTGTGGAAATCAACGAGTCATGGGAGCGCGATTTCAAACCCGTCGAGGGCATCGAACCGATTACGCCCGTGATGCTCATCCTTATCTTAGACCAATATTTCAGGCTCACACCCGTGACCATGACCCCAGAAACACCCGAAATCACCCAACTGGCCCGCCGCATGAAACTGCCGGCACAAAAGGTGGTGGAGGTAATGGAGATATATCAATGGTGCGACCCCTATCTTAACCGGCCTGAGCCAGAACCATCGCCCCTCATCGCGGCATGCGAAGATGTATGGAAACGCTTTGGTAACGGCAGCGCCGAGAAATTGGCCGCCACCGCCTCGCTCATGGCAGAGATGTTTTGAAAGGGGCAAGGGGCAAGGAGCAGGGGGCAAGGAGCAAGAGATTACCATAAGAGGTGAGAGGTTGGAGGTGAGAGATTAGCCCACTAATAGAGCACTAATGTCTGAACTCCTGAACTCCCAATTAGCGGACTATTGTCTTCACTCCTACACTCCTTTCACTCCTTCACTCCTAAGTAACTTCCTTAATTTCTCAATAAATGAATCAATCATCTCGACAAGAACAAACCCAGACTCAACAAAATCTGCAACAGATTTCACAGCAACAACTGTTGGTAGTGAAACTGGTGGAGATGCCGTTGGTGCAGTTCGAGGAGAAAGTCAAAGACGAACTCAACGAAAATGGTGCTCTGGAAGAAAACCTGCCCGACGATGATTATACCACTGATAATAATTTCTCCACCGACGCACCCGAAAATGAGACGTTCGAACAGCAAAACGAGCGTGAGGAACGGCAGGATGAACTCAAAAACGCGTTGGAGTACATGGGCCGGGACGATCAAATGGAGAGTCCGGCGCAGACACGATGGACAGAAGATTATATAGAACCCGTTTTCGGGAATACCGAGTCTTTTTATGACCTGCTCAAACAGCAAATAGGCGAGCATGACCTTAACGAGCGCCAACAGATTATCATGGAAACCCTCATTGCCTCTCTCGATGAGATAGGACGGTTGCGCCCCAGCATCAAGGAGATACACGACGATCTCGATATCTACAGATATATTGACGCTACGGACGAGGAAATCGAGGAGATGATACGTCTGTTACAGACCTTCGACCCGCCTGGCATAGGAGCGAGAAACCTGCAAGAGTGTATGCTGCTGCAAATCAACAGAAAAGCTGACTCCCCTGTCAAACAACAAATGCTCACAGTGGTGACACACCATTACGACGAACTGAAAAAGAACCACTGGTCGAGAATCCAGAGAGCAATGCATCTCAACGACGAAGAGAAAGCGACATTGCTAAAGGAAATCAGAAAACTTAACCCAAAACCTGGAGCCGCCCTTGGCGAAGCCATCGGCAAGAGTCAGCAGCAAATCACACCCGACTTCATCGTCGATACCAGCGACGACGGTCAAGTCACCTTCAGCATCAATCAGGGACGTATCCCAGATTTGCACATCGCGCCATCGTTTATAGAAATCATCGACCTTTACAAGAACAAGGATCAACTTAACCGACGCGAGAAAGACGACCTCACCTACACGAGAGACCGTGTGGATAGAGCCAAGAATTTCATCGAAGCCATCCGTCAGCGGCGCATCACCCTTTACAAGACGATGAAAGCCATCATCGATATCCAACTGAAATTCTTCCAGGAGGGTGACGATGCCGACCTTCGCCCCATGAAACTCAAAGACATCGCCGACCGCACGGAACTCGACATATCTACTGTCTCAAGGGTCTGCAACCAGAAATATGCCCAGACTCGCTGGGGCACCTACTCTTTGAAATACTTCTTCAGCGCCAGTTATGTCACCAACGAGGGCGATGAGTTTTCGACGCGTGAAATAAAAAGTGCCCTGAAAAGAATCGTCGACGAGGAGGACAAGGAACACCCGCTCAGCGACGAGGCTCTCTCACAAAAGATGAAAGAGGCGGGATACCCCATCAGCCGTAGAACGGTCAACAAATACCGCGAACAACTGAAAATACCCAAAGCATCACTTAGAAAATCATGACATACGAACAAAAGACATACTACGCCAAAATCTTTTGCAGGGTGAGCCATCCATTGCTCATCCCCATCTACAGTTGCATCATCGGATGGCTGCTGTTCTTCAGTCCCGTACGTATGTCGAACAGCATCCTCAGTGCGTTTGCAAAAGGCGTGTCGCTCAGCGTTTACGTCATCTACCCCACCATCTTGTTTCTCTTGCCCGTGGTATTGGTCAAGGCCTATCGGCGTTATTACAAAAACGTCTTTCCCCAACAGCAAATCCGCCAGATGAAAGCCATGCCCGACATCATCACACTGACGTGTCTGGTGCTGGGACACCTTCACCAGAAAGCCGTCTTTCTGCCTTATGTCATCACCTGCATCACCTTGGCGGCCGTCATCATCTTCGTGCTGCATATCCTCATCAGGAAATGGTTTGACTTCTCGCTGCACACTGCCGCATGGGGCGGAGTGGCTGGAGCACTCATCGCCTATTCGTTCATCCTGATGATGTTCAACCCCGTCTGGTGGATTTGTTTCGCCTTCTTCATGGGCGGTTGTGTCGGTTCATGCCGCATGTTTCTTGGTTACCACAATCTCAGCGAGGTGGTCGGCGGTTTCGCCATCGGAGCCGTCGTGGCACATCTCTCGGTGGTTATCAGTTGAATTTGAGGGAAGAAGTTAAAGAAGTTAAGGAAGTTAAAGGACATTACTTTTGAAATAAAGGACATTACAATGCAAATTACTCCCCTCGCCCTTCGGAGAGGGGTCGGGGGTGAGGCTTCAAAACCAAAGATATGACTCCTATTATCAGTATTATCATGGGCAGCACATCTGACCTGCCCGTCATGGAAAAAGCCATGAAGTATTTAGAAGAGATGCAAATTCCCTTCGAAGTGAATGCGCTGTCAGCCCACCGCACACCTGCTGCCGTGGAGGATTTCGCAAGAAACGCCGCTGACAGAGGCATCAAAGTCATCATCGCAGGAGCAGGCATGGCAGCCGCACTGCCGGGTGTCATCGCCGCCTCCACCACCCTGCCCGTCATCGGTGTACCTATTAAGGGCATGCTCGACGGACTCGACGCCATGCTCAGCATCATACAGATGCCGCCGGGCATCCCCGTCGCGACTGTGGGTGTGAATGGTGCGCTCAATGCCGCCATCCTCGCCACAGAGATGCTGGCGCTGAGCGATGCCGCCATCGCCAATAAAGTGGCTGCTTACAAGGCCGGGCTCGGTGCTAAGATAGAGAAGGCAAACAAGGATTTGGCTGAGATAAAATATGAATACAAGACGAATTAGCAGCGTCTGCCATGTGGGCAACATCGGCATCGGCGGCGACAACCCCATACGCATCCAGTCGATGGCCACCATCGACACCAACGACACCGAGGGGTGCGTGGCACAGGCCAAGCGCATCATCGATGCCGGAGGCGAACTGGTGCGTTTCACCACCCAAGGCTCGCGCGAGGCGGAGAACATGAAGAATATCTCCGCCCGCCTGAAAGCCGACGGCTATCCGCAACCGCTGGTGGCAGATGTGCACTTCACCGCCCACACCGCCGATGTGGCCGCCCAGTACTGCGAGAAGGTGCGCATCAATCCGGGCAATTACGTTGATCCGGGCCGCACGTTCAAGCACTTGGAATACACCGACGAGGCGTATCAGCAGGAACTGAAAAAGATAGAAGCGCGGCTCGTACCCTTCATCAACATCTGCAAAGAGCATCATACGGCGGTGCGCATCGGTGTGAACCACGGGTCGCTCTCCGACCGCATCATGTCACGCTATGGCGACACGCCCGAGGGCATCGTGGAGAGTTGCATGGAGTTTCTGCGCATCTTCCGCCGCGAGCAATTCGACGACGTGGTCATCAGCATCAAGGCCAGCAACACGGTGGTCATGGTCACCACGGTACGCCTGTTGGTCAAAACCATGGACGCCGAAGGGATGCGCTATCCGTTGCATCTGGGTGTGACTGAGGCGGGCGAAGGTGAGGACGGACGCATCAAGAGCGCCTTGGGCATCGGCGCGCTACTCACCGAGGGTATTGGCGACACCATCCGTGTCAGCCTAAGCGAGGAACCCGAGGCGGAGATTCCCGTGGCACGTCAACTGGTGAATCTCATCCCTGAATGTACGTTGTTGCGCCAACAAACCGAGGCATCTATCAAAGACGATACCATTACTCTTGAGGTGGATGCAACCGACTGGGAGACCCTGCAACTGAAAGCATCCATGGCCGTCGGAGCCCTGCTCATCGACCACAAGGCACATCAATTGGTGATTAACAATCCACGGTTCAAGACCGAGCAGATGGTCGCACTGGCTGACGCCATCTTGCAGGCTGCCCGCATCAAATTCACCAAGACGGAGTACATCTCCTGCCCGGGGTGCGGACGCACGCTTTACAATCTGCAAGAGACCATCGCACGCATCAAGGCTGCCACCAGTCACCTCGCAGGACTGAAAATCGGCATCATGGGTTGCATCGTCAATGGCCCCGGCGAGATGGCCGACGCCGACTACGGTTACGTGGGTGCAGGCCGTGGCAAAATCTCCCTTTACCGCGGTAAGGAATGCGTCATGAAAAACATTCCCGAAGAAGAGGCTGTGGAACGGCTATTACAACTTATCGCTGCAGATAACAGATAAAAGAGAAGAAACAATCCTCAAACCTCAAATCTCAAACCTTAAACCTCAAATCATGTTCTCACCCTCCCCACATCGCTATGACGACAGCGACACGATTTTCAACCGCTGTGGGCGCAGCGGAGTGCTATTGCCAAAAATCTCATTAGGTTTCTGGCACAATTTCGGCGGCAATGACCCCTACGAGCGCAGCCGCGCCATCACACACTATGCCTTCGACCACGGCATCACACATTTCGACCTCGCCAACAACTATGGTCCTCCCTACGGCACAGCCGAGGAGACGATGGGCCGGCTGATGGACGATGACTTCCGCCCCTACCGCGATGAACTGTTCATCAGCAGCAAGGCGGGCTATGACATGTGGCCCGGTCCTTATGGAAACTGGGGTTCGCGTAAATACCTCATGGCAAGCCTCGACCAGAGTCTGCGGCGCATGCGCATCGATTATGTCGATTTGTTCTACAGTCACCGTTTCGACCCCGACACGCCCATGGAGGAGACCCTGCAAGCCCTCGTCGATATCGTGCGTCAAGGCAAGGCACTCTACATCGGTATCTCGCGGTGGCCCCTCGAGGCGCTGCAATTCGCCGACCAGTATCTGCGTGAGCGCGATGTGCCCCTGCTTATTTTCCAAGACAAACTCAACATGCTCAGTCAGGAACCCATCGACGAAGGCACACTCGAATACTGTCGGACGCATGGCATCGGCTTCATCTCGTTCTCGCCATTACAGCAGGGACTGCTCACCGACCGCTACCTCAACGGCATACCCGGCGACTCGCGCATGAGCCGCGACACCTCGCTCAGCAGCAATGAACTGACACCCGAACTGCTCGCTCAGTTGCGCGCATGGAACGACGAGGCAGCAGCCGACGGCCATACCCTCGCCGAACACGCCCTCCGATGGGTGCTCGCCCAGCAAGGCGTCACTTCCGTCATCGTCGGCACCAGTAGCGTGGCACAGTTAGAACGCAACCTTAAAGCGATATATTGACGAGAACGATTCTAAGACTACGAATTTCGCAAATTATACGAATTCAAAAAGACAACGGATTTCAGATTATACGGATTAGAATGAATGACAGAGGTGAACACAAAACCCTCTACCCTAAACCTTAAGGAGTCTCGCCGTTAGGGTACATCCATAAAACAAGAAATCAGGGGTAACTGATACGCCCCTGATTTCTTGTTTTATTCCTCCACTTCAGAAAAATCATCTTTTCCTACTCCGCAGATGGGGCAAACCCAGTCTTCGGGGATGTCTTCAAAGGCGGTTCCGGGCTCGATGCCGCTGTCGGGATCGCCTGCTGCAGGGTCATAGATGTACCCGCAAACGTCGCAAATGTACTTTTTCATAATGGTTTCTGTTTTTATAGGTGAATAAATAAGGAGTTCAGACAATAATGTTTTATGAGGAAGTTAAAGACAACACTTAAGAGTTCGGGAGTTCAGGAGTTCAGACAATACTGCTCCACTAGTGGGCTATCTACTCCCCTTGCCCTTCGGGAAGGCTACGGGGGGCGAGCTTCGCTCGGGATGGAGGGGCTGGGGGTGAGGCTTTTTTGAGAGGGGTCGGTGTGAGGCTACTGATGAGTTAAGAGAGGCAACCTTCCACCTTTTTAATAATAGTGTCTGCTGATATCTGGCGCATGCAAGCGAAATCGCCGCGATGGCAGGGCTTGTTGCCATAGACGCTGCACGGACGGCAAGGGAGGTCTATTTGTATGGCATTCTCCTCTGTTTGTCCCCAGCCCATGAATCCGGCGTAGGGATGGGTGGCCCCCCATACACTCACGACAGGTGTGCCAGTGAGTGACGCCAAGTGCATATTCGCGCTGTCCATTGACACCATCACATCAAGATGACTCATGATGATGAGTTCCTGTAACAGTCCCGCCGACTGCGCCGACGCATTCACGCAACGCGGATAGCGGTCGCACCAGGTTTCAAACTGCGCCTTTTCCTTGTCGCCGCCGCCAAAGAGGAAGAAACGGGCATCGGGATGACGCTCCGACAGGGTAGCGATGACCTGTTCCATGGTCTCAAGAGGCAGGATTTTCCCCTCATGCGCTGCGAAGGGAGCAATGCCTATCCAACGCTCGCCGGCGCCTTTCTCGCCGATAATCTTAGGCAACAGACTCAAATCGCCACGTCCCTCGCCGAAGATAGAGTGGAACTCCAATTTCACGGGATACCCCAAACGCGCCAGCACATCGGCATAGTTCTGGAACGACGTGGGCTGTTGCTCCATCACCTTGCCTGTCTTGGCCGCCAGACGGCGCTTGCCTTTGCGGTGCTTATTGATGGATTTCACGGGATTGCGGTCAATCCTAAAGCGCCAACTCAGATATTTCGAGCGCAGCACACCGTGCATATCAGCCACAGCCGTGAAATGCTTCGCCTTCAACCGCCGGTAGAGTGCGTTGAGACCATGTATTCCGTGGTAATCGTTTTTCAGGTCCGCTTCCATGAATCCCACGTTCCCCGCCAGACCCTCGAACAGTGACCGCGCGAAACGACGGCTCAACACGGTAATATGCACATCAGGATACTGACGCGCCAACGAACTGACCACTGGCACCAGCATGGCCACATCGCCTAAGGCAGAAAAACGGATAATAAGGAGGTGTTGCACTTTCTTAAGAAGTTGAACTGGGGAAGTTGCTTAGGAGTTCGGGAGTTCAGGAGTGTAGGAGTTCAGACAATAGCACTCTAAAGGTTTAGAGTAGAGGGTTTAGGGTTCTATTAACAAAGTTATCTCTTGCCCCTTGCCCCCTGCTCCTTTAGACTATTTACTCCCCTCGCCCTTTGGGAAGGCTACGGGGGGGCGAGCTTCGCTCGGGATGGAGGGGCTGGGGGTGAGGCTTATTTCTTCCCGTACAACACGGGGTTGGTCGACGGGTCGTTATACATCTTCATCTGACGATAGACTTTCATGTATTTGCGTCCGGCAGCGATGTCTTCGAGCAACTGGTCGATGGCGGTGGAGAGGTCAACCTGTTGTTCGAGCAGCACATTCAGTTTCTGCCTGCAGCGTGCCAGATGCTCTTCCGAAGCGTCGGTGCGCTCTGCCTGCTCCTGCATATGATAAATCTTCAGCGCCAAGATAGACAGGCGGTCGATGGCCCAGGCGGGGCTCTCCGTGTTGATGCGCGCGTCGGGCAGCACGGTCACATTGGCATATAACTGGCGGAAATAAGAGTCGATTTGTTCCACCAAGTCGGTGCGGTCCTGATTGCTGTGGTCGATGCGCCGTTTCAATGCCAGCGCATCAACGGGATTGATATTCGGGTCGCGGATGATGTCTTCGAGATGCCACTGCACGGTGTCAATCCAGCATTTCAAGTAGAGGCGGTTCTCAAGCGTGCCGTTGTCGAATGGGTTTTTTATCTCAGTATCCACATGGTCATATACATGGTAATCCTGTATCACCTGACGGAAAATCTCGTTATAACGTTGTGTATTAGACATAAGTGACAGATTTAGAATTTTATTAGAATTATAATTGTGCAAATATACAAGTTTTCATATACAATACAAAAGAAAAGGGCTCAAAATAATTGATTTTAATCAAAATGGGGTAAAAATTTATGCACAATGTTAGGGGTAGTGTGCAAAAATCGCTCTTTTTTTGTGAAAAAATTTGCACACTTCAATTTTAATTTGTTCCTTTGCACCCGATTTTGAGTTAGAAAGTATTATTTATAAACATTTTAATCAGAAAGAATTATGTCAGCAATTGAAGACAAAGTGACTAGCATCATCGTAGAAAAACTGGGTGTGGACAAAGCAGAGGTTAAGCCCGAAGCAAGTTTCACCAACGATTTGGGTGCAGACTCTCTTGATACCGTGGAACTGATTATGGAATTCGAGAAAGAGTTCGGTATCTCTATCCCCGATGACCAGTCAGAAAAAATCAGCACTGTAGGCGACGCCATCTCTTATATCGAGGCTAACGCAAAATAAGTCTGATTTCCACTTCTTTTATGGTTTATAGTTTCTGGCGTTGCACATCATGTACAAAGCCCCTAACTATAAACCATAAATATTAAAATAGGTATACTTCAATTATGGAATTAAAAAGAGTTGTTGTCACAGGTCTGGGCGCTGTCACCCCTGTGGGAAATACACCAGAGGAAACTTGGAAAAACCTCATAGCAGGTGTGAGCGGAGCCGCTCCTATCACCAATTTCGACAGCACAAACTTCAAAACGCAATTCGCTTGTGAGGTCAAAAACCTTGACATCGCACAATACATAGACCGCAAAGAGGCGAGAAAGATGGACCGTTATACCCAACTGGCCGTCATCTCTGCCATGCAGGCCGTGGCCGACAGTGGCATGGACCTGGATAAGGTGAACAAAAACCGCATCGGCGTGATTTTCGGCGTGGGTATCGGCGGCCTGAAAACCTTCGAGGACGAGGTGAAATACTTTGCACTGCACGAGGCCGACGGACCGAAGTTCAACCCCTTCTTCATCCCAAAGATGATTGCCGACATCGCCAGCGGACAAATATCCATCATTTACGGGTTCCACGGACCCAACTTCACCACCACATCGGCTTGCGCCTCATCGAGCAACGCACTGGCCGACGCTTTCAACCAGATACGTCTGGGCAAGGCCGACGTCATGCTGGGCGGCGGTGCAGAAGCCGCTATCTGCGCGGCAGGCGTGGGCGGTTTCAACGCCATGAAAGCCCTCTCCACCCGCAATGACGACCCGCAGCATGCCTCACGTCCGTTCAGTGCCTCACGCGACGGTTTTGTCATGGGCGAGGGAGCCGGTTGCCTCATTCTCGAGGAACTGGAGCATGCCAAGGCCCGCGGAGCAAAGATTTATGCTGAGATGGTGGGCGAAGGCCTCAGCGCCGACGCTTATCACATCACCGCATCGCACCCCGAAGGTCTGGGCGCCAAACTGGTGATGGAAAGCGCACTTGAAGACGCAGGACTGAAACCCGAGGACATCGACTACATCAATGTGCACGGCACATCCACACATGTGGGCGACATCTCCGAGTCGAAGGCCATCAAAGACGTGTTCGGCAACGCAGCATACAAACTGAACATCAGCAGCACCAAATCAATGACAGGACACCTGCTCGGCGCTGCCGGAGCCGTCGAAGCCATGGTGGCTGTGCTGGCTGTTCAGAACGACATCATCCCGCCGACCATCAACCACGATGAAGACGACAAAGATGAAGAAATAGACTACAATCTGAATTTCACATTCAACAAGGCTCAGAAACGCACCGTTCGCGCCGCCATCAGCAATACGTTCGGCTTCGGCGGTCACAACGCCTGTGTAGTTTTCAAAAAATATGCTGAATAATCTATTCGACAGAATCAGGCTCCCTTTCCGTAAGGAGAAGGAGCTTTTTTCGGCTCTATACGACATCATCGGGTTTTACCCGAAAGACATCCGTTACTATAAACTTGCCCTGATGCACAAGAGCATCATGCGGCGGGAAAAAGGAAAACCCCTGAACAATGAGCGGCTGGAATTTCTCGGCGACGCCATCCTCGGCGCCGTTGTGGGCGATATTGTCTATCGCCACTTTGAAAAGCGTAAAGAGGGATTCCTGACCAACACACGCAGCAAAATTGTTCAACGCGACACACTCAACAAACTGGCCGAGGAGACGGGTCTCACCAAACTGATCATATCCTCCGGGCACATTTCCTCGCATAACAACTATATGGGCGGAAATGCGTTCGAGGCGCTTGTTGGCGCCATCTATCTCGACAAGGGATATGATGCCTGTATGAGATTCATGCAAAAACGCATCCTCAAACAACTTATCAACATCGACAAGGTGGCTTACAAAGAAGTCAACTTCAAGAGCAAACTGATAGAGTGGAGCCAGAAAAACAAAGTGCAAATCGACTTTGAACTCGTAAAACAGAACAAAGACGAGACGGGCAGTCCGACATTCCAATATGCGGTAGTGCTCGAGGGCGTGAAGTGCTGCACGGGAAAGGGATACTCCAAGAAAGAGAGCCAGCAGGAGGCATCAAAACTGACACTCGAACGGCTGAGACGCGAACCGCAACTTATAGAAAGCATCTTTGCCGGCAAGTCGGAACGGACAAAAATGGAAGAAGAGCCTGTATCCGTGACAGAACTCGGAGAGATAAACGAACCGGGTGAACCCAGAGAAACCGGCGAATCCGAATATTCCGGCGAGTCCGAAAAAACAGGCAATTCCAAGGAGGCGGGCAAGACGGGGAAATCCCGAGAGCCCGATCATCACCAAGATGATTTCGACCTGAGCGACATCTCCGTCAAACTGCCTCAGATGAGCAAAGAAGATATCATAGCCGCAGCGGAAACCGCCGCATTCAACGGAGAATGCTAATATTTGGGGTGTCCTAAAAATCAGGTTGAAATGGTTTTTAAGGCACCCCATAATATTAAATTTTTTAAAAAAGCGCAGTTTTCCAAAAGATTGGCTTATTTTTGCATTTCAATAGCATTGAAAATATGGGAATAACAAGCATCGCTTCATGGTTTTTCCACAAAAGACAGAAAGACCTGGAGCGCCACAATTACGACGCTGAGGCACTTCAAGGCGAAGTGCTGAAACACCTCATGAGCAGGGCCACTGACACGGAATACGGAAGGAAGCACCTCTTCAGTACCATCAAACGGTATGATGATTTCGCAGCCAACGTGCCGCTGAACACCTACGAGGAACTCAAGGCCGACATTGACCGTATGCGCCACGGCGAAGCCGACGTGCTCTGGCCGGGTATCGTGAAGTGGTATGCCAAATCGTCGGGTACAACCAACGACAAGAGCAAGTTCATTCCCGTGAGCAACGAGGGCTTGCACGACCTGCACTATTCCGGCGGATTCGACTGTATGGCCTTCTACCTGCTCAACAACCCCAAAAGCAAGGTCTTCAGCGGAAAAGGACTGATTCTCGGTGGCAGCCACTCATCGAACTACAACATCAACAATAGTCTGGTGGGTGACCTCAGCGCTATCCTCATTGAGAACATCAATCCGCTGGTCAACCTCATCCGTGTGCCGAAGAAACAAACGGCGCTGCTGAGCGACTTCGAGGTCAAACGCGACCGTATCGCACAAGAGACACTCAAAAAGAACATCACCAACCTGTCGGGTGTGCCCTCATGGATGTTCTCCGTCTTGAACCGCGTCATGGAACTGTCGGGAAAGACGCATCTCGAGGAGGTGTGGCCCAACATCGAGGTGTTCTTCCACGGGGGAGTGGCATTCACACCCTACCGCAAACAGTATGAGCAACTCATCACCAAGCCCGACATGCACTATATGGAGACATACAATGCCAGCGAAGGGTTCTTCGGCATACAGAACGACCTCTCCGACCCGGCACTGCTCCTCATGCTCGACTACGGCGTGTTCTACGAGTTCATCCCCATGGATGAGTTCGACAACGAACAGCCGACGGTGGTGCCGCTCTCAGGCGTGAAAACTGGTGTCAACTATGCGATGGTCATTTCCACCACCTGCGGACTATGGAGATACATCATCGGCGACACAGTGAAGTTCACGTCAACTAACCCCTACAAGTTTATCATCACCGGGCGCACCAAACACTTCATCAATGCCTTCGGTGAGGAACTGATTGTAGATAACGCCGAGCAGGGATTGGCACACGCCTGCCTGCAAACCGGTGCCGAGGTGCTGGAATATACCGCCGCACCGGTATTCATGGACGGCAACGCCAAATGCCGACACCAGTGGATTATTGAGTTCGCGAAAGAACCTGACGACCTTGACACCTTCGCAGACCTGCTCGACAAGAAACTGCAAGAGATTAACAGCGACTACGAGGCAAAACGCTATAAAGACATCACTTTGCAACATCTGGAAATCATCAAGGCGCCAAAGAACCTGTTCAATGACTGGCTGAAAGGCAAAGGAAAACTCGGCGGCCAACACAAGGTGCCCAGACTTTCCAACAACCGCAAAACCATCGAAGAATTGCTGGAAATCATCAATAAAACAGAACAGTAAAAGGGGGAGTTAAGGAAGTTAAAGACATTACATCTATAATAGCGTGTTCGCTTTCTGGTAGTAAGGATGTTAAAGACATTACTTTCATCAAGGACTCGATAGACCCCAAAACACCTCAAAAAATTGACAATCCGAGAGAAATATATAGTCTATACAGGTTTATGCCTCTGTCTGTTGATGTTTTGGTCTTGTGCCAAGATGGGGCATCCCGATGGGGGGTGGTACGACGAGACACCACCCCGGGTCATGGCTTGTATGCCCGAGGATATGTCAACCGATGTGAACGCCAAGAAAATCAGCATTTTCTTCGACGAGTTCATCAAACTGGAGAATGCGACGGAAAAAGTGGTCATCTCACCCCCACAGATGGAAATGCCGGAAATCAAGGCGGCAGGCAAGCGCATCATCGTGGAACTGAAGGACACGCTCAAGCCCAACACCACCTACACCATCGATTTCAGCGACGCCATCAGTGACAACAACGAGGGAAACCCTTTGGGAAATTTTACCTACAGTTTCTCCACGGGCGGAGAGATTGACACCTTGGAAGTCGCCGGATACGTTGTCGAGGCATCGAACATGGAGCCTATCAAAGGCATTCTCGTGGGATTGTATGACAATCTGGCCGACAGCGCCTTTAAGACGCAGCCGTTCCTTAGGGTGTCGCGCACCGACAGCAAGGGACATTTTTCCATCAAAGGCTTGGCCGAGGGACAATACCGCGTCTTTGCGCTGCAAGATGCCGACGGCGACTACACGTTCAAACAAAAGAGCGAGAAACTGGCCTTCAACCACGACATCATCATACCGACGTGCAAACCCGATGTCAGACAAGACACCATCTGGCGTGACTCCCTGCACATCGACGACATCATACAAACGGGATATACCCATTTCCTGCCCGACAATATCGTGCTCCGTGCATTCAACGAACTGCAGACCGAACGTTATCTGGGAAACAAGGAACGGAACAATCCCGAGCGGTTCAGCCTCTACTTCAGTTACGGCGACAGCATCCTGCCCGAGATTGAGGGTTTGAATTTCGACGCCGCCAACGCCTTCCTCGTAGAGCACACCGCGCAGCGCGACTCACTCACCTACTGGTTGCGCGACTCCGCTCTCATCAACCAGGACACCCTGCACATGGCGCTTAAGTACAACGTCACGGACTCCTTGGGCCAACTGATTTTGCATCACGACACACTCAAACTCCTGTCGAAGGTACCCTATGAGCGCAGGATGAAAGAATTGGCGAAAACACGTGAAAAATGGGAGAAACGCCAAGAAAAAGCCAAGAAGAAAGGACAACCCTTCCAGACGGAAATGCCGGTACCCTTCCTTGAAATCAGAGGAAAATCTAAGGATATGAACCCCGACGACTGTTTCCGTTTTGAAGTGGCTTATCCATTGGCGTATATCGACACCACCGCCATCCATCTCTACGAGAAAGCGGACTCGATATGGCAGGACATCGGATACAGTCTGTCGCCGGAGGGAGGGTACCGCAACCGCAATGCCGGCGATGTGAAACGATCTTATCAGATAACGCCCAACACCATCGACGGACGGTGGGCCGAGGGGTATGAATACAGCATCGAGATAGACTCAGCCGCCATTGCTGACATTTACGGTCATGTGAACAACAAATACAAGCAGGGGATGAAAATGAAAACCGATGAAGAATACACCACCATCACCCTGTATTTGACCGGAACCGACAAGACTTGCGTGGTGCAACTGCTCGACGCACAGGGCAAACCCGTGAAAGAGCAGACAAGCCAAAAGGATACCATCTTCTTCAGATACGTCAAACCGGGTATCTATTACCTCAAGGCATTTGAAGATGACAACAACAATGGCATCTGGGATACGGGCGACTATGACGCCGACCGCCAACCTGAGACGGTATATTACTATCCTGAGAAGGTGGAGTGTAAGGCGAAGTGGACTGTAGAGAAGACCTGGGTGCTCACCACCGAAAACAGCGAACGTCAGAAACCTGACGCCATCACCAAACAAAAAGCAGAAAAAGAAAAGAAAATCAAACAACGTAATATTGACCGAGCCAATAAACTTGGAATTGAATACATACCTAAAACAGAAATAAGATGAAACAGAAAAGATTTTTCCTCGCCTTGTGCGTCGCAATGCTCTCATTGACCACATCACACGCGCAGTGCACACTGAATAACACGGCTTTCCAATCAGGGGAGTATCTGACATACAACCTCTATTTCAACTGGAAATTCGTATGGGTAAAAGTGGGCTACGCATCTTTGTCAACGGTAAAAAGTACCTATCAGGGTAAAGAAGCATTCAGATGCAGTCTGATAACCAAGGGTAACGGCAAACTTGACGCCGTCTTCACCATGCGTGACACGCTGCTCTCATATATAACTCCGCAACTTGTTCCCCTTTATTTCCGTAAAGGTGCAGAAGAGGGCAAGCACTACACCGTAGATGAGGTGTTCTATACCTATACCTCTGACAGGTGTAACATGAGGTTGTTCCGCAAAAAAGACAAGAATCCCGGCAAATGGACTTCCGCCAGCGACAGCAGATGTGTCGTTGACATGCTCAACCTCTTCATCCGCGCGCGTAATTTCGACAACTCGAAATGGCAACCAGGATACACGCTCAAACTGCCCGTGGCCGATGGTAACGGCGTGGAGGATGCAACCCTGAAATATGACGGAAAAGAGACGGTCAAAGGCGACAACGGCGTGAAATACCGCTGTCTGAAACTCACTTACACTGAATACAGCAAACGTAAACGTAAATGGCGCCAACTGGCCACATTCTATGTCACCGACGATGCCAACCACATTCCCGTGAGAATAGACATGAACCTCAATTTCGGGTCGGCCAAGGCGTTTGTCACCAACATTAAAGGCAACAAAAACACCATCACGGCAGGGGCGAAATAAAGCCCCCTCCCTAACCCTCCCCGGGGGGAGGGAATGGTTAGCACTCCTCAAGCAACAACTTTCCCTATAAGTTGGTGAGGGTTGAGGGATCTGAAAAAGAATATGATATTACTCCGCTAATGGAAAACCAATGGCTTTAACTTCCTTAACTTCCAAAAAGCGAACGCAGTGAGCGATAACCAAAGATAACTTCACAATAACAATGACGAAGAAAAAGGTATTTTGGGTTTTGTTTATCACCTTTATCGTGCTCGTGATACCCTTCTTGGATATCTACGATTTCAATACGAAAGGTGAGCCGCGTGAAGCCATCGTATCATACAATATGTTGGAGTCAGGCAACTGGATACTTCCGCGCAACAGCGTGGGAGAGATAGCCTATAAGCCTCCTTTCTTCCATTGGTGTATCGCGGCGGTGTCTTATGTGTGTGGCGAGGTAAATGAGTTTACCTCACGTCTGCCGTCTGCTGTCGCTTTCATCTCGTTGTGTCTGCTCACCTTCTCATTCTTCGCCAAGCGCCGCAACATGTTCACGGCGCTGCTCACCGTGGCCATCTGCTTCACCTGCAATGAACTGCACCGTCAGGGATTCAACTGCCGTGTGGATATGATGCTCACGTTGTTTACCGTCACCGCCCTCTATCGTCTATACCGATGGTATGAGCGGGGCATGAAGGATGTGCCGTGGGTGGCGATTTTGATGATGAGCCTGGGCGTGTTGACCAAAGGCCCCATTGGCACACTGCTGCCCTGTCTGGTTACGGGGGTGTTCCTCTTGCTGAGACGGGTCAATTTCTTCAAGGCCTTTTTGTGGATGTGCGGCATAGGAATACTGTCGCTTATCTTACCGGCTCTCTGGTATTACGCTGCCTATCAACAGGCCGGACAGGAGTTTCTTGATCTGGCGCTTGAGGAGAACGTGGGACGCATGACCAACACAATGTCTTATCAGGTGCACACCAACCCGTGGTATGCCAACTTCATCTATTTGCTGGTCGGTTTGCTGCCATGGGTCATCCTGCTTGTCATCTCGCTGTTCACGCTCCCCTACCGGTCATGGCGCGAGAGTATAAAAAAGAAGGATAAACCCGAGAACAGCGTATGGAGACGCATCAACACATGGCTGAAAGAGGGCGACCCCATTATCGTCTTCTCGCACACAGCCGTCGTTGTCATCTTCATCTTCTATTGCATCCCCGATTGTAAGCGCAACGTCTATCTGATGCCGATGTATCCTTTCCTGGCGTTCTTCATCGCCAGATACATCTATTGGCTCGTGGACCATCGCAACAAATCCATCAAAATCTATGGCGGATTCGTCTCCATCCTCGGCATGATGCTCATCATCATATTGGTGTTGAATCAATTCATCCATATCCCCGACAGTTTCTTCCACGGACGCCGGGCGCAAAACAGCATCGACATGGTGTACCACCTCCATACCATCTGGAATGTGTGGTCGTGGGTGCAGATAGCCATCCCCTGTCTCTTGTGCGCCTATTGGTGGAAATGGCTGCGGGGCGAGAAATCGTCATATCACCGCCATGTGCTCGACATCATTCTCATGACCGTGGCGCTGTATATCCCCATCGATGCCGTGGTGAAACCCGCCGCGCTCAACGCCCAGTCAGTGAAGCATATCGCGATGGAGATTGACCAGAAAGTGCCTGAAGACAAAGGAAAACTCTACGAATACATCGAAGATGGGGAGCAGGCCAAAGGCGACCCCGTGCATTTCTTCGAACTCAACTTCTACATGCACGACCGCATCGGGCTCTTCTCCACAAAGCCTGACAAAGGTTACCTGCTCATCGGCGCCAACGACGCCGAACTGCGGCTGAAAGAGTTCGAGCAAGAGGGCTACCACTTCACTGAGGTGTATAACTCCGGCAAAAAAACCGTCATGAAGCAGCAGTTAAAGATGTATCAGTTTGAACATCTATAACATCTAGATTTAACTTTAATTACTGTCCGCTAAATAACATCAAACTATCTCAAGGTCATCAAACCTATAGGATAGTAAAACTCTCAAACAACCAGTATAAACACATCATTCCAGAGGGTTGAGAAAGGTTTAGCGGACACCTATAATACTATTTAAGAAATTTGAGTGACTTTCGCCCCGTTCCAGAGAGCACACACACCAAATACGCCCCACGATTCATAAGAGACATATCTATTGTTTTACTGCCTTTTTCGTATGAATATAACAAACAGCCTTTCAAATCATATAGACGGATGCATTCAATGTCTTCACCCTGAACGAATATCTGCCCTTTAGACCTATCGATAAAAATCGTTTCTTTTTCGTTTTGGTTGTTATAAATGCTTTCATCTTGAGTGGTTCCGTGGAAACGGTACATGCCTGAGGTCAATTTGAAAACGTGCTTTCCCTCTTCTATCCCCATGTATTCAACGCCTTCTGCTTCAGAGGCGTTGCTATTCCCTTCTTTTATCTCATTGCCAAAGGCAGATACCTGCAGAAATAACGTTGCCCTGCTATTGGCAGGAATCGAACAACGGTATTCCGCGGCTCCATCATCATTCACCTTCCATGCAGATTCTATTTTGCCAAGATTGGAGAGGTATGAAGCATTTAACTCACTAATTCTACCCTGTCCCTCAGGCAATTCACAGCGTAAATCAGGCTCGGGTTTCAGCAGGATGTGGCGGAATCCCGGATTACTCTCGTCCGTATCAATACCTGCCATGTAGCGATACATCCATTCGCCCACAGCACCATAGGCATAGTGGTTAAACGAA
>JAFZAH010000012.1 GCA_017548275.1 Prevotella sp.
GTGAGAGGTGAGAGGTGAGAGGTGAGAGAATACTCTACTAATGGAGTCTTGTCTTCACTCCTACACTCCTGAACTACTGCACTCCTAAAGCCTTACATTCCTGTTGTATCTTTTAGGTCGCCTTTGGGATAGAAGGGGAACATGTTCTCCGTCATCCATTCGTTGGCCTGACGCGGTGTGAGTTTCCAGCCGCTGTTACAGGTGCTGACGAATTCCACGAGAGAGGAGCCTTTCTTGGCCATGGAAGCCTCGAAAGCCTTGCGGAGCGCTTTTTTCGCCTTACGGATAGCGGCGACGGTCTCGACGCTCTGGCGTGTAACGAAGCATGTGCCTTCCAATTGAGCGGCGATGTCGGCCATCTTGAGAGGATATCCGTGCAGGTCGGCCTGACGTCCGTAAGGACATGTGGCCGTTTTCTGTCCGAGCAGCGTGGTGGGAGCCATCTGTCCACCAGTCATACCGTAAATGGCATTGTTGATGAAGATGATGACGATGTTCTCGCCACGGTTGAGCGCATGGATGGTCTCGCAGGTGCCGATACAAGCCAAGTCGCCGTCGCCCTGATAGGTGAAGACGAGACGGTCGGGCCACATGCGCTTGATGCCGGTAGCCACTGCCGGAGCGCGTCCGTGTGCGGCTTCCTGCCAGTCGATGTCGATATAGTTGTATGCGAACACTGCGCATCCTACGGGCGATACGCCCACGCTTTTCTCTTCCATGCCCATCTCCTCGATGACCTCAGCGATGAGTTTATGCACCACACCGTGTGAACATCCGGGACAATAGTGCATGGGATTGTCGTTCAACAGAGTCGGTTTTTTGTAAACCAGATTCTCCGGACTGATGATATTGTTTGCTTCCATCACTTCATCAATTTAGTTTTCAATGCCTCTACAATCTCTTCGGGATCGGGAACGATACCTCCCAGACGTCCGAAATACTCCACAGGAACAGCACCGTTGATGGCCAGTTTGACGTCTTCGACCATCTGTCCGGCGTTGATTTCCGCCACGAGCACACCTTTCTTTCCTTTCGCCATCTCTGCAATCTGCTTGGTCGGGAAGGGCCAGAGCGTGATAGGACGGAAGAGTCCCACCTTGATGCCTTGCTCGCGAGCCAGTTCGATGGCTTTCTCCGAGATACGCGCGGCACTGCCAAACGAAACAATCATATACTCGGCATCGTCCATCTGCATGGTCTCATAGCGGACCTCATTCTCGCGGATGATTTGATATTTCTCCTGTAAATGGATGTTGCGCTGCTCCATAATCTCGGGTTTGAGTTCGAGCGACGTGATGACATTCCTTCCGCGGCTCTTAGGTTTGCCCACGGATGCCCAAGGACACTGCGCGATGACCTCCTCGTCGGTACGGCGGGGTTTGAACGGCGGCAACACCACCTTCTCCATCATCTGTCCGATGACACCGTCGCTGAGAATCATAGCGGGAATGCGGTATTTGAATGACAGTTCGAACGCGAGGTCCACGAAATCGACCATATCCTGCACCGATGAGGGTGCGAGCACGAGCACATAGTAGTCGCCGTTACCACCGCCACGCGTAGCCTGGAAGTAGTCGCTCTGTGAGGGTTGGATGGTACCCAGACCTGGGCCACCGCGCTGTACATTGACAATCAGTCCGGGCAGTTCGGCACCAGCCATATAGGCGATACCCTCCTGTTTGAGCGCCACACCCGGGCTTGACGACGATGTCATCGCGCGCTTACCGGCACCTGCGGCACCATAGACCATGTTAATAGCGGCCACCTCGCTCTCAGCCTGCACCACGACCATACCGGTCGTTTCCCAGGGTTTGAGTTCGGCGAGCGTTTCAATCACTTCACTCTGCGGAGTGATGGGGTAACCGAAGTAACCGTCACAGCCACAGCGGATGGCAGCGTGGGCTATCGCCTCGTTGCCTTTCATCAGTTTCACTTCTTGTTCAGCCATAACTTTACTCCTCCACTTTTTTACGGTACACAGTGATACATCCGTCGGGGCACACGATAGCACAGGACGCGCACCCGATACAGTCGTCGGGTCTGACGGCCTCCACATAGGGGTATCCCGAGATGTTCACCTTTTTCGACGCCAAAGCGATGACATCTTTGGCACAGGCGTAGATGCAGAGTTGACATCCTTTGCACCTGTCGGTGTTGACCACGATAGCACCTTTGATTTTACTCATAATATTTAGGATTTAAGTTAACAGAACGGATCTTTTGTCACGTCCTAAGGATTATACAAATCTTTGTTATAATAATTCAAAATGTCGTCGAGCATCTGCTTGGCATGTACCGCCGGACTTTCGGGGTCGAGTTCTATTGCCTCAAGATAGCAGTTGATGGCCTCCTGCCAATTTCCCTGTCTGCGGTATTCATTGCCTTTGAGATAATATTCTTCTGCTGTCATTATCGGTAATATTGTTTTCTACCTGCCGCCAATGTATTCTTCATGAGCGAGCAGATGGTCATGGGTCCTACCCCACCCGGTACGGGTGTGATGAACGAGCATTTGGGTGCCACTTCGTCGAACTTCACGTCGCCCGACAGACGGAAACCGCTCTTGCGCGATGCGTCGGGCACACGTGTGGTACCCACGTCGATGATGACCGCGCCTTCTTTCACCATGTCGGCGGTGACGAAACCCGGCTGTCCGATAGCAGCGATGATGATGTCGGCCTCGCGGCACTCCTCAATGAGGGTCTTCGAGCGGCTATGGCATACGGTGACGGTAGCGTCGCCCCACTGTTTCTGCATCATGAGTTGCGCCATCGGTTTACCGACGATGTTACTTCGTCCGAGAATAACACATTTCTTCCCACTGGTCTGGATGTGATAACGTCTGAGCAGGGTCATGATACCGAGCGGTGTGGCAGAGATGAAACAAGGAAGTCCGATAGCCATTCGCCCCACGTTCACCGGGTGGAAACCGTCCACGTCCTTTCGGTAGTCGATAGCCATGATAACCTTTTGCTCATCGATATGACGCGGCAGAGGCAGTTGCACGATGAATCCGTCAACATCATCATCTTCATTGAGCGCCCGCACCTGGTCGAGCAGTTGCTCCTCGGTCACATCATCCTCGAAGCGGATGAGCGACGATTTAAATCCGCAGGCCTCGCAAGCGAGCACCTTGTTTTTCACATATGTTTCCGAACCGCCGTCGTGTCCTACGAGAATGGCGGCGAGATGGGGGCGTTTGCCTCCTTCGTCTACTATTTTTCCTACTTCTTCGGCTATTTCAGCCTTGATGGCTGCAGCCGTTGCTTTTCCGTCTATGAGTTGCATTGATCTAATTATTTGGAGTGAAGGAGTGTAGGAGTGTAGGAGTGTAGGAGTTTAGACAATAGTCTGCTAATAGAGAGTCCTATCTAACCTATCATCTCCTATATAACCTATCACCTCTTATTTTGGCATTCCAGGCATGTTGGGCATTTTTCCGCGCATGGCGTTCATCATCATCGAAGCCTTCGAACCGGTCATCATCTTCATCATCTTGCGGGTCTGGTCAAACTGTTTGATGAGTTTGCCGACCTCCTGTACAGAGGTGCCGGAGCCTTTCGCGATACGCGTACGGCGGCTCTGGTTGAGGATTTCGGGATTGCTGCGCTCTTTGGGCGTCATGCTCTGTATGATGGCCTCAATGCTCTTGAAAGCGTCGTCGTCGATGTCCACGTCCTTGATGGCTTTGCCCACGCCGGGAATCATCGATGCGAGATCCTTCAGGTTGCCCATCTTCTTGATCTGCTGTATCTGATTGAGAAAGTCGTTGAAGTCGAACTTGTTTTTCTGAATCTTCTTCTGTAACTTCAACGCCTCCTCCTGGTCGAACTGCTCTTGCGCACGCTCCACGAGACTGACGATATCGCCCATGCCGAGGATGCGGTCGGCCATACGTGAGGGATGGAAGGGATCGATGGCCTCCATCTTCTCGCCTGTTCCGACGAATTTGATGGGTTTCTCCACCACCGTGCGGATCGAGAGGGCAGCACCGCCACGGGTGTCACCATCGAGTTTGGTGAGCACCACGCCGTCGAAATCCAAGCGGTCGTTGAACTCCTTGGCAGTGTTGACGGCGTCCTGACCCGTCATAGAATCGACCACGAACAGCGTCTCATCGGGGTTGACGGCATTTTTCAGGGTCTCTATCTCATTCATCATCTCCTCATCGACAGCCAGACGTCCGGCAGTATCGATGATGACGACATCGTAACCTTTCGCTTTCGCCTCTTTGATACCGTTATTGGCTATCTCGACGACGTTTTTGTTGTCGGGCTCGGAATAGACTGGCACATCGACCGATGCGCCCACAACCTTTAACTGCTCGATAGCAGCGGGACGATAGACGTCGCAAGCCACGAGCAACGGGTTTTTGCGTTGTTTTTTCTTCAGCATGTTGGCGAGTTTGCCGCTGAAGGTGGTCTTACCCGAACCTTGCAGACCAGACATGAGGATAATGGCGGGACGGTTTTTGAGTTCCAATCCCACATTCTCGCCTCCCATGAGTTGGGCCAGTTCGTCGTGAACAAGTTTGACCATCAGTTGGCCGGGCTTCACCGCAGTGAGCACATTCATACCGAGCGCCTTCTGTTTGACAGTGTCGGTGAATGTTTTGGCCACTTTATAGTTAACGTCGGCGTCGATGAGTGCGCGGCGCACATCCTTCATCGTTTCTGCGACGTTGATTTCTGTAATTTTACCCTCACCTTTGAGGATTTTGAACGACCGTTCCAAGCGGTCACTAAGATTTTCAAACATTTTTTGAATCGTGTATGTATTTTCTCACTAAAATATCATGCAAAGATAATCATTTTTGGCGAATACGAAAAATAATCAGCCTTTGTTTTAGAAAAAATTAAAATTGACGGGGAAAATACTGCGCACAATAGGGTAAGATGTGCAAGGAGCCTCCCCTTGCATTTGTGTTGATTAGCGATGATTTACGTCGGATAAAAAGAAAAGTTTCGGAAAGAAATTCGAATAATTATCATAATTAGCCAAGAATCATTTTAATTATTCGAATTTCTTTCCGAAAGATCACTTTACACATAGTAGTCCGGACATTGACAAACTATGTCCCTACACTGTAGTAGGTCAGTTTCCAGCCTCTCCCTCGGGAGGTCAAGGATGGGTAACTTTGGTCGTAGCAGCACGTCTGGGTGCTCCAGATACATTACTGCTGTGCAAGATAATGTTGGCGATACCGGTCAGGTCGGCGATGTCGATTTCGCCGTCGGGACCTCCCGTTGTGCTGCCCGCCACGTCGGCTGCCAAGGGATTGAATCCTTCAGTCGGTATGCCGAGCAAGTATTTGGCCAGTACTGTGAAGTCGGCCACATCCACCTCACTGTCACCGTCCACGTCGCCAAGGTAAATTTCTTTAATTCTCAAGAAGTCTTGCCAACCCAAGGAATTCTGATAAGCCTCGAGGCTACCCTCGGGCACATAAAGCGTGGCGGTATCATAGCAGGAGAATGTAGAACTGCCGATGGTAGGCGGTATAGGATTCAAGCACGTCACGCTGGTCAGGGGACAGTTATAGAACGCCATGTCTGCAATGGTTTCCACGTCTTGCGGGATGATGATACTTGTAAGGTTGGTACAGCCAAAGAATGCACCCGTTTCGATGGTAGTCAGAGTAGAGGGGAGAACCACGCTCGATGGTGAGGGAAGGCCACTGACACAAAGCCACGAACCAAGGCCTGTGATGGTGTACCAGGTTTCCTGATAACCGTCCATATACATAAATTTCTCAGGAATCTCGAGTTCCGTCACGGAGATGGGGGCTATTTTTACGATAGTGGCTGTCAGGTCA
>JAFZAH010000013.1 GCA_017548275.1 Prevotella sp.
CCGTGGCCTGGCAGTAGCCCTCATCAAACAGGTATTTGTCGATATACCCGTTCTTCAGCGTGAGGCTTCCCCCGAGCAGGTAGTCCGTGGAGTCCGCGCTCAGTATCTCCGACGGGGCGAGCGGCCTGATGAATCCGACGGGCACGCTGATGTTCGGGACCGCCGTCTGGTGGATGACGCGCAGTTTCTCCCCCGCCGCGCTGTAGATGTACGTTGCCGTCTTGCTGTCGTTTGTTTGCAAAAATAATGAATATATTCATTCTATATGTATAGAAAACAGAAAATCTTTATAAATGGCTATCTTTTGATGATTATTTTCTTCTGTACCGTATCTTCATCGTCTCTTCCTTGAACGACATTTAGATGTTTTGAAAACCTCCCCCGGCGACAGGAAGATGAGCGCCGGAGGGAGGAAAAGTAACCTTAACACATATATAAAGTTTCTTTTTTTCATGGTTTTGTGATGGTTAGGTGATCTCCACGGTGTTCGTGTCTGCCAGAACATTTGGAAGGGGGGGGTCTGTGCGATGCCCAATGTCGTGCCGTCCCGTATTATCGGTAAACATCTCTACATTGTCTGCACAAACGAACAAGGAGGCTGCGGTAAGCAGAATATATAAAGCGGTAAGCAGAATATATAAAAGAGATTCTCTCATTGTTGTTGGTATTAAAGTTAAAAATATACCACAAAAATAAGAGAATGACTTATAGCGTACAAGAATTCAATTACGCAAAATTACGCATTTTCTAAGTTTCTGATAATGAGAATATTATATCGTCCCATTTTTTAGGTGAGCCTTTCTCTCCAAACGCTTTTTCATATAATCTCTGGCGCACAGAATTGATGGCCTGGGGTGTTTTACACGTCAGATGCGCTATCTCCGAGGCATTAAATCCCATGACTACTAACATGCAGATTAGATAATGATAATTGTTAAGTCTGGTCAGTTTTGACAGTTCATCACGGAATGATGGTTTCTCGCGACTGAAAAACAAGGTTAGTTCCTTAATCTGATCGTCTGTGATACGTTTACCTTCTGACAAGTCTTTTTTCAATTGCCAGTAAAGGTCTGTGCTTATCAAGTTTGATAATGATAACTTTTTCTTGCTTTCACTCTTTTGTTGATAGTCTTGTACTATTTTCCTATATTTTTCCAACTTCAAAGAAAGGGCAAAACGCTTTTTCTTATGATATTGCCATAAGAGCACCACAAGAATGGTCATAAATACACAAACGATGAGGGAGAGGGATGTAATCACTTTTCTCTTTTGAGCAGCCTCTCTTAATCTCGCGTTCTCTTTCTCTCGTAATTGGTAATTATACAACGCGTTTACTCTCGCCACTTCTTCAGCGGCCATAAGCCCTCTGGCACTATCGTTATATTGTTTATATAAAATGATGTATTCGTTTGCTTTTATCAGGTCACCTTTCTGAATATATAAATCTGTAAGTTGCCTACAGGCGCCTTCTTTTGAAAAAATGTTTGGTCTGGCCAATTTCAATTGAGAGAAATAAATGGCAGAATCTATTTGATGAGTTGCTATATAATACTTAGATGCGACACCATATAATGCATTGAGATTATATTCGTCTATATGCTGTAAGGAAAAAAGCATATAGGGTTTGGCTTGATCAACTCGACCTGTAGATACATAGTATCTTGCCAATTGTGTACAAATGTCTGATTTTAAGATGCTATCATGACTTTGTTCTGTCAAATGATATGCGCTTTGATAATAGAACAAAGCGCTGTCAGGCATTCTTTTGTCTTCATATACACCCGCTATTGCCTCCATATTGAAAATGGCACCAACAGTGTCTTTCATAGAAATATCGTTTTCAAATGCTGCCTGATAATAAGACAACGCCTCCTGATTCACATGCTGATCCCAATAAAGCCGCCCTAACTGGTGGAGCACCTTACCACGTAAAGGACAAAAAGAATCAAATGGCATGGCATCAAGTGATTTGAGATAATAGCCTATTGCCTGCGGAGCGTCGCCCAAATCCAGATTGACGCGCCCGCCGTAGTAATACGCCACGGGGAGGAGCCGCGGGTCGCCGCCCTGTTCGTAATAGTCAATCACGGGACGGATGAGACTGTCGGAGGTATGGGGGATGTAGGCCTTGTCGGTGGCTTTGATGCACAGCAGTTGGTAATACATGCGGTCGGCCTCGGGGGCGTCTGCCATCTGCGGGGCGAGGCCTTCGAGGTAGTGTATGGCACTGTCGGGATTATGGTCCGCCAGGCTGTCCGCCTCAGTCAGTGACTGCGGATAATGATGCCTGCCCCCACAACCGATAATCATGGCGGCGAGAAAGAAGAAAAGCAGCAAACCTATATTCTTCATGCTATGGTTCATCTTTGATGATAGTCAGTCAAAATAATATAATCTTTGGCTTTACCAGACGCAAAGATACATCATTTGTGTGACAAATAGACATGTTTGCTGTTATTATCGTTTTATAATTCGTGAAAATCCGTGTCTTTCATTGCTATTCACCGCATTTTTTGTAATTTTGCACCGCAAAATCTATATTATCACGAACAGATGGAATATAACTTCAGAGACATCGAGAAGAAATGGCAGAAGAAGTGGGTTGAAAACAAGACCTACCAAGTAAAGGAAGACGAGAATAAAAAGAAATTCTACGTGCTCAACATGTTCCCCTACCCCTCGGGCGCCGGGTTGCATGTGGGTCACCCGTTAGGATATATCGCCAGCGACATTTACGCCCGCTATAAACGGCAACAGGGATTCAACGTGCTCAACCCCATGGGTTACGACGCATACGGACTGCCCGCCGAGCAGTATGCCATCCAGACGGGACAGCATCCTGCCATCACCACCAACGAGAACATCAACCGCTACCGCAGCCAGTTGGACAAGATCGGTTTCTGCTTCGACTGGGACCGTGAGGTGCGCACCTGCGAACCCGGTTATTACCATTGGACGCAGTGGGCCTTCATGAAAATGTTTGCCTCGTATTACGACAACAAACAGCAGAAAGCGCAACCCATTGATCAGTTGGTAAAATATCTCTCGGAGAAAGGCACCGAGGGGCTTGACGTGGCTTGCAGCGAGGAACTGGTCATCACCGCCGACGAATGGAACGCCATGAGCGAGCGCGAACAGCAGCAGACGCTGATGAACTACCGCATCGCCTATCTGGGCGAGACGATGGTGAACTGGTGCGCCGGTCTGGGCACCGTGTTGGCCAATGACGAGGTGGTCGATGGCGTGAGCGTGCGCGGCGGTTACCCCGTGGTTCAGAAAAAGATGATGCAGTGGTGTCTGCGCGTCTCGGCTTACGCACAGCGGTTGCTCGACGGTCTGGACCATATCAACTGGACCGACTCGCTGAAAGAGACCCAGCGCAATTGGATTGGCCGCTCGGAGGGTGCCGAGGTGGTGTTCGACGTGAAAGACAGCGACGTGAAATTCACCATCTTCACCACACGCGCCGACACGATGTTCGGTGTCACCTTCATGGTGCTGGCTCCTGAGAGCGAATATGTGGCACAGGTGACCACCGACAGCGAGCGTCAGGCCGTGGAGGATTATGTGGCTGCCACGAAGAAGCGCACCGAGCGCGAGCGTATCGCCGACCGCAAAGTAACGGGTGTATTCACCGGCTCGTATGCCATCAACCCCTTCACAGGCGAGACCATCCCCATTTGGGTAAGCGACTATGTGTTGGCTGGTTACGGCACCGATGCCATCATGGCTGTGCCCGCACATGACTCACGCGACTATGCTTTCGCACGTCATTTCAACCTGCCGATTGTACCGCTGATTGAGGGTTGCGACGTGAGTGAGGAGAGTTTCGACGCCAAAGAGGGCATCGTGTGCAACTCACCGCGCAAGGATGTCACCCCCTATATCGACTTCTCGCTCAACGGACTGACCGTAAAAGAAGCCATCGAAGCCACGAAGAAATACGTCAGAGAGCATCATCTGGGTCGTGTGAAGGTCAACTTCCGTCTGCGCGACGCCATCTTCTCGCGCCAGCGCTATTGGGGCGAGCCTTTCCCCGCTTATTACAAAGACGGTATGCCCTATATGATACCCGAGGACTGTCTGCCGCTCGAACTGCCTGAGATAGACGAGTATAAACCCACCGAGACGGGCGAGCCGCCACTCGGCAGAGCCAAGGTGTGGGCTTGGAACACGGAGACCAACGAGGTGGTAGATAAGGCGCTCATCGACAATGTGACCGTCTTCCCGCTCGAACTGAACACCATGCCGGGATTCGCCGGTTCGTCGGCTTATTACCTGCGCTATATGGACCCGAAGAACACCCGGGCGCTCGTGTCGAAAGAAAACGACGAATATTGGCAGAACGTGGACCTCTACGTCGGCGGCACGGAACACGCCACGGGTCACCTCATCTACTCGCGCTTCTGGAACAAATTCCTTTTCGACCTCGGCGTGTCGTGCAAGGAGGAGCCCTTCCAGAAACTGGTCAACCAAGGTATGATTCAGGGCCGTAGCAATTTTGTCTATCGCATCAACAGCGACGACCACGACAAAGCCCCTGTGTTTGTGAGTTCCGGCCTTAAGAAAGATTACGATGTGACCCCCATCCATGTGGATGTGAACATCGTGGAAAACGACGTTCTCGACATCGAGGCGTTCAAGGCTTGGCGGCCCGAATACGCCAATGCCGAGTTTATCCTCGAAGACGGGAAATACATCTGCGGCTGGGCCGTAGAGAAAATGTCGAAATCGATGTTCAATGTGGTCAACCCCGACATGATTGTCGAGAAATACGGCGCCGACACTCTGCGACTCTATGAGATGTTCCTCGGCCCCGTGGAGCAAAGCAAGCCGTGGGACACCAACGGTATTGACGGTTGCCACCGCTTCCTCAAGAAATTCTGGAATCTGTACTTCGGAACGAGAAACGACAGCGACGCCATGCAACCCCTTGACGGCGATGCTACGCCCGAGATGCTGAAGAGTGTGCACAAACTCATCAAAAAGGTGACACAGGACATTGAGACCTTCTCGTACAACACGTCGATAGCCGCATTTATGATTTGTGTCAACGAACTGTCACAGCAAAAATGCCGCAACCGCGAACTGCTCACCTCTCTGGCGGTGCTCATCGCTCCCTTCGCGCCCCATATCGCAGAGGAACTGTGGGAGAAACTCGGTGGCGAGGGCAGCGTGTGCGATGCTACATGGCCTGTATGGAACGACGCATACTTGGTGGAGAACGAGATGCAACTGACTATCTCCTTCAACGGTAAGGCCCGTTTCCAACTCTCCTTCCCCGCCGATGCCGACAATGCGACGATAGAACAGCAAGTGCTCGCCGACGAGAAGACGCAGAAATACATCGAAGGCAAGCAGGTGATGAAAGTCATCATCGTGCCGAAACGTATCGTCAACGTCGTTGTGAAGTAAACTTTTTGGATTTGAGGTTTGAGATTTGAGGTTTGAGGTTTTAATTACCGAAATTGCTCAAATTCCAAACCTCAAATCTCAAACCTTAAATCTCAAACCTTAATGACCATCAACCAAAAATTACTTCTGGCAGAAGGAAAAGACTATTTGGGATTGACCCTCTCACTGCTGCTCTATTCGTTTGGCTTCACGTTCTTCTTGATGCCTTACGAGATTGTGACGGGCGGTGTTGCGGGTCTTTCGGCTATCGTTTTTTACGCTACCTCCTTCCCCAACTCCTACACGTATTTCCTTGTCAACGCGGCATTGTTGGGTATCGGACTGAAGATACTTGGATGGAAATTCTTAGTGAAGACCATCTATGCTATTCTCGTGCTTACTTTCCTGTTGGAATTTATGCGCGAGGCGGCTCCCGTAGATGAGAACGGCAATATGGTGAAGATTTTGGGCGAGGGGCAGGACTTCATGTCGCTCGTCATCGGATGTATGATGACAGGTTGCGCCTTGGGACTCGTCTTCCTCAACAATGGAAGTACAGGCGGTTCCGACATCATCGCCGCATCCATCAACAAATATCACAACATCTCGCTCGGCACCATTCTCATTTTCGTTGATTTTGTCATCATCGGCAGTTGTTTCTTCATACCGCAATTCGGCACATACTTACAGCGCACACAGATGATTGTGTTCGGCTTCTGCACCATGCTGATTGAAAATTTCATGCTCGACTATATCATGAACCGCCAACGACAGTCGGTACAGTTCCTGATTTTCTCAGAGAGATGGCAGGAGATAGCCAATGAGATAGGCACAAAGATGGAGCACGGTGTGACCATCCTCGACGGCCACGGATGGTACACCGGACAGGAGCGCAAGGTAATTTGTCTGCTGGCGAAAAAGAATGAGAGTGTCACCATCTTCCGTCTCATCAAAATGATTGACCCAAGAGCATTCGTCAGCCAAAGTTCCGTCATCGGCGTCTATGGCGAAGGCTTCGACGAGATGAAAGTGAAGATTCCGAAGAAGAAAAATGACACCCCGACATAACACCCTCTGCCCCCTCCCGAACCCTCCCCAAGGGGAGGGAATAGCCTTAAGGGGCAGGGGGGCAAGAGATTACTCCTCAACGGCCGTACTAATGTCTAAACTCCTGAACTTCTGAACTCCCCATAAGTGAACTCCTGACTCCTGAACTCCTTATCTATAAAAAATATGCAAATCGTTTTCGCCACCAACAATCAGCATAAACTCTCCGAGATACGCGATATTCTTGGGGAGCAGTTTGAAATCTTGTCATTGGCTGACATAGGATGCCATGACGATATACCCGAAACTGCCGATACCCTCGAGGGTAACGCCTTGCAAAAGGCACAATACATCGTGGAGCGCTACGGTATCAGTTGTTTTGCCGATGACACCGGACTGGAAGTGGATGCTCTCGACGGTGCTCCCGGGGTCTTCTCCGCACGTTATGCGGGGGGCGAAGGACACGACAGCGAGGCCAATATGCAACAATTATTGGCCGAATTAGGAGAAAATAACAATCGTAAGGCAAGATTTCGCACTGTTATTGCGTTATTAGAGAAAAAAGGCGAGGTTGTAGCGCAACATCTGTTCGAAGGCATCGTCAACGGACAAATCACCCGCAAGAAACACGGACATGAGGGATTCGGTTATGACCCCATCTTCCAGCCCGACGGATATGACGACACCTTCGCACAACTCGGTATGGACATTAAAAACAAGATTTCACACCGTGCCCGCGCCGTCAAAAAACTCGCTGAATACTTGTTGGTATAATTCATAATTCACAATTCACAATTATCTCCCCCTCCCTTGGGGAGGGCCGGGGTGGGTTTCACTATGAAAAGATTATTTGCTCTCTGTATGGTCTACACCTGTATGATGCTCTGCATACAGGCGGCACCCATAGGCTCGTGGAATTGTTTTCCCGCCTTCAACCAAATCACCGAGATACAACCTGCCGGTGACATCGTTTATGTGCTCAGCAGCAAAAACCTTTTCTCATACAATGTCAATGACGAGAGCATACAGACCTACCATAAAATCAATGCGCTCTCCGATTGCGGCATCAGTCATATCGCCTACTGCAAAGCGGCCAAAAGACTGGTCATCACCTACGACAACTTCAACATCGACCTGCTCGACGACAACGGCAATGTGACCAACATCTCTTCTTATTACTCCAAATCCATCACCGACAAAACTATCAACAGCATCTATATCGACGGGTCGTATGCTTATATCTCCACCATCTTTGGAATCATCAAAATCGATGTGAAAAAAGGGGAAGTAAGCGACACTTATCAGTTCGGCGCCGATGTTTTGTCTTCCACTGTCTATCAGGGGTATATCTATGCGGCTACCCCAAAAGGCATTTATTACGCATCGACCAACCAGAACCTGCTCGACCGCAACAACTGGAAAAGAGAGTCGGAGTTGGAGGTCAATACCATCATCCGGGTGGGCGACGACCTGATGGCTTTCAACCAGGGCAACCTCTATAACCAAATCAGCCCGGGGAAATGGAACAGACGGGCTACCGTGTTTTCACATTACTATTATTACACCGACCAACGTCTGGTCATCGGTGTGGAACACTATATCTACAGAATGACCGGAAAGGAGGATGTGGAACTCATCGACCTGAAGGATGAGCACACCTATATCGCTTTCGACGAGCGTAACAATTGCTTCTGGGGCAACCAGACCGACGGCAAACTCTCTTCCTTCACACTCGAAAACCAAGAGGTGGTGCCGCAAAAGGTCAGCATCAACCCCGACGGACCCAAGAGCAATTACTTCGGTGACATGAAAATCATCGACCACACGCTCTATTCCGTGCCCGGAGGATACGACTTCACCCAAGAGCGCTCACGCACGGGCATGATACAGACATTGAAAGGCGGTGAATGGACAGCCTATGGCGACGATGTGGCCGCGAAAACAGGGCATGAGTTCATCGACCTGACCTTCTGCGCCGTTGATCCTCGCGACAACACGCACATCATGGCGGGCGGACGATCCGGACTGTATGAATTCAAAAACGGGGTCTTCGTGCGCGAATACAACATAGACAACAGCCCGCTGGGAACAGCCCTGACCGGAAACCACGACAAAGCGTCAAAAATGAATTACACGTTGGTTTTGGGCGGTATTTACGACAATAATGGCAACCTGTGGGTGGTCAACAGCCAATCGAAAACAGGCGCACTCTTCCAAGTCAACACCGACAACGAATGGAACGTGTTCGACAGCGACGAACTGATGCCTGGCGGTTCGAGTCTCGCCTATATGAAAAAGGTGATGATTGACAGCCGCGGACTGTTGTGGTTTGTCAATAACTTCACCAACGATGAAGGCTCATACTGTGTTGACACACGGCAATACAGCGTGACACTATACGATGATTTCACCAACCAGGACGGCACCAGCAACCATATCGACCACATGCGGTTCATAGATGAAGACAAAGACGGCAATATGTGGATAGGCACCAACGTGGGACCATTCTTCATGAAAAGCGACAATGTCAACAAAGGGCAGGTACGCGTACTGGAACAAATCAAGGTGCCGCGCAATGACGGTACCAATTATGCCGACTATCTGCTCAGCGGTGTGGATGTCACCTGTATCGCCATCGACGGAGCCAACCGCAAATGGATAGGCACCACCGGCAACGGCATCTACCTCATCAGCGCGGATAATTACGAGCAGATACATCATTTCATGGCTGCCGACAGTTATCTCCTCTCCGATTATATCGAGGCGATAGCCATCGACGACCTCTCCGGCGAGGTGTTCATCGCCACCGACAAAGGTCTGTGCTCGTTCATCAGCGATGCCACTGCCGCCAGCGACGAGATGAGCAGCGACGATGTTTATGCCTATCCCAACCCCGTCACTCCCGACTATACAGGCCCCATAACTGTCGTAGGATTGTCGTTCGACGCCGATGTGAAGATTACCACCACCAACGGTGTGTTAGTGGCTCAGGGACGAAGCAATGGCGGTTCTTTTACATGGGACGGCACCGACCTCAAAGGCCACCGCGTGGCATCAGGCGTTTATATGGTCCATACCGCCACCCATGACGGTAAAAAAGGCACCGTCTGCAAAATCGCGATTGTGAATTAACCAACCCCCACCCTGACCCTCCCTGAGGGGAGGGAATGGTTTGTACTCCAATAGAAAAAATCAATTATATTATTGGTGTCCGCTAAATGATATCAAACTATCTCAAGGCGCCAGCCAGTTCCCCACCCCTCTAAGGGGCGGGGTATGTAACTCACTTCGTTCATCGGGAACCAGCGGTCGGCGGCCGAAGGGAAAGCCAATTGTAATCCTGGTGAACGAGGTAATATCACTTTACTTTTTCAGAATCTCCCCAAACCTTTCTAACTTAGAGGGCTTGAGGAGTGCTAACCATTTCCTCCCCGAGGGGAGGATCAAGGTGGGGGCTATAATAAATTGCACGAATGTCGCGGATTATTCATCCGTTTCATTCGTGCAATCAGTTGTTGATAACTCGCTGTTATGTGGGCGAAACGCCGCCCCTATAAACGCGGAGTAATCTCTTAATCCTCGAACAAGTCGTTATGTTTCTTGGGCTTGTCGTCGTCAGACCAGACGTCGAAGTTGTTGGCATCGGGAACTTGTGTACCTTCCTCGTCCACACCTCCGTAACCCAGACCATTATCACCGGTCACGCTGCCGCCGGCCAATATCGTCTCTGTATCTATTTTGCAGGTTTTTAACTGCGGTTGTATATATACTACTTTTTTCATATCCTAATCCGTTGTTAATTATTTCACTACCTGTTTCTTACCGTTATAGATATACACGCCCTTCTGGGTCGGCTTCTTATTCAGTTTACGGCCGTCGATGGTGTAGTAACCCTCTGCTGAGGTTGAATCAGAGTTAATGCCGTCAATACCGGTCGTCTCGCCAAACACAAAGTCGATGTTCGCGCCGGCACCAAGATCAACTGTTACATCATTGAGTTCGAAGTAAGCACGGAAAGCCTTCATCTTGGTCAAACCTGTGGAATAATAGAATTTGTTACTACTAAGGAATAGGTCATATTCGGGAACAGTTGTCTCGGCCTTAAACGTACCAATCATAAAACCATATGATTTTTTCTGACGACCTGTCTTGCCGTTAGTATATTCCACAAAGGCTTCCTCCTCATTGGGTACCAACTGTGTGGTCAATGTGAATTCATCAATATCTTGGGATACTTTAATCAAACACGGGGTATTAGCATTAAGACCCTCGGAAAGATCTATGTTCTTAAAATGAATGACGATTCTATCCACTACATCGTCGGAAGGATCAGTGTCTTCCGTTTCGTAATCATTGGCAAACGTTTGTAATTGCACGTCTTCACCAAAAACATCATAAATTTGACTTTCTGTCATGGCGAACGGGAAGCAAACGGTGCTCCATATACCAGCCTTCAGCGGGCGAATCATCTTCACGGGAACAGCGGTCTCAGTTGTGGGAATCTCATCAAGATTGTTCTCGTCAAGGATGACGGTGTTGTCAGCGACAGTCAATATTGTGGTGATAGGAGACTCGAGCGTCGTCTTCACACCGTCGGCGTTAGCGGTCTTGCCACCCAAAACGCTTACCTCGTATTCGCCCTCCGCATAGTCGGCAGGAACTTCTATCGTGACACGTGCCACCTCGCCCTCATTGCCGTCGAAGACGCACAATTTTCCTGTGTTTGGATCCGCATTTGATGATGCGCAAAGAATCTTCAGTGTGCCGTCATCTTGAAGGGCGGTCATAAAGGTGTTCATCTTTGCCGATGTGGTGCGGTCAGTGCTCAGTTCTGCCAGAATGAAACCGTCCTCGTCTGTGGCAAACGTGATGCCCTCGGGAAGTTGAATACGAATCTCGAAACTGCTCACCTCAGCGGTGTTCTTCATCTGGACGGAGAGAACTGTTTGAGTGCCGAGACCGGCCGTCGTCGGCTCAACGTAGATAACGTTGTCCAAAGCGTCAATGTCAGTGGTTTGGGCATTTAATGAGAATGTCATCATCAAAGCCCCCAGTAATAGTATTATTTTTTTCATAAATAAAATATTAAAATTTCTTAAACAAATATAGATATATCAGTGGTTTACGGATAAATTTCAACTGATTATATAGCAGAATTAGCGTATAGACACACTTTTCCGTGGCAAAGGTATTGTATTTTATTGAATAAAACAAGTTTTTTTATAAAAAAATTCAGCGACTCCCCTTGCCTCCTCAGATATTATCCAAGATTCTAAGGAATTTAGGAATATTTATGGCCGTTCTGTAGTGGAATTATTCGGAAAGAAATGAGAATAAATTAGAATAATTTCTGACATTATAATAATTATCCCTATTTCTTTCGAAAACACACTCAGAATTCCAAAAAAGAAGTGCTATTATTCATTTCTCGCGGGTGGACTACACCCTCTCTGCCGATGCCTTTAAGTTTTTGGAGTTTCTGAAATAGCAAGTGTCACCATTCATTCATCATCTCCCAAAATACAAGACAAATAAATAGAATGAGGAAGATTTGTTATAAAAATAGCACATGTACTTGAAAATCCATAATCTTCTTTAACAACCTTGTACTGATCTCCAAAGCACTTTAATATAGATCTGAGTATAATCAATTCGATTCCATGTGTTTCTATTTTACACATAACTGCAAGATATCCATTTTCATTGTAATGCGTGAAACCCATTTCTGTAATGTCTACTTTTTCTACTTGAATGTTCATAATATTAGTTTTTAATTCGTGGTATTTGTCTGCAAATATATTGTTTTCTTTGGCTGATAGTCCAGGTTTTATACGTATAATAGTCTAAAAAAGGGTCAACTGCTATATTATTGCCTAATATTATTCGTGAAAATTCGTGTTCGGAAAGAAAAGTGGCAGAAACATGGTACAATCGTATAAAAATAACGAGATTTAGCCAAAAAAGTAATAAAAACTTGGCGCAATCGCATAAAAATAACGAGATTTAGCCAAAAAAGTAATAAAAACTTGGCGTAATCGCATAAAAATAACGAGATTTAGCCAAAAAAGTAATAAAAACTTGGCGCAATCGATTAGTAAGTTGTTTAAATATATAAAAACAGTTGTGTATTTCTACGTACACAACTGTTTTTCAGATTTCAAATTTTGTAATTCGGATTTATTTCGTGATTTTTCCGTCAGAACTGATTTTGATGGGACTGCCTTTGATGTCGCTCTCGGTCAGTTGTTTGATTTCGTGGGCCACGGAGTTGGAAGGGTCTTTGCGGGGACCTACACCCTTCGTCTGAAGGAATGAATGAATCTGACCCTCAAGAAACTCACCTTTGTTGTTTATTTTGATTTCCACGACAGGAGAATAGGCAGAGATGCCCGACAGACTCATGCCGTAAGGTGTGCAGAAATTACCCAGACTGTAGGCAATGAAATGGTCTTTATAAATTTCCATGGCTCGCACCACATGCGGACCGTGACCAAATACCACGTCAGCGCCGTTGTCAATACAGAAATGCGCAAATTCACGCAGTGAACCGCGGTCTTCGCCCAAGAACACTTCCGTACCGTAAGGCAGATGATTCTTCGTACGACCTTCAGCCCCGCCATGGAAAGTGACGATGACAATATCCGACTTTGATTTCAGATCATCGATAATACGTTTGACTGTCGCCAAGTCCTTGTGTTTCAAGGTATATTTATTATGTCCGAATGCACAAAGACCATAACGTACACCGTTCAACTCCACCACTGCCGACTCTTTCCTGCCTGCTATGCCAGAATACTTGATGCCTTCGCGGTCAAGATTCTTCTCGGTATTGATGATACCTATCTCATTAAAGTCATTGGCATGGTTGTTGGCCATACACACATAGTCATAACCAGCATCGGTCAATAATGACGTGAACTTCGAAGGCATACGGAATGAATAAGAGTTAGGACCGGGACCCTTGCGTGCGCTACCCTCATCACTGATGACACCCTCGAGATTGCCGATGGCAATATCGGCCGCCTGGGTAATGGTTTTCGTGTCCTTAAAGATGTCTTTACCGTCATTCGGTGGCAACTGCACGGAAGGATAGGTTGTACCCATCATAATATCACCACACATGGCTACAGTGATGGTGTCGGGCAGATTCTCACGTCGTTCAGTCACCTGTTCTTCTTGCGACTTTTGTATTTCATCACTCACTTGGTCAGTCTTTTTTATCTCAGAAGAGGTACATGAGGCCGACACAGCAATAAATATGGATAAAATGAAATATTTCATGTTTTTTTTAGAAAGGATTAATATTATAAATGAGTGTTTAGTAAAGAAATTAGAATAATTATCTAGAAAATCAATTCAAAAATGTATTTTTATACTAATTTATGGATATAATTATACTAAAACAATTATTCTAATTTCTTTCTGATAAAACAGATTTAACTGATTATACGGATAATTTATATGAATTGTTTTAACTTAACTCCAACATGCGGTTGATGGGTTTGACGGCTTCGCGGGCAATATCGGAATCCACATCCACCTCGGGCCACTCATATTTCAAGGTGTTGTAGATTTTCTCAAGTGAGTTCATCTTCATATACTCACACTCATTGCAACTGCAACCAACACCACCCTCGCTGATTTCAGGCGGAACTGGATAGAAGGTTTTGCCCTCACATTTCTGCATCATCTCATGAAGAATGCCCGACTCAGTAGCCACGATAAACTCACGTTTATCACTCTCAATGGCATATTTCAAGATGACTGCCGTACTGCCCACCACATCGGCGATGGCCAACACAGGACCCTTACACTCAGGATGTGCCAGAACCACGGCTTCGGGATGTGCTTTCTTGAGTTTCACTATCTCATCGACCGAGAAACGCTCATGCACATGGCAACCGCCGTTCCATAGCAACATATTCCTGCCTGTGACCGAATTGATATAACTGCCGAGGTTATAATCCGGTCCGAAAATTAACTTGGCATCTTTCGGGAAGGTATCGACAATCTTCTTCGCGTTTCCGGAAGTTACCACAATATCGGTCAGGGCTTTCACGGCAGCCGTGGTATTGACATAACTCACCATCTGGTAACCGGGATGCTCGTCTTTATATTTTTTAAGGTCTTCGGCACGGCATGAGTCAGCCAGAGAGCAACCGGCGTTTAAGTCGGGCACCAACACTTTTTTGTCAGGACAGAGAATCTTGTCGGTCTCGGCCATGAAATGGACACCACACATCACGATGATTTTCGCATCGGTCTTGGCAGCCTTTTGTGCCAGTGCCAGAGAGTCGCCCACGAAATCGGCAATATCCTGTATTTCACCCTGTGTATAATAGTGAGCCAGGATGATGGCATCCTTCTCCTCACACATCTTACGGATTTCTTTCTTCAAATCAGTTCCTTTAGGTATGGGTTGATCGATGTAACCCTGTTTCAGCCATTTGTTTTTCAACATAATATTATATTTTTATTTTTTAATTTTCAAAAAAGAAAAAAGAATGATAAGAGATGATGGGACGTGAATAAGTTGAAAAATTCTATATGTTTTATTCGTTATTCTCGATATTCACATTTTGTAGTCAATTATCCACACAGATTGTTCATAGTTTTTATCTGATTTTCAATGATTAACGGATTTTATCCACAATTTCTCTATCTGCTGCAAAGTTAATAAGTTTATATCTTTTTTCGTTCAAAAACCGTGGAAAACTTCATCAATTTGATGGAATAACTAGTAGAGTTATCATCATTCACCAGCCGGATGACCGATTGTGTGTATTATCCACAATTATTTTCATGAGTTATCCACAGAGTTATCCACACTATTTTTGGAGTGATGCTGGGGAGTTATGAAGAAGAGTTGAATGAGTCATTATTGGATGTCATCATTCCAGTGGAAAACGCTTATTTTAGTTTTTCGCAAAAGTAATTGAAAATACGAATATGGCAAAATTATTTCTCCTTTTTATCATTTTTTTGTATTTTTGCAGTGCCTTATATAAAAGGAAAAAGACAAGAGAGAAAATGGCAAAAAATGAAAAGGGACTGACCCCGATGATGAAACAATTCTTCACGCTCAAGGCTAAACACCCTGATGCGTTGATGTTGTTTCGTTGCGGCGATTTCTACGAGACATATAGTGAGGATGCTATTGCCGCCTCAAAGATACTCGGCATCACCTTGACCAAACGTAATAACGGCGGGTTGTCGGGCACGACAGAGATGGCAGGTTTTCCTCACCATGCCCTTGATACTTATTTGCCTAAACTGATACGCGCTGGACGGAGAGTAGCCATCTGCGACCAATTGGAAGACCCCAAACTGACAAAAACTCTTGTGAAGCGGGGCATTACTGAATTGGTTACACCAGGTGTGGCCATGAACGATAATGTGCTCAATTATAAAGAGAACAATTTCTTGGCGGCCATATATTTCGGGAAGGCAGCGTGTGGAGTGGCTTTTTTGGATATATCGACAGGTGAGTTTCTTACAGGTCAGGGTACATACGACTACGTGGAAAAACTTTTGGGCAATTTCCAACCAAAGGAAGTTTTATATGACCGCGACCACAAACATGATTTTGAGCGTTATTTCGGCACAAAATACTGTGTGTTTGAGTTGGATGACTGGGTATTCACCGAACAGACCGCGATGCAGAAACTGTTGAAGCATTTCAAGGTGAAATCGCTGAAAGGTTTTGGTGTGGACCATCTCAAATCGGGTATCATCGCCTCAGGAGCCATTCTGCAATATCTTGAACTGACACAACACACACAAATCAGTCATATCACTTCATTGTCCCGCATTGAGGAAGATAAATTTGTACGTTTGGACAAATTTACCATCCGTTCGCTGGAACTACTGCAACCGATGCAGGATGAGGGTTCATCATTGTTGAAAGTCATCGACAACACCATTACACCGATGGGCGGCCGACAATTGAGACGATGGATTATTTTCCCGTTGAAAAATGTACAGCCTATTCAGGAACGTTTGGATGTGGTGGATTATTTCTTCCGTGAACCCGATTTCCGCCAGTGCATCGATGAACAACTGCACCGTATCGGTGATTTGGAACGCATCATATCGAAAGTTGCTACAGGACGGGTATCACCGCGCGAGGTGGTGCAACTGAAAATAGCATTACAAGCCATAGAACCCATCAAGTCGGTTTGTCAGTCGGCCAATAATGCCGCATTGCGTCGGATAGGTGAACAAATCAATCTTTGTACCACATTGCGCGACAGGATTGAACGTGAGGTGCAAAACGACCCGCCGTTGATGGTCAATAAAGGTAATATCATCAAATCGGGTGTCAACAGCGAACTGGATGAATTGCGCCAGATAGCCTATAGCGGGAAAGATTATCTGCTGAAGATACAAGAGCGAGAAGTGGCGCAGACGGGCATCTCCTCATTAAAGATAGGTTATAATAATGTCTTCGGTTATTATCTTGAGGTGCGCAACACATTCAAAGACAAGGTGCCAGCCGACTGGATACGCAAACAGACATTGGCACAGGCCGAGCGCTATATCACCGAGGAACTGAAAGAGTACGAGGAGAAAATCCTCGGAGCGGAAGACCGTATCTTAGCACTTGAGACAAGACTGTTCAATGAATTAGTCATGTCGATGCAGGAGTATATTCCTGCCATTCAAATCAATGCCAATCTCATCGCACAGTTGGATTGTCTGTTGTCGTTCGCTAAAGTTGCGGAAGAAAACGGTTATATCCGTCCGATGATTGACGAGAGCGAAGTGATTGACATTCATCAGGGACGTCATCCGGTGATTGAGACACAATTACCAATAGATGAACGATACGTGCCCAATGACATCTATCTGGATAATGAACGGCAACAGATTATCATCATCACGGGTCCGAATATGGCAGGTAAATCGGCATTACTACGGCAGACGGCACTGATTGTGCTGATGGCGCAGATAGGTTGTTTTGTGCCTGCAGAGAGTGCAAGAATAGGTCTGGTAGATAAGATATTCACGCGTGTGGGTGCATCCGACAATATTTCCGTGGGTGAATCGACATTCATGGTCGAGATGACTGAGGCTGCGAATATTCTCAATAATGTATCAACACGGTCATTGGTATTGTTTGATGAGTTAGGCCGTGGCACATCTACTTACGACGGCATCTCCATCGCCTGGGCCATTGTGGAATATCTGCATGAGCATCCTCGCGCCCATGCCCGCACTTTATTTGCGACGCATTATCATGAATTGAATGAGATGGAGAAACACTTCCCCCGCATCAAGAATTATAATGTGAGCGTGAAGGAGGTGGACCAAAAAGTCATCTTCTTGCGCAAATTGGAACGGGGCGGTTCGGAGCATTCTTTCGGTATTCATGTGGCAGAGATAGCCGGTATGCCGAAAAGTATTGTCAAACGTTCAAATGTCATTTTGAAACAATTAGAGGCAGACAATAGCAAGGTGGGAACAGTTGGCCGTCCCAATACCGAGGCAATCACGAACAGTCGCGAAGGTATGCAATTGAGTTTCATTCAATTAGAAGACCCGGTACTTTGTCAGATACGTGATGAGATACTCGGTTTGGACATTAATAACCTCACCCCCATGGAAGCCCTCAACAAACTTGACCAAATCAAACATATTGTCACAGGAAAGTGAATTTTAAGGTTTAGGAATGAGTGTTTAGGGTTCTATTTATGATTATTGGTGTCCGCTAAAACTTTCTCTACCCTCTGGAATGATGTGCAAATACTGGTTGTTTGAGAGTCTTACAACCATGAGGGCTTGTTCATCATACCAAGGGCGCCAGCCAGTTCCCCTCCTTTGAAAAAGGAGGGGTAATCTATATTAAGAAACAAGGTATTTAACGTTTTTAACACTTGTGTCAAATGTAAAAATATAATCCTTGTCAAACTTTTGCTTTTTTCTCACCATGGCAGTAAGTATATGTATGATTTTGTTCTTTACG
>JAFZAH010000014.1 GCA_017548275.1 Prevotella sp.
AAAAAAATGTTTCAATGTAACAAAATCAAATGTATTAGTGATAATTTGAGTTTGAAAAAATATAAAGGGAGTTAAGAGGGGGAGTTAAAAAGAGGAGTTATGAAGGGGAGTTAAAGAGCCATATGTTTTGCACAATGATTGTGTCGTCGTGGTAATGGCCCATCTAACTTCTCCTCATAACTCCCCCTCATAACTCCTCTTCATAACTCCCCATCAAGAGAATCAGAAGTTCATACCGAGTGTGAGATTGAGTGCTCCGGTATGGGTGTCGTCGAAATCGTCTTTTCCGACGTTGGCAAGTCCGAAGTCATAGGCGCCCTCCACATAGAACTGGTCGAATGAGAATCCGCAACCTACACGGATACCACCGTCGAAACGCTTGAAATTATCATTGTACTTGTCGCCGAAACTGCTATATGCCTCGCGGTACTGATAATCCTTGATTTTTCCGCCTACGCCAAGAGCGGCGTAACCACCGACAAAGGGTTCAATGGTCACATCGCCACCCAAATCAGCTTTATACTTAAAGACGACGGGCACTTCCAAATAATCGAGGGCATATGTGAACTTATCACTTCCGCTCCCGCATTTTCCGCCTTTCTGTGAGAACAGGACGCCAGCCTCAAGATACAAGGGAGTGTAACCGGCAATTCTGGTTCCGCCAACCAGTCCTGCCACGACACCTGCCCGCATTTTATTACCGTCGAGGTAAGGTGAGTCGGAATTGACAGTCGCCAGAGAGAGTCCCAAGCGTAAACCACCATAGGAGTCGCCTAAATGGTCATGACGGTGGTGCTGAGAATATCGGGAGTGTGAATTGTGAGAATTGTATCTCCCGTAAGGGTAATACTGCGCCGATGCAGATACTGAGAACAGCATGGCGGCCATCCAGAAAAACAACATCTTTTTCATTTTCACAAAATATTAAAAGGTAAATACTCATTGATACTTTAACACGATGCAAAGATACAGTCACATGGTCAAGTATTTTGAGGGGTTTATCCTATTCTTGATTAGGGAAATTCCTAAAATAACGCTGGGCATACTAACACGAATTATCAAAACATCCATGATTTTTCATCAATAATAACAGCCCCCCTGCCCCCTCTAACTTAGAGGGGGAGGTGGTGCTTGTTTTTTGCTATTGGAGGGGAAATCATTCCCTCCCCTCGGGGTTGTCCTCCCCAGACAAACGGGGGAGCACGGAGGGGGGGGGACAGGGAGGGGGGGGGAATTATTCTTCTTTTGCCGGTGCGACGAGGAAACGGTCGATAAAGTCTTGTACGAGTGCGAATTGCACCTCGGGCAACCGACAATGAGGATGTCCGCCGATGACACTCCACGACATACGGTCGGCGATGCCGAAACGCTCCCAGACTTTGGATGCGGCCTCGGCGGAAATGAGCATGGCGGGGTCTGCCAACCACTGATAATCCGAATTGCCGAGCAAGAGGAGCGCTCTGGGGCAGACCATGGCACACAACTGGTGCTGGTCATAGGGCAAACGATAGACACTGTCGCCCGAGAAATTGTCGCGCATGCTCTCCTTGAACCAATGATAGTCGGTGCGTTCCAGGCTTTCCACCTCGTCCATCGTGTATGACACACGCCATGCGGCTGCGCCGCCTCCACCGGGTTCCTGTGCGATGGTGAGGGCCACGCGCTCGTCGAAGGCACCGCAATAAAGAGCCATCTTACCCGCGTATGAACAACCAGTGACACCGATGCGACGGGTGTCGATTTTCGTCACCTCCGGTCCTAAAATCTGCAGTCCGTCGATGAGTCGGCTAAAGCCCCACGCCCATTCGCTGTAAGCACCATTTTCTGAGAGTTCGGGATAGAGACGGTCGAAGTCGTGCTCACCGCGCTCATGACGTTTACGCATGCCCATCTGGGTGTAATCGTTGACCTGACTCTCACGGAAGTTCATAGTGGCGATAGGCCGGTCTTTGAACAGTTGAGCGGGCAGCGCATTCATGCTTGCGCCAATCATCAGGGCATAGGGAGCCTCACCCACCTTGGGATAGCGGATTTCTCCCCTGAGGTGTAACGTCTCGCCATTGACCGTGACATCGACGAAGAGGGTGTCGCCATCCATGCGGGCAGTCACATTCTCGCGGCTGACAGCGGGTTTGGTGCCGATGCCGTAATGCTGGATTTGCGCACTCACCTCATTGCGTTTGCGCTCCCAGTCGGCGAAGGTGTCCACGCCCTTGAGCGGGTCGGGCAACTCCCGTATCTCGGGCAGTTGGTCCACGCCGGGCATATCGGGTTTGGGATATGCGCTTCCTGTATTCTCCTGATCATAGACGAGCGGCAATGGCTCCGTCTTCTCGCTGATGACGATGACGCATCCGCCACGGGGTTGCAGGCTCAGTTGGGCGGGCAAAGCCTTCGCATCCTTGCTGGCGATGCTCCATGGGTTCTCTTTGTCGCCCGTGTCAGCAAACACCTTCGCCACCTGATTCTTATTTACGATATCGCCTAGACGCAGGGGAACGGTCTTCACGTTGTCCGTGCCGTTGATGGCACCCACATACCATGTCTTGCCGCTTCTGCGTGCCATGACGACGTATTCGGCAGGATAGCCGTCGAGCAGACGCGTCTCATCCCACACCACGGGCAACTGTCCGAAGAAGCGCTGCACATCATAAGGCTGCGCCAGATAACTCTCGGGACGGTCTGCCAGATGCTGCAAACCCGACTCATAGAGCACGGTGAGCGCCAGTTCATGGGCATTCGTGGTGATATGCGGATGCTGCGAGTCGCTGAACGCGCAGGGCGTGTAGTCCATCGGACCGATGACGTTGCGTGTGAAGGGGATGGTGGCGTTGTGAGCCGCCGCTTTCTTGGTGAAGGTAGGCACGTTGTTGTACCACTCTGCGCCATAGACCGCCTCGGTGGTGAGGAGGTTGGGATAGGTGCGCTGCCATCCGCGCGGAATGGTCGCGCCATGGAAATTGACCAAAAGGTGATGGCGTGCCGCACTTTCCATCAGGTCGATGTAGTAGTCCATGTTCATCTGGTTGTCGCCGGAGAAGAAATCAATCTTCACGCCAGCCACACCGATTTTCTCACACCATGCGAATTCCTTCTCGCGGTCTTCGGGTTTATTGAGGCGGTATTTGGGGCCAGGCGCGCCGTTGACCCACCCTACCGACGAGTTATACCAAATCATGGGTTTGACACCGATTCCGTTGGCATACTTGACGGCATCCTCGATGGTCTTTCCGTCTTTCATCTCGTCCCACTCGGCATCGATGAGCACATAGGGCAGACGGAGCACGGAAGCCATGTCAACATACTGCTTGATGATATTGTAATCGTTGGAGCCGTGGTTGTTGGCCCAGTAAATCCATGACACCACACCGGGTTTAATCCACGATGTGTCGGCAATCTTCGACGGTTCGGCCAAGTCGGTAATCAGTGTGGACGCCACGAGTTCGGAGAGCGAACCGATGATGGCCACGCGCCATGGCGTATGCCAGTTGCCAGAGAGCGCCAGTTCGTTCTTGTCGGGAGTGACGCGGTAGTTCTCGCCCTCAGTGTAAAGGCATGAGGCACTCTGTCTGCGCTCGATGTTCGACTCTGAGATGAGCGCAAACACATTGGGCGCCGACTCGATGAGCGCGGGATATCCCCATCGGTTGGTTTTGCCTTTGCTGTCGGTGGCCAAGGGGAAAAAATCCTCATAGGGTTCGGTCCACTGCTGTATCCACCGCTTTTTCCCGTCAGGTATGCGGTAGGTGGTCATCTCCTCTTGGAAGGTCTCCTGGTTCAATCCTTGCAACTCATAACGAAAAGCGAGGCCGTCATTGTAGAGTCTGAAGGCGATGCGCACGGTGTTGCCCTGCTGGTCAAGATAGTCGCACACGCACTCCGTGGCCTGATTGTGGGGATGTAGCGTCTTTCCGGCGAGCATCTCATAATCGACGTTGATTTTGCGTGTTTTCCCTTTTTTCAGTAACGTTAGGGCACCGCCTTTTTTAGACGTTTTGATGCCCAGTTGTGAAATATCCAGCACTGTCTGTTTGCGGTATTTCACGACCGCCTGTCCTTCGTTGAGTTCAAGCGACAGTTGTTTGTTCGGCGAAGAGATTTTCACCGACTTAGCGTTTGCCAGACCAGAAAAGGCGGTCAACACGACGAGTAATAATAGCGTTTTCTTCATTATCAAGGCAGTTAGTTAAAATTTTCTGCTAAGGTAAGAAGAAAAAACGGAATAAACCAAGAAAAAGGTTACAAAGTTACTGAAAGAATGTTCCATGCAACGGTTTTCACTGATTATAGACCACGAATGTCCACGAAGAACACGAAAGACACGAAAACAAGGACGCAAAGGGGTATGTTGTACTGTCCACGAAAGACTCGAAGGACACGAAAAAGGACACAAAGGAACAACATCACTACTTTATTCGTTTCCTCCCATCCAAGGTTCCTTCTCCCATAGGTGGTATATGCGGGTTGCATGTTCTGCATCGTGTATGATGAAATTGCCGGCGTCGGCATTTTCTATCACTGCTTCACGTTCCCAACTACCTCGTGTGAACTTGAACTGGGCGGGCAGATGCAGACGGAGATCGATGGAGGCTATGCTGTCGCTGACAAGGTTCATTTTGATTCCTTTCGCTTCCCAATTGCAAAGTGCATCTTGGTTGCCAGTAATGTAAATATCGTTAGGCAAGTTCTTGCCGTGAAGTTCAATATGAATGGGGCAAGTATCCTCGCCTATATATCCCACCAAATTCTTGGCACCAAATATGATGTAGTCGTTCAAAGCCGTCGTCAGACTTGGCATGAAACTTCCATAATGGTCATAGTTGGGGAAAGTGTGTACGGAGGTGATGGTGTTCTCGGGTAGGTGTGACTTGTCGTTGAGGAATGAACTGACACGCTCCCAGCCCGTTTTCCACTCGTCGCCCCAATAATCAGGCTTGCTTTCAATTTCGCTTGCCATTGACACGTAGATAAAACGGGGAGTTTTGCGACTCTTGAATTGATAATTTTCTATATCCGTTGCCAAACGGAACTCGTCATAACAGCAGTTGGGCGAAACGGCGATATAGTCGTCGAAAAGGTCGTCAGTAACCATTGCATCGAGCACAAATGACGCACTCAACGAATGGCCGATGCCGAGAGTGCGTCCCGACGTGCGATAATTCTGCTTCATGTATGGCATCAGTTCGTTCTTGACGAACTTCTTCAAATCGGGCGATTTGCCGTAGTGGTAGCCTTCCTTGAAAAGCCCATTGTTGCCGTGCAGGGGCATGGGTAGATAGTCATCGTTACGGAAATAATTAATATCCCAAAGCGAAGGTGAGCAGATTCCTACGATAATGAAGTTCATACTCCGACCACCGTCTGGGTCGGGCTTGCAGGCAATATTGAGCAGGCAGTGAACGAGGTCGAACATCGTCCTATCTTGTGCGTCGAACACATAAATGACATCATAGTAAGTTTGGTCATACTGCTGATAGCCCCCTGGCGTATAGATTAGCACTTGACGCTCGTGGCTGAAATACTCGGACTTCATCGAGAGTTCCTTCACGCTTTCGAGTTGCGCACTTGCCCCTAACGATACGAGAGTAAGCAGTGTGGTGATGAAAAATTATATTTTCATTTTTCTTCTATGTTTTATCATTATAACGGATATCCGGGTCACAAAATTACATAAAGCCACATTAAAAGTATCGGCACTCCCCAAAAAGGTCGCCGAGGGTGGAAATTAGAAAAAAGTATCAGATTTTATATAACTTTTTCTCGCTATGATAATTATGACCTTTGGTCGATTTCCTCATCTCAAGGCATAGCCTAAACAAGTTTGGTCGCAGGTTGTTGATTCCCGATGAGCGTAGGCTTGTCCGTTTCATCTGTGAAATCCGTTGTTTTTTTACATAAAAAAGGGGCATAAATATAAGTATGCCCCAATATATTGACCTTTGTCGAATCAGACGTATTCTTTGATTTCCTGTTCGCCAATCATGGCGCGGTAGGCGTTGAGGGCGAGGGCTGTCAGTTCGTCTTCACCGGGATAGACGAAGACGGGCGCGATGTAACTCACGCGTTTCTTGATGCCCTCAGACACGAATTTGCTGTGCGACATGGCACCGGTGAGGATGACGGCATCGACCTGTCCGCAGGTGACGGGAGCGAGCGAACCGAGCCATCTTGAAATCTGATAGACCATGGCATCGAGAACGAGGCGTGCATGCTCGTCGCCCTCGTTGATGCGCCGTTCCACCTCACGCACATCGTTGGTGCCGAGATGGGCTGTGAGTCCGCTGTGCCCGTTGATTTTGCGCATCATCTCCTCGCGTGTGTATTGTCCGTTGTAACATAACTGCACGAGTTGGATGGTAGGCAACATGCCAGCGCGTGAGGGTGAGAACGGTCCGTCGCCACTGAGCGCGTCGCTGCACTCCACCGCCCTGCCGTGCTTGTGCATAGCGAAGGAAATGCCACTGCCCAGGTGACATACGATGAGGTTCTGCTCCTCATATTTCACGCCATGCTCACGGCAATAACGCTTGGCTATCTCACGCTGGTTGAGGGCATGCCAGATGGTCTGGTGAGGCAATTCGGGCATACCGGTGATGCGCGCCACATCGTCGAGTTCATCGACCACTCCGGGATCGACCGTAAACGCGCGGCATCCAGGTATCTCCTTGGCCATGCTCAGTGCGATGAGCGAACCGAGATTGCAGGCATGATGCAGACGGGGATGCTGTGTGTCTTCAATGACTTTCTCATTGAGTTCATACACACCGCTCTCAATGGGTTTGACGAGTCCGCCACGACCTACGATGACATCGAAATTCATCTCTTCGCCCTGACGTTGCAGTTCCTCAATCAGTTTTTCTTTACGATAGTCGAACTCATCCATAATAAAGGGATAACGGCACAATTCCTCATAAGGATGATTGATGCACGCGTGCATGACAATCTGGTCATTTTCGAACACGCCCACTTTGGTGGATATCATTCCAGGATTAATCGCGAGGATTCTCATAATAGTATAAGGTATAAAAAGGTTAACTTGTGTATTTCCGAGCAAATTTACGAAAAAAAACAATACGTTGTATATGTTTTGGAAATATTAACACTAAATAATAGGGAAGTATATACGATTTGCCCCTAACGTCACGAATGGGCAGCGCTTCAGTTCGATGAATTTATCCATTTCTTTTTTGGTTCCACTCCGTGGCAGAAATCTAACAAATTTTTTCAAATCTTACAATACCTTTTTTAAGGTCGATTCGATAGTTACTGAATCCGCCCTTACCCCTCCCCGAGGGGCGGGGAACTGGCTGGTGCCCTTGAGATAATTTGAGGTTATGTAACGTGGGTTTGATGAATTCACGTTATATCATTGACAAATAATATGACGGCACAAAATAAGGGATGCACTCGAAAGCGCATCCCTTATTGGTGATTGGCCCTATTGGGCGAATTAGGTTCATCGGCCGGATTGGCCCTGTCAGGATTATTTCTTGATAACCTTTTTGCCGTTGATGATGACGACACCCTTATAAGAGGCGTTCACCTTCTGACCATTGAGGTTATACCATTCACCGGATTGAGCATCGTCGGCAGTGAACTGCGTATTGCTTATACCTGTAGTTTCTGAGCCGACATTGATACTTCCCACCGTATTTGCCAGAATGCTCTTGACTCCGTCGGGGTTAGAGGTCTTGGCATTGAGAATGCTTACCTCGTAAGTGCCCTCAAGGAAACCGGCGGGGATGTTGATGAAGATGCTGGCCACGTCATTATCAGCAAAGGTTTGCAATTTGCCCGTCGACTGATTCTGTGTCATTGTGGCGCAGAGAATCTTCATTGTGCTTTCGTTGAGCAATGAACTGCCGAAGAAATTGTTATGGTCTTTCGATATGAGTTTCTTACCCATCTCTACCATTGCGAGACCGTCGGCATCGGTGGCCACCGTAATGCCCTCGGGCAACTGCAGAGTGAACTCCATGCCGCTCACATCCACATTGTCTTTCATTCGTACGGACAGTACCTGTTGTGTGCCGGGTATGACATTCATCGGCTCCACGTAGATAACATTGTTTTGGGCGCTGACGTCTGTGCCGGCCGTTTCACCAGAATCGACATTGCCATGGAGAATGAGATTAGCGATGCCTGTCAAGTCAGCGACGTCAATTTCACCGTCGGGTGTGCCATCTTCATTTCCTGTAACATCAGCCGCCTTGGTGATGAATCCGTCAGGTGTATTTCCGAGCAAGTAACTGGCCATCATGGTAAAGTCGGCCACGTCGACCTCACCGTCACCATTGACATCACCAGGCATAACGACCTCTTCAATCTCCTTGTAGAGATAAATGGATCTCTGTCCGCTGCTATAACAACGGAACATATCTGCAGACTCATTGTATTTAAGATAGTTACTGCTGTTGCGGTTCTTCAGAGATACCACATACGAATCGCTCACGCCCAGCGTCCATTTCGCAGACGTAGCGTCGGTATTGTCAGCATAACCGAGTTTATTTGTCGAAACGCCTTTGATATACGAATCACCTTCCTTGATGGTCCAATAAGCAGGAGAGGTAGTCTCGACATAATCGAACACCACAGCCACCGCCTTGTTGCCAACAGCCGAAAGGTCGATAATCTCGTCCTCGACATGCACGGTGCCTACATAACCAGAAGAAGATGATGTATCCAGTCCGTTCCATGCCACATACGATCCGTCGGTATTTGTACTGACGATGAGATATTTCTTGCCCGACACCAGGTCGTCAGCAGACTTGACGAGTTGATAACGTCCAGTGCCCACCACCGGTTCGGTGACAGTCAGTGTGTAAGATGCGGAGTTACCGTTATAGTCATCATCACCTTCGAATGTGGCGGTGACGGTGGTCTCGCCAATGCTGAGGACCGTGAGTTCGCCTGTCTCTGCATTCACCTCAGCCACTTCAGGATTGCTGCTGCTATAGGTGACTGCCAATCCGGTAGGAGTGGTTTTGAGGACAGGTTGGGTGACATCCATGCCAAATTCGACGGTGACGGCTTCCGGCAGGAAGTGCATGACGACATCATCTTTCTCGCCGATTAAGTCGTCGGTCTTCTCCACATAAACATAAGCCTTTTTCTGGGTAGAACTGTAACATGCGAAACGGGGTGAAGCAGCATTATATTGTAACGTTCTGGAACCCGTCTTCACGACAGTACCGTCCTCATTCACGACGATATTCCATTCGAAGGAATCCTCAGAATTACCAAGCGAGTTGCCTGAGGAATATGTCAGATAGGTATTGTCGTCCATCTGGAGTGTCCAAGCGCCTCTCTCACCGCCCAGGGTCAGTATGGTAGCATCAGAATCATAGATTGTCACCTCATGGTTTTCAGCGTCGTATTCCACGTCGTTGGGCAATCCGTAAGGTGTGGATGCGTCAGAGAAACCGTTGAGTGCTTTGGCACCACCCTCATAGACTACGATCAATTTACGTCCGGCTTTGAGGTTGGAATTTTTAAGAACTTTCGTATATACCGTACCTGTGCCCGGGATGTGGAACACATACCTTGCTGAACCCACTTCACTAATATCATCTCCCTTAACGCCGATAGCCTTGACGGTGCAAGTCTCACTGAGTGTGAAGGGTCCGGTATATTGTGTGCTCTCTGTTGTAGGTTCTGTGCCGTCGGTGGTATAGTAGATGACGGCATCCTCGGTCTCGCAAGTGATTGTAATTTGCTGCGGCTCAGTATAAGTACCTGCTTCGGGCGAGAACACAGGAGTCTCCACATTGCTCAATCCTTTAAAATTGAACGAGATGTATTTTGTGCTGCTGTTCTTTGTGATATCCTCCAATGACCACCAATCGGGTATTTTTGTGCCGTTGGAGGTATTATTATAGAATACCGCCCCAGGAGTAGTTCCCGCATTGAACTCATTATAAGAATTGTAGGGATATGTACCCCCCGATGGAGAATTTAGATTATTATTGGCAGGAACCCAAATCATGCGCTGATGAGAGGGGTCGTCATTGGGTTTGTTGTTGGCCCAGATGCTCTCGTTATAATCGACATGAACGATGAGCAGTCCTTCACCGGGAATGCCTTGGTCCCATTCAACCTTTTTACGGTTTTCGAGCATGTAATACTCATCGGGGTGACCGTCATTATAGATAATGTAAGACTCGCCGCCCTCTTGCAGACCTTTCATGCCGGTCACTGTCTTGGAGTTTTTCAGTTCGATAGGAATAAGCCATCCAGCCATCCAACGCTCATAACTGGTGTATCCTGCGGGAATGTACTCATTGCCGTTATAACTACCACCGCACATGAGATCCCAGTCATCCATACCTACACCACCGCTATAGTCGGTGTCGTAGAAATCGGGATAACCGAGACAGTGGCTGAACTCATGACACATGGTACCGATACCTGAAATGGTTGTTGTGCTTTGCAACTCTGCGCCACAGGCATAGGTGTCGACATACACGCCGTCAACCAACTTCGCTCCGATGCCACTCGAAGAAAGACTCCAAGCATGAGGCCAAATCGTGTTGCTCGAGCCGCCGTTTGCTTCACCCTGTCCGGCATATATAACATAGACCTGGTCGACGTAACCGTCTTCATCCCAGTCATATTGTGAGAAATCTACCTGACTATTGACCAAATCAACAGCCTCGCTTACCATCTCCTCGGGATGCTGATCATTTCCCCACCAGTCATTGCCTCCGTAGTAAGACATATTTTGCGACACGGTGACAGGACCCGCCACGTCGAAAGTGAGTTGGAACTGTCCATTGCTTTGAGCATAGAAATAGTCATATATCGAACCATAGAAACCGTTTTGTTTGTAATTCGGTGTATTGGTTATTTGCTGATAAAGCGCATTGTTGTGTCCCGAAGCAAATGATTTATCTTTGAAATTGACAAGGATGACCAGTCCTTTCTTCGCTCCGAAGTAACTGCCGAATGTACCGACCCTTCTTTGGGCTGCCATACGACGCGAACGCTGTTGGTTAGCCTGTGCGCGACGCTCTTGTGCTTTCAGTTTTAATGACTCAGCGTTGATTTCCTTGAACAGGTTGCTACTATTCTCTTCCTGATAGGATTTTCCATCCGTACCGAGCCAGAAGTGACCGAACTCATCGCCGACGAGTTGGGCGTTGACAGTGGTACCGTTTGCCAGTGTCAGTACTCTTGTGAGTCCACGCTTAGCGGGAATGGCACTGACCGTGATAGCCATCAGCGCCAACACAAATGTGAAAAAGATTTTTTTCATCTTAGATAAATTATGTTTTTTAATGATTTAAGCAAATCAGAAGGGTCAAAACGTGCTTTTCACGTAGTTTCCCGAAGACATGATGGGTACATCGGGGCAAAATTAGTTATAATTATTATAAAAAACAAGAAAAAACGAATAATTCGTGAATAAAAAGACGTAAATTTGCATCAGTTAACATAAAACAAGGCATTTTCCATGGCATGGAAGAAGAAATTTCGCTGTAACAGTTGCGGATACGAAGCGGAGAAATATGAGGGACGCGGTTTGTTCCGTCAGGAGATCCTGACGGTGTGCTGCCCCGACTGCCACCGCATCGAACATCTGGTGAAGGGCGGCATCATCGGTGATGTGGCACCGTCGTTCCGCAGCGAGGTGGGCCGCCTGTGCCTTCATTGTGGCAGCGACCGTATCCGTCTTTGGGACGGTCACACCTGCCCGAAATGCGAAGGAGAAATGGAGGAGACAGGAGAAAAGGAGTTTTGGAGTTGAAGCCCCCACACCAGAAACCTCCAACCCATCCCTTACTGAGGGGAGGGCATAATTACTCTTTTGGGATATATATAACTCCATGGTATATCAATGTAATGAGCAGAGGTGCAGCGGCACTCCTGCTCATTTTTTTGACTATATGTAAACTCTATGTGATTACTATTGACTTGCTATCGCTCGTTCGGGCGGGCACATGACAGGTCGCCAATTTATTTACGAATGTACTTCTTGCCGTTCTGAATGACGATGCCCTTGTAATTGTCGTTGACACGGCGACCCATCAGGTCGTAGGTGTTGCCGTCGGAATGGATGTCGGTCGTGGTTTCGGTGATGCCTGTAGCGACTTTCAAGGTGCAGAAGGAGAAATAAGCAGGCGTGTCAAACTTGGCCGGCGATGCGTCGTGGAGATAAAGTCCCGTGGCCACGTTACGCAAGGTATATCCCTTACCGTCAACGTATTGTATGTCCCATACAGCACCGTTCTCGATGTCCTCGCCATTGCCTTTGGTCAACCCGAGGATGAAACTGCACCATCCGCTGACGGGTTGCGAGTTGAGATAGCCTGGTTTTCCCCAGATGTTATATTCTGCGCCATCGGGAGTCATGAGCCGCAGCAGGTATTTTCCAGCCACGGTGCTCTTCTCGAGTTTGAACATATATCCCGTGTTGCCATCGTCGAAAGCGGTCGTATAATCATCGTAACCTAAGTTCTGTTCCCCAGCGCCGAAAAATGCTTTTGCTTCCGACTCGTTGACAATGGCGAACTGCTTTCCTGCCATTCCGTCCATCCCAGCATAGCGTTGGTCGATCTGCATGACGGGTTTCGACGGGAGATTATTGACATCAATGCTGTAGCGGCTGCAGAACTTCCAAATCTCATCACCGGTTTTCACGCCCCAGTCGTTAGAAATCCAGTGCCCCTTGTCGGCCATCTCCATAAGCACCACCTCAACACCGTCGTTGCCAGGTCCCCACACATGGCGTGTGATGTGGGGCGTGCCACGATAGTTATAGGTGACTTGCGCGGTTGACGGGCATCCATTGTGTTGAATCCACACATTGAGGTTGCTCTGCACATTGTCAAACGACACCACATCGTCGGTTGTACCGTGCGTGTGGATGATGGGGATGGGTCGTACGCTCGGTTTTGCGGTGACTCCGCCCATGGTATAGCCGCTGATGGGCGCAAAGGCCGCGATGCGGTCAGCAATGCGGTTCATGGCGTGATATGTGAACATGCCGCCCATGGAGAATCCGGAGAGATAGACGCGCCCCGGGTCAATGTCGTATTTGTCGACCATCTCGTCGATGAGTGCGAGAATGAAATTGATGTCACGGTTTCCGCTAATGTCCCAACTCTTGCCAATGCCTTCGGGGAAAACGGTGACAAACTTGGCGGTGTCGGCGACGCTCTCAATTTCCAACATACCTTTCTGATAGTTGGCATCCTGATTCATACCGTGACAGGAGATGAGCAACGGGCGATGAGCGCCCAGATTCTGCGGCACATAAGCGAGATAACTACGTTGGGTGCCGCCCACGGTGATGGTTTGTGCCACTGCATTGAGCGCCATCATCATGACGAGCAATAAGAATGAAAATCTTTTCAGCATCTTTTATCGAGTTGTTTTAATCATTCAATTTTCTAAGTAGTTTTTGTTGTCTTCTTGTCCTAAAAAACAGATTCAATTATTTGAGCGTGCAAAGGTACAAATAAAAACGAAAACATACGCAGAAATGGGGGGTAAATTATCCTGAAGGACACGAAAAAAGGACTAATTAACAGACTTCCCCGCCCCCTCAAACATAGAGGGGAAGTTGACGCTTGGGAATTCCGCTGATTATTTCGCTATTGGAGGGGTAACCATACCCTCCCGGGGGAGGCTGGGAGGAGGCTTCGGGGGCTTCAAATGAAATAGCAGAGGCATCAAACGGATGCCTCTGCTATTCTTGATGAGGGTCAGAAGGGTCAGACCTTCATCAGCGTGTTATCTGCGAATCATCTTCTTACCATTCTTGATGATAATACCCTTATAGTTGTTGTTAACCTTGACACCCATTATATTATAGGTGGGAGCCGAGTCATTTTCATCATTGGTCAGTTGTTCGATACCTGAGGTGTGATAGAACAACACCTTGTCGATGTTGCAGTATCCGCCTTCGATGGTAATTCGGATAATCTGCTGTCCTTCGGGTATCTCGTTGGTGAAGGTGCCCATCAGCGACTTGTAGTTGTTCCAATTGCTGTCACCGGTCTTTGGCACGTTCACCTTTGCCAGCGGCACCAATGTACCGTTCTTCACGAGAGCGATACTGAATCCAGAACCGTCAAGTCCTGATGACGCGTATGCCTCATAGTTGTAAAGTCCGGCCTTGGTCACGTTGACGGTATATTCGGTCCATTCGCCACTTGCAGTGTAACCGAGAGCATAACTGTTATTACCCGTCACGATGTCGACGCCTTCGTTGTCGCTGCGGTAGTGTACGCCGCCCTCGTCTTCAGAGTCGGAATCGTGGAAGGTGAATCCCTCGCCACCCGTATCGAAGTCCTCGGCCTCGATCATGCCGGGCAATGTAGCCGTTCCGTTATAAGGAATGCGGCGGTTGTTGACCATAAGTTCATAATCAGCGATTCTCGAGCGTTTTCCGTTATTGTCTTGAGCCACTGCCGAGAATTTGAAGGTGCCTTTTTGGTTGGGTACGAATGAGTAGTCGAAGGGCTGGCTTGTGAGCGTTGTCAGAAGCACATTGTCCTTGTAAAGTTCAACCTTTGCAATCGAAGCGGTCGGTGACGATGCGGCCACTTGAACGGTGACATTCTCGCTGATAACTCCCGGATTAGGATCAGAGGTGACAGCAATGTTGATGTTATCGTCAACGTCGACATGAGTGAATACCAGTTTGTCGATATTGCAACTGCTGCCGGTGATGTTGATACGGAAGATGTGCTGTCCGGCCTCGAGCGGCACGAGCAGACGCCCGTGTAATGTGCTGTAGATATCCCAGTTGTTAGACTGGAGACACGGAACAACAAGGCTGTTGGTGAGGGGAACGAGAGAACCGTTCTCATTGAGTGACAGGCTGAACGAGGAATTGTTGGCGCCAGATGACACCATGGCATCATACTCATACACACCGGCCTCTTTCACATTGACGGTGTATTCGAGCCACTCGCCGTTGTTGGTGTAACCGATGGCATAACTGCCGTTTCCGCGAACGATATCCACGCCACAACCTTCGTCAGAGCGATAATTGACCTTACCCTCGTCCTGATTGTCGCTGTCATGATAAGAGATACCCTCAGCGCCCTGGTCGAAGTCCTCGGCCTCGAGAGTGCCGGGCAGTTCGGTAACGCCATTGTAGGGTGCGCGCGGCGGATAGACCGTAAACCCAGACATACGCTCATAGGTAGAGCCGTCGGTGGCCGTAACCACGGTTTTCACATTATAGCGTCCTTTGGTCTCGGGAGTATAAACGAATTCAAAGGTATTGGTGTTGTATGACTGATAGAGCACATCGTTGATATAGACATCAATCCGTGAGATGGTCTTCGTTTTCAGTCTGGATTTACCACTGACAGTCACGGGGTCGTTGATAGAGGCTTTCAGCGGCCAGCACCTCACATAAGTGGAAGACTCTTTGACCATACCCGGGAACGGGCTCTTTGCGTTTTTAGCGGCGTCGCTCTTCATGTACTGACGCAACCATGTCATCGCGGGACGGTCTGTTCCGTCTTCTTTGATGATGCCGGAGTTGCCGTCAGTGGTCCAAGTGTGTCCATAGATATATCCCCACAGGGTAATGCCTGCGCAGTAGTCCTTCTCCCACATGTAAGGAATCTGGTCTTTGTACTGTTGCTCTTGCAGTGCGTCGTCGGTGGTACCGATATCATACTCTGTGCTGTACATAGGCATCTTCAGTTCGCGCTGAAGTTCATCACAAGCAGACTTGAACTCATCGAAAGGCATGTCAGTAAGGTCATGCGACTGACATCCGTATGCATCGATGGGCGCACCTGCGTCGCGCAATGTCTTGACAAGGTCGATGAACTGGTCTTTCTGCCAGCGGAAAGTATTGTAATCGTTGTAGATGAGGATGGCATCGGGCCAGCGCTCATGCGCCATCTCAAAAGCCTTGATAATCCAGTCGTAGCCCGTCACGCCGTCACCTCCGAGCGCGTTTTTATAGGGAGCGGGGTTGTGTCCTGCAATAGCCTCATTGACCACGTCGAACATGGGCATATCGGGATAGTGAGCCTTGACACCGTCAAACCACTCTTCAATTGCGACCGTCTGCTCGGCTGTGGAAAGATTGTTCATCCAACTGGGGTACTGACCACCCCAAATAAGTGTATGGAACTTGTAAGTGAAACCATGATCTTTAGCATAATTGAAAGCGTTGTCAGCACTTCCAAAAGTGAATCTGCCTCTCTGCGGCTCACAGGCATCCCATTTTGACTCGTTCTCGGGTGTGATTTGGTTCCAAAGCGTATAAAACGGCTCTTTGCCATAATCCACCTGATAACTTGTGGTGATGTTTCCCAGGAATTTATCCGGGTTGGTTGATAACTGCGCATGGGCGCTCACAGAGAGCAAACCCGTGGCAAAAAACAGTAGAATTGTACGTTTCATGTGATGAATCGATAATAGTTTAGAAGTATTATGTTTTTTATAGGTTGATTTGCAACATGGTGAATGAATACGGCGCGATGTCGAGCGTCATCTTCTTGCTGACCTTGACGTTCTCCTCCTTGGGCTGGATGGGTTGAGCGTCGTAGTTGTTCTCGTCTTGTGCCTGACCCGAGATGACGGTCTTGACAGCCTGCGCCTTCATGCCCTTGAAGCGTGAGAGGTCGATGTTTGCCTTCTTGGCTTCGTCGCCTGCATTACAGATTTTGACGAAGAGTTGGCGTGTCTTGGTGTTGAGCACCACCGACTGTCCTTGCAGGTCGGTACCGTTCTCGATAGAGACGCAGTCGCCATAGTAGTAATTACCGGCCGATTTGCCAAACATCTGCTGCACATAGTATGAGCAGGTGAGATACGGACGCTCATTGTCGAAATAGATGAGGTCGGGGTTCCAGTTGGTGTTGTCGCGACGTGCAAAGAGGGGTGCGTATGAGGTCATGCAGACCACGTCGCCGTTTTTCTCGACATGGAGCAGATAGAGTCCCTCTGCGAGCGCGTCGATGAGTTTCTTGTCCTTGGCGGCATATTCACCCAGATAGACCTTCGTTTTGCGGTCGCGGGGGTATTTGTCGTATTGACGTGACTTGAGAAAATAGTCACGGGGTTCATAATAGTGCTCGTCCATGATGGGCATGCCCAACTCGTCGGCCAGTTTCCAACCGTTCTCGTAATCGGGGTTTCCGGGGTGTGAACCGGGGCCGGCGGTGCCGACGATGACAATCTCGGGATGAGCCTTGGTGACACGCTCGTAGATGTATTTGAAACGTTCAATGAACTCGGGCGAGATGCGTTCCTCGTTACCCAGTCCGAGGTATTTGAGGTTGAAGGGAGCGGGGTGTCCTGCCTCAGCACGGATGCGTCCCCACTTGGTATTGACGTCGCCATTGGCCCACTCGATAAGGTCGAGGGCATCGTTGACCCATTCGTCCATCTGGTCCATGGGTACACAATCCTGCGCCTGGTTTTTCATGCCCCAACCGCCGTTCGTGCCTTGGCAGTTGACACCGCAAGGAAGGATGGGCACGGGCTGCATACCGAGGTCTTCGCAGAACTGGAAATACTCATAGTAACCCAATCCCATTGACTGGTGATATCCCCATGTGTTCTTCAGTCCGCGGCGCTGCTCTTTCGGTCCGACGGTGGTCTTCCAACGATAGGTGTCCCAGAATCCGTCGCCACCGCCATGCACCACACATCCGCCGGGGAAGCGCATGAATTTGGGATGGAGGTCGGCGAGAGCCTGAGCGAGGTCTTTTCTCATGCCGTGACCCTTATAGGTATCCTGTGGCATGAGCGACACCTGATCGACATCGAGTGTGCCCACGTTGAGCACAAGAATCTGGAGGGCTGCTTTCTGAGAAGTCTCCGCGGCAGTGAGAGTCGCCTCGAACTTCTGCCATTGGGTGTTGTTGACATCCCACTCCACATCGGCCAGCAGTTTGGGACCTTTGCCCCACCCTTGCTGCTGCTCAATGAGTGCTACCCTGACTTTCTTTGCCTCGCCTCCGACATTGCGCAAGAAGGCCGAGACGTTGTATTTCTCGCCTGCTTTGACGGAGATGCCGTTAAAGCCGTCGTTTTGGATGCCATAACCTGTCCATCCGTTGAAATCGTAGTAATGCCCCACGCGCTCAGCCATCAACCGCATGAAATGGGGGTTGTTCTCGTGAATGGGGTTGTCTGTACGTGCCTCGAGGTAACCGAGAGAGTGTCCCGGGCGGACCACTTTCCATGCGGTGGCGGGTCCCCATCCGTCGCGCTCGGAGGGATTGAACTCGAACGAGCCGTTCTGAATCAGTTCGGCGTAGAGTCCTCCGTCGGCTGCGCTGCTGATATCCTCGAAGAAGATACCCAGCAATTCGTCACTAATGGGAGTTCCACCTTTAGGCGGGGTCATTGTCTTCTGGGCAGAAAGTCCCAGGGTTGCTGCCAAGAACGCAGCACAAAGTGTCATTCTTTTTTTCATGATTATTTGGGCTTATTTATGTTTCATCGGTCTAAATTTGCGTGCGAAATTACTACTTTTTTCCCATATTTCCAACATCGAACTCTAATGAATGTTCAAAATGCAACAAATCAGCAATTATTTGGTACTTTTCACCGTCTGAAAAATGTATTTTTGGCGGGAAAAAGTATTTTTTAGGGGAGTGGCAGGGGGCTTTTCTAGAAAATCTAGAGGATCTAGAAAATCTAAAATCTCTAGAAAATCTAGGATTTATCGGGCATGAGTCTTTTTAGGTGGCATTGGAGGAGGCGGCCTTCGCCGTCGCGGAGGTGCATGCCGCTACCTTTGCAATAACGGTACATGTTGCAATCGGCACACTGGTCGCGGTGCATCCATTCACGGTCGCGGTAAACCTCGAAACGGTTTTCCCACACATCCATGAAATCGTCTTTGTAGATGTTGCCCTGATGATAGTCAGAGCGAATGCTGGAACAGGCTGATATATTGCCGTCGATAAGCACCGACCCGACAGTGATGCCCGCCTTGCAGAAGAAACTGTAGTCGCGCACATCCAATTCGTATTTTCCGACGAACCCCTCGCATCCGTACGCACAGACGATGCGGCCGTCGCGGCGTGTCTCAGCGATAAAATCTAACAATTGGCGGAAATGCTCGTCGGAAAGGAGTAACTCGGGATTTTGCGCAGCGCGCCCCACAGGAAACACATCGAGCAACCGCCATGACTCAACACCTTTGCTGATAAGGAAATCGCGCATCCGCGGCAGTTCGTCGAAATTGTGCTCCGTGGCGCAGGTGACGATGTCCCACACGATGCCCGTCTGCTTTGCCAACCTGTCGATGGCACCCTCCACAGCACGAAAACTGTTCTTGTTTCCCCGCATCCAATTGTGGTTTTCCTCAAGGCCGTCGAGACTGATGGTCGTGGCCTGCATGCCCGCCTCGCGCAACTGCTCAAGACGTTCGGGCGTGAGGTACAACCCGTTGGTGACGAGCCCCCACGGGAATCCTCTTTTCCATATCTCCTCGCCGCAAGTGACAATATCCTCCCTGACGAGCGGTTCGCCACCGGTAATCATGACGAAAACCGTCTCCGGGTCTTTTTTCTTGGCAATGGAATCGAGCACCCGGAGGAAATCTTCAAGGGGCATGTCGGGATGTCCGGCCACGGTCTTGCAATCACTGCCACAGTGCCTACAATGCAAATTGCAGCGCAACGTACACTCCCAAAACAACTGGTAGAGAGGATGTTCCGCCACAAGATGTTGTTGCATCTTACGCTGTATCTCCAGCCCAAGACGCTTTCTGACCGACAGCCCGCGATATTTCATATTTTACTAAAGTTTCTGGAGTTATGAATAGTAGTTAAGAACAGGAGTTATGAGGGGGAGTTATAAAGAGCCATTACTAAGCCATTGTAAAAAGGTCATATCTCAAGACATTTGGCTCATCTTAACTCCTCATTTTAACTCCTATTTATA
>JAFZAH010000015.1 GCA_017548275.1 Prevotella sp.
TGGTTCGTTAAGGCTAAAGGACATACCAATGGCAACAGCCTCGTGATTGCTGAGTGCGATGGACTCTACTATATGTTCCAAGCCGACATCACATACGTGGACGAAGCCTTGCATGAGAATAAACTGTCGGTGGTTTATGACGACCAGCCCGCAGCCCGTGAGACGCTGGACCGAGTGCGCGAATTCGTCCGTAACAACCCCACCGTCTATATGGGCACCCACACCCCGCAGGGCTACGAGAATCTGGAAGCCAAAAGGGTGATAGACCTCGACAATCCCGTTCCGACGGTCTTTGCTGAGGTGGATTTCTCCCAGCAGGAAGCCAGCGGCAAGTATGTCTGTTCCATCTGTGGTTACGTCTATGACCCGGAAGAGCACGACGGCGTGGCCTTCGAAGACCTGCCCGACGACTGGCGCTGTCCCCGTTGCAAACAGCCCAAGGAGAAATTTAACAAGGCATAATGGCATTCGTTTACGGCCTACTTATCCCTCTTTTGGGAACCATGCTCGGAGCGGCATTCGTCTTTCTATGAAGGATGAGATGCCGCTTCGTCTTCAAAAGACCCTGCTCGGTTTTGCATCAGGCGTAATGGTGGCGGCAACAGTGGCGACAATCAACGCTATTATGGTAAAAATGATAAGAGAAATTATCAGCATCTCTTCATTTCCTTATATTGTGGTAGTAAAAAAACGACCAATCCCCAAACGACTAAACGACCAATCTCCCAAACGACCAAACGACTAAATTATATCCCCTTCAGCACCTCCTCTATCACCTCGGGGAAATAGCGCATTTCGAGGACATGCTCTTTGTCGGCGATGTCGTGGGGAGTGTCTTCTGGGGCGACGGGAGTGCGGTATTGCGCAATGATTTCACCGCCGTCGCAGACGTTGCTCACCCAGTGTACGGTCATGCCCGTCTCGGTATCGCCAGCGTCCTTCACAGCCTCATGCACGTGCATGCCATACATGCCCTTGCCTCCATGCTTGGGCAGGAGAGCCGGATGGATGTTGATGATGCGTCGGTCGTAGGCCTGAATCATGTAGTCGGGCACCATGAGCAGGAATCCCGCCAGCACGATGAAATCGATGTCGTATTCGCGGAGCAGCGCGAGCATTTGTTCCTCGTCATTGAACTGTGCTTTGGTTTTCACTACCGCCGGCACATTCCATTTCTCGGCACGTTTCAGGGCATAGGCGTCGGAGCGGTTGCTCACGACCAGTGCCACACTCACGTCATCGCGCCCGGAAAAATGGCGGATGATATTCTCACAGTTCGTTCCGCTGCCGGAAACAAATATCGCTATCTTTTTCATTATCTTGGTTTATGAGGTTTTGAGGAATAAGGACGTTAAGGGCTTTAGGGTCTTAGTCATCTAAATCGTCGAAGTCGTCGTCGAAACCGAACATGACGGGGTCGGTGAAGGCCTCCATCGATCGGCGGTCTTTCTTGGTGGGGCGTCCGGTGCCACGGGCGCGGTCCACGAATCCGCTGATGCGGCTCATCTCCAGAATCTCGTATTGTTTGGGGTCGGTCACATTCTCGTAAATCTCGGGCAGGAGTTTGGTACCCACGCGCTGCTCGATGCATTTGATGACACGGAACGAGTAAGTCACGGGCGGTTTCCTCACATCCACCACCTCGCCCTCTTTGAGCATCCGTGAGGGTTTCACATTCATGCCACCGATGGTGACGCGCCCGTTTTTGCAGGCGTCGGCAGCGATGGTGCGGGTCTTGAAGATACGCGCCGCCCAAAGCCATTTGTCTATTCTCGCTTCTGTCATGTGTATTAATGCCTCCTTTCCATCCCTCCCCGAGGGGAGCGCGTGATGGCTTCACTGATGGGGATTTTTTGGGGTGATGTTATGGGGTTGTAAGGTCCTTAGTATCTTTAGAGTCCTTAAGGTCTTTAGGGTCTTTAAGGTCGCTCGGGGTATTCTGATTTCCTGGTTTTGCGGGGGCTTTACGCTTGTTGAATTGGTTCATGGTGATGTTGACCCCTGCGAGCACGAAACTGCGTATGATGTCTTGTGCGGTGTCGAAGGCAGGTTGCATGACGGACATTTCGTCGGCAGTGAAGTCGCCCAGCACATAATCCACCTGTCCGCCCATGGGGTAATCGTTTCCGATACCCACGCGCAGGCGCGCGTACTTTTGACCGATGAGTTGCTGGATATGTCCCAGCCCGTTGTGCGTGCCGGCTGAGCCTTGGCCTTTCAGCCTGAGCGTGCCCAGAGGCAGCGACAGGTCATCGACGATGACCAACAGTCGGCACTCGTCGATATTCTCTTTGTTGAGCCAATAGCGCACGGCGTTGCCGCTAAGGTTCATGTAGGTGGTCGGTTTCAGGAGGAACAGTTTGCGTCCTCTGACAGACGTTTCAGCCACATAACCATAGCGTTTGTCTTCGAAAACAATATTGGACGCCTTCGCAAAAGCGTCCAATATCATAAATCCTGTATTGTGGCGGGTGTTGGCGTATTCCGCGCCGGGATTGCCCAGACCCACAATCAAATACTTGTCCATGCTTCAGAATTATTCTGCTGCAGCCTCTTCCTCCTCGGTGTTGGCGCTTGCCAAAGAAGCGGCACGTGTCATCTTGATGGAGCAAACGATGACCTCTTTCGGAGTGGCAATCTCGAGGCCCTCGAAACTCAGGTCGCCCACCTTGATGCTCTTGCCGATGCGCAGGTCGGTAACGTCCACGTCGAGATGCTCGGGAATTCTCTGGAAGGGAGCAGTGACATTGATTTTGCGGATAGAGAGGTTCATACGACCACCGTCGCGCACACCCTGAGCCAGACCGGTCAGACGTACGGGGATACCGATGGTGATAGGTTTCTCCTCATGAATCTCATAGAAATCGACATGCAGCACAGCGTCGGTCACGGGGTGGAACTGCAACTCTTTCAGTACTGCGGTGTGATGCTCACCGTCGATGTTGAGGTTGATGACATAGATGTGGGGTGTGAACACGACCTTTCTCAGATCAGATGCCAGGATAGCGAAGGCGTGAGCCTCGGGCTGTCCGTTTTCACTTTTTTTCTCACCATAGAGGTTGCAAGGCACATAACCTTGTTTGCGAAGTTCCTTGGTGGCTTTTTTCCCAACCTCAGTACGGGCTTTACCGTTTAATGCAAATTCTTTCATTTTTTTGTGTTACTCTAAATTAAGTTGTTATTACTTGCTTAATTCGCCATCACACGATGCGTCAAAAAAGCTGTGCAAAGGTACTCCTTTTTTACGAAACAAACAAAGAATCTCCAAAAAAACGCAGAAAATAGTATCTTTTTCTTGGTTGTTACGAGTAAATATGCTATTTTTGCAAAATAAATTATGAAAGAAACACACCTTTAAACAATACATTCCAAGATGATCAATAGGGAATTGATAAGAATAAAGATAGTTCAGTTAACCTACGCTTACTATCAGAACGGTAATCACAACATGAATAACGCCGAGAAGGAACTGATGTTCAGCCTCTCGAAATCATATGATTTGTATAATTACCTTCTTCTGCTCATTGTGGCCATCAATAAAGAGATGCGACATCGCGTGGAGGTATATACAACAAGAGCCAAGCGTGAGGGTACACCGGTGCCGTCGGAGAAATTTGTCAACAACCGATTCGCGTTGCAGTTGGAGAACAATGCCATGCTGCTCGACTACGTGGACGAGAAGAAACTCTCTTGGAATGACGATATTGAAATGGTGCGCCGGTTGTGCAACACCATCGAGCAGAGCCAGATGTATCAGGAATACATGGCTTCTGAAGAGGACAATTATGAGGCCGACCGTGAGTTGTGGCGGAAAATCTACAAGACGCTGATATCCGACAACGAAGACCTTGACGCCTTGCTCGAAGAGAAGAGCCTGTACTGGAACGATGACAAAGAGGTGGTCGATACCTTCGTGCTCAAGACCATCAAGCGCTTTGAGGAGAAATCGTCGGCCAAACAGCCCCTGCTGCCGGAATTCAAAGACGAGGAAGACAAGATATTCGCCCAGAAACTGTTCCGCGCGGCCATACTCAACGCCGACGAGTATCAGCACTATATGAGCGAGATGTCGCGCAACTGGGATTTCTCGCGCCTGGCATACATGGACATTGTCATCATGCAGATAGCCATCGCCGAGATGCTCACCTTCCCCGGTATTCCCGTGAGTGTCACCATCAACGAGTATGTCGATTTGGCGAAACTGTACAGCACGCCCAAGAGCGGCGGTTACATCAATGGTATGCTCGACGCCATCGCCCGCTATCTGGTGGATACAGGCAGGATGATGAAAGAGATGAAAAAGTAAAACAGTTCGATCGTTTCGTTTTAGGGGTTTGACTCCCGTCATAATGCTGTTTTTGACTACAGAATAATCAATTCAATCATTAAAATATTAAAAGTATGTACACACATTTATTGTTAGCCGCTGAGGGTGAAGCAGCCGCCCCGCAGGGTGGCGGTATGGGATTCCTTATCATGATGGTCGCCATCTTTGCCATCATGTGGTTGTTTATGATTCGTCCGCAGCAGAAAAAGCAGAAACAAATCAGAGAGTTCCAAAATGCGCTGAAAGAAGGCGCAAGCGTGGTGACTGGCGGCGGAATCTATGGCACTGTGAAGCGCATTGACAATGAAAGAAACAAGATTGAGGTGGAGATAGCCAAAGGCGTGGTCATCGAAGTGGACCGCTCGTTTGTCTATGCTGATGTTAACGCCACTCAAGTGCAAGGCGCAAAATAATCCCGATGGACGAGCCGAAACGCGGTATATTTCAAACAATCAGGGACTTCTTATTCCGTTTGCTGAATAAGGAGTTTCTGATTTTTTTGTTCTTTTTGGCCCTCAGTGGTGTCTTCTGGCTCGCCATGACACTCAATGAGACCATGGAGAAGGAGATTTCCATACCGCTGGTGGTGACCAATGTGCCCAAAGACGTGATGATCACGTCGAACATCAACGACACCCTGAGGGTGACTGTCCGCGACAAGGGATATACCATCGGTTCATACGTTTACGGGAACAGCATCCAACCCGTAAAGGTCAATTTCGCCAATTATGCCCGCTCAGGAGGGCACGGCGTGGTGACCACGGCCGATCTGCTCAAACTGGTGAGAAGCCAGTTGGGCAAATCTACGTCAGTCGTGTCCATCAAACCCGAGAAGTTGGATATCTATTACAATTACGGCAACAAAGAAACCCGCCCTGTCGTGTTGAACGGGAGAATCACCGCTGGAGGCAACTATTTCATATCTGAGCAGAAGGTGTCGCCCGAGCAGGTGACCGTCTATGCCTCTGACGAGGTGTTGAAAAACATCAAGTCGGTGATGACCGCGCCCGTGAACGATTTGCGAAATCTGACCCAAGACCCGGAGAAACGCGTCGTCAAACTGGAACCGGTAGCGGGTGCGAAGTTCGACCCTGGTGAGGTGACGCTCGAGGTGAAGGTCGATGTGTACCAGAACGACTCTATCGATGTGCCCGTCACGGTGGTGAACGCGCCCGAGGGACGGTCGATTGTCGTCGTGCCCTCGGTGGTCAAGGTACATTACGTACGTCCCAGCAAGGCCAAGGCCAAGTTCAGGGCCTCGGACTTCAGGGTCGAGGCCGACTATGGCGAGATGGGCACACCCAGCAGCAAATGCCGGTTGACAGTGAAAGCCGTCAATCCCGCCGTCAAGTCGCCTAAATTGGAAGTGGAGGAAGTGAATTGCATCATCAAACAATGAGCGACGGCAAACCACTTAAAATCGCCATCACGGGAGGCATAGGCAGCGGGAAATCGTATGTCTGCGACCGTCTGAAGGCACAAGGCATCGACATCTACGATTGTGATGCTGCCGCCAAACGCCTGATGCGCTCTTCGGCTGTGCTCAAACGCCGTTTGCGCGAGACCGTGGGCGATGATGTGTATATCAACGGCCGGCTCAACAAAGCGCGTATGGCGCAATATCTGTTGGCCTCTGACGAGAACGCGCGCCGCATAGACGGTATCGTGCATCCCGCCGTGGCACAGGATTTCATCCGTTCGGGTTATGACTGGATGGAATGTGCCATCCTCTTTGAGAGCGGGTTCGACCGTCTGGTCGATTTTATCGTTTGTGTGGATGCTCCCGATGATGTGAGAATGCGGCGGGTGATGCTGCGCGATGGCATCACGGCCGAGAAAACCGCCGAATGGATGGGCCGCCAGTGGCCTTCTGATGAGGTGCGCCGCCGCAGCCATTTCGTCATCGTCAACGACGGCACCGCAGACATTGACGGGCAAATCGCCACACTCCTCAAAACCCTGAGTCGCATCAAGGACTCTAATGACCTTAAAGTCCTTAACGACATTAACAACAAATAATATTTACATTCAAAATGCAAAAAACCATTCTTTCAATAGCCGGCAAACCGGGGCTTTATCAACTGGTTTCAAGAGGTAAGAACAATCTGATAGTCGAGGCGCTTGACGAAACCCGCAAGCGCATGCCCGCCTTCGCCAGCGACCGCGTCACATCATTGGCCGACATCGCCATGTACACCGACGCCGAGGACGTGCCCCTGATGACTATCCTCGCCGCCATGCGCGACAAAGAAGAGGGCAAGGTCTGTTCGCTCAACTTCAAGAAATGCTCTTCGAAGGAACTGCGCGACTATTTTTCGACCATTCTGCCCGACTTCGACCGCGAGCGCGTGCACGACAGCGATATCCGTAAACTCTTTACTTGGTACAACATCCTCATCAACAACGGCATCACCGATTTTGAGGAGGAGATGCAACCTACTGAAGGCGACAATATCGACGATAGACAAGAGAAGACGGAGGAGTAAGCCATGAATCTGACCGAACGGTTTATCAAATACACGCAGTTTGACACGCAGTCGAGCGAGGAGAGCCAGTCCGTGCCCTCCACCTCGAAGCAACTCATCTTTGCCGAGTATCTGAAAAAAGAACTCGAAGACGAGGGTTTCGACGACGTGGAGATGGACGACAAAGGCTATATCTATGCCACGCTGAAGGCCAACACCAAGAAAGAGGTGCCTGTCATCGGGTTTATCTCGCATTATGACACCAGTCCCGACTGCAGCGGCGCTGGCATCAAAGCCAGAATTGTCAACAACTACGACGGCGAGGACATCCTGCTGTCGGAGGGCATCGTGTCGTCGCCGAAGAAATTCCCCGAACTGCTCCAGCATGTGGGCGAAGACCTCATCGTCACTGACGGCACCACGCTGCTCGGCGCAGACGATAAAGCGGGCATTGCCGAGATTATCCAGGCCATGTGCTATCTGCGCGACCACGACGACATCAAGCATGGCGACATCCGCGTGGCGTTCAACCCTGACGAGGAGATTGGCATGGGCGCACATCATTTCGATGTGGAGAAATTCGGTTGCGAATGGGCCTACACCATCGACGGCGGCGACGAGGGCGAACTGGAGTTTGAGAACTTCAACGCCGCGTCGGCCAAAGTGCGCATCAAGGGCGTGAGCGTCCATCCCGGATACGCCAAAGGCAAGATGGTGAACGCCAACCGCGTGGCGGCTGAGTTTGCTGCCCTGTTGCCCGCAGAGGAGACACCCGAGAATACCGAAGGTTATCAGGGATTCTATCATCTGCTCGGCATCAACTCGAATATCGAGAACGCCACGATGTCATATATCATCCGTGATCACGACCGTGAGCGTTTCGAAGAGCGCAAGGCATTCATCACCCAGTGCGCTGACGTAATCAATGAGCGTTTCGGCGAGGGCACCTGCACCATCGAGGTCAATGACCAGTATTACAACATGAAGGAGAAGATAGACCCCAACATGCATGTCATCGACTTGGTGTTGCACGCCATGCAGCAGTGCGGTGTGGCTCCGCAGGTGAAACCCATCCGTGGCGGAACCGACGGCGCGCAGTTGTCTTTCAAGGGACTGCCCTGTCCGAATATCTTCGCCGGCGGTGTCAATTTCCACGGCCCGTTTGAGTTCGTGTCCGTCCAGGTGATGGAAAAAGCCATGCGCGTCATCGTGAAAATCTGCGAGTTGACCGCCTCGTACAACGATTAAAAGCGGAGCCTATGGAGTCTATGATTCTATAGGCTCTATTGATATTGAACCATACAACCAATACCACACTCCACATTCCACATTGATATATGTCCACTCTTCCTGCCCTTGTCGAAGATCTAACCCTGATACTGATAGTAGCGGGTGTTGTTACGCTGTTGTTTAAACGGCTGAAACAACCGTTGGTGTTGGGTTATATCGTCGCGGGATTTCTTGTCAGCCCGCACATGCCTTACATCTCCTCGGTGGTCGATGAGGCGAATATCCACACGTGGGCCGACATTGGCGTGATGTTCCTTTTGTTCTCGCTCGGACTGGATTTCTCGTTCAAGAAAATCGTGAAGATGGGCGCCGCGCCTGTCATCGCCACGGTGACGGTCATCTTCTTTATGATGACGCTGGGCGTGTGCGCGGGTTATGCCTTCGGGTGGAACAAGATGGACTGCATCTTTCTCGGCGGTATGCTCGCCATGAGTTCCACCACCATTATTTATAAGGCGTTCGACGACCTCGGTCTTCGCCAGCAGAAGTTTGCCGGAATGGTCATGAGTGTGCTGATTTTGGAGGATATCCTCGCCATCGTGATGATGGTGATGCTGTCGGCCATCGCTTCGGATAAAGGCGCAGACAGCGGTCAGATGATTGGCAGTGTGCTGCAAATCGTGTTCTTCCTCGTACTGTGGTTTGTGGTGGGCATCTTCCTCATACCGATGCTGTTGCGTTATCTGCGCAAACTCATCAACAACGAGACGATGCTCATCGTGTCGTTGGGATTGTGCTGCCTCATGGCGTTCATCTCCACACAGGTGGGCTTCAGCGGAGCCTTCGGCGCGTTTGTCATGGGTTCCATTCTGGCCGAGACGGTCGAGGCGGAGCGAATCATCAGACTGGTCGAGCCGGTTAAAAACCTCTTTGGAGCCATTTTCTTCGTTTCTGTGGGTATGTTGGTCGATCCGAAGATACTTGACGATTACGCACTGCCTATCCTCGCGCTGGTACTCACTATTCTGATAGGCCAGGCGGTGTTCGGCACGTTGGCGTTCGTCCTCTCCGGCCAGACGCTCAAATCGGCTGTGCGCTGCGGATTCTCCATGGCGCAGATAGGTGAGTTCTCGTTTATCATCGCGTCGCTGGGCATGTCGCTCGGTGTCATCAGCGACTTCCTCAACCCCGTGATTGTGGCGGTGTCGGTCATCACCACCTTCCTCACACCTTACATGATTAAGGCGGCGATACCCTGTTACGGTTTTCTGGAAAAACGGTTGCCGAAGAACTGGGTGTTGCGGTTGAACCGTCTGACCACGAGCCATTCGTCTTCGCATCAGGAACAGAACCACTGGAAACAACTTATCAAGGCCATGACCGTCAATACCGTTGTCTATACCATTCTGTCCATCGCAGTCACGGCGGTCATGCTCACCGTCTTCCTGCCGCTCATGCGCCGACTGATAGCCGTGTCGTGGGTGGCCAATCTCGTGACGGGTCTGCTCACGGTCATGGTCATCTCGCCTTTCCTCCGTGCGATGATTATGAAGAAAAACCACTCTGAGGAGTTCAAAGCCCTCTGGACCGCGAACCGTGTCAACCGCCTGCCGCTCATCTTCACCATCCTCGTGCGTGTGGCCATCGGTGTGGCGTTCATCTTCTATATCTGTCATCGTCTGTCGGGATTCTCCAACGCCATTCTCATCAGCCTCGGCGTGGCGGGCATCGCATTGATTGTCATCTCGCGCACCATCAAGCACCGCAGCATCCAGATGGAGCGTCGGTTTATCCTCAACTTACGCTCACGCGACATTGAGGCGCAGGTGCATGGTCATAAGCGCCCGCTCTATGAGGGCCATCTGCTCGACCGTGATGTGCATATTGCCGATTTTGAGGTGCCCTATGACTCGCTGTGGATAGGGCAGACATTGAAGGAGTTGGCACTCAGACAGAAATACGGGGTGGATGTGAGCAGCATCCTGCGCGCCAACCGCCGTATCAACATCCCCGACGGGAACAGCGTCATCTTCCCGGGCGATAAACTGCAGGTCATCGGCAGCGACGACCAACTGTCGGCTTTCGGCAAGGCATTGGCAACGGAACTTTACGAGGAGGACGAGAACATGGAGCAGCGCGAGATGAAACTGCGCCGTATGGTCATCGGAGGCACCAGCATCTTCGTGGGCCTCACCCTCAAAGAGAGCGGCATACGTGACAAATACAACTGCATGGTCGTCGGTCTGGAGGAAGGCAAGGAGAACCTCTCGCAAGTGGCCCCCGACTACCGTTTCCGCCAGGGCGACATCCTCTGGGTCGTCGGCGAGGAGAAAAGCCTCGAGGCATTGTTTGAATGATAGCCCTTTTCATTCTTTTTTTATTATAGGTGACGGCCAAACCGCCACCTATGGTAAATCTGTCCTTTTTTGAAGTCCTTTCGCCTTTCTCCGATATGAGGAAGGGGAGGCACACGCATCCTTTCCATTTCATTTTGTCGCAAAAATAAAATATTTATGCGCAAAATGTTTGTATTTATTCATTTTTGCTTACCTTTGCACCCTGAAAATCATCAAAAACGTGAATAATGATTGGAAATAAAAAGCGCAAGGGTGCTTTTCGGAGAGCCTTGTCGGTCGTGGTGCTGACGGTGGCGGGACTGTTGCTGTGCGGCGCAAACGCTTTGGCGCAAGAGAAACAGGGTAACGCTCAATCGCAAGAGAAACAGGGCGGCATCGACTGGCTGAAAGAACTGACTTGCCGTATCGAACTGCATGGATATGCGCAGGGCGGCTACTCTTGGCAGGACGCCAACGGCAAGCAGAAGAACGATTTCAACCTGAAGCGCACGCTGTTCTGGGCGAAGGCCCGCATCACCGACCGCTGGTCATTCCTCTTCATGCACGATTTCTCGAGCGTGGTGCAGGAGTTTTACACCGACTTCCGCGTCACGAACGACAATGCGCTGACGGTGCGCCTGGGTCAGTTCAAACACTCTTTCTCGATGGAGAACCCCCTCTCGCCCACGATGCTCGAACTCGTCGATGTCTATTCACAGGCGGCGCTCTTTCTGGCTGGCGAGGGTCCCGACCCGCTCCACGGCGTGAACTACGGCCGCGATATGGGTCTGATGCTCTACGGCTCGCTGTTCAACAACCATCTGCTGTATGAACTGGCGGTGATGAACGGCCAAGGCGTAAACCGACGCGACGGAAATAACCATAAGGACCTGATAGCAAAACTCGACTACCGTCCCATCGACGGACTGCGCATCGTAGGCTCTGCCCAGAAAGGCAAGGGTCACGCCATCGGCACGGCAGCATGGAATCCCGGCATCGAGGAGGGCGACGACTACGACCGCGACCGTGTTAGCATCGGCGCGGAATGGAAGTGCCCCACCGTGGCAGGCCGGAAATCCACCTCGGGCGGCATCAGTGTGCGTGCGGAGTGGATGGCGGGCAAGGACGGCGACGTGACCAGCCGCGGCGGCTACATCACGGGTTGTGTGCCTGTGGGCGGCGGTGTCGATATCGTGGCGTCGGCCGACTATTTCGACCGCAACATCGACATGGATTACTATCAGACGCAACTCACCGGCGGACTGCAATATTGGTTCTATAAGAAATGCCGTCTGCAGTTGCAATACACGCGCACGTTCAGCCATTTCCAAGACGATTACAACTGGCTGCAGGCGCAGGTGCAAGTGGCCTTTTGATACGTTGAACGTTGAACATTGAACGTTGAACATTGGACGGTGAAGGTTGAACGTTGAAGGTTGAACATGGAACGTTGAACATTGGAAGTTGAACGTTGAACGTTGAACATTGAAGGTTGAACATTGAAGGTTGAACATTGAACGTTGAAGGTTGAAGGTTGAACGTTGACATGGGATTTGTTAACAATTAAATTAACTCAATATGTTTATCAAGATTTTTCTTACAGTCATTTTTATCGGGTTGATGGTTTTCGTGGGGCTCTATTCCAGAAAACAAGCGAAGTCGGTCGATGGTTTCGTGTTGGGCGGACGCACCGTGGGGCCGTGGCTCACCGCCTTCGCTTACGGTACCTCGTATTTCTCTGCCGTGGTGTTTGTAGGCTATGCCGGACAGTTCGGCTGGAAATACGGTATGAGCAGCACATGGATAGGTATCGGCAACGCTGTCATCGGTTCGTTGTTGGCCTGGATACTGTTGGGCCGCCGCACCAAACTGATGACGCAGCACATCGAGAGCCGCACCATGCCCGATTTCTTCGGAACCCGCTACAGCAGCCAGCAGTTGCGCGTCTTGGCGAGCATCATCGCCTTCGTGTTTCTCATCCCTTACACCGCGGGCGTGTATAAAGGTATCTCCACGTTGTTTGAGATGGGTTTCGGCATCGATTATCAATATTGTGTCATCTTCATGGCCATCTTCACGGCTGTGTATGTGATATTAGGCGGATACAAAGCCACCGCCATGAACGATTTCATCCAGGGTGTGATTATGTTGTTCGGCATCATCACCGTCATCGTTGCTGTGCTCAACACGCAGGGCGGATTGTCATCGGCTGTCAGCAAGATGGCTGAACTGCCGAGCGATGGCGACGCGTCGGTGAACGGCGGTTTCGCATCGTTGTTCGGTCCCGACCCGTGGAATCTGCTGGGTGTGGTGGTGCTCACCTCGTTGGGCACATGGGGTCTGCCGCAGATGGTGGGAAAATTCTACTCCATCACCGACGAGAAAGCCATCAAGCGCGGAACAATCATCTCTACCGTCTTCGCGTTGGTGGTCGCTGGCGGCTGCTATTTCCTCGGCGGTTTCGGACGTCTGTTCGGCATGCCTCCGACGTTGGCCAGTGGTAAGTTGGACTTCGACGCTATCGTGCCGTCGATGCTGGTGACACTGCCTGATGTGATTATTGCCTTGGTGGTGCTGTTGGTATTGTCGGCCTCAATGTCTACGCTTGCCTCGCTGGTGCTCACATCGTCATCGACCATGACGCTCGACCTTATTTACCGCGACAAGAAATCCTTGCCCGGCGAGGTGCAGGAGGGAAGCATCGATGACGAGGTGTCGGAGAAGGTGGAACACCGTAAGGTGGTGGTGATGCGTGTGCTGATCGTGTTCTTCATCGTCATCTCGCTGTTCATCGCCTTGAATCCGCCGACGTTCATCGCCCAACTGATGGGCATCTCGTGGGGAGCGTTGGCAGGAGCCTTCCTCGCGCCGTTTATGCTCGGTCTGTATTGGCGCGGTGTGACTCCCGGTGCCGTCTGGGCATGTTTCATCTGGGGTGTGGGTTTCACGGTGGTCAATATGTTGCTGGGCAACCCGATTAACCCCATCAACTGCGGCGCTATCGCCATGTTGGGCGGCTTCCCCATCGTGTGGATAGTGAGCCTGCTCACCCCGAAGTTGCCGAAAACAACCGTCGACAGTATTTTTGAATGTTATAAATAAAGAAATCGCCCCCCGGAAGGGCGATTTCTTTGTTGCTTTGGAGTTTAGGAGTTTAGGAGTTTAGGAGTTTAGGAGTGTAGGAGTTCAGGAGTATAGACAATAGTGGGGCTATTTGTTTAGGAGTGTAGAAGTTTAGACAATGGTACGGCAATTTGCTTAGGAGTTTAGGAGTGCAGGAGTTTAGACAATAGTACGGCTATTTGCTTAGGAGTGTAGGAGTCTAGATAATAGTATAGCATTGACGTATGTAGGCAGACTCCCCCCTGACCCTCCTCTAACTTAGATGGGGAGTTGTTGCTTGGGAACGGCTAATATATATGTTCTTTTGTTCTTATGTCTAAAAACGTTCTTATGTCTTTGTGTCTGAAAGAGTTCTTTTGTCAAAAGGGGGATTCGTACAATAAACGCGGGGGTTCATACAAAGTGCCTCTTTTTATTTGGTGAAGGTCTTTTCCTGATTGTATATTTGCGTTGAAATCATTCAACTACAAATATGCAAACAAACATTTTTCAATTGATGGCGGTGGTTTGTGCCGTCAGTTCGCTCCCGGCTCTGATAACGAGTGTCAGGAGAGTTGTCCGTGAGAAAAACATGCTCGGCACCATTCTGGCAATATGTTGCGGCTTGCTCATAGCCACGTACATCAGCGCCTTCTTCCATGTGGGGCAGTTCACGTCGCTTCTCCGACTGGTTCCAGAGACGATGGACATCTCTTCACTGATTTCAAAAGCATGTTTGGCACTCACTCTGTGTTGCGTGGTCGGCAACATGCTGGTGTGGTTCTTCGTCCGTAAGGTGGCGACCGATAACCTTTGGCGTTGGATACTCATTATGCTGGGCGTCTTCTTGTTGTTGCTCGTAGTATTGGCCGTCGGCCTTTCGGTCGTCACGGGTCTGCCGTTCGACACCTGTTTCTTCTGCTCCTGTTGCGGTTTCATGGGGATGGCCGGCATGGCATGGGGCTTTAGTTACAAGGAAATCTGCGTCATCATCAACATCTATCTGGAATCCGGTCTTTGCCTGCTGTCGGCCTTATGGCTGACGTGGGTGTGTGTGAAGCGCTATTTGAGTCATAAGACAGTGGCAAACGGACTGTTGATGGCTGTGGGATGCCTGTACGGAGCAGTCTGCTGCGTGGCCTTCGTCTGCATCTGCATACATTATGCGATGCCGATGGAACAAGCCTTCGACCTCTGTTATCGTGAACTGAACGCCTTGGCTGCAAAATGGGACATATCATACAACAGCGTCAACTATCTCCTGTTCATCCTGCCGTTTATCATCCTCACGGTCGGCAACCTGTTTTTGGCCAAACTCATACATAAAAAAGGGTGATTCATACATCCCCGGCAAAATGATTTGCATCCGCTTTTCCCAGACGCTATCTTTGCAAAAAACAAATAAAAACCTTGTGTGATATGGAATTCATCTATCAATTTTTCAGTGGAATCCTATGCCAGATAGGCGAAAGTCTGAATTTAAGTTATGAGCCAGTAACCATTTTTGTTTGTATTTACCTTTGGCCTGTCATCTGTACTTTAACAACAATTCCTATAGTGCGCTCTGCCTTAAAACTCTACGAAGTAAAGAAAAATGCCGGACTTATCAGTTCTATTCTCTCAATGGGATATACGCTCATGTGTCTGATGTTCTCCATATCAATGATGAATAAATACAGTTTATCCTCTCCTTTCTATTCTTATGATTCGTTGGTCGAAAATTTGTATGAGATTGCTGATGGATTCAATACTTCATTTGAGACACTAAATGTTTATATTTATGTTATAGGGTTCATTTGCATCGTAAGTTTCAATGTTATCATTTCATACGTAATCAAAAGGTTTGCCCGAAAACCCTGCAAACAGTCAGCGGCTTGACAATGTACAAGATATAACAACATTCAAATCAAACTAACAAAAACAATTTAACAATGAAAAACCTGTTAGCAACCCTGATCCTCGCGCTCATGAGCGTGATGGTATCAATGCCCGCCAGTGCAACAACAGGCAACAACTACAACGTGAAGGAAGGTATTCCTCAGAACATCATCGTGAAGCAGACCACACGTTACAACGACGGTCGCACGCTGATTATCTACTACAAGAAACAGGGCAATCGGTGCGAGATTTATTCGCCCTGCAACGAAGAAGATTATTCCATCGATGACATAGCGGAAATAGCATCCACCAATTTCGAGGTAGTGGAGGCCACTGAGGGAAAACTCTACAAGCGCACCACCGTGAAGCAGCTGATGCGCATCTTTATGAAGGCGCTCTCATAATCAATGAAACAATTCTACGGTGTCATGGAGGGAGACAGTCTCCTTTCACCCCATGGCACCGTAACAATTTCTTCTTTTATCTTCTGAAAACTCATCTCGAAGCGACCTGAAGACCGAAAACCTTAGAAAACTGAAGCAAACGAAAATAGAGTTATAATTTGAGCAGATATGAAAAAGTTAATTGGATTATTCTTGATGTGTTCTATTCTATTTACAATTACTAATTGTGATGTAACAGGACATAAATGTACGTGTCCTCCGACTGTTTTCTTACAACCATGTAATTCATATACAGTAAAAGAGGCGGAAAAATTGGCTCCCATTATTGAAAAGGAGATATATGAAAATACCGGAGTACCGATGTGTGTAGAGATTCTTGATAACATAAAACTTTCAAAAAGTTATTATAACAAGAATAATACCAGATATCGTGCCAGTAAAATTCTTAACTCTTTATGTCTTGACTACTTGTTGTCGCATGATGGTGTGATCGCTTTGATGCATGATGACATTTCAGATTCAAAAGGAGACATCGAAGATTGGGGAATACAGGGGCTTTCTTATATGGGAAAGAAAGTAAGTGTCGCCTCTGATTTCCGTGTAAAAGATAAATCCCAGTTCTGGAAAGTGGTCGTACATGAGTTCTTTCACTCATTTTGCAACTTAGACCATTGTGAAAAGAATGACCCAAGTTGTTTAATCAAGGAAGGTGCCGTGAAAACCTCTGAAAAGAAACTGTGTGAGAACTGCAGAAGTAAAATTAGTATAAGGTAACCGTACTTTCGGGGGGGTATGATGACGATACTCCCCCTTATAACCCCTTCAAATAAAATCATGAAAAAAATACTGCTCATATTTCTTGCCGTATTTGTCGGCTTAATCGTAATAATATTCAGTTTTGCCACTTTAGAAAAGACTTCAGAGGTACAATCTTATTACAACATCCCGGATTCTTTGAGAGAACAGGTAAGACTCTATACACAAGGGATGGAAAGTGTTCAGATTGCCAAAAAGTGTGTCGAATTAACGGCTGATTTGTTAAAGTTTTCCAGACAGGAAGATTTGAATAACCATCAAGCCAATTGTGTAGGTTATGCAAAGATTTGTGCAAGTTTATGCAATTATGCTTTCAGGGTCAACCATATCAATGCTTCAGCGAAACACGTCAGGGGCTATGTCTCTTGTTTAGGTGTCAACCTCTGCAGCATAGCAGCGGCACTCTGTCCAGAAAGTATGGCGAACTTTGTTAAGGACCACGATTTCGTGGAAATACAAACCGAAGGCAGGTCTATATATATCGACCCTTCTATCTATGACCTGACAGGAAGAATGATGCTTCGGGTAAGATAGCCCACTATATAAAGATATTATAAATTTCAACAAATTAGATAATTATGAAAAAGAATAAAGTATTTTTTCAATTTTTAATTGGAATATTGTTATATTTCGCTATATTGGTAACATTTGTATTGGGATTGTTGGATAACAGATTTTATCTTACTGTTTCAATAGTACTATTTATTGTATATCTATATTTATTCTGGTATAATTCTTATCAGAAATTAAAGGATGAAATTACTTCAATAAAAGAAATGCTTAAACAATAGCTTATTGTCTTTACAGCCGTCTCAAGACAATATGTAGGGACAGGCGTTTATCGGGTACCTCGCTCATCGGGAACCATCGTTCGCCGACTGTTGATTCCCGATGAACTGCCTGTTAGTTCCTGATGAACAACAGACTCCCCCCCGCCCCCCTCTAGAGGGGAAGTTGTCGCTTGGGAATTCTGCTTGTTTTTGCTATTGGATGGGTGACTTTGGCTCCGAACTGGCAGACTCCCCCTGACCCATCAAGAGGGGGAGTTGTCGCTTGGGAATGGCTAATACATATGTTCTTTTGTTCTTATGTCTAAAAAAGTCGTTGTGTCTAAAAAAGTCCTTATGTCAAAAGACGGGGAGGGGTGGGGGCTAAAACGCCCTTTTCGCCTGCTCCAGCGCATCGATGACACGGTCGCACCACTGGTCGAAGTCGGGGTCGGGTTCTTGGCACTCGGGATGGCTGAGGATGTAGTCGACGCAACGGCGCGCACCCTCTTCGAAACGCATGGTGGCCTGGAATCCCGGCACGGCGCGTTTGAGTTTGGCGCAGTCGAAGACCACCGTCACGGCCTTGTCGCCGATGAGGTTGCCCTCCAGGTCATATTCCTTCGGAGCCACGGCATTGAGAAACTCTGACGACACATGATACAGTTTTGCCTTCACGCCGAGAGCATCAGCCACAGCTGTGTAGATCTGGTCCCACGTTAGCGACTCGTCAGACATAATCTGAAACGCCTCGCCGATGGCATGAGGATTGCCGAGCAATCCGATAAAGCCCTTTGCGAAGTCACCGTTCCATGTCATGGTCCACAGCGAACTGCCGTCGCCATGCACCAAAACGGGTTTGCCCTCCATCATGCGGCGGAGCACCTGCCAACTGCCTTTCAATCCATGCAATCCTAAGGGAACGCTTCGCTCGCAATAGGTGTGGCTGGGACGTACGATGGTGACGGGGAACCCCTCCTCGCGATACCATTTCATCAGCATCTCCTCGCAGGCTATCTTGTTGCGTGAATACTGCCAATGGGGATTGGCCAGTGCCGTGCCTTCGGTGATGACATGGCTGCGCGCGGGCTTGTGGTAAGCCGACGCCGAACTGATAAACACATACTGGCGGGTGCGTCCCGCAAAGAGGCGGTGGTCGCGCTCAAGTTGATCGGTGGTAAACACGATGAAGTCGCATACGGCGTCAAAGGTCATGTCGCCCAACAGCCGCAGCACCTCGGCCTCGTTGTTGATGTCCACTGTGATTTGCTTCACGTTCGCGGGCACCTCGTCTTTGCGGTTGCCGCGGTTGAGAATCCACAATTCATGCTCGCTGTCCGCCAATTGGCGGGTGATGGCCGAACTGATAGTTCCCGTGCCACCGATAAATAGGATTTTCATGATGATAAATATTTGCTGATAATCAATAGAGTTTTTGCAAAGATAGCAAAATTCATCAAAAAACCACATACTAACACCAATAATTTCAAATAAACACATGTTTTTCGACACATGGACATTTTGAGACGGGGGCGTCTCGCCTTGGCGAAACCATTTAGAGATAATGACATTTTCCGGCACATAGACATAACACATATAGGACGGACATGACTTTTTGAAAGAGATAATGTCTGTCTGAATCCTTTATTCCTCTTAACAAAACGTAATTTCTTTATCCTACACGTACGTAAATCGGGATAATTGACTAAATTTGCACCCGAAAAGCGGGATGGAGGGGTCATCAATCCCCCTCCGTCAGGTATGTGTCGGCTTTGCTGACCGCCTCCCCGCATTGAAGAATGAACAGAAAATGGGTAATATTAGCGTTCCTGCCCGCCTTGATGAGCATCATGGCGGGAGGGGCTGTGACGTCGCAATCCTCATGGAGGACTGCGCGTACTGCCCGTTCCGTCACTAAGAACGACACCACCGACACTAATATCCTGAGAAGCAACTTGTCCGACACATTCTCGCTCTCGACACTTGACGACCCATTTACGCTGCCGCCTTTCGAGGACGACACCTTCACGATGACGCCCGCTGACGGTGACATCACTTTCGAGCCAGACACGATGCAGATGGACTCGTTGCGACGGGCCATCTACCGCCACAACAAACTCGTCGACGACAGTATACGCCTTGACTCGTTGGCACGTGCCGGCGCCAATGGTATCGAGTCGCCCGTGCGGTATTCCGCCCACGACTCTCTGGTTTATATCGCCAGCACCAAGACGGCACACCTCTACGGCTCGTCGGATGTCGATTACCAGAACATCAACGTGAAGAGCGAGAAGATTTACATGAGTCTCGACAGCAGTCTGGTGTATGCCACGGGTGTGGCCGACAGTACCGAGGAGAAAGGGCTGCGCGGTGTGCCTAAAGTGAAATGGGGCAATGACGAGTATGAACTCGATACTATCCGTTTTAACTTCAAATCGAAGGTCGGTGTCATACGCAATGTCTATACCGAGCAGGAAGACGGGTTCCTGCGCAGTGAGAAAGCCAAGCGCGACAATCAGGGCAACCTCTATCTGCAGCGCGGCACCTACACCACCTGCGACCTGGAGCATCCCGACTTTTACATAGCCCTGTCGCGCGCCAAGGTGCGTCCCGGCAAGGACGTGGTCTTCGGACCGGCTTATCTCGTCGTAGCCGACGTGCCGTTGCCATTGGCCATCCCTTACGGTTTCTTCCCCTTCACCAAGAATTATTCCAGCGGATTCATCATGCCCACCTACGGCGATGAGAGCAGCCGCGGCTTTTACTTGCGCGACGGTGGTTATTACTTCGCCATCAATGACAAGTGGGACCTGAAACTGTTGGGAGAGATATACACGAAAGGCTCGTGGGGCATAAGCGCTGCGTCGAACTACGTGAAACGCTACCGCTACAGCGGTAGTTTTTATGCCTCGTATCAAGATACGCGCACCGGTGACAAGGGCATGCCCGATTATCAGAAACAGGAGAGTTTCAAAATACAATGGAGTCACCGCCAAGACACGAAAGCCAACCCCTTCAGCACACTCTCGGCAAGCGTGAACTTCGCAACGACAAGTTATGAGCGCAACAACCTGACGGGTATGTACAACCCGCAGGCCTTGACGCAGAGCACTCGCACCTCGTCGGTGAACTGGACCACCAACTTCTCCAGCCTCGGCATGACAATCAGTGCGGAAGCCAACTTAGCACAAAACATGCGCGACTCGATTATCGACCTGAAGTTGCCCGAACTGAGCATCACCGTCAGCCGATTCTATCCGTTCAAACGTAAGCATGCGGCAGGTAAAGAACGTTGGTATGAGACCATCTCGATGAGTTACACCGGCCGTTTGAGCAACTCCATCAAGACGAAAGAAGACCAACTGATGAAGTCGAGCCTCGTGAGGGACTGGAAAAACGGATTCCAGCACTCCATCCCCATCAACAGCAATTTCACCTTGTTTGATTACATCAACGTGAACCCGCAAATTAGCCTGACCGACCGTATGTATATGATGAAGGTGCTTCGCCGTTGGGATCCGGAAAACCAATGCGAGGTGACCGACACCACATACGGCTTCCACAATGTGTTTGACTGGAACGCGTCAATCAACGCATCGACCAAACTCTACGGTTTCTATGTACCCAACCGGAAAATCTTCGGCGACAAGATAGAAGCCGTGCGACATGTGTTGACCACGAAGGTGGGATTCAGTTATGCGCCCGATTTCAGCGCCTCGCGCTACGGATATTATGAGACCTACCAGAAGACCGACGCCGACGGCAATGTGTCGCTCGTGGAGTATTCTCCTTATCAGGGTTTTCTTTATGGTGTGCCGGGTACAGGAAAGACGGGCCGCCTGAACTTCGACATCTCCAACAACATCGAGATGAAAATCAAATCCGACAAAGACAGCACAGGCGTCAAGAAAATCAGTATCATCGACGAGTTGGGCTTAAATATGTCATACAACCTCGCCGCCAAACAGCGCCCGTGGAGCGACCTGACCATGCGCATACGACTGAAATGGTGGAAAAACTACACGTTCAACCTCAATGCCGTGTTCGCCACCTATGCCTACGAACTTGACGAGAACGGACGTCCATACGTCGGCACGCACACGGAGTGGGGATACGGGCGTTTTGGCCGTTTCCAGGGCATGTCGCAGAATGTCTCTTACACGCTGACCCCCGATAAAATCAAAAAATGGTTTGGCGGCGGCAGCGATGATGACGACGATGACAGGGGCATAAAGGGCGACGAAGAGGATGAGTGGGACACCGAGGTGGAGACCAACGTGGATGATGACATGATAAAGGCCCAAAAAGGTGCCAAGAAACGTAATAAAGGCGGCAAAGCCGAGACCGACTCTGACGGATATATGACTTTCAACATGCCGTGGTCGCTTACCTTCGGCTATGGTATCACCATGCGCGAAAACACGGGTGGAAAGTTCAACACCAAGCGCATGCGCTATCCTTACAAGTTCACGCAGACGCTCAACGTGAGCGGTAACATACGACTCAGCGACGGGTGGAACATCAGTTTCTCGTCAGGCTATGATTTCGAATTCAAGAAAATATCGATGACCACCGCCTCGCTCTCTCGCGACCTGCATTGTTTCAATATGTCGTGCTCGGTCGTCATCGCGCCATACACCAGTTACAACTTCTCCTTCCGTTGTAATGCCGCCACCCTGACCGACGCCCTCAAATACGACAAGCGAAGCGGCTACTCCAACGCCGTGCAGTGGTATTGAGATGGTTTAGGGTAGATGGTTTAGTGTTTTTCTGGTTTTTCTTTTTTCCTGGGCTTTTTTAGGTTCCCATAGGTTCTCCTGGGTTCTGATTATCCCCTTACTGGGGAGGGTCAAGGTGGGTTTTCCTTCATTCAAACTTTTCTACCCATTTTCGGAAACGCTCTACGCCTGCTTCGCCGAATTTGGAGAGGCTGCGCTCGGCTTGTTCTATGGTCTTTTCGCGGTCGAGGCGGGTCTTGGAGTAGAATTTGTCGGCATAGCAGATGACCTGTTCCTCGAGCGTTTCAGGTTGGAAATCGCGATGGGGTAGGGGCAGGTCTTGTGAGACGATGTCGTCGAGGGTCAGACCGGCGCCGGTATGGCGCTCGCAGACGCGGGCATGGCGCTCATAACCTTCAGCGCGCAACATCTCGGCTCCCATCATGCCGTGACGGATATAAGGCTCGGTGCCGTGGCAGAGAATGCCGGGCGCGTCGCAGCGGATGATGCCGATGTCGTGGAGCATGGCGGCCTCGAGCAGGAACAGGCGGTCCAACTCCAACTCAGGGTGTGCGTCGGCTATGCGCAACGCTCTTCGCGCCACCGCCTCACTGTGCACAACGAGGATGCGGTGCAAATCCGCATCCTCGTCGTAATATTGATTGATGATTTTTTGGTAATCCAATGACAATAAACTGTTATCAATAATCAATTTATTCTGTTGTCGGTCGCTCAATATAAGCGATTACATCGCCTTTCTGCACCTTGCTGCCCTGTTTGGCGTTGATTTCCACCAACTTGCCGCCCAATGCTGCGGGCACTTCGACAATCTCGCCCCAAGGAGCCTGGATGAAGCAGAACGGGTCGCCCTCGTTGTATTCCTTGCCGATGAAAGGCTCGGTGGTGGGAGCGCACTCGCCGTCGCCGTTGAACTCCCAATAGATTTGTCCTTTGACGGGAGCCACCAGTGCGTCGGCTTTGGCATGCTTGAAGGCGCTGATTTGCTCGGGCGTGAGTTTTGCGCCGAGTCTGGCGTCTTTAGCCTTCTGCAGGTCGGCCAGGAAGTTCTTCTTCGCCTGTCCGGTCTTGAAGTTGCGGTACTGCTCGGGGTGCATTGCCAGTTCGTAAAGTTCTTCATCGTCGGGACCGTATTCCCATCCGTTCTCGTCCATCTCCTTGCGGAAGTCGTCGAGAGCATTGGGGATGAGGGTGTGCGGGTCGGCGTCGGTGAACTCGCGTCCCTGTTTGGCAGCGAGGTCTTTCAACTCCTGGTCGATTTCGCCCGGTATGCGACCGCTCTTGCCGAGAATCATGCCCCACATCGAGTCGTCCATCATCACGAAGCGTCCCTTGCCCTGAGCCATGGTGAGCAGGTTCATCAATGCGATGTTCTTTACATACTGTGAGAATGGTGTGACCAGTGGAGGATAACCCACGCGCGGCCATACGTATGCCACCTCGTCGAACAGTTTCACGAGCATGTCATCGGTTGACAGTTCAGGTTCGCCTTTGGCTTTGAGCGTCTTGTTGATGATGGAGTGGATGCCGGCCAGGTCGGCCATCATCGAACCCATCATGCCGCCTGGCAGTCCGCATCCGAGCAGCAGTGACGACATGTGCTTGTTGCCGGGGTTGATGAAATAACCCAGCCAGTCGTCGATAAACTCTTGTGTCAGTGAGCGTGCTTTCATGTAGGCGTTCATGTTGATGTCTGCCACCTCGAAGCCTTCGTTCTTCAGCATGCTCTGCACGGAGATGATATCCGGGTGCACCTTGCCCCAACTCAGCGGCTCGATAGCCGTGTCGATGATGTCGCCGCCGTTGTTGCACACCTCGAGCACGGAAGCCATCGACAGGCCGGGGCCTGAGTGGCCGTGATACTGGATGATGACGTCGGGGTGCTTGGTCTTGATGCTCTTGGTGAGCGCGCCGAGCAGTGCGGGCTGACCGATGCCGGCCATGTCTTTCAGACAGATTTCCTCGGCACCGGCGGCAATCACCTCGTCGGCGATGGCACTGTAGTAGTCCACGGTATGTACGGGCGACGTGGTGATACACAATGTGGCCTGCGGCGTCATGCCTGCAGCCTTAGCCCACTTGATGCTGGGTATGATGTTGCGGGTGTCATTCAGTCCGCAGAAGATACGTGGAATGTCAACGCCCTGTGCGTGTTTCACTTTGTATTGCAGTTCGCGCACATCGTCGGGCACGGGATACATGCGCAGCGCATTAAGGCCGCGGTCGAGCATGTGTGTCTTGATGCCCACCTCGTTAAAGGGTTTGCAGAATGCGCGCACGGCGTGGTTGGGGTTTTCGCCTGCCAGCAGGTTCACCTGCTCGAAGGCACCGCCATTGGTCTCTACTCTCGAAAAACAGCCCATGTCGATAATAGCCGGGGCAATACGTTCCAACTGGTCTTTACGGGGCTGGAATTTTCCCGACGACTGCCACATGTCACGATAAACGAGACTAAACTGGATTTTCTTTTTCATGTGTATTTCGTTTTAAGTTACAATAGGATTTTGCAAAAATAATATTTTTTTTCCATCTTTCATCACTTCATTCGTATTTTTTTTGGCAAATCTTGAAAAAAACAATATTTTTGCACGCACAATCAGAGCAAATGATATGAAACCAAAACACATATTTGCACTCCTGTTTCTGCTGTTGGCGGCGATAGGATGCGGACAGAAGACGGAAGAGGCGCCGGAGCAGATTCTTCCGCCATCGGAATCATACGTGGCCAAGGGCGACTCGATGTTGTACGGCTTTGCGTGCGACGGTTGCTCCGACTCCGTGCTCGTGTTCATGCCCGATACCATCAGCGACCCTATCTCCTACAATATCATCGAGGCCACGTTGCAACGCCACGTCTTCGGCAGCCCGAAGGTGGGCGACAAGGTGGCTATCCTGCTCGGTCCTGACAAGAAAGAGGTGCTCATGGTTGTGGATATTGATGACCTGAAGGGCACATGGACGTATCTGGTTCTGCCTGAGTCGAAACTGAAAAACATCGAGGTGGACAACGAAGTGAAGGTGACACCTGAGGAACAGCACGAGTTGGACTCTATCATCGCCTCACTGATGGTGCCCCGTGAATACGGGATGACGCTCAAACGCGACTATACGGTTCAGTCCGTGGGCGGTCCGCCCCGACAGACTTCCTTAGACGAGGAGAGCCCTGTGACCTATCCCCGCCAGCGGCGTTATCACGAATGGCATCTGTGGAACGGAAAACTGATTTTGACCAATCGGGGCAGGCGCGCACTCAACGACAGCACACAACCTGCCCATCTGATGAACGACACGGCAGAGTTCGTGATGATGTACCGTGACACCCTCATGTTGAAATTCAAGGATTTTGAAAGGGGTTATTCACGCAAACCCGACTCACTCTCGGTTAAATAAGCGAGTTTCAGCCAACTGCTCGTATTTCGTGTCCGGGCGGCCGTAATTGGCGTAAGGGTAGATGCTGATGCCTCCGCGGGGTACGAAGATGCCGGTCACCTCCAGATATTTGGGGTCCATCAACTTCACCAGGTCTTTCATGATGGTGTTGACACAGTCCTCATGAAAACTGCCGTGATTGCGGAAACTAAACAAATACAGTTTCAGGCTCTTACTCTCCACCATCCGGCGGTCGGGAATGTAACTGATGCGTATCTCGGCAAAGTCGGGCTGACCCGTCACAGGGCAGAGGGCGGTAAACTCCGGGCAATTGAAGCGCACCCAATAATCATTCTCCTGATTTTGGTTTTCGAAGGTTTCCAGGACTTCGGGCGTATAGGTGGTGGCTATCTTCGCCTCGTGACCCAGCAGTTTCAGATTCTCTTGTTTTCTATCCATAATCTTGTTTTTTAAGAGGTTGCAAGCACTCTGTGAATAAATAGTAATGCAAAAGTAGAGAAAAAAAACAACTATTGCAAATAATAAAAAGGAAAAACGTTATATTTGCAGCAGATGAACGAAAAATGTTGAAATGTATATTTGTCTCCGCGAGGCAGGAGGCAACCTCGGCGTAACCCTTAACGAAAATGTCAATCAATTCGATGGCATAGAGAAAGAGGTTTACTCGACTTGCCCAGGAGGCAATGGACGATAAAAATGGTGGAATTTATGCAATAAGCATTGCTGAATGATGAAATGGTTTTTGAAGAATTATAGAACAATAACAAAAATACTATCAACCAATATGAAGAAAATATTATGTTTAGCCGTGATGCTCATGTCGGCGATGTGGGCGATGGCGCAGGACAGGGAGTTTACCGTTTCTGGGGAGGTCAGGAGCGGACTGAAAGAAGTGTATGTTTATGACCTGAAGAAAGATTTCAAGAAAATAGCCACAATAGAGGTGGTCAACGGCTTGTTCTCTTATACCGGCACGAAGCCCGATGGAGCGATTCTCGGTATCGGGGCAGACGAGTATTACCTGCCGTTTTTCAACGACGGCACGCCTATCAACGTTTTCTTCGTTGATAATGAGAATGGCGACATGAAGGTCGATGGCATGCCCCTGCTGCTCATGAGCGGTTCCGAACAGAATATCAAACTGGCCAAGACAGACCGTGCTTTGGATGAGGTGAACGCTACGTTCACGAAAGTTCTGATGGACCTCAACAGCAAAGTCACGGCCGATAACCAGGAAGAATTGAGAAAAGAGGCGGTCAAGGCATACGAGGTTGCACAGAATGGAAAAATCCAGGAACTGAAGAAATGCCGCGACACGATGATTCCCGCCGTCTATCTGCCAGGTATGATGCAGGATATGAGTTATGACGCCCTCAAGGATTTCATGATTCCCAGCACGCCTTATTACAACCATCCCGACATGGCGCCAGTGAAGGAGTATTTCGAGACCATCGGTCTGAAACAACCTGGACAGCCTTTCCACGACGTCAGCGTGCCCGACGAGTTCGGACGCCAGCACAAACTGAGCGAGTGGTGCGGCAAGGGTAATTACGTGCTTGTCGATTTCTGGGCCAGTTGGTGTGGACCATGCCGGCAGGAGATGCCCAATGTGGTGGAATGCTACAGCCAATATCACGGAAAGAAGAAATTTGACGTTATCGGCATCTCTCTCGACGAGAACGCCAGCGCCTGGAAGGCGGCTGTCAAAAAACTCAATATGCCTTGGACGCAACTCTCCGACCTGAAAGGATGGAAAAGCGAGGCTGCCGCGGCTTACGGTGTGATGGCCATCCCTTCAAACGTTCTCATCGACCCCAAAGGGCAGATTATCGCCACCGACCTGCGCGGTGACGCTTTGAAAGAGAAATTAGCGGAACTCCTTGACGATTAAGGGTTCAATGTTCCACGTTCAATGTTCCACGTTCAATGTTCCACGTAAATGACAGTAAAAGAAGTGTTTGAACTGCGCAAGCAGGGAAAGATAGAGGAGGCCTATGAGGCCATCCGCCCGATGTATGCAGTGCATAAGGGCAAATACACCACGCTGTGCATGTTCTGGACAGCGAGCGACATCATGAAGAAACGCCTGACGGAGAAACGCACCGCCGAGGCAGAGAAAATCTTCGAGGCGCTGCTGCGTGTGCAACCTGCCATCGACGACAAGGACGGCAAGGTGCATGAGGCTGTCATCCATGGTGCCCTGCGCATGAAAGAGGCCTCGCCGACATTCCGCATGCTCGATTTTGTGGAGCGTTATGGCATGGAACGTTTGAAAGAGGAAGACTGGCGTGGTGCCACCAGCCAAGAGGGCAACCATCCCCTGCCATCGACCGCACGACGTATGCTCACGTGCTGCTTTCATGAGTTGAAGGCTAATCCCACGGTGGAGAACGCGTTGAAGATGATGCCGCTCTTGCAAGAGTCTGTGCGCCGGCATCCGCGCGACAAACACAATCTGCGCTACATGGCAGTGGTTTATTGTATCATGGGCGAGCGCGAGAAGGCCGTCAATCTCTACCGCCAACTGCTCACACGCCACCGCGACAGTTACCTTTATGCCGAATTGGCTGACCTGACCGATGACCCGGGACAGAAGGCGGCTCTCCTTTGCCGCGCCATTATGAATCAGCGGCAGGAGCAGTTCCGTTCGGGATACCGTTATGCCCTCGCCACACTCCTCATCTCGCGCGACAAGCCCAAAGCCGTGCACGAGGTACAGAAATGTGTCGCCTGCAGAAAAGCGCAAGGATTCCCCATCACACGCGACCTGCAATCCATGCTCACACAACTGCAGGGCGTCACACCCACCACAGATGCCCAACAAATGGATTTCTACCGCAAAATGGTAGAGAAGTTTAAGGTGTAGGAAGAAGCCTCCCCCTTCTCCTCCGAGGAAGGGGAAAGGGATGCAGGTGTAATGACTAAATGATTGCCGGACAGTCTTTGTTCTCCCCCTCGGGGGTTTAAGGTTTAGCCGTCGTTGTCAGTGTTGTAAAAATCTCGTCGAAGCGTTTGCGGAGCGCTTCGGGGTTGTTGATGAGTTCGCGCAGGGCTTTCAAATGACGCTCGTTTTGCGAACCGGGAATCCACAACCTGATATATCCGTGAGCGGAGTATTTATTGTCTAAATGCTCTTGAAAGCGTTTCCATTGTTCATCGCGTCCGTATTCTGGATAATGGTCCAGACCGAATTGTATGGTGCGTGTGATGACCATCTCCGGGTCGAGGTCGCGGTCGGCTTCTGCCACAATTTTGCCGTAAATGCTGCGCGGGGCGTTCGATGCCGATGCGCGGTGGTCTTCCACAGCCTCTTTCATCAAACGTATCTGTGTGGGCGAGAACCATTTCTTCAGACGTGCGTCGGAGGCGAGAATCTTGCCGCTTGTGCGGTGATGGATGGCGCGCGGTCCCTCCAGTCCCAGGTCATGATAAGCCGCGATGACGTACACCATGTCGAGGTCGGCGCCCAATTGGCGGGCTAGTGCCTCGGAGCGGCGTATCACCCGGGTCACATGTTCCATGTTGTGCGCCTTGTCGAACGACGCATAGCGGGGCAGTATCTGCTGCTCCACAAATTCCATGAGGTCTAAACTTACGCGGTCGGTCATTTGGTCGTTTAGGGGGTTAGTCGTTTGGTCGTTTTGGGGAGTTGGTCGTTTGGTCGTTTGGGGAGTTAGTCGTTTGGTCGTTTAGGGGTTGGAAACTATGGGAGGGGTGGCGAACCTCTCACCTCTGACCTCTCACCTCTGACCTCTAGGTAATCTCTTGCCCCTTGCCCCTTGCTCCTTGCTCCTTTTAAACCATTCCGTCGAGGAGGACGCCGGCGGTGAATAGGAGGCCGAAGATGAAGATGTTGCGGGCGGTCATGCCTAATATCTGATTGAGGGCCTTGCCTTGGTGTATCTTTTTCATTTTCCAGAAGGTGTAGGTGTGAATCATGACATATACTGCCGGCAGGAGAAATGTCAGGTAGCGCCCTGAAGACAGTTGCACCAGTCCCAGCAGGAATGCGATGACCCCGAGTGCGAAGTAGAGCGCCTCTGTCCATCTCTCACCGATGAGCACCACCAATGTGTGCTTACCCGTCCGACGGTCATTGTCACGGTCGCGGTAGTTGTTGACCACCAACAGGGTGTCGATGACCAGTCCGCTTGTCACAGAAGCCACTATGACATCCGTGGTCACCGTACCCGTCTGCAGGTAATAAGTGGCACACACGGGCACCAGTCCGAAAAACACCAACACCAGAAGGTCGCCCAGTCCACGGTAAGAGAGGTAAATCGTATAAAGGAAACAGAAGAGCACGCATGCCACACCGATGACCACGGTCCACCATCCTCCGTAGATGACCAATGGCAGACCGATGACACAAGCCACAGCAGTGGTGATGTTGATGGCGCGCTGCATGGCATGCTCAGTCACCCATCCTTGCGCACATGCACGCCGTGGCCCCAGACGGTGCTCGTCGTCGGTGCCTTTCTTGAAATCAAAATAGTCATTGATGAGATTGGCGTCGATTTGCATGATGAAGGCGAAGAGGAAACAGAGAACCGCCGGCAGGACCTTGAACGCGCTCCACCCTCCGTCAACGAACGCCATCGACAACGCCATCATCACGGGCACCGCCGCCCCTGTGAGTGTCTTGGGGCGGGCTGCCAACACCCAGGCTTTCAGAGAATTCGTTTTTACTTCGACCATAGTGTATATCCCTTTCCTGATGAAAAAGTGATTTCTAATTAAAGAAATTCCATGATATGCCAAAGCGGAACACACGTGTGTTGAGCGGATAGTGGGGCGTGAAGAAATAATTGCCTCCGTCGCCCGCGTTGACATGGCTCAGCATCACAAAGAAACGCGCTTGTTTCAAGTGGAAATTGGCGTAAGCATTGATGATGGGGTAGTTGCCTATCTCCACACGGCTTTCGGGATTTTCCTGCACGGCAAATTGCGCAATGCCCGGCACATATTCCGGCGCATGGTATTTGGTGAACCATCTCATGTCGGCACCGAGGTCGCATTTCAGCACCTTGGCGATTTTGAACCTGAGATAGAGGTTGCCGTAGATATTCAGGTCAGGCACGGGGATGATATCCTCGTGACTCGAATTCTGATACGTGACCACAGCGTCGAGATGGAGCGGGCCGAGACGGAATTCCTGTGACAGTTGTGCGGTCAATAGGCTGATATTCTCGCCTGTCTGGCGCGCATACACGGCATTGCCTGAACGTCCGTATGTTATGCCACCGTTACTTTGCGTTTCGGTGATGTTGAACGAGGTGCCGAAGTATGCATAGTTTTGCAGGTTATCGACCGCTACACGGAGACGTGTCTTCGTCCGGCGCAGTGAGAACAGGCCTTCGACACGCGAATGGGTCACTTGTTTCATCTCTTGGTCCCACCAGTAATGCTTCGAGTGATAATGGTCATAGTAGAACGACGGTGTGGCGAGATGGAAAAAACCTTTTGCCGCCAGTTGGATGGTGTCGCCCCACAGCCGGAAATTCAGGTCGGCATTGGCGTCGATACTGACGGCACCGACGTCATCGCCGACAACGCCGAATTCACCTGTCACATTGTAATGGAAGGTATTACCTTGTGTCTTGCTCAGTTGTCCTCCTACAAGCAAAGACTGTTCGTTGTATTTTGCCCATCCGCCCTGGTCGTCGGGCAGTTTATAGTGGCGGAACGAATGTGTGGCGAAGATTTTCAATCCTGTTTTCACCCATTTGTTGAAACCCTCGAGCATGGCAATGGCCAGCGTGTTGCGCAGTTCGTAGTGGCGCGTATTGTCATAGATGGAGTCGCCTCCATAGGGGCTAGTGGCGTCGTAGTGCTCGGCGTAATAGTCTTTGGGGGTCTTGTATGCCTGATAAATCCGGTCATAATTGTTGAAACTCACAGTATGGATGAAACTGGTGACCGGCACATACTCGTTTTTGACCCACGAGGTGTCGGAGGGCGCGACGGCCGTGGTGTCGGGTCTGCCGAGCGTCGCCTGCAGCCTGAGTTGCTCCTCATATTCCTCCTCGTCGAATTCCATGCCGTTTTTCTTGGCTTCAGCGCGTGCTTTATTTTTCGCGTCGGCAGCGGCTTTCTCCTCCTGCGACTTCATGGCAAACTTCTTTGCCTCAATCTCCTCGGGAGTCATGGGCACCTGACGATTGAATCCCACATTATAACGGTGGGAGAAGAAGATGTGCTGGTTGTCGTTTCTGTTCCAGTTTTGGCTCATCACCGTGGGAATCTCGCCCTCACTGTAGTTGTCGTTGAATATCTCCGGGTGGGTGACATAATTGTCATTGGTGATACCGCCGTTCTCAGCCTGTTTCTGGTGATTGAGCGAGGTGAGCAGGTGTGCCTCGTAGCGGTCGCCGAGGTAGGAGCCGTACATGGTGTAATTGAACAGCGCCGCGCTGATGTCGGAATAGTAGCCGCGCCCGTAAAGGTAATTGAACTTAAACCCTACGCCCAGGCGTTTTCCCGCATTGACGGCAAATGCTGCTTTGAGGTGGTCTTCGCCGTTGGTGCGGTCGCCGCAGGAATGATATCCGAGATTGGTGACGGGTGTCAGCGTGTTCGTGAAATGGAAATCGCTGACGGGAATGATAAAGTATGAGAAGGGATGTGTGAAAATGAAATCGCCCCGGTCGTTGCGGTCGATGAAAATACGGCTCTGGCGCGGTGCCCCGAGGTTGCCCGTGGTGTTGTATTCGCCCCGCAAGCCTGTGGTGAACGTGGTGTTCATAAACATGTACGACAGCGTGTCGGGTTCGGCGGGCGTACGGTCGCCAAACCGCTCGTCGATGGTCCATACGTGCAGTCCGGTGTGTATCTCTTTATGCTGACTTTGTATGGAGTCGCTTACCCGCTGCTGCCGCATGCCGGCCGGGATGATGGTGCCATCGTCGCGGATCTCATTGTATTCCTGCGCGGCAATATTTCCCGCCCAACAGGCGAGTACGATTACTATGGATAATAATCTTTTGATATTCAAGTGATTAACGCTTTATTGTTTCGCAATGACTTGTCACGTCGTGACCCTCTGCCACTTCCTCTTTTTATCTCATCATCCTCAATACGCACTCCGTGAATTTCAGCACGATGGATGTGAGGATGATGGCCGTGGCCACGGTGTGGTCGGACGAGTTGAGATAAAGAATCACGCCTACCACAGCGCCCACCATAAACAGGATATTGAGCACATTCCTGAAAACGAAGAAACGGTCGCGTTTCTTCTCATTTCTGTGCTTCATTCTTTCCGGCTTTTTGGCCAGAGATTCATTGTCGGTCATCGCAAGTAAGGGTTGATGATGGTGGGATGGAGTTATTGCTTAATTACCTCGTATTCAAACTGTTGCATCAGTTCCTCCATGCGGTCAACGGTCTTGCGGCGGAATTTGCCGGACAGGGGGAGCAGTCGGGTGTGTTTCTTGTTGACCGCGTATTTGTCGGTAATCCATGTCTCAGCATGATAACGGTATCCGCCCTTTCTGTTCTCCTCATACCAATAGGAGATGCGGAAGGCTTTGACTGTCACCCGATGGTCGTCGCAGGTCGCCTGGAGCGTGTAGATGAGACGTGAGCGGTCGAGCGAGATAAACGTCGATGAGAATGTGATATACTCGTCGATATGAGCCGCGATGCTGCGTTCAGCCTTGTTGACCAGCGCCACTCTGCTCTCGGGGTTGAAATTCTTGCCCTTGATGTAGTTGTTCATAAACTCCAACATGTGGTTGTAGTTCTCTTCAGCGCTCAGTTGGTTGTTGAAGGTGCGTTCCCACACCACATTCCCTTCGGCGTCGGTGGGCACCACGTCGCCCAGATAGGCAGCCCATTCATACGTTTTCTCTTTTTTCTCCGTAGTCGTTTTCTCCGCTTCGGGCTTAGTCCATTTGGTCTTTTGCTGCGTGTTTTCTTGATTGTCGGGGGTTTCCCATTGCGCCCAGGCAAACATGGGCATCAGGCTCATCAGAGCAAATATCAGTTTTTTCATATTTCGATTTGATATTGAATTCAAGAAGTTAAGTTAAGGACATTACTCTGCCAATTAAGAGTTCAGAAGTTCAGGATTTTAGGAGTTCAGACGTTACCGCTGCATCAGCAGAGTATTCTCAGACCTCCGGCCTCCAACCCCTCACCTCATGGTAATCTCTTGCCCTTTGCTCATTTTTCCGATATTTTTACTTATGTGCCGCAAAATTACACAAAAAAAACATTTTGTAGAAAAAAATGGGGAGAAAAACGGTCTATGTCGATTAAAATTAGTATTTTTGCAGCGCAAAAACAGCAGACTGACGAATCTGCGGGCGTGAAACGCTCCTATGCGGTGACGCTTTTGCTGATAGATGCGTTATATCTTTCTTTGTGACCTCTTACCGCGCTTTTTTATTGCCAGTGAGAGGAGGAGATGCGCATCTTTCATCGTGAACATCAAATCTTCGTATTATCATTTCCAATTCATTTATCCGGTTCGCTATAGTAGGCGTTATCAACACGGTCGTGGGCACCGCCATCATGTTTGTGCTTTACAATGTGTTCGACTGTTCCTACTGGTTGTCGTCAGCGGCCAATTATTTCTTCGGTTCGATTCTGAGTTATTGCCTTAACAGGTGGTACACTTTCAAATATCATGGTTCGACATGGCGTTCTGTCGTCAAGTTCACCATCAATATCGTCGTTTGTTATTTCATCGCCTACGGTGTGGCCAAACCTCTGGCCAAGGCTGCTCTCGCTGACAGCAGCAAGAGTGTGCAGGAAAATGTGGCCATGGTCGTAGGCATGGTGCTGTTTGTGCTGCTCAATTACCTCGGACAGCGTTTCTTCGCATTCAAAAAGGAAAAGAAAACTGAGGAGCCCCAAGAGGCGTGAAATCTCAAACCTCAAATCTCAAATCTCAAACCTCCAAATATGAATATCATTATCACCGGTGGAGCCGGGTTTATCGGCTCGCATGTCGTCAGGCTGTTTGTCAACAAATATCCCGACTATCACATCATTTGTCTTGACAAACTGACCTACGCCGGCAATCTCGAGAATCTGGCCGACGTGGAGGACAAACCCAATTATACCTTCGTCAAGGCCGATATCTGCGACTTCGACACCATGCTCGCCCTCATGCGCGAGCATCAGGTTGACGGCATTATCCACCTGGCCGCCGAGAGTCATGTGGATCGTTCCATTAAAGACCCGTTCACCTTCGCCAAGACGAATGTGCTGGGCACCCTCTCGCTGTTGCAGGCTGCCAAAATCTACTGGGAGTCGCTGCCCGAGCGATATGAGGGCAAGCGGTTCTACCATATCTCCACCGACGAGGTCTATGGCGCATTGCAGTTTGACGGCACGCTCTTCACCGAGCAGACCAAATACCAGCCTCACAGCCCCTACTCGGCATCGAAGGCGTCGAGCGACCATTTCGTGCGCGCTTACCATGACACCTACGGCATGCCAACCATCGTGACCAACTGCTCGAACAACTACGGGCCGTATCAGTTCCCCGAGAAGTTGATACCCCTGTTCATCAACAATATCCGCCACCGCCGCCCCCTGCCCGTCTATGGCAAGGGCGAGAACGTGCGCGACTGGCTCTATGTGGTTGACCACGCAAGAGCCATCGACACCATCTTCCACAATGGGCGCATTGCCGAGACGTACAATATCGGCGGATTCAACGAGTGGCGCAACATCGACATCATCCACGTGCTCATCCGCACCGTGGACCGTCTGCTGGGCCGTCCCGAGGGGGCCGACCTCGATCTCATCACCTTCGTCACCGACCGTCAGGGTCATGACCTGCGCTACGCCATCGACTCCACCAAACTCAAGGAGGAGTTGGGCTGGGAGCCGTCATTGCAGTTTGAGGAGGGCATCGAGAAGACCGTGCAGTGGTATCTCGACCATCAGGAATGGATGGACCGCGTCACCTCAGGCGACTACCAGCGCTATTATGACGACATGTATAAAGGGCGGTAATAATTGACAATTGGCAATTCACAATTCACAATTAAAATTCCTCTGTCCTTATTCAAAAATGCTTTCCTATCTTGACCTAAAGACTGTCAACGGGTTTTATGCCGACGAGATACAAGAGGCGGTGTGCCGAGTGGTTGATTCAGGGTGGTATCTCTTGGGTGAGGAGGTGAGGCGTTTCGAGCAGCATTATGCGCAATATATCGGCTCGAGTGAATGTGTGGGCGTGGCCAACGGCTTGGATGCCCTGACGCTCATCTACAGGGCTTACCTCGAGATGGGGCTGATGCATGAGGGCGACGAGGTGATCGTGCCTGCTAACACCTATATCGCATCCATCCTCGCCATCACGGAAAACAGATTGGTGCCCGTATTCGTCGAACCGCGTCTCGATACGCTCGAGATTGACGATGACAGAATAGAGGAGGCTGTCACCCCGAGCACACGGTCGGTCATGATCGTTCATCTCTACGGCCGCTGCGCATACACTGACAAGATAGGCGACATCTGCCGCCGCCACAATCTGCTGTTGGTCGAGGACAATGCCCAGGCACACGGATGCCACTATGGAGACAGACGCACGGGTTCTATAGGCCATGCCGCCGGTCATAGTTTCTATCCGGGCAAGAACCTTGGAGCCATGGGCGACGGAGGAGCCGTCACCACCGATGACGCCGAGTTGGCCGCCGTCGTCCGTTCCCTGGCCAATTACGGCTCAACGCGCAAATACGAGTTCCGCTATGCGGGTCGCAACAGCCGCCTTGACGAGATACAAGCCGCCGTGCTCGATGTCAAACTCCGTCATCTCGATCGCGACAATGCCCGCCGTTGGCAGATAGCGCGGTATTATTACGATCACATCGACCATCCTGCCGTCACATTGCCCGCCCGCATGCCCGACGAGCAGAATGTTTGTCATATCTTCCCCGTGATGAGTCCTTGCCGTGACCGTCTGCAGCAGCATCTTGCCGACCGTGGCATACAGACCATCATCCATTACCCCATCCCCCCGCACCGTCAGGAGTGCTATCCGCAGTATCACGCCCTCTCCCTGCCCGTCACCGAGCAGATACATCGCGAGGAACTGAGCCTCCCCCTCCATCCCGCCCTGACCGACACCGATGCCCGGCAGGTGGTAGAGGCGGTGAACGGGTTTGAATGTTGACCATCGGCATAACAATCAGAATAAACAGAACACACTTAATAACCAATAGACAGTCATTGTCTGAACTTCTGTCACTCCTCAACACTGTCACTCCTAAAAACACCAAATATGTCCAATATCGCACTGATTATAGCCGGAGGAGCCGGCAACCGCATGGGGCAAGATATCCCCAAGCAGTTCATGCATGTAGATAACTGCCCAGTCATTATCCATACATTGCTCGCCTTCGAGCGTCATCCTGACATCAGCGCCATCGCCGTGGTGTGCATCGAGGGATGGGAGACCGTGCTGCAATCATACGCCAACCAGTTCAGCGTGACGAAATTACGCTGGATATTCCCAGGTGGCAATACCGGCATGGAGTCTATCCACAACGGCATCTACGGACTGCGCGACGCCGGTTGTCAAGACGAGGATCTCGTGCTCATCCACGACGCGGTGCGCCCCCTGCTCTCGCAAGATATCATCTCGTCGAACATTGCTATCTGCAAGAAATACGGTTATGCCATCACCGGCATCAAATGCCGCGAGGCCATTCTTGAGAGCGCCGACGGATTCACTACCACGACGAGCATCCCGCGTGACAAACTCATCCGCACGCAGACACCGCAGACCTTCCGCCTGCGCAACATCATCGCGGCGCATGAAGAGGCTCGTGAGCGAGGCATCACCGATTCTGTGGCTTCGTGCACGTTGATGGCGGAACTTGGCGGACGCGAGATGCACATCGTGCCGGGTTCGGAGAAAAACATCAAAATCACGACCGTCGAGGACTTGGAGATTTTGAAGGCCTTGATGCATACCGAGCGAGAGGCTTGGTTGAAATGAACCGCCTCAAACCTGCCCCCAATGGGCGAGGGGAGCGGTGAATCACATTGAGGCTGCAGATATGCCCGTCAGCAAATAACAGAAGCAATATAAATGAACGCCTACCTCGACGACATACGGCATATAGACAGTTTTTCCCTGCCATGGGAACAACTCTCGGGAGCGAACATCCTCGTCACGGGCGCTACGGGCCTGATAGGCTCGGCGCTCGTCGATGCGCTGATGCTCCATGCCGGGCGTGATTACCATGTATATGCCGCCGGGCGCAATGAGCAACGGGCAAAGGGTCGTTTTGCCGACTATCTTGGCGATGCGGCGTTTCATTTCATGAAATACGATGTGATGGAGCCGTTGCAGACAGATGTGCCGTTCCACTACATCATCCACGCCGCCAGTCCGGGCAGTCCTAATTTCTTCGCCAGCAATCCCGTCGAGGTGATGAAAGCCAATCTCATGGGCGTCACCCATCTCATGGAGTACGGGTTGGCGCACGACATGCGGCGACTGCTGTATGTCTCCTCGGGCGAGGTCTATGGCGAATGTGCCGAAGTGCCGTTTACCGAACAGAGCAGCGGTTATCTGGATTGCACCAACCCGCGCGCCTGCTATCCGTCGTCGAAACGGGCAGCCGAGACGCTTTGCGTGGCCTATGCCGCCGAGTATGGCGCTGACGTGGTGATAGCCCGTCCCTGCCATACCTACGGACCCTGTTTCACTGAGAGCGACAATCGCGCTTACGCCCAGTTCATCCGTCTTGCGCGTGAAGGCAAGGATATCATCCTCAAGAGTCCCGGTTTGCAGATGCGCTCGTGGTGCTATGTGGCCGATGCCGTCTGCGCCCTGCTGCATATCCTGATGAAAGGCGAGAGCCGTCAGGCGTATAATGTGGCCGACGACACCTCCAACCTCACCATACGCCAGTTGGCTGAGCATATCGCCCGTATTGGCGGCTGTCAGGTGCGATTCGACGTTGACGAGGCACTTATGCGGCAGAACGACATCATCAGCCGTGCCGTCTTCGACACCACCCGTCTCCGAGCCCTCGGCTGGCACCCCATCGCCGATGTGGAGCATAATCTGCGGAGCAGCATTCAAGAATGTTGAATGTGGAATGACGAATGTGGAATGGTCGCTTCGCGATGATGAATGACACCACTCCGCCCGCCCACATAGACCATATTTATTTGCCAAATACAAAATAACATAATAACAAAAAATGTCTGACACTATTGACAAATAGAACAAAGAAGAGAATTTAGAGACAGTCAAACCCCGGGTTACCATCCTCGTACCTGTCTATCAGGTAGAAAACTATATCGAGCGTTGCGCCCGAAGCGTGTTTGAACAGACATACCCCAACCTCAAGTACATCTTCTGCGATGACGGCACGCCCGACCGCAGTATGGAGGTGCTCGAACGCGTGATGAAAGATTACCCCGAACGGGCCGCGCATGTCACCATACTGCACAACGGCGAGAACAAAGGTCTCGCCACGGTGCGAAACACCCTCGTCGCCGCCTGCCAGACCGACTGGCTCGTGCATGAGGACTCCGACGACTGGATGGAACCCGACCTTGTGGAAAGCCTTGTCGGAAAACAGTTATAACAAGGCAAAGGAAACACGAAGGGAATGTGACGAGGGCATGGGTAAATAAAACGAACAGACTGACAGAATTCTTGAAAAATGTAAAGAACCCATGCTATTATGATCGGACAACAATGTTGAGTGAAATCGAAAAAAAAGTGCCACTTACGGATGATGGAAAAGTCGTATTAAGCGATTTAAGGAGAATAGTGGATCGGAACGCTACGGTATGGGGGCGCTTCCTGAACTTTTTCTTCAAACTTCGTCACTATCAACTGATTTATGGCTTTACAAATCAGAAATGGGGAATTTGAAGGAGTGCCCCCAGCGTATCAGCACGCTTACCCGGAGTCAAAGACCGCATTATTTAACCTCAAATCCACCTAAAATTTCTACCGCCTCCATGAATTGGTTGTATGTAATAGAGGTATTAAAAAATGAGATTGTATAGTATTGCGCTTTGTTTTTTAACTTATTCAGAATGTCATTCAAAGAGAGACTCATAAATATTTTACCTAATAAATTGTTGGGCGTTTGTGCATACATTGTTCACCCTTTAAAGTATTATCGGCTTCATAAGGAGAATAAATATCTTTCTCAATCCTATTTGGAAAAACAAATAATATTGCATCAAAAGGCCTTAGAAAGATGCAAAAAGAAAAAAGTTATTAATTGTGTGTTCTTTGCTATTTATGATTCCGTATGGAAATATGATGCTTTATACCGATTAATGGAAAGAAATGAGAGGTTTAATCCTACCGTTTTAGTTTGTCCTGCGGTCAACAGAGGCAGAAAACACATGTTGGAATCATTACAACATTGTTATGACACTTTTAAGAAGAGAGGGTATAATGTGATTATGTCCTATAATTATAAAAACGGAGTTTATGTAGATGTTAGAAAAGAATTGGCTCCAGATATTATTTTTTATACTAATCCCTATAAAGGATTAATTGATGACCGGTATTATATATACCGATTTAGGGATTTACTGACTGTGTATGTGACGTACGGATTTGGAAACACCAAAGATTTTTCTTTCAATTTTAATCAACCTTTGCATAATCTGGTGTGGAGAAATTATGTAGAGACAAGCAAACATTTGGATTATGCAAGACTCGGGGGAAATAATAATGGACGAAATGCTGTTGTGACGGGTTATTTAGGTATTGAGGATTTAATAGATACTCAATATAAAGTCAAAAATAACTATTGGAAATTCCTTGAGAATCAAAGAAAAAGGATAATATGGGCACCTCATCATACATTAGAACCAGTAGGTCCAATTCACTTTTCTTGTTTCTTGGATTATTGTGATTTCATGGTAGAAATGGCCAAGAAATATGCGGATAAGATTCAGATAGCGTTCAAACCCCATCCTTTGCTAAGATCCAAATTAGAACATTTTTGGGGAGAAGAAAAGACAAATAGTTATTTTGAGAATTGGGCAAATATGCCCAATACCGCATTGGTCGAGGGTGACTATACGGATCTATTCTTGACAAGTGACGCCATGATTCATGATAGCGGGTCTTTCCTCATAGAGTATTTGTATGTGAATAAGCCCGTTATGAGGACATCAAATGGAATTCCCTTAGAAGATTTGTTTAATGATTTCACATTGGATGCACTAAAAAATTATTATCACGCTTACAAAACTGATGATGTAGAAGAATTCATTAATAACGTGATAGAAGGTGTGGATCCGTTGAAAGAGCAAAGAACGCGATACGTAAATGATGTATTGATGCCCAAAAAAGGTTTGCCTTCTGAAAATATATTGAATGATATCATTAATAGTATTGATAAGAATTGAAAAGGATGAAATTGTCTGATGTGAAAATTATACAACTGCCGAAGTTTCTTGACGCTCGAGGTAATTTGTCGGTAGTGGAAGAATTAAAGGAAATCCCCTTTAAGATAGAGCGGACTTATTGGATATATGATGTGCCGGGCGGAGAGAGTCGTGGTGGACATGCTTATCGGGAGAATTGTGAGTTCATCATCGCTCTTTCTGGTAGTTTTGATGTGATACTTGACGATGGAAATGAGCGGCAAAGATATCATCTAAACCGCTCCTATTACGGTTTGTATGTTCCTTCAGGCTTATGGCGTGAGATGGATAACTTCTCTACCAATTCACTGGCTTTGATCTTGTCGTCTACTCGCTACGATGAGCAGGATTATATTCGTGATTACGAACACTTTAAAACTCTGAAGAATGAGGAATAGTAGGGTTTATGATTGTTCAATCATAGAGTTTAGTAAGCATCATGCTCCTCAGGGCAATCTGTCTGTTGTGCAAAACGACAAGGATATTCCGTTCAGCGTTCAGCGTATATACTATTTGTATGATGTGCCTGGGGGCGAGAGTCGCGGGGCACATGCACATAAAGAATTATCGCAACTGATTGTCGCCGCCAGTGGCAGTTTTACTGTCACTTTGGATGACGGACGCACCAAACGCACATTCCTCCTCAATCGCCCATATCAAGGTTTGCTGGTTGTCCCGGGCATTTGGCGTACCCTTGACGATTTCTCATCGGGTTCTGTTTGTCTAGTCTTAGCATCACATAAATACGACAAAGAAGACTATATCCGAAACTATGAAGTTTTTTTAGATTACAAGAAAAATGGCGGTTAAAATCCATCCATTATCAGATTGTATGTCATCACATATAGGTGATGGCACTAATATTTGGCAATTTTGCGTCATCTTTCCCCAAGCTGTCATAGGCAATAATTGTAATATTTGTGCCAATGTGTTGGTTGAGAATGAGGTGACAGTGGGAGATAATTGCACGGTAAAATCAGGGGTTCAATTATGGGATGGTGTTACACTTGAAGACAATGTCTGCGTAGGCCCCAACGTGACTTTTACGAATGATTTAGTCCCTCGCTCGAAAAACTTTGATTATGTGTTGACCAGAACATTGGTGAAGAAAGGCGCTTCGATAGGTGCAAATAGTACCATCAAGGCAGGTGTCGTCATTGGTGAGTATGCTTTGATCGGCGCAGGAAGTGTTGTCACACATAATGTGCCTGCAAATACTCTTTGGTATGGAAATCCCGCACGTCAAAAAGGTTTTATCACATCAGATGGAATCATCTTGGATATGGATAAGAAAGATAAATCTGGAAAAACGCATGAGATATGATTAAGTTTTTAGACTTACAAAAGGTAACTCAGAAATATGCTGCTGAAATCCATGAAGCCGTGAGCCGGGTAGTGGATTCCGGTTGGTATCTGCAAGGTCAAGAAGTGGAACGGTTTGAAGATAATTTCGCTTCGTATATAGGAACGGATTATTGTATAGGGGTTGGTAATGGACTCGATGCTCTTATTTGGATATATAGGGCATATATCGAATTGGGTGTCATGCGACCTGGAGATGAGGTGATTGTACCCGCTAATACCTTTATAGCCTCTATTTTAGCAATTACAGAAAACGGCTTAAAGCCTATTTTTGTTGAGCCCCGTTACAACACTTTGGAAATAGATGATACTAAAATAGAAAAGGCTATTACTGAACGGACCAAATCCATATTGCTCGTACATCTTTACGGAAGGTGTGCATTTACAGAGAGAATCGGAGAGATCTGTAAGAAATTCAATTTGAAATTGGTCGAAGATAATGCTCAGGCTCACGGCTGCCGTTTTGAAGACCGAAAAACAGGCTCTCTTGGCGACGCAGCTGGGCATAGTTTCTATCCAGGTAAAAATTTAGGCGCATTCGGAGATGCAGGGGCCGTTACAACCAACGATTCGCTATTGGCTGAAACTGTAAGAACGCTTGCTAATTATGGATCGTCAAAGAAATATGTGTTCAAATACACAGGTCGTAATAGCCGTCTAGACGAGATTCAGGCTGCGGTTTTGAACGTAAAATTGAGACATCTCGACGATGACAATGCACATCGCCAGATAATAGCCAATTACTATTATGACCACATCAATCATCCGCTGATACAGTTGCCACTCCGTCTTAATGACAGACAGAATGTATATCACCTATTCCCCGTATTTTGTGAACAGCGTGATGAATTACAAAAATATTTGTCTGAGAAAGGTGTACAAACGCTTATTCATTACCCGATACCACCACATAAGCAAGAGTGCTATAGGCAATACGCACATTTGTCGCTACCAGTCACAGAAAAGATACATCAACAGGAGTTGAGCCTGCCAATCAGTCCGGTGATGGATATGGCAGAGGTCGGTCGTGTCATAGAGTTGTTAAAAAATTATACTGCTAAAGTTTCGCAAGTGAATATTCATTCATCAAGCGACTAATTTATACATTTGATATAGCTTATGGAACTTAGGATTGACATCAATGACCGCAGAAAGCAGTTCGCCGGCATCGGCAGAAATCATCTCTGCGATTTCCAGGATGGTGTCCAGTATAAGTTCCCATATCCTGTCCGTAACAGACAGCTCAAGTGTGTTTCCGGTGACATCACGGAAGAGTCCTCCGATGGTCTCGTATGCCTCAAACCGTTTCACCGTGCAGAGAATGTTGTATTGCATCATGGTCAGCGTGAAGCTGGCAATCTGTGCGGAGAAGTGTACGCTCTGGCACTTACCGAAGTCGAGCAGTTGCTTGCTATCGTGATATGCAACTTCGGGGGCCCCTCTCATGGAGTAGGTACGGTATGCCTTGAGGAA
>JAFZAH010000016.1 GCA_017548275.1 Prevotella sp.
CACTTCCGACCTTGAAAGCGTCGAGTCACGGTGATAATTGCGCTTTTTACCCTCCTTTATGGTATATTTTGCCATCATGGCATCAAAAAACTTGCAGAAATCGTCTGCAATACAAAATAATTCCGTAACTTTGTCCTCGGTAATCATAGCGATTATTGTTTGTAAAACTTTGTATTTCAACACTATAAAGTTACAACAATTTTCGCTAATCACCAAATTTTCAGACAGTTATATTTCGTCGAACTCACGTTACTTACTACAAATATTATGTATTTCACGAATGTGATTGGGATGAAGAATCATGGGTTGGTGGATGAGCCTTGTCCATGCAGGATGATATTGGCGATGCCTGTTAAGTCGGCTATATCAATACTGCCGTCGGGGCTTCCGTCAGCGGATCCTGCCACATCGGCCGCCCTTATGATAAACGTCGCAGGATTCTGTCCCAACAGGTAGCATGCCATCAGAGTAAAATCCGCCACATCCACCTCACCGTCCCCATTCACATCACCGGGGATAACATTTATGATTTCCACTTGCGTAGAACCCAACACATTCAACGCCCGTCTGTCGGCCCCAATCCACAGGTTCCACACACCGCTCTGTTGTGGTGTAAAATTAAAAGTGACCGTCTCCGTGGCACCGGCGGTTATTGTCAGATTCAAACGTGCGATGTTAAGGCCCATGTCGTCAGTCTGTGAGGCATAGAGGCAGACGTCGCGATTGAAGTCGCCGCCGGGGTTGTGAATGGTGACGTTGATTTGTTGTGTGGAATGAACGCACCTGTCGCCGACAATTTCTATATTTTCCACTTCCAGATTGAGTATTTCCAATGACCCGGACCATAGCACTCCGGAGCCGTTTTGATTGCGCGTAATCCACACGTTCCAATGTCCCGGCAATGAGGGCGCAAACGCAGACCCCAACACGACCGTCTCATTCCTAGGGACATTGACCCCCCTGAAAGTGACATAGTATCCTTTATTGTTCGTTTGTGACTGGAAAATATAGAAGGTGGATTTGAAATCCTCGTCAAACGGGTTTTCTATTGTCATGTCAAAGTTTTGGGAGCATGAAGCCAGCATATTGCCCTTAAATTCCACATTTGTAATAGATACCGTTCCTACTTTAAACGTGGTGCTCCCGATGGGATATTCCCTCTGACGATCCCGATAGACAGTCAGGGTGTATGTGCCACTGCTTTCTGGTGTGAAATAATACGTGACGACATCAGAACCGTCTTTTGGTATAGCGGCATCGGCGGCCAGCATTTTACCGTCAGGATAGACATACATATAGAGAGTATTCCAAAATTCTGCCCCGTGGTTTTCCACCGTGACATCCACCTGGTGCTTCGTGCCAGACATCCTGCTTCCTGTAATTTGGAAGTTAACGGCTTCGAGGTTTATACGCTGCGTTACCTTGGTCGTCATGGCGAGCACCTCGGCTTTCCCTTTTGTACAGAGTTGATATGTGAACTCGCCATTTTCAGGAGGTCCCATCAGATACAACTTGACTGCAAAATCTCTCGTGGCGCCAGCCTTGAGTCTGACAGGGAGTTCAGCCATCTCGAAACTGCCTTGATAGACATACAAGGTGTCGGAATAGTTATCACCCAGGTTGGTAAGTGTGAACCGCGCCTGATAACCGTCATCAATATAAAAGGTGTCAACACGCAGGTTCATGACGGGATTGTCGGGTTGTTGCCCATCGTCGCGCCAATCCCAGTCTTCCAACGGCCAGCCATTCGGTTGGAGTCCAAATACCGCATTCTGCATGTAGATATAACCGGGGGAGTTGACGTCGGAATTTTTATCAGGATTCAGCGCCTGAAGACGGAAGAACCCGTCTCCTGCACCATTCCACCCCCAATTAAAATGGTAACTGCCGGCGCCGTCATACCCGTCGCACAGGAAAGCATGTCCTACATTGGACGTGCCGTTGTAGAGGACAGGGCGTCCCATCTCCAACTCGTGGTATAACAGCGAGTCCCACCCCTCGATGGAATGGTGTTCTCTGGATATATGCCGCACGTTTGTGCCATCATAGTCAAAATAACGGATCATCGCATTCACCATATTGCCGGGTTGGCCGCCGGAACCGCTCATTCCATATTTCAGTTTTGCAGCATACCCGCAATAGAGCATGAGTTCCGCGACGGCGGTCTTAGCCTGCTGGTCACCAACAGAATAATAATTAGGTACCATGTGTTCCCAATCGAAAACGATGGACGGGAGATCCTGGGAGGTGTCAGCACTGCTGCCGTCCTCATATCCGGGAATGACGGGAGTGGGTGTCTTCGGATGTTGGTAATAATACATCAACTGCGCGCCTGCGGTGGCCACGCAACCCGTGACCGCCCGGTAACTGCCGATGTAGGGGCATAAATCGTTAAACGGGGATGTCTGGCCCCATCGCGACTGTATGAGAGGTGCAATGGCCGCATGTGAAGGCGCACGCCTCGGGGCAGACTGGTTGCCTGTGCCGGACGATTTGTCCAACGATTCTATTTCAGCGGCGAGCCCTTCTACCCATGCCTTGAAATTCTCGGGCATGTCATCGCATGTAAATGACCCTTCCTTGGAATAACCAAGAACAGCCTCGGCACGATCGTCGCCCGCCACGATGACAAACCCTTTCCCTACCTTCGCATTATATATATAAAGGTTGGTCATCTGAGTCGGTTTTCTGTCCCGGTGCCCTATTTGGTTCACTTTGCGGCACAGCGCCCCATTTCGACATGGTACTTTCGGCGACTAACTTCGCCTGCTGTTTTCCTATCGGACCCGCAGACACCGAAATTGTCGCCAACAACAAAACTATCATTAATAAATACTTCTTCATGGTAATAACAATTTGTCAGTCAATAGATTTTGGTTTTCGGGACAAATATACATATTATTTTTCAAACCGCCCAACATATCTAAAAAAAATTTTTTTAGAAAAAAATCATAGAATTTTTGTTTGTGATTATAGAAATTTTTATACCTTTGCAAACGGAAAAAGTTGACCGTTTTGGAAAACTTTTGGAAGGAGGTTTTCAAAAAAGTTTCCCAAAACGGATAACTTTCTGACGGAAAATATCTATCAACATTGAAGAAAACAGCATAATGGAAATTAAAAACTTTACCATCACCAAACGCGACGGTTCGAAAGACCGTTTTTCTCTTGACAAGATTATGAATGCCATCGTGAAGGCATTCGAGAGTGTGGGCCACCCGGCGGAGTTGGGCACTATCTCTAAGATAATCAGTCATTTAGACATTCAGAACGACATCAAGGTAGAAGACATTCAGAATCAGGTGGAGGAAGCCCTGATGCGCGAAGGATTCTATCAGGTGGCCAAATCATTCATGCTTTACCGTCAACAGCACTCGGAAGACCGCGAGACGCTGGCGAAGTTGCAATTCCTCTCAGAGTATTGCGAGTCGGTGAACGCGGCCACCGGTTCGAAGTACGACGCCAATGCCAACGTTGAACATAAAAACATCGCGACGTTGATTGGCGAGTTGCCCAAATCGAACTTTATCCGTCTGAACCGCCGTCTTTTGACCGACCGCATCAAGAAGATGTACGGCAAACCGTTGGCCGACGAGTACATCGACAAACTGACCCATCATTTCATCTACAAGAACGACGAGACGAGCCTTGCCAACTATTGCGCCTCCATCACGATGTATCCGTGGCTCATCGGCGGCACTGCCTCCATCGGCGGCAACTCCACGGCACCTACCAACCTGAAGAGTTTCTGCGGCGGATTCGCCAACATGGTGTTCATGGTGTCGAGCATGTTGTCGGGTGCCTGTGCCACACCGGAGTTCTTGATGTATATGAACTATTTCGTGGGCAAGGAATATGGTTTGGATTATTACCAGCGCGCCGACGAAGTGGTTGACCTGAGTCTGAAACACCGCACCATCGACAAAATCATCACAGACTGTTTCGAGCAGATAGTCTATACGTTGAACCAGCCAACAGGCGCACGCAACTATCAGGCGGTATTCTGGAACGTGGCTTATTATGACCGCTATTATTTTGAGAGCATCTTCGGCAACTTCTACTTCCCCGACGGCAGCAAACCCGACTGGAACGGTCTGTCATGGTTGCAGAAACGGTTCATGAAGTGGTTTAATAAGGAACGCACGAAGACCCCGCTCACTTTCCCGGTGGAGACGATGGCGCTGCTCACGACCAAAGAAGGCGAGCCGATGGACGAGGAATGGGGCGAGTTCACCGCCGAGATGTATTCCGAGGGGCACTCGTTCTTCACCTACATGAGCGACAATGCCGACTCGCTGTCATCATGCTGCCGTTTGCGCAACGAGATAACCGACAACGGTTTCAGTTACACGCTTGGCGCCGGCGGTGTATCAACCGGTTCGAAGAGCGTGCTGACCATCAACCTGAACCGCTGCATTCAGTATGCCGTAAATCACAAGTTGGATTATCTGGAGTATCTGGGCGAGATTATCGACCTCTGCCACAAGGTACAATTGGCATACAACGAGAATCTGAAAGAGTTGCAAGAGCATGGTATGTTACCGCTGTTTGACGCGGGTTACATCAACATCAACCGCCAATACCTGACCATCGGTATCAACGGATTGGTGGAAGCCGCAGAGTTCATGGGCTTGAAAATCACTCCCAACGACGATTATCTGCACTTCGTGCAAGGCATTCTTGGTTTGATAGAGGAATACAACAAGAAATACCGCACCAAGGAGGTGATGTTCAACTGCGAGATGATTCCCGCCGAGAATGTGGGCGTGAAACATGCAAAATGGGACCGCGAGGACGGCTATTTCGTTCCGCGCGACTGTTACAACTCCTATTTCTATGTGGTGGAAGACGACTCACTGAGCATCATCGACAAGTTCAAGTTGCATGGCGCACCGTACATTGAGCACCTGACCGGCGGCAGCGCGTTGCACATGAACTTGGATGAGCACTTGAGCAAAGCGCAGTATCTGAAACTGCTGAAGGTGGCTGCGAAAGAGGGTTGCAACTACTTCACATTCAACATCCCCAACACCATCTGCAACGAGTGCGGCACCATCGACAAGCGCTATCTGAAGGAGTGCCCGCACTGCCACTCGAAGAACGTGGACTATATGACCCGTATCATCGGTTATCTGAAACGAGTGAGCAATTTCTCACAGCCCCGTCAGGAGGAGGCTGCCCGCCGTTTCTACGCCCATATGAAATAAGTGATGCTGAAATACGTCAACACTGGAATTGTCTTCCAAGAGATTCCCGACGAGGTGACGTTAGCCATCAACATCAGCAACTGTCCGTGCCGCTGTCCCGGTTGTCACAGTCATTATCTCTGGGAAGACATCGGCCTGCCCCTCAATCCCGATGCAATAGACGCATTCGTTGAGGAGTATGGCACAGACATCACTTGTATCGCTTTCATGGGCGGCGACGGCGACCCTAAAGGGGTGAATATGCTGGCGGAATACATCCACGAGGAACACCCGCAGTTTCATGTGGCATGGTATAGCGGCAGGCTTCGCATCCCCTCGACAATCAAGAAGACGGATTTCGACTACATCAAGATCGGTCCCTATATCCGCCATCTAGGTCCGCTGAGTAAACCGACGACCAACCAGCGTCTGTACCGGCGCGACGAAGACGGCACATTTGAGGACATCACATCGCGTTTTTGGCGCAAGCAATAATTTATCCGGGCAGAAGACGAAACGGTCTTCTGCCCGGATTTTTGTCGGAAGAATCAGATTAATCGGAGGATTGGGAATAATCGGACAAATCTGATTTATCCGAACATATAGATTGTGATGATTATCAATTATTATAAAAACGTGGCATAGAAAATGTTGTGATTTGAGAAAAAATCATTATATTTGCAGCAACAAATAAAACTAATCATGGAACAGAACTATCTGATCATCGCGTTAAAGTTGTTAGGTTCATTGGCATTGCTGATATTCGGCATGAAAATGATGAGTGAGACATTGCAGAAGATGGCGGGTCCCCAGTTGCGCCACATTTTGGGTCGTATGACCACGAACCGTTTTACGGGAATGCTGACGGGCGTGTTTGTGACCGCAGCCGTACAGAGCAGTACCGCCACGACGGTGATGACCGTATCGTTTGTCAACGCGGGGTTGCTGACGTTGGCGCAAGCCATCTCCGTCATCATGGGAGCCAATATCGGTACGACGATGACGGCATGGATTATGTCTGTGGGCTTCTCCTTCAACATCACCGATTTTGTGTGGCCTACGTTTTTCATCGCGTTGATACTCATCTACCGCAAACGCCATGAGAGCATCGGCGATTTCCTTTTCGGCATCGCATTCCTGCTGCTGGGTCTGGGAACCCTTCGTCAGACCGGCGTAGATATGAACTTGGGCGAAAACCAGACATTGCTCAACTTCTTCTCAAGTTTCGACCCCAACAGTTACGTTACCACCATCATCTTCCTTTTGATTGGCGGCATACTGACCATGTGCGTACAGTCGTCGGCAGCGGTGATGGCCATCACGATGATACTCTGCTCGAGCGGCGCACTGCCCATCTATCAGGGTATCGCACTGGTGATGGGTGAAAACATCGGAACAACCGTGACATCGAACCTGGCAGCATTGACCGCAAGCACACAAGCGCGGCGCGCCGCCTTCGCCCATATGTTCTTCAACCTGTTTGGCGTGTTCTGGATATTGATTTTGTTCCGTCCCTTCATCAATATGGTGTGCGGATTTGTCGGTTTTGACACAGAACTGACCCGCGAGGCAGGCGAGACCGCCTTCCTGGCCAACGCCGCCAAACTGAGCGTGGTGCTGGCTACATTCCACACCTGTTTCAATGTGATGAACACCGCAGTCCTTATCTGGTTTATCCCGCAGATAGAGAAAATCGTGTGTAAGGTAATCAAGCCGAAAGCAGCCAAGGGCGGAACCGAGGATGCAGATGAGCCTGAGCGTCTGAAGTACATCGACGGCGGTCTGATGCGCACACCGGAAATTTCAGTGTTGCAGGCTCAGAAAGAAATCAATCTGATGGGCGACAGGATGCAACGTATGTTTGGTTTTGTGCAGACACTGTTGGAAGAGAAAAACAGCGAAGAGTTTGAGAAACAATATGAGCGTATCGAGAAATACGAGGGCATCAGTGACAACATGGAATTGGAAATCGCCACGTATTTAGAGAAGGTGAGCGACGCCCACTTGAGCGACGACACCAAAGGCAAGATACGTTCCATGATGCGCGAGGTGAGCGAGTTGGAGAGCATCGGCGACTCCTGTTACAACATGGCCCGCACGCTCAAACGCCGCAACAACGAGAAAATCGACTTCACCGAAGAGTTATATCAGCGTATCCACGAGATGATGCGTCTGGCAGAAAGGAGTCTGACCCAGATGAACATCGTGCTGAAGGGTCGCCGCGAAGACTTGAACATGAAGCAGACGCTTGACATCGAGGAAGAAATCAACGAGTTGCGCACCGATTTGAAGAAACGCAACATTGAAGACATCAACGACCGCCGCTACGACTACTCCGTCGGCACTGCCTACATCGACCTGATAGCCGAATGTGAGAAACTGGGCGACTATGTGGTGAACGTGGTCGAGGCGAAGTTGATGTAAAGCCTCACCCCCAACCCCTCTCCAAAGGGCGAGGGGAGTAATTAGCCTCGCTATCAGATTTGAATAATAATTGTTAGATTTCTGCCACGGAGTGGTGATGATTGTTATCCTCTTATCTTTGCCATCATCTTCCGTAAATGGCGGGAGGGCATGACAAGGAATAAGCGTTGGCGTATGGTCTTGCTGATACCGGCACGGTCCATATCTTTGCATAGTTGCAAATAGAATGGACTATTGACCCAATCATTCCTTGACGAGCAAACAGCGACAGCAAAAAGATTGGCCATACGGTCTTCGATGGTGTCGGCGAGATAATCATTGCGCACAGCCTCAGGTATGGAGGTCCATCGGAAATGATTCAGGCGGGCAGCATAATCAGCCGTCCATACAAAGGCGTTGCTGGTGTGCTCCTCGCCTTTGTTATATACAGTTTTATAAACCACATTGACAGGTTTGTCGGTCGTAAACACCAGCCTGAGCCAGAAGATATAATCCTCGCCATTGAGAATCTCACGCGGCAAATCGAAGAGATAGTCGCCGAGCACGCTGCGCCGGTACATGCTGCCCCAAGGCACCCCGATGGTCCCTACCCCTCTGACGGCAAGATGACGGAAATCATCCATAGGTATGTATGCCCGGTTTTCTCCTGCCAATGTATGCCCGTTGCCAAACACGATATCGGTGTCGGCAGCAGTTTTCTCATACAGATCTCTCAGGCTGTTGACAGGCAAGGTATCGTCAGAATCGACGAAGCAGAGCCATTCTCCCTCAGCCCTTCTCACGCCGACGGCACGTGCCTCGGTGCGTCCTTTGTTGGGCTGATGTATCACCACCACACGCGGGTCGGTCTCAGCAGCATGGTCGCAGATGTCGCCCGACGCATCGGTTGAGCCGTCATCGACCAACACCAATTGCAGGTCGTCAAGCGACTGCGCCAAGATGCTGTCGATGCACGCCTGAACCGTGTCGGCAGACTGATAAACGGGAACGACAACGGATACTTTCATGATTTTTTACGCCAGATTTTTGCTTTGAGCGCCTCCCAAAGACGAGTCTTCGACTTGAGCACTTTGACGGAATACCATGTGCTGGCACCAATGAGCAAGATGCCGATGGCATAGGAGAGGTAACAGTTTCCGATGAACGTGGTGGCATAGGTCAATGCCCCCAATCCAATCTGCACCACAGCATATTTTATCACGGGAACGGAAAGGCGGTAACGGTATTTGACACCGATGCAGACGTTGAGGATGATGAAATCAATGACAGACATCAGCGTGATGGCCAATCCCGCGCCCCACAGTCCGTGACGGCTGAATCCGAGTATGGTGAGCACGACCAGTCCGACTGCATAAATCGCCTCCATGATAAAATAGAAGAGGGAGTCGCCCCTTGCCAAAGGAATATACTGAACCGGCAGTTTGACAGCCCTGAAATAAAGCGCCAACAGGATGATTTGCACCATCGGTATCACCGAGTTAAAATCCGGGCTGTACAAAAGGGGTATGATGATAGGCATGAACACAATCATCGCCACCAACATGGGCGAGATGAGCAGGATAGACACCTCTATCTGACGGTTGACCACCTGATTGAGTTCCGCTCCCGCCTCCTTCACTGCAGAGAGCCTCGGGAAATAATCCGTCTCCATCGCCGCGAAGACGAGACTGGAATAGACGATGGCCAGCATATAACCGGCGTTGTAAAGACCAACGGTCTCAAGTGTGCCCGCCGTATTGAGGTACGACCTGATGAGGAACTCAGAGACATAACCCAGCGAGACCGCCGCAACCAGACCGAGTCCCAACCGAATCATTCCCGCACCTTGGCCTATGGTCTTCTTCGAGAATGACAATGACAGGGGGATTCTCCGGTAAGAGAAAATCATGGCGAGCACCATCTGCACAAACGCGAGCAGGAAGATGGATGGCACGATACCCGCTTCGCCAAAGAAGAAATAGATAGGAACGGTGATAATCAACGCCATGATGACGTGGTAGATGGACACACGCGCCAAGGCACGCAACTGACGTGTGGCTTTGAGCACGGCCATCTCGCCACCGGCGAGCGCCATGACCGCCACCACGGGCGAAAGCAATACAAAATGGAGCGTATGATTACCCCAGTTGAAGGTCCAGTCGTTGAGCCACGGACTGAGCACGGCACATATAACCATCCCTAAGACAGCAGCGATGACGCTCCATGTTCGAATCACACGAACCTTGTCGCGCAAACGTTGTTCGTCGCCCTCCTCGTATGCCGCCGACACATCGCGCACGGCACTGGTGGGGATGCCCAGTCCGGTGATTTCAGAAACCATACGGATGGTGGACTGAAACAACGTGATGAGTCCCATTCCCGCAGGTCCGAGAATGAGCGCCACCAATTTGTTGCGTATCAGTCCTACGAGGATAGATATCACCTGTACGCCGGCGAAGAGACCGGTGTATTTAACAACATGTGAATATTCCTCTTTGTGGTCCGTATTTTTCATATTTTATATGAAAAGAACGGAAATTTCGCGGGTTTATTGTGTGGAGAGGGGGACAAAATAAGCCCCTCATCGAGGGGAGGGCGCAGTTACCAAAGAGAATGTCGTAAAACAACGGATTACACAGATTTCACGAATATCACACCACGATGTAGGGGCTTACTTTATTTCGGACAAAAATCAATAAAGGGCACCAGCCTGTTCTCCTCCAAAGGAGATAGGGGTGGTTTAAAAAAATGACGCAACTGATGAAATACCTTATACTCAATCAGTTTCATACCCCGCCCCTGCCCCGCCCCTTAAGGGGTGGGGAACTGGCTAACGCCCTTGAGATCGTTTGATATCATTTAGCGGACACCAATATTTCGCTATATATGAAGTAACTACTCCCCTCTCCCATCGGAGAGGGATGGAACTTGAATGTTAGGGAGGAACTATGGTGAGAGGACTCTTTCTGTATGAACCTACTCAAGCCCTTCACCTAAATACAATCGCCGCCACGCCGGCGGTCGGGAATTGTATCCTGTTCTCCCTCTTTCAGAACTATGCTGGCGAGGCAGGGCTATAAGGCGAGGCGCAACCCGAGGTTGTTGTTCGTGTTGTCGGGCGTGTTGTAGTTGCGGTTCGACACGCGACAGTTCTCGGCGTTGTTGTTCCAACTGCCGCCCCGGTTCACGCGGTTAGAGGCCTTGCGGATACAATCCCTTTCGGCAGGTCATCTGTCTTTTGAACGGACTTGCCTCTGCCTTATCTATGAAAGCCATCATGCACGATGCGCGCATAGCGTATTGTTGTTGTGTGATGCTACCCTGCTCCACGTCAACCGTGAGCGAAGCCATCTTATGCACAAACCTTTTCCTGCTTCTGTTGTTAAGTCTCAGCCGATTATGATACACTACATATCCCAAAAAGGGAACGCCGAAACACGTTTTATTGATGACAGGTTCATGGAGAGACAACTGGAGATGCTCATTCGTGAACTTCGTCAGCGCAGTGACATAACCTTTCAGTTGTTCGTTGTTATCAGCAAAGATGAGTATATCATCCATATATCTCACCATCGCCTTGATGCGCAGTTGCTCTTTGGCGAAATGGTCGGCCACAGCGAGATAATGATTGGCAAAATATTGCGAAGTAAGATTGCCTATGGGCAGCCCCCGCCCCGGCTCCACTTCGTAGCCCAGTATCAGGTCAGAGAAATAACGGAGCAGCAGCGGGTCTTTGAACAAACGAGACAGTTGGCAGAAAAGGACATTATGGTCTATGCTGTCGAAATATTTACGAACATCCATTTTTGCAAACCATTTGTATTTGCGGCAACACTTCTTTGCTTGCTCCAATGCCTTGTATTGACCACGCCCCAGTCGCGATGCAAAACTGTCGTTGGTTTGGAAGTCATCGAATACAGGATGACAAATGCGCATGATGGCATGAAAGGCCACCCTCTCGGGAAACGACGCGGCGCAGATGGTACGCTGTTTGGGGTCATAGATGGTAAAGAAGTGATACTGTCCGAAACGGAATGAGCCATCGGCAAGTTTACGGCCCATGTCAGCAAGATTCTCGTCGAGTTGCCTCCTAAACAGAATGACTGCCTTACGGGTACATTTGCCCCTTGCCGCCCTGAGAAAAGCCTCGTGCAGATTTTCAAGACTGCATATCCTCGGCATCAGGTTGCCTGCCCGTTTCACCATCTGTCACCACAAAAAAAGATTCCACATAGTTCTTCAGTCTCGCAGGCGCTATTCCTTTCACGTCTTTCACCGTGTCGGCCCGCAATTCAGGCACACGTGCCAATGAAGCCAGTTCCTCGTTGGTGAAAACGGTGTATGCGGGAATGCCGTTGGCTGTTGAGATTTGTCGTCGAATGGTGCGGAAATGCTCAAAGCGGGCTTTCTCCTCTTCGCTCATTCCTGCCGTCACATCTTTGTCTCGCCTATGTGCGGGAGGTACCTCTGCCAACGGATTTTGGTCGGCATATTCCACCGCCACCGCCCAATAGCCGCCGTTGTCAGGACAGAAATGCCGCTCGGTGGTCAGCACACGGTGCGAGCGGAGGAATTTGTTGAGTTCCTCTTCGCTTTGCGCACTGTCTAATAGTGATATCTTATAAAACTTGTATTGCATTTCAATATTTTTTTAATCGTCAATTCACAGACCTATGCTCGTCGGCGGCCTTTTATATTTTGGCCGCCGTGCTCACACAGGTCTCCGACTTGACAATCTGTTTTTTGAGGGAGAACTATAAGGCGAGGCGCAACCCGAGGCCGTCGAACGTGCTGACGGGCGTGCCGCAGTAGCGGAGCGACACGCGACAGAGCCCGGCGTCGTCGTACCAACTGCCGCCCCGGGACACGCGGAAAGAGGCCTGGGTGTTGTTGCATGGGTTATTTTGTGGCGACTTGCCATAGTAGTTATCGTCATACCAGTCCTGGCACCACTCATACACGTTGCCGCTCATGTCGTAGAGACCTAACTCGTTGGGCGACTTCTTGGCAACGGGATGAGTCTTACAGTTGTTTTCACTTAATTTGTCAAAACTCCAATTGCTATCATCCAACATCTGGTCTCCACTATTCTCGTAATACCATCCCACGGATATCATGCTGTTTCCGCCCGCATATTTGGTGTGGTTGCTCTTGTTGCCGCCCCGTGCCGCGAACTCCCACTCCGCCTCGGTGGGCAGGCGGAACTCACGGCCTTCGGGCCGCTGACCCTCAGTCGCTGCGTTCAGTTTGCGGATGAATGACTGGCAATCGTCCCAAGACACCGTCTCCACAGGAAGGTCTTCACCCTTAAAATTCGACGGATTGCTGCCCATGACGGCCTTCCAAAGGGCTTGCGTCACCTCCGTCTCGCCGATGCTGTAGTCGGAGAGTGTCACTAGGTGGGCGGGGTTCTCGTCATCTCCTGCATCATTTCCCTGCTCGGAGGTTGCTCCCATGGTGAACGTGCCGCCCTCGACGGGCATCATATTGAATGAAATACCATCGACCGTAAAGGTTTGACCATCGAATTGTGCTGTCAGATTATCATCTTGTACTACTGTAGTAGAATCTGCGGATTTTCCTCCTGGTTTTAATATAAAGAACAAGATGCCCGCCAAGCATGCGACTGCAGCCAAGGCTATCCATAGTTTCTTCTTACTCGGTGACGGCGGCTCGTTGTCAGGCGTAGGGGCGGCGTCTTCGTGCTTGTCAACCCTGTTATCAGACCTTTCTTTTTGAAGGATTTGTGTCTCTTGACTCGCTTCCGCTCGTTCGGGCGGGCACGGGGGCACCGCCCCTACAGGTGAGGAGGGTTTCTTTGTCGTTTGTACAATAGTCGCATCATTTGAGGCATCATTATCCCTATTATCATTAGCCTTCAATAACTCCTTCATATCCTCCACATTTTGCGGACGCTTACGGGGCAAGGGATTCATCATCTTCGAAATGGCCTTGCGCATTTCCGTGCTCACACCATCGGGATAGTCGAACATACGACTGTCATCGTCAGTATCATCGGGTTCCACCTCGGGCGGCCGCTCGCCTGTGAGCAGACTATAAAGCGTGGCGCCCACGGCGTAGAAGTCCGTCCACGGGCCAATGCTCTTCGTGCGCTGTCCCTCCTGTTCGATGGGCGCGTAGCCTGGCGTGTAGGCCATGCCCGACGCTGACAGCGAGGTGCGCTCCATGGCGCTCATCTGCTTCGACGCACCGAAGTCGATGAGCGTGCAGTGGCCCTTCTTGTCTGTCATGATATTGCCGGGCTTCACATCCAGATGGTAGAAACCCGCCTTGTGGACGGCATCGAGCGCATCGAGCAACTGGTCGGCCACATCCCTGACCTCTGTCTCGGTCATGGACTGCCGCTTCACACGGTCTTTGAGCGACTCGCCCTCGATGAAGTCCATGACATAATATGACGTGCCGTTGGCATCAAAGAGGTCGATGACATGCACAATGTGGTCGTTGCGCATGTTGAAGATGCGCTGTGCCTCGCGCCGGAACTTGTTGAGTTGTTGGTCGAAGCCTTCCTGATTGGCGGCGTTGCTCACCAATACGGTGCTGTGATCCTCGGCGCGATGGTTGGTGCCGCGCATGAAGAACTCTTTCACCGCCACATTGCTGTTGAAACGTGTGTCGAAAGCCATGTAGGTATTGCCGAAACCGCCCGAAGCGAGGTATTTTTCAATGCGGTAACGACCGTCGAGCATCGTGCCGACGGGGAGCATCTGAGATGAGGAAAAATCTGCCATGATAGATAGATTATGGTTGGTGATGCAAAGATAAAGAATAAAAAAGGAATAAACAAATAAAAGGGTAATTATTTAGCCCCCTCCCCCGGCCCTCCACGGGGGGTGGGGCGTAGATACACTTAACGCATAAAAGCGTGGTGTAATTGAAAAAATGGAGAAAACGGGATACTATGAACGGGGCTTTTAAGTGTTTTAAGCATAAAATCGTAAGAGAGTGGAGTGAATTTGGCAATTTATATGTATTTTTGCATCGATGAAACTGAGTATCGTGATACCTGTGTATAACGCGGAGGCGACGTTGGAGCGTTGTCTGGAGAGTGTGTTGTCGCAGAATTACGATGACTACGAACTGATATTGGTGGATGACGGTTCGACCGACGGTTCACCCGCTATTTGCGACGATTATGCCGTAGGGCGTCCGTATATCAATGTCATCCATCAGCGCAATACCGGACTGTCGGCAGCCCGAAATGCCGGCATCGCGGCTGCGCGCGGTGAATACATCACCTTCATCGACAGCGACGACCTGTTGGCCGACTACACACTGGCTGTGCTGATGACACGTCTTGGTGCCCATCCCGACCTCGACATTTTGGAATTTCCGGTGTGGTGGCATTGGGGCGATGAAGACCAGCGACTGTTGACTTTCGGTGTACATGAATACCACGACATGCGTGAATACTGGTTGGACTGCAAGGCCTACACCCATGCATACGTGTGGAACAAAATCTTCCGCCGCGAACTGTTTGACAAGGTGCGTTTCCCCGTGGGACGCGTGTTTGAAGACGTTCAGACCCTGCCGTTGCTGTTGGAGGAAGCCCGCACGGTGGGAACGACCGAGGAGGGAGCATACTGCTATGTGCTGAACAACGACGGCATCACACAAAACGCATCTGGTGAGGAACTGACATGGCTGCTCGAGGCTCACGTGTCGCAACTGAAGAAACTGGGGCTGACCGAACGTGCTTCGGAGTATTACGCACATGTGCTGAATATACAGATTGACGTATATGACCAGACGAGAGACAACCTCATTCTGCCAGAGTTGGACGACCTGACCCACCGCGACATCCGCCATCTGCCGGTGAATCGTAAGATGCGTCGCAAGATGCATTTACTCAAGACATTAGGACTGAAACATTTATGCCAACTGATGAGATGCTTCCACAAACTGAGACGACGCCGCTGATCAGTTTTGTGATTACGACCTACAACCTGCCCCCCTCGTTGTTGCGTGAGTGTCTGGACAGTGTCATGGCTCTGCCTCTGAGTGATGCGGAGCGTGAGATTGTGCTTGTTGACGACGGGTCGGAACATTCGCCCATGCCAGAATTGAGCGACTATGCCGACCACATCCTATATATCCGCAAACAGAATGGTGGCCAAAGCACTGCGCGCAACACCGGCATCCATTGTTGTCACGGCACTTACATCCAGTTTATCGACGGCGATGACCTGCTCATCAGCGACGTCTATGCGCAATGTATCGGTCTTCTCCGCCGGGAGTCGCCTGACATGGTGTTGTGGCGCTACTCCGACAAGCCCGAGAATGATGTGGCGGTAAGTTTTGAGGGACCTCAGGAGGGTGCGGAGTACATGCGCCACTACAATCTGCGTGTGGGCCCCGGCGGATATGTGTTCCGCAAATCGCTCTTGATGGGGTTGCGTTTCCGCGAGGGCATCATCATGGAAGACGAGGAGTTCACACCTTTGTTGTTCTTGCGTGTGGAGCGCCTGTTCTTCACCGACGCGAAAGCCTATTATTACCGCCAACGCGAGGGCTCGACCATGCACAAACGCGACTCCGGATGGATAGAAAAACGGTTGGACAACACACTCACGGTGTTGTTGAACCTGCAAGAAAAGGCCGACCGTATGCCTTACGCCGACCGCGAAGCCTTACAACGGCGCATCGACCAGTTGACCATGGACTATGTGTATAACATCATGACGCTGACAGGCGACCAACAGTGTCTGGAAGAACGGGTAAGTGTGCTGCATGAGCACGGGCTCTTCCCCCTGCCCGACCGCGATTACACCACGAAATACAAGTGGTTTCGCAGGATGACGAAAACGGCAACAGGCAGAAAGTTCGTGATGAGAATCTTGTTTAAACAGTGACTGAAGGAGAAGGCGTTAATGCGTTAATAAGCCACCCCTGCCCCTCCTTAAAAAGGAGGGGAGTGGCTGGCGCCATCGAAAATACGAGATACGAAGTATCCTAAACCTCAAATCTCAAACCTCAAACCTCAAATCTCAAACCAAGAGTAGATGTCAAAGATACTGCTGATAGGCGAATACAGTAATGTTCACGCAACGCTGGCCGAGGGTCTGAAGACGCTTGGCCATGAGGTGACCGTGCTGTCGAACGGCGATTTCTGGAAGGACTATCCCCGCGATATCGACCTAGTGCGCCGTCCCGGCAAGATTGGCGGCATCGCCTATATGACACGTCTCTACCGTCTGCTGCCCCGATTACGCGGTTATGATGTGGTGCAAGTCATCAATCCGATGTTCTTGGAAATAAAAGCACACCGCATCCTACCTGTTTACAAGTATTTGCGCCGGCATAACAAAAAAGTGCTGATGGGAGCCTTCGGCATGGATTACTATTGGGTGAACGAATGTGTGACCCGCCGTCCGCTGCGCTACAGCGATTTCAATATCGGCGACACACTACGCACCGATGCCGACGCCATGAGAGAGCGCAACGACTGGACAGGCACCGACAAGGAACGACTGAACCGCTATATCGCAGAAGACTGCGACGGCATTGTGGCCGGACTCTATGAATACTGGGTATGCTATCAACCGCATTTCCCCGAAAAGACAGTGTTCATACCCTACCCCATCACCACAGAAACGACGCCAGACATGGTAGCGCCTGTACACCATCCTTTGCGGCTGTTCATCGGCATCAACCGTGAACGCAGCACCTATAAAGGCACCGACATCATGCTTCGCGCCGCCGAAAAGGTGGTGGCAGCGCATCCGGGCGAGGTGGTGCTGGAGAAAGCCGAATCAGTGCCTTTTGCACAATATCAGGAGATGATGAACGGCAGCGACGTGATACTCGACCAGTTGTACAGTTACACCCCGTCGATGAACTCACTTCTCGCCATGTCGAAAGGCATCGTGTGTGTCGGTGGGGGCGAGGAGGAACACTATGAATTGCTGGGAGAACACGAATTACGCCCCATCGTGAATGTGGAACCGACGGAGGAGAGTGTCATTGTGGCTCTGGAGCGATTAGTGACCCACCCTGAAGAGGTGACACGGTTGAAACGCGAGAGTGTAGAATACATCCTCCGCCATCATGAATATCAAAAAGTGGCAAAAAAATGGACACAATACGTTGAACATGGAACGTTGAACGTGGAACATTGAACGTGGAACATTGAACGTGGAACGTGGAACGTTGAACATTGAACGTGGAACGTTGAACGTGGAACATTGAACATGGAACGTTGAACGTGGAACATTGAACGTGGAACATTTTCGGGATAATGGGATAATTGGGAGAAGACAATAAAAAAGGCCGGCAAAATTGCCGACCTTTATGCTTTTGTTAAGATGGTGATTAAGCCTCAGCGGGTGCTTCCTCAGTGGCAGGAGCCTCGGCCTCAGCCTGAGCGGCAGCCTGAGCAGCCTTTTTCTCAGCCACTTTCTGAGCAATAGCCTCGTTGACTTTCTTCTCAGCCTCTAACTCTTTGGCAGCAGCAGCCTTCTTAGCCTTAGCCTCTTCCTGACGAATCTTGTCCAGACCTTTCTGTTTGTCAGCCTTCCAAGCGTCGAATCTCTTCTGGGCAGTAGCCTCGTCGAAAGCGCCTTTTTTCACGCCGCCTTTGAGATGCTTCATCATGTACACGCCCTCGCCTTTGAGGATGTTACGTACGGTGTCCGTGGGCTGTGCGCCAACTTCTACCCAATACAAAGCACGCTCAAAATTCAAATCTACTGTAGCAGGATTTGTGTTAGGATTGTAAGTACCTAACTTCTCAGTGAATCTACCATCACGTGGTGCACGAGCGTCAGCGATAACGATGCGATAAACCGCATAGCCTTTACGACCGCCGCGCTGCAATCTGATTTTTGTTGCCATTTTGTAAAATAAATTTATTAAATAGGTTTGAATATTGCTGCCATCTCGTGACAGCGGCTGCAAAGGTACTGCAAATTTTAAGAATGGGAAAATAATGAAATTATAAAACCGTCGATTTTGGATAAATTAACACTTTCAGTGCGATGTGTAAGGGAAAAACGATAATTAATTGGGCTTTTAATCGTTTTTTTTGTACTTTTGACTTCATCGAAAGTACTCACGCTCTGAACCATAGGTCATCGGCCACGAAGTGGGAAAGATAAAAGCACAAATAAATTTGGCTTTCAGCCGAATTATGTCACGACTCAGCAGAAATATGTACATATTCTGCTTTCGTTGCTCCAAAATTTGGCATTTCCATCGCTTATTGCATAAAAATCTCCCGCTCGACAAATTAAAACTTTAATTTGTTCTCGCTTAATCGATTTTTTTGTACTTTTGATTTCATCGAAAGTACTCACGCTCGGAAAAGCACAAATAAATTTGGCATTTCACTCGCTTATTTGTACTTTTGCAGTCACTTTTCATTAAGAGTATGGATAACAAGAAAGCGACACTCGAATTGGGAACCCGTCCGGTAGGCCGATTGCTGGTGCAATATGCCGTGCCGGCGATTATAGCGATGACCGCTTCGAGTCTTTATAATATCATCGACCGCGCCTTTATCGGTCAGCAGGTGGGTCCAGACGCTATTGCCGGTCTGGGTGTCACCTTTCCCTTCATGAACCTGAGCGCGGCATTCGGTGCCGCCGTAGGTGTGGGTTCCTCCACCACCATCAGTGTGAAACTGGGCCAGCGCGATTATTCCACGGCACAGAACCTTCTCGGCAATACCGTGACGCTCAACCTGATAATCGGTGTGGCGTTTGCCGTCATCAGTTTTATCTTCCTTGACCCCATCCTGCGGTTCTTCGGCGCCAGCGACCAGACCCTGCCTTACGCCCGTGAATTCATGGAAATCATTTTGGCGGGCAATGTCATCACCCACATGTATTTCGGAATGAACGCGGTGCTGCGTGCCGCATCGAAGCCCCGCCATGCCATGTATGCCACAATTTTCACGGTGGCGATGAACATTCTGTTGGACGTTGTGTTCATCTGGTGGTGGCGCTGGGGCATCCGTGGTGCCGCTTTCGCCACAATTATCTCTCAGACACTGGCCATGATTTGGCAGTTGTGGTTGTTCTCCGACAAGAAGGAACTGCTTCATCTGAAACGCGGCATCTACCGTCTGAAATCCAATCTGGTGAAAAACATCATCTCCATCGGCATCTCACCCTTCCTGATGAACGCCTGCGCCTGCCTGATAGTGATATTCATGAACAACCAGTTTGTGCATTACGGAGGCGACATGGCCGTGGGCGCATATTCCATTGCGAACTCCATCGCCATGATGTTTGTCATGTTTGTGATGGGCGTGAACCAAGGTATGCAACCTATTGCGGGCTACAACTATGGCGCACAACAAAACGACCGCTTGATGCGCGTGTTGAAACTGGCTATCATCGCAGCCACCTGCATCATGTTGACGGGTTGGCTCATCGCAATGTTTTTCCCATATTATTGCGCACGTCTCTTCACCACCGACCCCACACTCATTAACCTGAGTGTCGATGGTATCCGCATCAATATGATGCTATTCCCCGTCATCGGTTTCCAGATGGTCATCACCAATTTCTTCCAATGCATCGGCAAGGTGAAAATCAGCATTTTCCTCTCGCTCTCACGCCAATTGCTGTTTCTGTTGCCACTCTTGCTCATCTTCCCCATGTTCTTCGGATTGAATGGTGTATGGGCATCGCTTCCGACCTCTGACGGTATCGCTGCCATCGTGGCATTCTGCATGATGTATTGGTTTATGAAGAAATTAAGGAAAAACCCACCCCAACCCTCCCAAAGCCTCACCCCCGACCCCTCTCCAAAGGGCGAGGGGAGTGATTAGAACGATATACAACGCTCAACCCTAAACCATAAGCACTCAACCCTAAACCATAAACACTCAACCCTATGAAAATCATTATCAACGTAGGCAGACAACTCGGCTCAGGCGGCCGTGTGATAGCCAAACTATTGGCAGACGAGTTCGGTTGTCAGTTTTATGACCGCGAGATACTGAACCTTGCCGCGAAAGAGAGCGGATTCAGCGAGGAATTTTTTGAGCAGAATGACGAGCACAAAGGATTTTTGCGGTCATTGTTTCATGTTCGTCTGCCCTATGTAAGCGATAACGACATCCATGCCAACCGTTTCTCGCAGGAGAGTCTGTTTCAGTTTCAGAGCGATGCCATCCGTCGTGCCGCCGAAGCGGGTTCGTGTGTGTTTGTGGGCCGTTGCGCCGATTATGTGTTGCGCGACATGGAAAACGTCATCAATATTTTCATCACCGCCCCACTCGACTACCGCATCCGCCAGGTACGTGAGCGCCATGGATGCGATGAGGCAGCCGCACGAAAAATCATCACCGACCAAGAGAAAGACCGCGCTTCCTATTACAATTTCTACACTGGCAAACGTTGGGGCGACAGCGCATCCTATGACCTCTGCGTAGATGCCTCCATCCTCGGTCAGGAAAAGACGGCAAAGTGGATTGCGGAGTTTATCAGAAAGAGTATTGAAGGGAAGAGTGCGGGAGTATAGGAGTGCCGGGGGTTAGACATTTGTTCCAGGGCGGAATCAAAACGATTTGCACCTTGACGTATTACACTAATTATGAAAAAGATAGGCATCATCAGCGATACACATTCCTATTGGGACGATAAATACCTGCATTATTTCGAGCCATGCGATGAGATTTGGCATGCGGGCGACATCTGCTCCGTGGAATTGGCTGAGCGGTTGGCTGCATTCCGTCCGTTGCGCGCTGTCTGCGGCAATTGCGACGGCGGCGACCTGCGACGAATGTTTCCCGAGATACTGCGTTGGAAATGCGAGGATGTAGATGTGCTGATGAAACATATCGGCGGCTATCCCGGACGCTATGACGCTTCCATCCGTCCGCATATATACGCCTCGCCGCCAAAACTGTTTATCAGCGGACATTCACACATTTTGAAGGTACAATATGACAAGTCATTGGGGGTGTTGCACATCAACCCCGGAGCAGCAGGGATGCAAGGATGGCAGAAAGAGCGAACACTGGTGCGCCTGACTATCGACGGCGACCGTTTTTCCGACTGCGAGGTTATCACATTAGGAAAAGGATTGATGGGAGGATAAGCCCTTATAGTCCTCAATGTTCTAAATTCCCAAGAAACTATAACATACAGATTAACAACAATATCTAAAATATCATTAAAGAATCTATTAAATATGAGACGTCAACTATTCATTGTCCTTTTGTCCGTATTCTGCATGGGACTGTCAGCACAGACAGCCCATGAGGAGTTAGCAGCCGACCCGCATCTGGCCGGGAGCAATTATCTGGCCTACCCCACCCCTACGAAACCGCTCACGCCTGCGCCCAAAGGGTACAAGCCATTTTATCTCAGCCATTATGGACGGCACGGATCGCGTTTTCTCATCAACAGACATGAGTACACCACACCGGTACACATTCTGCAACACGCTGACAGTTTGGGTAAACTGACCGAGAAAGGCAAGGAGACGCTGAATAAGATACGTATCATGTCACTCGAAGCAGACATGAGACTGGGCGAATTGACACCTCTGGGCGCCGAACAGCATCGAGGCATTGCTCGAAGAATGTTTGAGCGGTTCCCTGAAATATTTGAGGGCAACGTGTACATCAATGCCAAATCGACCATCGTAATACGTTGTATCCTGTCGATGAGCAATGAACTGTTGGAATTGTATGCCCGTAACCCGCAGTTGCGCATTGTCCATGATGCCTCCATGCACGACATGTACTACCTGAATCTGAGAGACGAGGTTCTCAATAAGCAACGTGAGAATGACGCGACGAAAGAGGCCATCAAGGCATGGGAGGAGCGTCATCCGATAGATAACACCCCATTGATGCTCAGGTTGTTTAACGACCCGCAGTATGTCCGCGACAGTATCAATGCAGACTATATGGCCAGCCGTCTTTTCGACTTGGCTAATATCCTTCAGAACACGGAGGCAAGACGGCAGTTCGATCTATATGACCTGTTTACTCCCGACGAGTTGTACCGTCATTGGCAGGGAAGCAACCGCTGGTGGTACACCCACTATGGCGCCTCGCCCTACAACGGCGGAACACAACCCTTTACTCAGCGTAACCTGCTGCGTAAAATCATCGAAGAGACCGACAATTGTTTCCGTGTGAACAACGTTAACTACGAAAACGACAGTTACATCAAAGAACAACTTGGAACATCCATGCCCCGCATTGGTGCCACACTTCGATTCGGACATGAGACGGTAGTGATGCCGCTGGTATGCCTGCTCGGCATCAACGGATATGACCAAGTGATTGATAATCTGGACGATTTGGAAGATAAAGGTTGGATTTGTTATCGGGTGTTTCCCATGGGTGCCAATCTGCAATTCGTGTTCTACCGTCGCGACGCCAACGATCAAGACATCTTGTTCAAGGTGATGCTCAATGAGGAAGAGGCCACCCTGCCCCTTCCATCCGAAAATAAGCCTTATTACCGTTGGAGCGATTTCCGCGAATATTATCTGAAGAAACTTGACTCTTACAACGGCGCTGGTCAATGACGCTTATAGGGTATCGTACCCATCAACATGCGTGGTTGCGAAGAATCGTATGACGGATTGAGCAAGTCGTCGTCAGGGCGATAGTCAGGACATGATATACCAGCCAACCCCAAAAGCAACATATCGAGGTTGTCGGTCATGAACGGTTTATCCTTGGCTTCGTTAACCTGCCGACAAATGTCAGGATGGTTCTTCCGGTAAGCGTCGGACATCCATATCCAAAACGGAATCTCAAACTGCTGGCGCACCTGACTGTCGGTGGTCACATCCATGGTGCGGCCGAACGATTCGCCATATTCGCCACTGCCCTCATGGTCAAACATCATCTCACCATGATCGGGCATATAGATGACGATGGCATCCTTGTCGGCGAAGAGCGCGACGATACGGCGCATCACCTCGTCATTATAAAGTGTGGAATTATCATATTCCGACAGTATCTCCCGCTCATGCTCCGTCAGGTCGGGGCGATTGTAATCCGCGGTATGGAAGCGGTCATATCCATCGGGATAACGCTCATTGTAATTGACGTGTTGCCCCATCAGATGGAAGATGATGAGATTATGGTCGGTCTGCCGTGTTCGGAGCGAATCGTAATCAGCCAGCAAATCCTCGTCATAGTCATGTAAGGTCGTGTTGCGGTCACTAAACTGCGACCGACTGAGCGACGGTTCGTTGATAATGTTGCTGCCACCGAAATCCCACGTGTTCTGTATGGGCGACTGCACATACTGGTTGGTGATGAACGTCACATGGTAACCCGCCTTGAGAAACAGTTGGGTGAAGAGCGGATAATCGGCCATGGAACCCTTCTCGCCGTATGCATAAAGCGAGAACGCCAGTTTGAACACCTCCGAGGTCTGATGGAAAGGCGCCACCACATCCGTGAACACCGTGATGACGCTGTCGCGCGCCGCCTCCGACTGCCATGGCGTGGTGGGCTTGTCATATCCATAGAAAGCGGCGTGATGGCGGTTGTAACTCTCACCGATAACCAGCACGATATTGGATGAGCGGAACGAGCAACTGTACACTTTCGCCTTGTCGGCACGTTCCACCAACGTTTCAATCTCATTTTGAGAGATACGTACCACGTTGACGGCATGGAGCAGGCGATAGACAGGCAGGTAGAAATCCGTTACCGTCGGATATTTCTGCAAATAATACTGCATCTCAAGGTTAGTATCAGCCTTGCAGATGTTGTAATATAGAAAACGCTTATCTTGCCATGTGATGAAGATGCTCAGCACGGTTGCCACGAGACATGCGGCGCCTGCTATCGGTTCTTTCTTGGCAGGCAATCGCCAATGCAGCCATCTGCCAAAAGCGGAAGAGGGGTTGCACCGGGCACGACACACGGTGGTAACGATATGAGCAATAAGCAGTGCGACAATCACAAGCACAGGGGTGCAAATACTCTGCCAAGTGACGTATGAAGAAAGAGCCTCGGACGCCTCGCGCGGGTTGGTCTGTAAGACGTTTTGCAGCAATGACGGGCCAATAGCGCCCCCCAGACGGTAGTAGCAAAACACATCAATGAGCGCCAAACCGTAAAATACCACATAAAGCAACGCACGAACCCATCCCCTGATGCGTCGGGGAAAAATCAGCAGCAATGCGCAAAGCAGATAGAGGTCGAGAAAGAGATCAACAGGCGAACGGTGCTTGCCGGTGCGCAATACCAGCAACACACATGCCATGCCCAGAAGATACATCCAGAAGAAGAACCAGAGATTGTTCTTCACTGGCGCATACATCGCCGTGCATATCCGTTTCAACCACTTTTTCATACTCATACCCTTTCAACGTGCAAAGGTAAGGAATTTACTTCATCAATTGTTCATTTACAAGAAATAATATTTCATTGTTTTTTCCGTTATAAAAATATGAAAGCAAAGATTGGGAAAATCATTGAACTGAAAAAGATAGTCGATCCCCGTGGCAACCTGACCGTGACGGAGGAGAAGATTGATGTGCCTTTTGAGATACGTCGCGTGTATTGGGTGTACGACGTGCCGAGCGGAGAGAGCCGCGGCGGACATGCCCATAAGCAATGCCGCGAGTTGATTGTCGCCATCAGCGGCAGTTTTCACGTCACGCTCGACAACGGCACCTCCAAGGAAACTTATCTGTTGAACCACCCTTATCAAGGTTTGGTGGTTGAGACCGGCATCTGGCGGACCCTCGACGATTTCTCCTCGGGAGCCGTTTGTCTGGTTTTGGCTTCTGATTTATTTGAAGAAGAGGATTATATCCGTGAATATGACGAGTTTTTGAAAAGCGTCGCCCCTATAGATGGTCGATAAACCGATTTCGCCATGCAAATTGTCAGATACCAATCCGAGCGTGCCGATGAATGGAATGCGTTTGTGAAAGCGTCGAAAAACGGCACTTTCCTCATCGACCGCCGCTATATGGACTATCATCAGGAGCGGTTCGACGACCACTCGCTGATGTTTTACGACGACCGACAATTGTTGGCCGTCCTTCCTGCTCATGTGGAAGGCGACACGCTTCATTCTCACCAAGGTCTGACATACGGCGGGCTGATTATGAGCGAGCAATGCACCGTCAAAACTGTTTGCGACATCTTTGGGGCACTGAAAAACTATTTATCTCAAGCAGGCATCAACCGAGTCGTGTATAAGACCATCCCCCATATCTATCACCGCCAACCGTCGGAAGAGGATTTATATGCGCTGTTCAAAGTGTGTCATGCCCGTCTCATCGGGCGCGACGTGGCGTCGGTCATCCATACTGCCGACGCTGCTAAATGGCACCGTGACAGGCGATATGCCGCCAACAAATCACATACCAATGGCATTTTGGTTGACAAGTGCGATGACTACGGAGTGTTCTGGCCGATACTTAGGGATAACCTCCAACGCACATATGGAGCAGAACCCGTGCATAGTTTAGAGGAAATAGAGAGATTACATGCTCTTTTTCCTAACAACATTCGTTTGTTTGTGGCACGGAAAAGCGACGGTACACCATTGGCAGGAACTGTATTATATGTCACTCCTCAGGTGGTACATGCGCAGTATATCTCTGCCTCGCCCGATGGAAAACGTCTGCACGCCGTCGATGCACTTTACGACCGCATCATCCGTCATGACTTCGCCCAGTGGTCTTTTATCGATTTCGGCAAATCATCGGAAGAAGACGGGCATGTACTCAATGAATCACTTATCTGGCAAAAAGAAGGTTTCGGAGCAAGAGCGGTGTGTTATGACAGGTATGAGATAAGCACTATCGAGAAGTTATGATGAGGAGTTATCAAGGGGAGTTATGATGAGGAGTTAAAATGAGCCAAATGTCTTAAGGACTAAAACCTGTATTCGTTCAACTTACACAAATTTTCCATAAATCAGGTGGCGTTTCGGAAAAAAGAATTTCTTATTAATTTCACTCAACTTCCACTAATTTTCCATAAAATAGACTGCACCTCAACAAAAAAAACACAAAACATAGTTTTATATTTTGTTTTGTCTTCACTTTATACTACTTTTGCACCTAATTATTTCGAAATAGTATTATTATAGTCTTTTTTTGATGAAAAAGTACAGATTGGTGGACAATATCTGCGGATGGGTAGCATTTTTGATAGCCGCATTCGTTTATTGCTCCACAGTGGAACCGACAGCCAGTTTTTGGGACTGTCCGGAATTTATCACTACCGGTTATAAACTTGAAGTAGGTCACCCGCCAGGCGCGCCCTTCTTCATGCTCACCGCCAACCTTTTCTCACAGTTTGCCAGCAGTCCTGAGAACGTGGCCTACATGGTGAATATCATGAACGCGCTGCTCAGTGCGCTGTGTATCTTGTTCCTGTTTTGGACCATCACACACCTGGCACGCCGTCTGATACTGAAAGACTGGGATTCGCTGACCACCTCGAAACTGATAGCCATCGAGGCGTCGGGTATGGTAGGTGCATTGATTTACACCTTCAGCGACACGTTCTGGTTCAGTGCTGTTGAGGGCGAGGTATATGCCTTCTCTTCGGCTTTCACCGCCGTGGTATTCTGGCTGATATTGAAATGGGAAGACCATGCCGATGAACCTCATAGCGACCGTTGGCTGGTGCTCATCGCCTATATGACAGGCTTGAGTATCGGTGTGCACCTGCTCAACCTGTTGTGTATCCCCGCTATCGTACTGGTGTTCTATTACAAGCGTTTCCCCAATGCCAACGTGAAAGGGTCATTGTTGGCACTGTGTGTGTCAGCACTCATCGTGTGCGCGGTGCTTTATGGTGTGGTGCCGGGCATCATCACTGTGGGCGGCTGGTTTGAATTGTTCTTCGTCAACAGTCTGGGCATGCCGTTCAATACGGGTCTGATTATCTACATCATTTTGGCTGTCGCCATCGTGATATGGGCTATCTATGAGAGTTATACCGACAAGAACCTGAACCGTCAGAATGTGTCATTCCTTTTGGCTATCGCCATGCTGGGCATCCCCTTTTACGGTTTCGGTTGGGGCGCCTTCTTCACGGGAGTACTTGTGTTGGCTGTCATCGCCGCGCTTATATGGTACAAGCGCAATGGTATACCGATGGTCACCGCACGCATCAAGAATACCATTACACTGTGTCTGCTGATGTTGATGATAGGTTACTCCACGTATGCTGTCATCGTGATTCGTTCATCAGCCAACCCCCCGATGGATCAGAACTCACCCGAGGATATCTTCACATTGGGTTCTTATCTGAGCCGCGACCAATATGGCGACCGTCCGTTGTTGTGGGGTCAGGCATATACCTCGGAAGTGAAATACGGCGATGACGGCTATGCCGTGTATGACGAGGGAGCACCCATCTGGCAGCGCAAGGAAAAAGCGTCGGCCAACGAGCCCGACCAGTATGTGGTGGTCTATAAGAAGAAGACGCTGCAATATTCGCAGAACATGTTCTTCCCCCGTATGTATTCAAGCGACCATGCGGGAGCCTACGAAGACTGGATGGGCGGTGTGGAAGGCACTATGGTGCCATCGTCACTACCCGAGCCTTATAACACCAATCCGGTGAAGATGCCCACCTTCATCGAGAATCTGCAATTCTTCTTCTCCTACCAGTGCAACTTCATGTATTGGCGTTACTTCATGTGGAACTTTGCCGGTCGCCAGAACGATTTCCAAGGCAATGGCGAACTGACTCATGGTAACTGGATAACAGGGATACCGTTTATCGACAATGCCAGATTGGGCGACCAGAGCACACTGCCTGACGAGTTGAAAGACAACAAGGGGCACAATGTGTTCTACTGTCTGCCGCTGTTGCTGGGTCTGCTGGGTATGTTCTGGCAGTCATTCCGCGGACAGCGCGGCATCCGCCAGTTCTGGGTGGTGTTCTTCCTGTTCTTCATGACCGGTCTGGCCATCGTGCTCTACCTTAACCAGACACCGCAACAACCGCGTGAGCGCGACTACGCCTATGCCGGTTCGTTCTACGCCTTCGCCATCTGGTGTGGACTGGGCGTGGTGGCATTGATTGACCTGTTGAAACGCGTCAAGATTAAAGGCACCGTGGCAGCCTCAGTTATCAGTGCCGCATGTCTGCTCGTTCCGATACAGATGGCTACACAAACCTGGGACGACCATGACCGCAGCGGACGCTATGCCTGCCGCGACTTCGGCGAGAACTACCTCAACTCACTGCCCGAGCAGGGTTATCCCATTATCTTCACCAACGGCGACAACGACACCTTCCCGCTCTGGTATAATCAGGAGGTGGAAGGCAACCGCACAGATGCGCGCGTTTGTAACCTGAGTTATTTGCAAACCGATTGGTATATCGACCAGATGAAGCGTCCGGCCTATGACTCGCCTTCCATGCCCATCACCTGGCCCCGCTTGGACTATTGCACGGGGACAAACGAGTCTGCTGATATCATACCCGCTGTAAAGCAGTTAATCAATGGATGGTATCAAGACGACCCGGAGGGAGCAAAACAAATGTTTGGCGATAATCCTTATGAGTTGAAGACCATACTCAACGTATGGGTGCGCGGCGCAGGTACCAAAGAGCAGAACGACCTGATTAAGAGCATCACCGACACCTATGAGTTGCCCAAGCACTTCATCCCCACCGACACGCTGTATATCACCGTCGACAAGGATGCCGTGCGCCGTAGCGGCATGAAGATTGGCAATGACTCTATACCCGATCGTATGGTTATCTCGCTGAAGGACCAGAACCGCCTCATCAAAAATGACCTGATGATGCTGGAGATGCTGGCGGAATCGAACTGGAGCCGTCCTATGTTTGTCGCTTCGACCGTAGGATCTGACAACTATCGCCCGTTGGCTAAGAATATCATCCGCGAGGGTCTGAACTACCGCATCGTTCCTTACACCACCAACGGTGAGATGACCATCGATGCCGACAAGACCTACGACCTGATGATGAACAAGTTCTTGTATGGCAATGTGGCCGGCGAGGGTGTCTATCTCGACCAGACGGTTTATCGCATGTGCTGTACGCACCGCCGTCTGTTTGCCGAGGCTGCCGCCGCCCTGATAGCCGACGGCAAGAACGACAAGGCCGCCAAACTGTTGGCTAAGATGGAAGAGGTATTGCCCGATCGCATCATGACCAACGATTATATCAGCGGTGCCATCGACATCATCAACGCCTATCTGAGTATCGGCGACAAGAAACATGCCTTGGACAAGACCGAGAAGACTTGGAAGAATGCTGAACAGTATATCGACTGGTATAGTGCTTTGGACGAGTCGCGCCGCATGAGCGAGGAGATGGAATGTCTGACCGTCTGTCGCACGAATGTGGACATACCGCTGTTCTATTACCGTGCAGGTCTGAAAGACAAAGCGATGAAGGCCGCTGACAAATTATGGAATACCACCACATGGTATCTCGACCGGTTTATGATGCAACCCAGCAATATGACAGCCTCCCGTCAGTCAATGTTTGAGCGTTACTACGTGAGCACGTTGTATGGACTGGCCCAGTCGATGATTGACGTGGATGAGAATTGGGCTGAGCAACATGCAAAGATATTCAATGAATACTATCAACGTTTTCAGTTCGCTCTCTACCAGCAAAACCAGATACCCACTATTGGAGAGTAACAGCGAATGATTCTCGAACAGCCGTCATTCTGGTTGCGCTGGCTTTTCCCCAGAGCCATTTGGCGCATGGACAAGAACGAACGTTCGGTATATCTGACGTTCGATGACGGCCCTATCCCTGAATCAACACCATTCATTCTGGAAACGCTCGCCCGCTATGGCATCAAAGCCACGTTTTTCATGGTGGGCGACAATGTGCGCAAGTATCCCGAACTGTATCAGCAGATAGTAGATGCCGGGCATCAGGTGGGAAACCACACTCATAATCACTTGGGCGCGTTCAAACATTGGACGACCACGTATATCATCAACACGTTCAAGGCCAACGAACTGATACACGCCCATCTGTTTCGTCCGCCGCATGGTGTGATGCGCCACAGTGAATACTATTGGTTGGGCAAGGAGTTTAAGATTGTGATGTGGGACTTGGTGACGCGTGATTACTCTAAATGGATGACCGCCGAGGATGTGGTAAACAACGTGAAGCGGTATGCGCGCAACGGGTCGATTATCACCTTTCACGACTCGCTGAAAAGCATCGACAAACTGCAGACCGCCTTGCCTGAGAGCATCGAATGGTTGAAAAGCGAAGGTTATGAGTTTAAGATATTCGAGTGATATTAAAGCCGAGGCATTGTGTCTCGGCTTTTTCGCCTGTGGTATAGCGCGGGCCGAGCCTGTGGATGAAGCCGTGGCAGCGTCATTCAGGGAATGGCTCCGTCAAGGTGGTCATGCCGGCATGGGTTATATGGACAACCATACCGACATGCGGCTGAACCCGCGACTATTGATGCCTGAGGTGAAAAGCATCATCAGCGTGGCACTCAACTACGCGCCGGCGGAACGCATTCCCAAGGGTCAACCACAATTGGCCGTCTATGCATACGGACAAGACTATCACGATGTGGTGAAACAAAAATTGCACCAATTGGCCGCAGCGATGGATGTGACTTGTTACCGCGCCTTCTGCGACAGCGCGCCTGTGTTGGAACGCTATTGGGCGGTGAAGGCTGGATTAGGATGGACCGGACGCAACCATCAACTCATTATCCCCCGTGCGGGCAGTATGTTCTTCCTCGGCGAGTTGTTTGTCGATATCGAACTCGACTATGACACACCTATGAAGAACTGTTGCGGTCATTGTCATGCGTGCATTGACGCTTGCCCGACAGGTGCCATCTGCGTGTCGGAAGAGGGGCGGTCTCTCTTCGACGCGAACTATTGCTTGTCGTATCAGACCATCGAGAACCGGGGTGATATCCCCCACTCTATCGCTGAGAAGATGGGCGATATGATTTATGGTTGCGACCGTTGTCAAGAGGTTTGTCCGTGGAACCGCTTTGCCACACCGACCACCGAGCCGTTGCTGCAACCCAGACCCGAACTGCTCGGCATGACCCGCAAACGATGGGCAGAACTGACCGTCGAGGAATATCGCGCATTGTTCAAAGGAAGTGCTGTGAAAAGGGCGAAATATGAGGGGTTGATGAGGAATATAAAGGAAAGTATCAGACCTAACACTCATCCCGATTGTCTCGAAGAAAAGGGAGAGAATACCCACCCCGACCCTCCCGAAGGGAGGGAGTAAAAGCCTCGCCTATGCTCTACTGAATCTCTAACTACAACCTGCCTCTCTAAAAAAAAAGCAGACTGACGTCTTTGAGTCGTTTTTATAATACTTTAGTGGGGGTCATTGATTGTTTCTCACATATTTGCATTACCTTTGCAACAAGAAACCTAATTTTATGCTCTATTTCGATACAGATTATAATAACGGCTTGCATCCACAGTTGTTGCAACGCTTGAGCGAGACCAACGACCAACGGACCATCGGTTATGGTTTCGATGAGTTTTCGACCCAAGCCAAACAAAAGATACGCGAGGCATGCGAATGTGCCGAGGCTGATGTGTTCCTGCTTACTGGCGGCACGCAGACCAACTCCACGGTCATCAGCGCAATGCTGCATGCCGTGGAGGGTGTGGTATGTGCCGACACCGGTCACATCAACGTGCACGAGGCGGGAGCCGTGGAATATACGGGGCATAAGGTCATTGCATTGCCCAATCATGACGGCAGGTTATCGGCTATGGATTTGGATCGTTGCCTGACCGAGTTTGCCGCCGAACCCACCGCCGACCATTGTGTGCGCCCCGGAATGGCATATATCTCCTTCCCGACGGAAGTAGGCACGCTCTATTCAGCCGATGAACTCAACACACTTTATCAGACTTGTCAGAAGCATCAGATACCGCTGTTTATTGACGGGGCAAGACTTGGCTACGGCTTGACAAGCGACGCATCGGACGTGACACTGCCCTATATTGCCCGGCATTGCGACGTGTTTTATATCGGCGGCACAAAGGTGGGAGCACTCTGCGGCGAGGCAGTAGTCTTTCCGAAGGGAAACGCCCCACGCCACTTCTTCAGCATCATCAAGCAACACGGGGCATTGTTGGCAAAGGGACGGCTCACGGGCATACAGTTCGAGGCGCTCTTCACTGATAGTCTGTATCTGAAGATTGCCCGACATGCCAACCTGCAGGCCAAGCGCCTGCGCGCCATCATGACCCAGAACGGACTGCGACCCTACAATGACTCACCCACCAATCAGCAGTTTTTCATCATTCCCAACGAAATGATTAAAAAGATGGAGCAGGAAGTGGTGTTCGAGACCTGGGGCAGTTACGACGAGGGGCACACCACTTGCCGTTTTGTCACCAGTTGGGCGACCACCGACGAGGAACTGGAGGCACTGGAGGGAGTGGTTCGAAAGTTCAGAAGTAAAGGACATTAAAAAGTTAAGCAATAAACCTATTACACTCATCATTACACAAAGACATGAGCAAATCATTTCTATTAGCACTGCTGACGACGATGACACTGTCTGTCAGCGCACAACAAACCGTGCAAATCCGTGTGAACCAAGTCGGTTACTACCCCGACCAGGAGAAAACGGCTGTGGTGGAAGGTATTAACCAAAACACCAAGATTGTGTTCAAAAACGAGAAAGGCAAATCGGTGTTGAAGACCAAACCCGTACGCATGGCGAAATCGCCGTGGGGAGACAAGGAGCGTTATATCGTGGATTTCAGTAGTCTCAAGAAACCGGGCAATTACCGGATGGAGGTCAACGGTCAATCGCAGGCATTTACTGTGCGCAATGGTGCACTGAATGACCTCTCACGTGCTGCCCTGAAACTGTTTTACCTGATCCGTTCGGGTGTGCCTATCGAGAAAGAGTTTGCTGGCGAATATGCGCGTCCTGCCGGGCATCTAGACACCCATGTGCTTGTGCATCCGTCGGCAGCTACAGAGCAACGCCCCGAGGGGTTTGTCATCAGTTCGCCTTACGGATGGTACGATGCGGGCGACTATAACAAATATATCGTCAATTCGGCTTATACTGTGGCGGTGATGCTGCTGTCGTACGCGGAAAACGAAGCATATTACAAAGGACTGGACACCCATATCCCTGAAAGCGGCAACGGCACCGCCGACCTGCTCGACGAGGTGATGTTCAACCTGAAATGGATGCTCACCATGCAAGACCCTAACGACGGCGGTGTGTATCATAAGTTGACCACGCCCAATTTCGAGGGTTTCATCATGCCGAAAGACTGTCAGCAGCAGCGCTATGTGGTGGCGAAGAGTGTGACCGCCACCTACGATTTCGCGGCAGTGATGGCGCAGGCGGCACGTATCTTCCGCGGCAACCCCGACTATGCCGGTTTTGCCGCACAGGCCGAGCAGCAGGCTGTCAAGGCTTACCAATGGGCGCAGGCGAATCCCAAAGCGTTTTACAACCAGATGGCACTCTCGCGCGAGTTTAAGCCGGCAGTGAACACGGGTACCTACGGCGACTTCAATGCGCAGGACGAGCAGTTCTGGGCCGCTACGGAGTTGTACCTGCTGACGCGCGACGGATCCTATCTGGCAGACGCCCGTAACAGCATGCCTAAGGCGTTCACCACACCCACATGGGGCATGGTGGCCAGTCTGGGCGCGCTGGAATGGGTGAAATCAGCCAATGAGCCGCTCACGCAAGAGATGAGGAATCAACTGAAGGAATACGCCGACAAACGCATCGAAAAGGTTGGTGAGTCATCGTTCCAGGCACCGTTTGGCGACAGCAAAGGCGATTTCGGATGGGGATGTCTGGCCGAACAGTGCTGCATGCCCGCCATCGCCCTGCTCTATGCCGACAAGTATCTCGACAAGGGGAAATACATGGTTCATGCCATGCAGAACGTGGATTATATGTTAGGCCGTAATGCACTGGGCTACTGCTATGTGACGGGCTTCGGACAAAAGAGTCCCATGCATCCGCACCACCGCATCTCTGAGGCCGACGGCATCGAGGCTCCCTTCCCGGGAATGTTGGTCGGTGGTCCTAACGCCGGGCAACAGGACAAAGGTGCCGGTATAACCTATCTGTCGAACCTGCCCGACGAGTCCTACCTCGATGTGATGGACTCCTATGCCTCGAACGAGATAGCCATCAACTGGAACGGCGCACTGGTAGCGCTTCTAGGATGGCTGGACGCAATATACTAGCCCCCTCCCTAAGTTAAAATACTCAAACCAAAAGCGCCGCACGTTTTTCGTGCGGCGCTTTTAATTATAGGTGGATACAATCCTTTTTACCTGACAATTTTCACATCGGATTTCTTGACGTATAAGTTGTCATGAGCGGTGACGAGCATGTAATATGCGCCATCCTCCTTGTACGTGTCGGCAATGATGGTGCCCTTGCTAACCGTCGCAAACAAGACGTTAATGCCACCATCTTTCAAGTTGTCGGTGTAGATGGGGGTGTTCACTTTGTTTGCCACCAACCGAGGTTGCCCGTTGCCCTCATACCAAGTCTGTTCGCCGACATACTTACTGTATGCCCATCCGGTAAACTTTCCCACACGTACCTTGGACCAGTTTCCGCTCTTTCCGAGAAGGATGCCAGAACCCAAGCCGTGCATCGGCTCATAGAGTTTGGTCAGTACCGCCGCTTTCATGGAGGGTTTCTGCCGCACATTGACAAATCCGTCATCGGAGGTGGCATACACGACTGTGAAGACATTCTGCGCCCACATGGCACTGCTCATCATGAAGGCTACGAAAATAAAAAAGAAACGTTTCATATTATTTTATTTTGAGATTTGAGATTTTTCTAGGAGTGAAAGGAGTGAGGGAGTTTAGGAGTCTGGGAGTATAGGAGTTTAGACAATAGTCCGCTAATTGTTAGGCGAAGAGGGGCTGCAACTGTGTTGAAGCATACAGAACGGCTTCTTATTTCACCACTATCTTCTTGCCGTGGTGGATGTAGATGCCACGCTGGGTAGGAGTGGCGTCGAGGGGCCGGCCGTCGAGGGTGTAATAACGGTCGTCGGTGTAATGGCGGCCTTCGGTAGCGGGTTCAACGGTCACCTCATCGATGCCGCTGGGGATGACGCCCTCGTAATCCACGTAATCACCGTCTTTCAGGGCCTTGACGTTCCAGTTCTTCGCCTTGGCTTCGTTCACCTGTCGAGTGTTGATGACGTTGCCGTCGGCTTTCGAGTTGTTGAACGGTACGAACACGCCCGGGGTGCCACTGACAGTCGGCATACTCTTCACCAGTTTGTCCATGGCCTCCTCACCGATTTGGTTATTGCAACACTCGAGGGTCGTCAGTTTCTTGTTGTTGGTCACGGTGAGAGTGGTCAGTTGGTTTTCGTTGCATTTGAACTCGGTCAGCAGTGTGTTCTTCGAGACGTTGAGCGTGGTCAACTTATTCGATGAGCAGACCAGTCTCCAGAGTTTTGTGTTCTTCGTCACATTGAGCGAGGGGAGTTGATTACTTGAACAGTTGAGGTTCTCCAACTTGGTGTTCTTGGTCAAATCGAGCGTTTTCAGTTTGTTGGAGTTGCATGCGAGCCGCGTCAGTTGGGTGTTCTTCGTCACATCCAATGCTGTGATTTTGTTCGTATAGCAATACAGTTCTTTCAGTGCGGTGAAGCGTTCCACGCCTTTTAGGCTGGTGATGCCCTTGTTGTGGACATCGATCTTCGTCACGGCCGCTATCTCCTCATCGGTGAGAATGTCGTCACCGTCGCTTTGACAGTTTGCCTTCACATACGCGCGGAAGGTGGCGTCGGGGAAGTTGGTCTTAGTGACAGGAAGGCCTGTGGGATCGACACCCTCGTATGAAACAGAAGAGAATTCTTCATTTAACAAGTAAACATTCCACCCTTTCCCTTTGGCTATAGCCACTTGCTCTTTGGTTATTACATTGCCTTCAATTTGTCCCTCATCTTCACCTTCATTATAGACTGTGAGCCATTTACCGGAGCCTCCATCAGGCAGACTCATCACGAACTCAAACATCGCCGCTTCGCCTATCTGGTTTGTATAACAACTGATTCTGTTAAGAGCTGTATTATTCGTCACATCGAGTCCTTTCAGACGATTGTAAGAGCAACTCACATAAGTCAGCGAGGTATTCTTTGACAAATCAAGCGAGGTGAGTTGGTTATTACTGCAGGAAAATAATATCAATGCGGTGTTCTTTGACAAATCAAGTGAGGTCAACTGGTTACTGTAGCAGTGCAATATCTTCAGTTTGGTGTTCTTTGACAGGTCAAGAGAGGTCAACTTGTTTGAGAAGCAGTTCAAAGTATCCAATGTGGTGTTCTGCGCCAAATTGAGCGAGGTCAATTGGTTATAAGAACAATCAAGGTTTTGCAGCGCGGTATTTTTCGTCACATTCACCGAGGTCAAATTGTTATGGTAACAATTGAGGTATGTCAGCGCTGTGTTCTTCGTCACATCAAGTGATGTCAGTTTATTGCCACTGCAATTGAGACTTACCAATGCGGTGTTCTTCGTCACGTCGAGACTGGGCAAACCAATGGTGAGGCAGCGTAGTTTTACCAACTTTGTATTGTTTGTCAAGTCAAGCGTAGTCAATTGGGTAACGGAGCAGTCCAAATATTTCAGATTGACATTCTTCGACAAATCAAGCGATTTTATTTGGTAGTTACAATTACAGTCCAACGTTTCGAGCGCAGTGAAAAACTCCACACCCTTGAGGCTAGTGATATTTTTTTCTATTACAGAAATCTCTTTTACCGCCGCAATCTCCACGTTGGAAAGATGATCGTTGTCATCGTCGCTTTGGCTGTTTTCCGCCACATACGTGCGGAAGGTGTTGTCGGGGAAGTTGGCGGCATTGATGTCGACACGTAATTCGGCTGTGGCGCCTTTGTCATTCAGTTTAGCAACAAGGTCCTGCGTCTCCGCCTGCGTTCTGCCATGCGCCACGCAGCATGGGGCTGCATTCACTAAGTTCTGGGCTTCCGACAATGTGATACCCAGTTCGTTTTTGAGCAGTTTTATCACTTCCATCTTTTGACTTCCATAGTTTTCGAGCCAAGTGCTAAAACTTTCTTCAGCGCGTGCTCCCATGATAATGGTCAGGAGTACGAAAAAGAGGGTAAAAAGGCGTTTCATATGGTTTAGGGTTTAGGGTAGAGGGATTAGTGTTCTATCTGTTGATATGTAAGTATTTCACTACGATGAGTGGGGTATTTAGAGGGTCTTCACATATTAAGGATAATATGAAAGTTAGAGGTCATTGAACATATAGTGGTTGCATTTGCAAAGATAATAAAAAAATCTGCCATGATAGCCTATGAATTGTTAAAGAGTCTTAATAGAGAAGAAAAAAGCCCCCTCCGGCTCCCCCGAGAGGGAGAGACGGGAAGAAAGGGAACTAATGGGAGCAACGGGAATAATGGGAGCAACGGGAATGATGGGAGCGATGGGAATGGGTGGGGAAAAAGATTACTCCTCCAATAGCGGATACTATTGGAGGAGTAATTACCCCCTCCACTCGGAGAGTGATGGGGAGGGGGCTTTAGGCTTTCGGATTTGGACTATTGCAACCCTGCATCACAATAAGTCCAACCGTAGAGACAGTAGAGGTCGATAAGGTGGCGGAGACGACGGAGGAAAGCTTGGTAGTTCTTCTTCTCAGGCTGGAGCCACTGTAGTTCACAGAGGGCCGCGATACGGGGAAGAATTTGATACTCAGCCAGTTCCTCGGTGACGATGTATTCCGTCCAGAGATTTGCCTGCACACCGATGATGTGGCTCTTGGCCTCGGGAGAGAGGTCGGCGGGCGCCGGCTCGTAAGCATAGACATTCTCGAGGGGACAGAATCCGCCGATGAGGAAAGGACGGTTCCACACGCTGTCGTGCGTCTGGTAATAATCGAAATACAAGGGGTCAGTAGGCACTTTGATGATGTCGTGACCGCGCTCGGCAGCACGGATGACATCCTCCTTCGACTGCCAACTTCGCCAGTTCATGATGGTGGCACTGGCATCAACATTGCAGTCGATGAGCTCGTCCCATCCGATGATTTTGCGTCCACGGCTTTGCACGAATTTCTCCACACGACGGGTGAAATAGCCCTGTAACAGGTCTTCGGCGGAACGCTTGCCGTCGCCTTGGAGACCCTCATCGCTGATACGCTTCTGACACTGCGGGCATACCTTCCAACGGGTGCGGGGTGACTCATCGCCACCGATGTGGATATACTCCGAAGGGAAGAGCGCCATGACCTCGTCGAGCACATCGCAGATGAACTGGAAGGTCTGTTCCTTGCCCGGGCAGAGCACATCGTCGAACACACCCCAATTTTTCTCCACCTCATAAGGACCGCCAGTGCACCCCAGTTCGGGGTATGCGGCAAGCGCAGCCTCCATGTGTCCGGGCATATCAATCTCGGGGATGATGGTGATATATCGCTCCTGCGCATAACGCACGATATCACGAATCTGTTCGGTGGTATAGAAACCGCCGTAGCGTTGATGGTCGTAAAGGCCGGCATTGCGCCCGATGACAGTCTCGTCGCGCCATGCGCCCACCTCGGTCAGGCGGGGATATTTTGCCACAGGAAAGCGCCAGCCCTGGTCGTCGGTGATATGCCAATGGAAAGTGTTCATCTGGTGGAGCGCCATCATATCGATGTACTGCTTCACGAAATCAACACTGAAGAAATGTCGGCTCACATCAAAATGCAAGCCCCGATAGCCGAAGCGGGGCGTAGCACTTACCCTAACGGGAGGAATGACAACGCGGTCGGACGACACCTGAGGCAGAGCCTTGCGGAACGCCTGAATACCATAGAACACGCCCTTGGGAGTAGCGCCCTCGATACGGATAGACTTCTTCCCCACCTCGATGACATAACCCTCAGGTGCAGTCATCTTCTTGTTGATACCGAGCAGGATAGCAGGGATATTGCGCGAACAGTCAATCTGTACGGGCAACTTCTCGCCAGTCATCTCCTCGATGTAAGCGGACAGGAAGCGCGCATTGCGTATCATCAGTTCGTCGTTGACGCCATAGCATATGCACTCCAGTTTGTTGAGGTTGACGGGTTGCGCGCCAGCGACCTGTGTCACCGCATCGGGTAGCGGCACGATATTATCGAAATCAGCCTCGACGGTCTGTGCCTTTGCTGACATAAAGAGCACAGACAACAGGGAAAGAAAGAGGATTCGCATGATATGAGGGTTTAGGGTAGAGGGTTTAGGGGTTAGTGTTCTATCAGAGGAGTGTAGGAGGGGATTATGGGAGTTGTGGGAGCAATGGGAAGAGGGGCATCTGCGGAATCGCTGCTTACAGAGAGGGAGGTATTATCTTGTACCTTTCGCTATAATGAACTCGCTGTCGCTTGTGCGGGCGGACACAGGGGCGCCGTCCCTACAGGAGGAGTTTTCTTGCCCCTTGCTCCCTGTCCCTTGCCTCTGGTCAGTGATTACTGCATATCATACACCACCTGCATGAGTTGCTTGCCGAGGGCGTCGGCCTCTTCCATGGTCGGAGCCTCGCTATACACGCGGATGATGGGTTCGGTATTGGATTTGCGCAGATGTACCCACTTGTCGGGAAAATCAATTTTCACACCGTCAATGTCATTGACCTGCTGGTCGGCGAACATCTCCTTCACCTTGACAAGAATGGCATCGACATCTGTCGAAGGCGTGAGGTCAATGCGATTCTTGGCGATGAAATAATCGGGCAGTTCCTTGCGCCATTCACTCACTTTGCAGCCTTTCTTAGCCAAAGCAGTGAGGAAGAGTGCAATGCCCACAAGTGCGTCGCGTCCGTAATGGCTCTCGGGATAAATGACACCGCCATTGCCCTCGCCGCCGATGACAGCACCCGTCTCTTTCATCTTTGTGGTGACATTCACCTCGCCCACGGCCGCAGCATTATAGGTGCCGCCGTGCCGCTCAGTGATATCACGCAGCGCACGGGTGGAAGACAGGTTGGAAACGGTGTTTCCGGGAGTGTGGCTCAACACATAGTCGGCCACGGACACCAATGTATATTCTTCGCCAAACATCTTTCCGTCCTCACAGATAAACGCCAAACGGTCCACATCGGGATCGACAACGATGCCCAAATCATACTTTCGGGTGCGCATCTCGTCCATGATGCCTTGCAGGTTCTTCTCCAGCGGTTCGGGGTTATGGGCGAAGTCACCGTTGGGCTCGCCATTGAGGATTGTGTATTCCACTCCGAGGGCATCAAACAGTTTTGGCAAGATAATGCCGCCCACGGAGTTGATGGTGTCGACACATACGCGGAAACGGGCATTTTTGACCGCCTCGACATCCACGAGTTCCAATCCCAAGACATCCTCCACGTGCCAATCGTCAGCCTCGTCGCAATTGATGTAATGACCAAGCGACTCCACATCAGCGTAAGTGAAATCCTCACGCGCGGCAATGTCGAGCACCTGGGCACCGTCGACAGCGGTGAGGAACTCACCCTCTCGGTTGAGCAGTTTCAGCGCATTCCACTGACGGGGATTATGGCTGGCCGTGATGATGATACCACCGTCGGCACCGAGATTGCGTACGGTGAGTTCGGTTGTAGGTGTGGTGGCCAGTCCGATGTTGACCACATCATAGCCCATGCCCATGAGAGTGCCGCAGACGACGCTATCGACCATGAGGCCAGAGATGCGAGCATCGCGCCCCACCACGATGGTCGGCCGGTTTTGGTTGAAGTCGGCGTCGCGCCCGTCACCTCCATTGCTGCGGATGAATGTGGCATAAGCCGATGTAAATTTCACGATATCTAACGGATTGAGTGTATCGCCGGCGGGGCCTCCGATGGTGCCGCGTATGCCGGATATAGATTTGATAAGGGTCATTGTTTTATTGTTTTTGGGAGTTTAGGAGTTTAGGAGTTCGGGAGTTTAGACAATAGTTGACTAATTGGGAGGGGGTTGGGAGGGATGGGAGTGATGGGAACTATGGGAACACTGGGAGATGGGAAAAATGGGAGATGGGGGCAGCGGTGGAACCGCTACTTACGGAGAAGAGGCAGACAAGAGGGTAACATCTTACTTCTCACCTCTTACCTCTTACTTCTCACCTCTTGCCGCTTACTTCTCACCTCTTGCCGCTTGCCGCTAAAGTTACAGCCCTCGTTCGAAGGTGATGTCATAATAATAAGGGTTGACACTTTGTGAGGCATATTGCTGTCCTTGCTCAGCGGGCACAATCAGCCTGACTCGGGCTACCTCATCGTCTTCTTTGACAGGTCTTCCGATATTGACGTATGGCAGGGCGGCCAGCCAACCGTTGGGCACAGCCGCGCCATAGGTGCTATACATCAGCCCACTGGTAAACGAACCCTGATAAGTGCCAGACGTGTTCTGCACCGTCATGATATCGGGCATGGAAGAGTAATAAATGGTATTGTTGGAGAGCACGAGGGAGTCTCTGAGAAGATTCGTCTCAGTGAAACGGCAGATGACACTTGCCGTCTCGCCCGTCTTAATGGGTTCGCCGCATCCTTTTCTCACGATTTGCAGATACACACCAGTGCCGTCGAACAGCACAAACTCGTTTCTGTTGAGGTCGGTCTGGTAATTGGCAGTTTTGAACGCCTCCTCTGTGATGGTGTTGATATGGGATTCCGCGATGAACGCATTGATGGCTTTCACCTCTTTATCACGTTTCTCGGTATAAGTCTCGGTGTCATCGCATGCGCTGAACAACAGCACAGCACATACACTCATAATCAGATAATTAAATCTCTTCATTGATGAATTATGAATAAGTGTTTTTAAATTCTTCTATTGCTTCACGTGTGATACGCACCGCCTCGTCGATGCCGCAATCGAGACTTCCTCCGGCAGCATTGACATGTCCGCCGCCGTTGAAGTATTTCTCGGCCAACTGATTGCAATAATAATGGTCGACAGAGCGCAGGCTGACCCACACTTTGTTCTCGCGCTCGGTGTCTTCGCGCAGTGAGACGGCGAGTCTCATGCCTTTGATGCGTAGCGGCTCATTGACGAGACCCTCGGCATCGCCCTTGATGAAGCGGAAACGCTTCATCTCGCCCTTAGTGATGGTGAAATACGACGCATGGGCATCGGCCAGCACATTGAGTTTCTGATAGAGCACATATCCGCGGAAACGGATGCACCAGTCACTGTAGTTGTTATAGACGTTGCGGTAAATCTTGTCTTTGTTAACTCCCTTTGTGAGCAGTTGACTGATGATAAAGAAAATCTCGCTTCGTGTGGAGTTGAACGTAAATCCTCCCGTATCGGTCATCATGCCGCAATAGATAGACGCCGCGCAATGTCGCGACATGGTGTCGAAGGCACCCAACTGCCAGATGATGCGGAAGAGCAACTCACACGTAGCGCTCATCTCAGGATGAGAGATGGTCAGTTGTGTCTCGACGGTGGGACCTACGTGATGGTCGATGAGCACCTTTGTCGCACTCGTGGATTCGAGCAGCGGCTGCATATCGGCCACGCGGTTGGCAGTATTGAAATCGAGACAGAACACGGTGTCGGCATCAGCGAAAGCCTCCGCCACCCTCTCGGGATGTTTGTCATAACGCACGATACGTTCCACGCCCGGCATCCAACGGAGGAAGTCAGGAAACGCATCGGGAATGGCTATCATCGGCTGCTTATCCATCGAGCGGAGGTAGTCGGCCCAAGCCAACGACGCACCGAGAGCATCGCCGTCAGGACTTTTATGACAACAGATGATAATGTTTTTCGCCTCGCTGATGATGGCCTTCAACTGTGTCAGTTCGCTGTCATTCAGAATGTTGATGTCCATCTTTAGAACAGTTGTGCGGGATAGGTGCCTTCGTCGATGAGTTGCTGTATGCGGTCGACGGTAGATTGACGGTCGGCAGCATAGGTCACACCAAACCATTTGCTGGTGGTGTCGAGCACCTGCACGGTTGAAGTCTTCTCAACGATGAGTTTGTTGACCATCAGGGGGATGAAGAACTCCGCCTTCAGGTTGGCCATGTTTTTCGGGTCGCTGAGGAACTCCTTGAAATAAGCCTCGCTGTACTCAAAATAATCGGGTGTGAAGCCCCACATATTCATCGACACGGGTGTGTTTTCATCGACGACAACCCATTTGCCCTCCTCGTCCTTGTAGCGGATGGGCTGTGCCGCATCACCCTGCTGCGATCCGTCTTCAGCACAACGCACGATTTCGGTGCGCTCTACCACGGTGGTCAAATTGTCCTGTTCGTCTTTCGAGCAGATGCCTCGCGCCACAGTACCGTTCTCCGAAAGGGTGTTTCCCACGCGGAACCCGACCATGGCATAGCGGTTGCGGCTCCCCTCGGGCAGTTCGCTCAAGAATCGTCCGATGACCATGAACGCGTCGCGATTGTAGAAGTCGTCGCAATTGATGACACAGAACGGCTCCTTGATGGTTTTGGCAGCCATCATCACGGCATGATTGGTGCCCCAAGGTTTCTGGCGGCCTTCAGGCACATTAAATCCCTCGGGCAGCGCGTCGAGTCCTTGGAAACACAGTTCGGCGGGTATATGTCCTTCGTATTTGCTGAGTATCTTGTCGCGGAAATCCTGTTCAAAATCTTTTCTGATGACGAAAACGATTTTTCCGAATCCCGCTTTGATGGCGTCATAAATGGAATAGTCCATGATGGTCTCACCATTGGGGCCCAGACCGTCTAACTGTTTCAATCCTCCGTAGCGGCTGCCCATGCCGGCAGCGAGTAACAATAATGTAGGTTTCATAACTTTGCTTGTTTATAAAATATCATGCAAAGGTATGAAAAATATCCTCATAATCCGCCATTTGCCATTTGGCTTAACATTATTTAATGACTTTAGGAGTTATGGGGGGGGAAGTAAAAAAGGAGTTATGAGGGGGAGTTAAAAACGGGAGTTATGAGGAGAAGTTAAGATGAGCCAAATGTATCAATATCGAACAACTGCTCATTTTAACTCCTCATATTCTCCCCAAAAATGCAAATCGCCGCATAAGACCTATCTCAACACCACTTTCTTGCCGTTGATGATATAGATGCCGGGCTGGAGCGTGTTGAGGTTGGTGCCCAGATAGCGACCGTCGAGGGAGAAAATGCGGTTGTCAGAGGCAACGGAATGGCTGATCTCACGAATACCTTCCACAACGGGCACTTTCTTCTGGCGCACCTTCACTTCGTCGAGGAAGAACCTTCCGGATGGCGAGAAGGTCAACGACAAGCTTTTCGGGGCCCTTCTCGGCATACCGGTTTGGTCTGAACTGCCGTCTGTGTCGCCATTGTCGTCGTCATCAGTTGTTGTCAACGTGATGTTGAAATTGTTCCATTGACTGTTTAACAGGGGCAATTCACTTTCACTGACTGTGGCATCGCCATTGACGGTGAGTAACAGTTTTGAATCGATATTTCCCCAGGGAGCAGCACGGAAGAGAACTTCCGCCTCACCCTCCAGTTCAAATGCGGGCGATGTAACAATGCCTGTTTTTGTAGAAGTGCCGAAACGTGCGCACTTGTTCGCACCATACATGGCATTGTCTTCATTTACCCAACCCTCCAAGTCGGGGATGAACAAATCGACAGCCACCGAACCGCTGAACTTGTAGTCGTTGCCACCACTTCCCTGACATTTGTCGAATGACTCGTATAAAAGGACATCATAACCTTCATCATCAGGGATGACAGGGTCGGTCACTTTTTTAAACACAAACGACATGGTGCCGTCTTGGCGGCGTGTGATTTTGCTCACCTCGATATTCATATACAGGGAGCCGTCAACATTGGGATGCCACAATGTGGCGGCGGGCGTTGACGTATTGGAGAAGATATTGTTCCCATTCGCCGGATAAGGGTCGCCCGACTGTGTGTTGGTCCATCCGCTGTCTTCCTTGTTGTCGGCATGGAAGATGGTCAACCGTTGATGGTCATTGGTGATGTCGTAATAAGGAGTTGTGGAGTTGGGCATGTTGTATTCCCACAGAATGGGGTCATAGTCGCAATAAAGGATGAGCATGCCACGACCTGGGAGATATTGGTCCCAACCCGTTTTCTGCCTGTTTTCCAATATATAGCACTCGTCAGGATGTGCTTTGTTATAGATGATGAAAGCGTCGCCGCCCTCATTGACAGGCAGCATATTCTCTACGATGGTGTCATTGAGCAGTTCGACGGGTTCGAGCCATCCACACTCCCACCGCTCGTAAGAAGAGTATTCGGGCGGGCAATAGCCATCACCGTTGTACGGACCGGAATCCATGAGGTCGAACGAGCCCATGCCGAAATTGCCGCTGTCGCCGGTGTCATACATATCAGGGAAGCCCATACAGTGGGAGAACTCATGACAGAAAGTGCCCACGCCGGCGATGTTGCCATTGCCCTGTATCTCATTGCTGCACGCATACACGTCAATAATCATGTCGTCGAGTTTGAGGGGCTGCCCGTAGTCGCCGGCCGAGAGGGCAAACATGTGCGGCCAGATGGTGTTGCGGTCATGGTAGTCGGCCTGTCCGTGACCGGCATAGAGCACATACACTTCCTCGACGACACCGTCATCGTCCCAGTCATACCGGCTGAAATCCACTTCCTCGTCAATCATCTGGCAGGCTGTGGCCACCATCTCGCCGGGGTGTGAGTCATTGCCCTCACCATCGCTGTCTTTGCCATAATAAGCATAGGTTTTCGGCATGGTCACAGGTCCGACGACATCGAAGGAGAGGTCGAATTTCCCGTAACTTTGGTCATTGAAATAGTCGCGCACGCTGCCCACGAAACTGCCCTCGTTATATCCGCGCTCATTGATGATACGGTCATAGAGTTCCTGGTCATGACTTTTAGCAAACGATTTGTTGCTGAACTCCACAAGTATGATCAGTCCTTTTTTCTCACCTTGGAAGATGGACGTGTCTTTGTTTTGCAGAGCCCGACGCGAAGGCATCTTAGCCGCCCTGCGCGCTTTGACCTGCCCGTATCGCCGGGTCATTTCGTCGCGGCTCACACGATGATAGTCGTCGCCGTCGCAGACATAGCACAGCCCAGCGGCATCGGTATAGTAGCGGAAATGCTCATCGCCACGGAGTTCCACCTTCACCTGTGTGCCGTCGGCCAGAGTCACGGTTCTCCACTGACCACGCTTGGCGGGCACGGCACCAGCCACGACCGCCATCAGCAATAATATGGTTGTAAAAAAGAGTTTTTTCATCTAGTTGTTGTGTGATAATCAAACAAAAAGGGCTGCAAAGGTAATCATTTTACATGAAATATGCATCAAAGAACAAATGTTTCTCTGATTTTTCGCATTTTTAAGCAAAAAGCCATTGTCAGACAGCGGGTTTCAATTTTCCAAGATATGTGTAGCCAGACCGTCGGCACACTGTATGATGGCTGTGAGGGGGAACTCGTCGCTGGCCGTGGAGATGCTGCTTTTCATCTCATAACTCTGGAAAGGCAAGTCCCATGCCGACATGTGCCAGCGGATGGCGACAATCTCGTCATTGGTCAGTTCTAATCCGAGACGGAGCAGCATGATGACCGATTTCTCGCCATGACCCACGGGGAAACGGCCGTAATCGACCTCGTAGGTGTCGTACTGTTCCCAGCGGTCCTCCTCATTCTTACGCCATTTCTTGGCTTTCTTATAGATATTGGTTTTGCACACATCGTGCAGCAGTGCGGCGATAACCACGCTGTGCTCAGGCAACTTCTTTTCGACCTCGGGTTTCATGGCAATCATCTGCTCACGCAGGCGCTTCGCCGTGTGATACACGTTGAGCGAGTGCTGAGCCAGTCCGCCCTCCTCGTTGAGGTGTCTGTTCACTGAGGCAGGAGCCATGAAAAAGCCCGCCTTTTCCAAATACATGATGACAGCGTCCATCCCCTTCCGGCCTGTTGCCCGCAACAAGCCGAGAATCTCTTCCTTCTTGTAATTAATTGTGTCTGTGTTCATAGTGTGCAAAGGTAAAAAAAAATGAGGGCATAACCAAAGAAACCGTTACTTTTTTATACCGAGAGTGAGTATCTTATGCGAAGTAAAGGAAAACCAAGTAATTTTGCGTTTCGTTCCTTGCATCACTGGAGCAGACAATAAAACATCTCATGGCAACAGCAATTTCACCCAGAAAAAGAAATTGTCCCATGACAACAATATGGCTAACCCCCATATGATATAGCATGTAGGCAACTGCTGTAAAAATGTTCACCGAATCAGAAAAAGAGTCGCCTACGTCGAGAAATCCCACAAATCTGCTCAAAATCTCTCAAATCTATTGCTCTTATTTGGATTAGCAGATTTGCATGATTTCTGTACCGAAAGGGGGCACTTCTACATTATATGGGTAGTTACCTTCGGAAAAAACGATTTTGGCATGCTGTACTGATAGCCATACGACGTACGCCGAAGACCCAGAACTTTGTCGAAAACGGGACCCCAAATGACTGGAAAATTGCTCTCTCACATGAAAAATGCCTCCAAAAGGAGTGTTTTTCTCAGATTTTATGTTTACCTTTGCCATGTCTACAGATGATTCCGCTTGTTTGGAAATGCAGCACTAAAGTAAGTGAAATTTCTAACATGGCAAAATCCCGAGCAACTCTTTGTCGCTCAGAAACTTATAAAGAATATTTAACCAAAGTATTACGGAATTAGGTGATTTAATCACATTGTTCGAATATGAGCCCAAAACTTACTACCATAGAACGTGAGAACTTTGATCTTCTGCATAATGATAGAGTTTTAGTTGCAAAGGCTCTCGACCGTCCTGACTTCAGGGGATTCTGGGCAAGCGTTACTGACAAATACAAGGAAAAGGCTCACTTCGTTTATGAGCTTCTGCAAAACGCTGATGATGCACAAGCCACCGAAGCTGTCTTTAGGATGGAGTACAAACGTCTTGTGTTCCGCCATAATGGAAAGGTACATTTCTCCGTGGTTTCTCCTACTGAAACAAAGAAGAAAGGTCATATCAATGCTATTACTGGTGTTGGTTTTTCCACAAAAGAAGGCTCTGATGGCAATACCATTGGTAAGTTTGGTGTTGGCTTCAAAGCTGTATTTCAATATACCGACACACCATATATCTATGATGATAAGTTTTGGTTCAAGATAGAGCAGTATATCATACCAACAATGTTAGAGGATGATTTCCCGGACAGGAACGATGGTGAAACAGTTTTTTCATTCCCATTCACCTCGCCCGCCACTGCTCACAAAGAGATTGTCAACCGACTGAAAACGCTCGAAAACCCTATTCTCTTCCTGCATCACCTTCAAAAGGTGACGATTGAGATACCTGGGGAAAATGCTATAACTTATACGAAGAATGTATTGTATGAGCACCAACACGGCTCTATAAAGCATGATCTTCTTTCCGTGAGAAACAACGGTAGTATCAAAAAGATACACATGTTTACGGAAAACATAGACGTAGAAGACGAAAATGGCGTTGAAACCAGACAATACATTTCCGTTGGCTATTTCCTGAAAGATAATGAAGATTTAGACGATGAGATAAAGGGGCAAGTGTTTTGTTTCTTCCCGACCGCAGAAGATTTCAAACTGCATTGCATCGTTCATGCACCGTTCCTGTTGGTTGATAGCCGCCAGCAATTGAAAGATGAAAATCTTAACGACCAGTTCAAGGGCTTTCTTGCGGAATTAGCAGCTAATGCCTTACCAATATTAAGGGACTACGGCAAGAAAAACAATCACCTGCTCATTACTGAAAACATCTTCAACCTAATACCGAAGAAAGAATATTGGTATAGCAAGGACAATCAGTTCCGAGACGAGTATATAATGGCTATCAGAAACAATAAGCTGCTTCTTGGCAGAGGAAACCGATATATATCCCATGAGGGCGCATTGATTTGTCGTCCAATCTCCATGATGAGTGTTGTCGATGACAAGCAACTCCAGATGTTGCATGAAGACAAAGAATCACATGATAACATTCAATTTACTTTCCTGCGTGAAGAAACACAGAGGCTTTGTACACAGAAATATGTGCAGAGTATCTTGGAAGAGCTGGAAATAGATGAATATGACGGCAAAGACCTTGCTTCTGAGATTACTCCAGAATTTATGGAGAAATACGGATTCAAGTGGGCAAAGAAGTTGTATAACCACCTTCGCCATGAGCAGGTTAAGTTATGGAAGAAACCAGCAAATACAAAACTGAATGTTGAGGACACTCCTTTCTGTGTAAGCCCTATCATTCTTACAACCAAAGGGACATGGGAAAAGCCATATAATAGCAATGGTTCGCTCAATGTTTATTTGCCTTTGATTTCGGACATCGACAAGTACCTTTTCATAGCTCCTGAGTATTTGAAAGAAAAGGAAACAAAGACATTCTTAGAAGATTTGGGACTGAAAGAACCTGATTCCTGGGACTATATCCAAAGTGTAATACTGAAGAAACATGAGCAGGATGACCAGTTTGATGTCGAAGAAATCTGTGATGACCTGTGTCTGGTGTATGACTACATCTCTAAGATTGACAACGAACGCGAGAAAAAAGAAAAAACATCTGTCATTGCGAAGAACTTACTCTTGATGGATGAAGATGCGGACTTATATGTTGCATCGGAATTATACGAAAACACCCCTGCGCTGAAGCAATACTTCCGTGCCACGCAATGCTACATCGGTGAAGAGAAATACAGGAAATTTATTGACAAGTATTCCGTTCAAGAGTTTCATGCCTTTATTCAGCAACTCGGTGTTGCAAAACATCCTCGTATCTTGAAAAAGGAGAGGCATTGGCTGGACTATGGGGAGACACAGAGGCTCTCTATAGGAAGATACACATCTTGCCACTTTGATGACTTTATACTTGAAGGATTTGAAAAGACAAGAAATAGAGGGATGGAAACATCCAAAATAGTGTGGGAGTGGCTTTCTGAGTTTGAGAATTTGGAAATGTATCGGACTACCACCTTCCATTATTTCTATTACACTTCTCATTCGAAAGAAATACCCACTACGTTCTTTCATCAGTTAGTCAACTATGAATGGGTGTATCTGAAAGACGGAAGGGCGCACAAACCGACTGATATAAGTCTTGAAGACCTCGAAGATGCCGAGTATAAGATAGATTATCGACTTATCAAATTATTTGGCATCGAAAGGAAATCCAAATCATTGGAGGAGCTGGGCGCATCTGAAAGCCAAATCCGTCAGAATGAAATAGGAAAACTTGCAGCAGAACTTGGCCTCACTACTGCCGAGGATTTGAAAGAGGCTTTTCAGGCTCTTGTTGAAAAGAGACAGAAGAAAGCAGCTGTGAGTCGTGCGCCGCTAGAACAAACAAATAGGCATCAAAAGGAAGAAGATAACAGCAATTCACTTCACTCCAATCAGAGGAAAACGGATTTAGGAGAGATGTCATCTTCTTCAAACCAATATCCAGACCGCACTCCAAAGGTGGAGCGTAGTCAAGACGAAAGAGTGAGCGACATTACCCAGAAACTGGCAGATGAAGCAAACAAACGTATAGAAGAAGAGAACAAACGGGCGCAAGTTAGCGATTTGGAGAAGTATTCAAAAGTATGGTTTAGAACACTGCTTGAATTGGAATATAATTCATCGCCAGAGCCTTCTTGCAACAGGAACGGTGTAAAGATAACCTTTGAACGTTTTCATAAAGAAGAGGGTTCAGAAAGAATTTACCAGCTGACAAACCCATCTCGTAACATCCCAATTTGGATCGAAGACCTTGGAGGTTTCGCCGTAAAGTTCACGTTCTTCAACCGAGACGATATAACGTTTGACTTTGAAGTGGCCAATGTGAAAGACTTTACCCTACGAGTAAAGGCTAAAGCAAGTGACGTGGAGCTGATTGACAAGATTGATTGGTCGCGATGCTCAAAGGCCGTGATAGATGTCAACAGTCCTATTGAAATCATGCACAAGCTGAAAACCGAGTTTGAGAACTTGCCTTATGAGGATGATTATAATTTCAAGGAAGGGTTGAGCGACAATCTAAGTTTCGTGTTCGGACCTCCAGGAACTGGAAAGACTACACGGCTTGCAGAAATCATTCGTCATAAGATGGAATTAGACAATTGCAGGATATTGGTACTTGCCCCGACTAACAAGGCTTGCGATGTACTCACTCGTAAGCTAATGGAAACGTCTGAGGACGATTATAGTTGGCTTGGGCGATTTGTTGCTACAGGCGAAGAATATATTGAAAACAGCGGTGCTCTCATAGACCGTGCAAGCGACCTGTATACACAAAACAAGTGCTGCATTGTTTCAACAATGGCAAGACTTCCATACGATGGTTTCACTCAATCGCCAGAACATGAATTATTGCGCGATATAGAATGGGACTTCATCATTGTTGATGAAGCATCGATGATTCCTTTGGTGCAAATGGTCTATGCCATTTACAAACTTGACACCAAGATTATAGTTGCGGGTGACCCGCTCCAGATAGCTCCGATAGTAAGGGAAGAAGGATGGATAGGAGAAAATATCTATACAATGGTTGAACTGGACAATTTTGAAACCCCAAAGACTGTCCCCATCCAATTTAATGTTGAGAAGCTTGGTTTGCAATACCGCTCCTTGCCTTCAATAGGCACACTATATAGTGAATATTGCTATAACGGAAAGCTGAAGCATAATAGGACACAGAAGGATTCCCGTAACCTACCAACAGGGAGTATTAAAGCAAAGCAAGTCAATTTCGTGCCTTTTAGAGTAGAACGATTTGATAGCATCTACGGTGCGAAAAAGCTACAAGGTAGTAATGTGCATGTCTATTCGGCAATCTTCTCCGTAGAGATGTGTGCTTATTTTGCGAAAGCGCAAGTGACAGATGATGTCCGTATAGGTGTAATTTGTCCTTATGCTCCACAAGCCCAACTCATCAATAAGATGATTGAGCAACGAACTGATATTCCATCAAATGTTGAGATATTGGTGGGTACTATACACGGTTTCCAAGGTGACCAGTGCGACATAATTATTACCGTGTTCAATCCACCAACAGGCATTAAGGTCGCCGCAGACAGGATAATGCTCAATAATCGTAACATCCTTAACGTGGCTATCAGTCGTGCGAGCGACTATCTGTTTGTTCTCCTACCGCATCCTGACAGTTACGGTTATGAGAATCTAATTGAAATAAATAAGCTGTGTGGCATTGCTAACCGCAAGTGTTCATCTGTTGCACTCTTCAATTCAGAGGAGATTGAAAGAGCAATTTTCAACAGAAGAGACTTTATCGAGTCAAACACTTTTGTAACAACACACCAAATTGCAAATGTGTACACAAGCGCATCAGGCTTATATGAAGTGAGAATTGATGAGAATGCGGTTGACATTCAAACATCAGGTGAAAGCTATCAACCTCAAAGAACAGTGCTTATAGATACCGCACCAGCAACTGCAACACCTCCGGCAGACGTAGTAGTAAGAACTACCGCAGTACCAGAGCCGGTCTTGGATGAAGCCAAGCCTAAGCAAGAACCTGTAAACCAAGAGGCAAAACCTCAGGAAATGGTCAGCACTAACGTTTTCAATTCTGAAGAACAATACTATAAGTACTTTAAAGAGAACAACATTGACTTGGATAACGCGCTGATAACTTTGTTTAAGGACAAGACATTTTGTGCTCTATATACTGTTATGCGCATCTTCGGTAACAGCGACATATCAAGAGAACTGGGATGGGGCAGATTATTTGAGGAAGACGTAAAACGATGCCGCAAAATATCAAGTTATTCTGAATTGGGCAGCCTTATTTACCCATTTCTATTCTTTGCTATTCGTGGACAAAGGATTCCAATGAAGGAGGTCGGCCATAAAAAGATAACAGAAATATCCCTTCCTGAATTTGAAAGATCTGTTAAGGCTACAATAGAACGAAGGAAGACGAAAAAGAAGAGACATCGCATTCAAGAAAAAATAAGCAAACCTAGTTCTACATATGCCCCATCATACCAACGCAAAGAATCATCAGGAAATCTCTATGATACATTTGAATATGGGATGAGTGATTGGTAATCACTGAATTCATCTTATCAAGATTGATAACGTAACAGACAAACCCACTGATTTTCAACAGTAATCGCTGAGGGCAGTGGGTTACTTGTTCCCGAAATTTATCACACAGTCTCCTGCTTTTCGAAGTTTTTTTCCGTTTATTTTGCTGTTAGAAATAGAATTTGTACATTTGTAGCCGAAATAAATAACTCGTAATACTCGAATAATAAGACAGTCCCAGATGGAGAAGCGAAAATGGAATGCCAAGAACTTATGGCCGATGTTGGCAATCATAGGTGTGGCGGTGGTATGCTTCTGTTTTTTCCAACTACTATATCCCTATCATTTTTTCTTTAAGGGTCAGAACCAGTTGTTTCTGATGTCGTGGTCGTACGTGGGCACACTGTTCGACAAGCCGGCTTGGGCTGCCTGTCTGGCGGGGGAATTCCTGACCCAATTCTATTATTACGATGTGGCAGGTGCTGTGATTCTGACATTATCGCTCACTCTGTTGTTTTGGCTGGCATATAAGTCACTCAGCAGTTTGAAACTCAAAGACCTGAAGTACGGCAAACAGATCATACTGATAGCGGCTCTGTTCGTTGCCGTGCGCGAGGCATCGTGTCATCTGCACTATGGCTATACGCTGTCGTCCACATTCGCCCTAATTGGCGGACTGTCGATGTTTCTATTGCTACGCAGACTGATGACACGTCGATGGCCTTGGGCTTTGTTGGCTGTGCTGACAGGCACGCTGCTTTGTTACTGGCTGTTCGGTTATGGTGTATGGCCTTTCCTGCTGTTGTCAGCGTTGACCGTCTGGATAGTAACGGTGCCTGTCGCAGCGGCTTTTATCTTTCTATTGCCCTCGTTGAGAAGTTACTACAACCTGACCTTTTCCAACCTGTGCCAGTATCCGGGTGTTGAGCGTATGCATACCCCGGATTTCAACAGAGAAACCGACTTGCACATGATACATAGTTACCAGACGGGCGACTGGGACGATGTGGTGGAAACGGCCGAGTCGGACCCGGTGCTGAACAGTCTGAAGGTAGGAGACACACAAAAGATTCTCACTCCGGAAGAACAGGTGTCGTCGACCGTCCGCCGATTCATCTATAACCTGGTTCAGGCGCAGAGAGGCAACCTGCCTGATGTGCTCATGACCTATTTTCCCAACTATCTGGGCACCTTCACGAGCATGATAGGCACGAACATACCCATGATGATGTTCATGAATCTGCACGAGTTCTACTATGCCATCGGCGACATCTCCCGTGCTGAGCGCGGGGCATTCATGTCGTGCGTATCCGTGGCAGGCAACCGCAACGCATACGACATCAAGCGACTGGCAGAGTGCGCATTGGTGAGGAACGACCAGAAAGCCGCAGAGAAATTTCTCGGGTTGTTGCGCCAGACAATACCTTACAGGGAATGGGCAGAAAACGCTCCCAACGATGAGCGCTATAGGCAGAAAGCACAGTTCATCAATCTGCAGGACTCCATCACCCCAAGCGAAGACTCACACAACATCATGGTGCAACTGCTCGAATCGAACCCAGAGAACGAGGTGGCGCTCGACTATATGTTGTGCAGTCTGCTGCTGAAGAAAGACATAGACGGATTCAAACATGACTATGACCAATTCTGCACAGAGCGTCCACGCATCAAGAAACTCTATCAGGAAGCCCTCTGCATCTGGTTGATGAAACAACAGGCCACGGAGGAAGAGTGGCAGAAGTATATCAAGGATGAACAGGTGAAGAACCGTTTGAAGGAATATATGACGGACAGGTCAAACACAAGGTTCGCCGACACCTATTGGTTCTATTTCGACTTTTTCAACCTCGATGTCCATTAAACGCTAACCGGATTTATGAAGAGAAAAGACATCTATACATACATGGCCACTGCCTTTCTGATGCTGCTGACGGCTTGCACCCCCACACCGCAAGACGTGAAGCAGAGCGACCAGGAGGCAGATATATATCCCGACTACAAGGATGTGACCATACCCGTGAATATCGCCCCGATGAATTTCCTGGTGAGGGACGCTGAAGCCGTGGAAGTGACGGCCGGCGACCTGACGGTCAGGAGCCGTGGCGGCAATGTTGAATTCGGAAAGGGAGAGTGGCGCGAACTGTTGGAGGGGAACGACACGATAGCGGTGAAAGTGACGGCTCTGAAAGACGGGCAATGGACAGCATACAAGCAATTTCACTGGTATGTGGTCGCTGACAGTATTGACAGTTATCTGACCTACCGACTGATAGAACCGGGCTACTCCGTTTGGAACCGGCTGCAAATCATCCAGCGTTGTGTGGAGAATTTCGATGAGTATGCTTTGGCAGACTACAACTTGCAAGAGAACCGCTGTATGAACTGCCACACGCCATGCAGTAAGAACCCTCAGTTGTCGATGTTGTATGTGAGAGGAGAAGGCGGCGGAGCCATCCTCAACCAGAACGGGCGATTGAGAAAACTGAACATCAAAACTCCGGAGATGGTGGCGACTTCCACATATTTCCAGTTCTCCCCGTCAGGACGGTATATTGTGTTCTCATCGAATGTGGTTGTTCCGGCAGTTCATTCCATGCCGCAAAGGCGGTTGGAGGTCTATGACACAGAGTCGGACATTTATGTGGCAGACCTTGAGAAGAATTTGATTATCCACTCTGAACTGTTGGCCCTACCCGACCGTCTGGAGACATTCCCCGCATTTTCACCTGACGGGAAATACATCTACTATTGCACATCGCCGAAAGTGGAACTGCCTGAGGACTACAAGAGTCTGAAGTATGCGTTGGCAAGAATACCTTTCGACGAAACCACAGGCACCATCGGCACACAAGTTGACACGCTGTTCACAGAGCGGAGCGTATGCCATCCAAGAGTCTCTCCAGATGGGGAGCGGATACTTTTCTCGGTGCAGGACTTTGCGACTTTTCCGATATGGCATAAAGAGGCCGATTTGTGGATGATAGACCTTCGGACAGGGGCGACAGACACGTTGCAAGTGGTGAACTCGGACATGTGCGAAACCTATCACAGTTGGTCAAGTAACTCGCGTTGGTTTGTATTCGCCTCGAAACGGGACGACGGACTCTATGGCAAACCTTATTTTTGCTATGTTGACCGCAACGGCAAGGCACATAAGCCATTCTGTCTGCCGCAGAAAGATCCTACGTTCTACGATGACTTCCTAAAATCATTTAATGCTCCTGAGATGGCCAAGGGCAAAATCCCTTTCAATGCCGTGGATGTAGCGGAAATCATGAAACGCCCTGCGGAAGCATTCAAATGGGAATGACAGAGGCAATTTTCACCTTATAATCATAAAACCTCACGGCCTCACAACCATAAAGCCGGGAAAAAAGGATATATCTTCAATTTTTGATGAATATTCTTTCAAAAAATTTTTGTGGTTCGCAAAAAAGTTGTACCTTTGCAGCCGCATTTAGCAAAACCAATATTTTTATCATTATTAAACCATGTATTTAGACAAGGCAAAAAAACAAGAAATCTTTGGACAGTACGGAAAGTCTAACACTGATACTGGTTCCGCTGAGAGCCAGATAGCATTGTTCTCATACCGTATTTCCCATTTGACGGAGCATCTGAAAAAGAACCGTAAAGATCATACTACCGCACGGTCACTGACCCAATTGGTAGGAAAACGCCGCGCTTTGTTGAACTACCTGTACGACCGCGACATCGAGCGCTATCGTGCGATTATCAAGGCCCTGGGTCTGCGTAAATAATCCTGGTAAGACAACAATGAAAGAACATCTCCGCTTGACTGCGTGTCAGGCGGAGATTTTTTTATACCCACCTAAACCTTTCAGTAGTGAAGGAGTGGAGGAGTGAAGGAGTGGAGACAATAGTGCGCTAATTGTGAGTTGACGGGAATTGATGTGAATTCTAGGGTGTCTTGGGAGTTCTGGGGAGAATGTCTAATCATAATGCTCAACGTTCAATGTTCAACGTTCAATGTACCCCCGGGGAGAGCGCTCTACACGCAACCAAATTATTGTGCAGAAAAAATGACAAAGACTAAAATAAACGACAAAAAATCATTATCTTTGCAAACAGAAACACACTATCACTACTATCACATGAAAATTTACACTATTATCGCATTGTGCTGTATGACATTGACAGCCGCCGCACAAGACCATCCTTATCAGAATCCGTCGCTCTCCGCTAATGAGCGGGCGAAGGACCTCTGCAGTCTGTTATCCCTGGAGGAGAAAGCCATGCTGATGCTCGACGAGAGCCCGGCCATTCCCCACCTCGGCATCAAGAAGTTTTTTTGGTGGAGCGAGGCACTTCACGGGGCAGCCAACATGGGCAACGTCACTGTTTTCCCTGAGCCCATAGCCATGGCGGCATCGTTCAACCCCGATTTGCTCTATCGGGTGTTTGACGCCACGAGCACAGAGTTTCGTGCCCAATACAACGAGCGTATGCAACGCGGTTCGGGCATTGACGAGAAGTTTCACAGTCTCTCTGTTTGGACACCAAACGTGAACATTTTCCGCGACCCGCGCTGGGGACGCGGTCAGGAGACCTACGGCGAAGACCCCTACCTCACCTCGGTGATGGGTACCCAGGTGGTCAAAGGATTGCAAGGTCCTGAGGACGCCAAATACCGCAAACTGTGGGCCTGCGCCAAGCACTATGCCGTACACAGCGGCCCGGAATACACACGCCACACCGCCAACCTTAACAACGTGTCGCCGCGCGATTTCTGGGAGACCTATATGCCCGCCTTCAAGACATTGGTGCAAGACGCGAAGGTGCGCGAAGTGATGTGCGCCTACCAAAGATTGGACGATGACCCTTGCTGCGGTTCGCAACGACTGTTGCAAACCATACTGCGCGACGAATGGGGATTCCAGTATCTCGTAGTCAGCGACTGCGGTGCCGTCTCCGACTTCTACGAGTCGCATAAGTCGTCATCAAATGCCGTGCATGCCTCCGCCAAAGCCACTATCGCCGGCACTGACGTAGAGTGCGGCTACGGCTACGCCTACCGCAGCATCCCCGAAGCGGTGAAACGCGGGCTCATCTCCGAGGCAGAGGTTGACAAGCATGTCATCCGCCTGTTGGAAGGCCGTTTCGACTTGGGCGAGATGGATGACCCGTCGCTGGTGGAATGGTCGAAAATCCCCTACTCTGCCATGGATTCTAAGGAGCACCGTCAACTCGCCCTCGACATGGCCCGCCAGACGATTGTCTTGCTGCAGAACAAGAACAACATCCTGCCGCTGCAAAAGAACAAAGAGAAAATAGCCGTCATCGGTCCCAATGCCGACAATGCACCGCTGATGTGGGGCAACTACAACGGCATGCCCAACCACACCGTGACCATTCTCGACGGCATCAAGGCAAAACAGAAGAAACTGTTTTATGCACCCGGCTGCGACTTGACCTACGACAAGGTGATGGACTGCCTGATGGAATCGCAGTGCAGTTTTGAAGGCAAGAAAGGTTTGAAAGGGACGTTCTGGAACAACCGTAAGATGGAAGGCAAGCCCGTGACCACACAGTATTACACCACCCCGGTAGCCGTGACCACCGCAGGCATGCACAACTTCGCACCAGGCGTGCAACTGGAGGATTTCTCCGCCAAATATGAGACGGTGTTCACACCGAAGGAGTCGGGCGAATATGTGGTGAACGTGGACGGTTGCGGACACTTCGAACTCTATATCAACGGCGAGCGTAAATTCATGCACCACATCTGGCGCACCACGCCCAACCGTGTGCCCATCCAGGCAGAGAAAGGAAAGAGTTACAACATCGAGGTGCGATTCTCGCATATCGAGACCTACAACGCCAATCTGAAAATCAATGTGGCTAAAGAACTGCCAATCGACTATCAGCAAACTATCCGTCAACTCGACGGCATCGAGAAGGTCATCTTCGTGGGCGGTATCTCATCTGCACTTGAAGGTGAGGAAATGCCCGTGGAAATCGAGGGATTCAAAGGCGGCGACCGCACAAACATCGAACTTCCGAAAGTGCAGCGTGATTTCCTCAAGGCACTGAAAGATGCGGGTAAAAAGGTCATCTTCGTCAACTGCTCGGGATCGGCTATCGCACTGGAGCCTGAAACTCAGAATTGCGAAGCCATTGTGCAGGCATGGTATGCCGGTGAAGAGGGTGGCACAGCCATCGCCGACGTGCTGTTCGGCGACTACAACCCCGAAGGCAAACTGCCGGTCACCTTCTATAAGAACAGCAGCCAGTTGCCCGACTATGAGGACTATTCGATGAAAGGCCGTACTTACCGTTATTTCAACGACCCTCTCTACGCATTCGGTTACGGACAGAGTTACACGACGTTTGAGATTGGTAAAGCAAATATCAAGAATTATCCTCACGACACCTTCGACGGCATCCGTTTTGATGTGAGCATACCCGTCAAGAATACGGGCAAATATGAAGGCAAAGAGGTAGTGCAACTGTATATCCGCAACCTGTCCGACCCGAACGGTCCGCTGAAGTCGCTGCGCGCATTCCAGGGTGTTCGCGTCAAACCCGGCCAAACGGAGACAGTCACACTGACACTCGACAAAAAGAGTTTTGAGTTCTGGGACGATGGAACGAACTCTATGCACACCAAGGTTGGTCAGTATGAGATTCTCTACGGCAACAGTTCGCGCGACCAAGATCTGAAGCGTACGACGGTCACAGTGGAGTAAAGCCATTTATTGTCCCAAACGAATGTTTATGGAAAGAATAGAATCATATGAGCACAATATCTGCAAATAAACTTCTTTTTAATGCTTTCTTACTGTACTATCCGGAAGGTAAGACAAAAGAGTCCACGCGTGTGACACAGGGATATCGACTGAACGCGTTTTATGACTATCTCAAAGATTTGGGACAAGAAAACACGCCGAAAAACTTAACCCAGGAGAACATCAACGGCTATTCAGAGTTTCTGAAGAAAAGAGGCATATCCCCAACAGCACGTCAACAGTATGTGCAACTCGTTTGCCGGCTTATCAACAAGGTTTTGGCTGTAAAAAGCGAATTCCGCGAATATGACATATCACCCGTCACAATTGACAAGTGAAGGTAATATTTCATTTACAATAATGTAGGGACAGGAGTAATCTCTTGTCCCTATATTGATGAACTTGGAGTTTTCCCCCTTTAAGTTTAGGGAAAGTCCCCCCGCACTTTAGGAGTAATCCTTTGTGCGGGGGATTTTTCTGCCCTATATTTGCAGCAGAGAAACAAACAATATGTCTCACATTTTAACACATACGACTATGAAGAAAATGATGACACTGGCAGTGATGATGACGATAGCCATCCGTGCCGCAGCAATGACATATACCGAGGCTCGTAACGAAGCCCTGTTCCTCAGCGACAAAATGGCATACGAACTGGGTCTGAGCAACGC
>JAFZAH010000002.1 GCA_017548275.1 Prevotella sp.
AAATAGGTATAAATGGAGTATATAAAAGTAAGTGAAGCGGCAGCCAAGTGGGGCCTCAGTGCACGAAGAGTTAGAGTCCTATGTGCCGAAGGACGTATTGGCGGTGTTGTCAGGAAGGGAAATCTTTATATGATTCCTGCTAATGCCCTGCGTCCGTCTGATGGGCGGCAGCATACAACAACATCCACATCCAGCCATAAGTCTCTGTTGAACCATATAGACCAACTGAAAGCTAATCTCTCCCGTTTTCGTCCCCTCACGCCAGCCGAGACCGAGGTCCTGCGACAGGAGTTTATCGTTGAACACACCTACAACAGCAATGCCATCGAGGGCAATACCCTATCGCTACAAGAGACGCAGTTGGTGCTACAAGGCATCACCATCGACCAGAAGCCCTTGAAGGATCATCTCGAGGCCGTTGGTTACAAAGAGGCCTACGAATACATGGAACAATTGGCACGTGAGCAACGTGAACTCACTATCTACGAAATCTGTTCCATCCATTCGCTCGTGCTTGCCGACCATCAGGAAGACCGTGGTCGATTTCGCCGTGTGCCTGTGCGCATTGCCGGAGCCTTGGCCACACCTGTTCAGCCCTATCAGATAGAACCGATGATGAGTGCCCTGCTGGCCGATATGGATAGCCTTTATCGCCATTTGCATGTGGTGGAGAAGGTAGCATTGTTCCATCTGCGTTTCGAGGCAATACATCCGTTTATCGACGGCAACGGCCGTACGGGCCGTCTGCTGATGAACCTCCAGCTCATCAAGGCTGGCTATCCTCCCATCAATGTGAAGTTCTCTGACCGACGCCGCTATTATCAAGCCTTCGACGATTATGCCCGTAGCGGCTCACCAAATACGATGACCATGCTGATAGCCGAATATCTTGAGCACCGTTTGCAGTCAATGACAGATGTATTGAATCAGATATAAAAAGAAAACAACAAGATATGAACAACAAAGAACCAGAATACGTATACATACTCACCACTCATTCTGGAGTTTCCCGATGAACAGGTATGGTCAGATTTGAATAATATTTGTGAGATTTCTGCCACGGAGTGGCACAAAAAAAGAAACGAATGAATTCATCTAACTGACGTTAAGTTACTCCCACTCGAAAAAGCAAAAAAATTTGGCTTTAGCCGAATTTTGTCACGACTCAGCAGAATTATGCAAGCACATTCTGCTTTCGCTGTTCCAAAATTTGGTTTTTTACTCGCTTATTCGTAACTTTTCATAAGTTACTCCCGCTCGAAAAAGCAAAAAAAATTTTGCTTTTTACTCGCTTATTCGTAACTTTGCAGTCCATTCATTATTTATCCTTACCATGGAATATATCGTATCAGCCAGAAAATACCGTCCGATGACGTTCGACTCCGTTGTCGGTCAGAGCGCATTGACCACGACACTGAAAAACGCGGTCAAAAGCGGCAAACTGGCTCACGCATTCTTGTTCTGCGGGCCGCGCGGCGTGGGAAAGACCACGTGCGCCCGTATCTTCGCAAAGGCCATCAACTGCATGAATCCCACAGCCGACGGCGAGGCCTGCAACGAATGTGAGAGTTGCCAGTCATTTAACGAGCAACGGTCGTTCAACATCTTCGAACTTGATGCCGCGAGCAACAACTCCGTAGAAAACATCAAGACATTGATGGAGCAGACGCGCATACCGCCGCAGGTAGGCAAATACAAGGTGTTCATCATCGACGAGGTGCACATGCTCTCCACAGCGGCCTTCAACGCGTTTCTCAAGACACTGGAGGAGCCGCCCTCGTATGTCATCTTCATCCTTGCCACGACGGAAAAGCATAAGATTCTGCCCACTATCATCTCGAGGTGCCAGATTTATGATTTCGACCGCATGAGCGTACCCGACATCATCAACCACCTGAAAATGGTGGCTGAGAAGGAAGGCATCCGCTATGAGGAGGAGGCGCTCAACGTCATTGCCGAGAAAGCCGACGGCGGCATGCGCGACGCACTCTCCATTTTCGACCAGTGCGCCAGTTTCAGTCAGAACGATATCACCTACGCCAAGGTCATCGAGAACCTCAACGTGCTCGACAGCGACAACTATTTCCGCATCATCGACCTGAGCCTTGAAAACAAGGTGAGCGACATCATGCTACTGCTCAACAGCGTGATAGCCAAGGGATTTGACGGCGGACATCTCATCAACGGACTGGCTGCCCATGTGCGCAATGTGCTCATGGCGAAAGACGAGCAGACACTGCCGTTGCTTGAGGTGTCGGAGCGAGTAAAAGAGCGTTTCCGCGAACAGGCGAAGCGATGCCCCGTGACCTTCCTCTATGACGCGCTGAAAATCATGAACCGTTGCGACATCAATTACCGGCAAAGTTCCAACAAACGGTTGCTGGTGGAGTTGACACTCATCGAGGTGGCGCAAATCACACAGGAGGATGACAGCCCGGGAGCGGGGCGGCGCCCCGCGAGAAGAATAAAATCCCTGTTCCAAAAAATCATGGTCAACACTCAGAGCAAACCAGCCCCGCAGGTAGCTGTGTCTGAGCACGGTATGCGACGCGAAAAGGCGGCATCGCAGCAACCCGTCGTGACCCCAGCCGCCAACACCGCCAACACCGCTACCGCAGCCAATGCCTCTGCACCAGCGGCACCCGCACCGCAAAACACCGGTCCGAAGCCGACTCCCAAGAAACTGGGCAGCATCATCACCACATTCGACAATCTGAGGAACAAAACTCAGAGGATTTACATCAAAGAGGAAGATACGGAGGTGACTACCACCGAAAACGTGCCGTTCACACAAGAGGACCTGGAGCGCGAATGGTATGCTATGTGCACACGTATGCCGCAATCGATGGTGGGGCTATCGTCGCGGATGAAGAACATCTCTCCCACCATCACCGATTTCCCGCATATCGAACTGGTGATTGACAGTCAACTGCTGCTCGACGAACTGACGCCCATCCGTGGCCGCATCCGTGCTACGATGGCTAAGTCGCTGCACAACAAAGACATACAATTCTCCATGCGTTTGGCAAAGGCAGAGGAGACAAAAAAGATTCTCTCCAAACGCGAACTGTTCGACAACCTCCGCAAAGAAAATCCCGCCATCGAAAAACTCCGCCAACTGCTGGAATTAGAGATGAATTAGGAATACGGAATGGTCGCATAAGTGCGATGCAGAATGAAAAATGACGAATTGCAATACTGAGCAATTCGTCATTATTTATTATTCATTCAACACCGGTCGCAGACCGGCCATTCGTCATTCGACATTATATCAGCGGCATTCCTGCTTCTTCGCACTCCTCGCGCATGCTGTCGGGCCAGATACTGGCTTGTATCTCGCCGATATGTGCTTTGTGGAGCAACACCATGCAGAGACGGCTCTGACCGATACCGCCGCCGATGCTCAAAGGAAGTTTGCCGTTGAGCAACTGCTGATGGAAAAACAACTGTTCACGCCCCTCCTCGCCTTCTAACTTCAGTTGCCGTAACAACGACTCCTTATCCACACGGATGCCCATCGACGAGAGTTCGAGGGCATGCCCCAAAATGGGATACCAGATGAGGATGTCGCCGTTGAGTCCGGTGCGTCCGTCCTCTGCCACTGTTGACCAGTCGTCGTAGTCAGGTGCACGCCCGTCGTGTCTCTCCCCATTGGAGAGTTTTCCGCCGATGCCCGTGATGAACACCGCGCCGTAAGCCTTGCAGATGGCGTCCTCGCGCTCCTTCGGCGTCTTGTCGGGATACATCTGCAACAGGTCTTCGCTATGGATGAAATGAATCTTCTCGGGCAGGAACGGTTTCAATTGGGGATAGGTCTCGCAGGTGAGATATTCCGTGCGCAGGATGGCAGCATAGATGCGTTGCACGATGTCATGAAGGAACGCCACAGAGCGCTGCTCGGGACGAATCACGGCCTCCCAGTCCCACTGGTCAACATAGAGCGAGTGTATATTGTCGAGTTCTTCATCGGCGCGGATGGCGTTCATGTCGGTATAAACGCCATAGCCCGGCTCTATCTCGTATTCGGCCAGCGTGAGGCGTTTCCATTTGGCGAGCGAGTGCACCACCTCGGCCTTGGCGTCGCCCAGGTCTTTGATCGGGAACGTCACGGCCCGCTCCACGCCGTTCAGGTCATCGTTAATGCCGAGGCCCTTGAGCACGAAAAGGGGAGCCGTTACGCGTCTGAGTCGCAATTCGGTAGAAATATTTTGCTGGAAAAACTCTTTTATCAGTTTAATACCCTGTTCGGTCTGCTTCATGTCGAGCAGCGCCTCATAATCCACGGGTCGAATCAGTTTACTCATGTCTCTATTTTCAAATTTCGGTGCAAAGGTACAATTATTCCGCAAAAGAGCAAGCAAAATATTCAATAAATTTACAAAAAGTAAGAATTTTGTTCAATTTTCTTACATTTTGCACGATGCGCACGTCACTTTCTCAACCATTTCACATCGTTTTCTATCAGGTTTTTCGATGTTAGATTTGGATAATTGGATATTTCTGTTTACTTTTGCATCCGCAAATCGCAAACGGTCCCGTAGCTTAGCTGAATAGAGCGTCAGATTCCGGTTCTGAAGGTCTTGGGTTTGAATCCCAACGGGATCACGAAATAAAAAAGTGAATGATTACAAGGTCGCTTGTGGATTATTCGCTTTTTTATTTTGATAATCGGCCCGTGGCAGGTTATGGGATGCGGACGAAGTACGAATCCTTCGGGATCACGAAGGAAAAAGGAGAATTAAATATGACAGTTCGCTTTCAATATTTAAGGCTCCTTTTTACTTTGTAGGATGGCTGGTGCCAGCCTACTGGGATATGTAATCCAACGGGATCAACTTAGCACTCCATTCTTCTATATTCACATAATTTTCTAATATGGATGTGCATGAGTTATTAAGAGTTCAACAATATTGATATCTTTCAATTCTGGGTTTTTCAAAAAAGCCTTTTTAATCAGGTTCAACCAAGAAGAATAAAGACTAATGTGGTTATATGGAAAATCCCAATATTCTTTAATGTCGAGAAGAATATCATCATCGGGGTTCTGTAATAATCTTTCTATCCGTTGATGGTGCTCTAATAATCTTTTTACCACTTGAGGATATGGCTTTTTCAAACGATAGCCATCAATCGTTGTCAGTTTTCCGCCAGCAGAAAATGCGTCTCGCATATTATAACAAAGTAAAGAATAACGATTACATAACCACAATGATACATCTTTGTAACCATCAGAAGCGTTTTTTGCAAACACAGAAGGAAACAGAATAAAAGTTCTGGCTGTTAAATCTTCCTTTAGCACTGGCGTTAAATCATTATAAAAAGACAAGTTGACGCTTGTCGCCTCTCCCATCCACCAAGGCATGGCAGATTTATGTTCTCTTTGGGCTTTCTGTCTATAATATTGCCGGACTTTAGTTATTTTCGTTTCTTCATCCAAAAGGCGAAAACTGTCATAATCCATCCGCATTTTAGCAAAAATATTATCTTGACGGCTCAAATTCATGTCAATGAGATAACGGGGAGAATGAGTAACAGCGATACTACTTAAACATTCTTGATAGGGTTTACATTTGAAAGCAGGTGGATTGCTTCCTAGTGAACCAAACAACATGTATATACGCTCGACAAATTCACTTCTTGTTGACTCTACAATACTACTGCCTGTTGAAGTCCATTTGTCTTTATTTGTTGATTTCACTTCAACACCATACATGTCTGATGTCATAATGTCTGGGAAAGTATGACCTGCCACCAACTTTATGTCAGACCGCCTGAATGGGGTTGACGGACAAACATCTATCAAAATTTGTTCGGTAATTTTCTCCAATTCAGAAGAAGAACAATTTTTATACAGTAAGGGGTTTTGTGCTGACCGTTCATTAAAACAGTGTTCCATCTTTAACATAAAATCAGCGAATGCCTTATTGGCTTCATCTATGTCACGATTGTGAATAGTTATGATATTCTCTTCTGTATTCATTTCATTCCAAAATATAAAGTCCACAATTCGCTTAAACGCATAGCGATTTTATAGGCTAAAACCGGAGGAACAGCATTTCCAACGACTTTATAAGCACCTGACGAACTTACATAATCACCCTTACCATGTTCTTTTTTCATTACCAACTTGTAATCTGGTGGAAATGTTTGAATCAGAGCACATTCTCTTGGTGTTAATCTACGTTCAATCATACCCGAAGCGAGTTCTTTAAGGTGTTTGCCACCATGCTCTGCAGACAATCTTCGAAATTCAATGTTACCATGATGCTCAGAACGGATAGTAGGACCTAATCCGTTCCATTTGATTTCTATTTGGCCCTGACTTCCATTAGGCAAAAACTTGGCTTTAGAATAGATTTGCTGTGAAGGGTCTTTTGATTTGTCAGGTTCTTTCAAGTGCCTTAACACATCACACGTATAAACAGGTGGTAACAAACCTTTCCCTTTAGCAGTATAACTATGAGTTGGACGGGGATAAGGATTGTATTCATCTGACAATATTTCTGCTTCTAGTGCATTCAAAGCAGAAGGTAATAGGGCGTCTCTACGAATACCAATAAAGATGACACGCTCCCTAGACTCTGGTACGCCATAATTACCTGCGTGTAAAACTTGAGGAGGCAAAACTATGTACCCATTACCATCAGCACTAGCGAAGTCATTTTGGATAACATCCTTAACATCACCAAGATTTACAAGCCCTTTAACATTTTCAGCAATAAAGACTTTAGGGTGGGTAATGTCGATTACCTGTTTCATCCAATAATACAATCTTCCTCTATTTTCTTCTGACGGTTTATCTCCCGCCCGAATATTCCCCATATCATCTTTCAAAGAACTGAAACCTAACCTTTTTCCCGCAACACTAAAATCTTGACACGGAAAGCCTCCAGTTACGACGTCAACATCTTCAGGAAATATTCTTGCGCCCTGCTGATGCATCTTAACCAAATCGACGATACTATCACAATGATATATGTCATCTAGGTAACCATATCGTCTCATGTTTGTTGTCCAAACTTTTTGAGCCTCTGGAAGAATATCATTAGCAAAAACTGTCTGAAACAGAGTGTTTTTCAACAACACCCAGTCATCGTTCAATTGTTTTGCTATATATTTGCTTTCATTTGCAAATGATTTACTATTTGCGATGAAACCACCTTCAAATCCCAAATCCATACCGCCACATCCAGAGAACAAAGAAAGTACTCGAAGATGTTTACCTGAATGGAAACCTTCTTCCTCAAACACAAGGGGAATTTGAGGTTCCGCAACCATGTCGGAAAACCAGACGGAATCTGAAGAGAATAATTCATCTATTCCTTCAAGTATTTCGCTCATACGAATCGTTTTTAAGCGTCTTGCGAAATACTCGAAACGAGGTCGGTCCAAACACCAAAACACAAAAACGTGGACGATTTCCCTATCCACGTTCCGGGTGTTTGGCCTAACCCACAATATCCAGATAGTTGAAATGTCCACGCATGCGGACATTCACTTCATATCTGGGATATTGTTCTTTCTGTGGCCAAACTTCGGAACGTTCAGAATACAAAGCAATGCGCTATGTTATACCCATAAGTTGTACTGCGCCCTCGCCAGAACATTTGCAGTACGTGGTGCAAATATACGTCATTTTATTAAACTTACAAAATATCTATCTTGTTTTTTATCTGTTTCTATTTAAATACTTCATGATATGCCAATGTTATTACATCAATTCTCGAGCATAAGATAAAAAACGATTGATGTAATGCTTTTTTGTAAAAAAACATTAAAAAAGTTGCTACTTGCGTAATTTTTACGCAAAATGTTTGCGGGAACGAAAAATTGGCGGTACTTTTGTTGTGTAATTATTACACAAGTTAAAATTAGAGGGGTATGATAGTAAAAGTAATTGTGAGTGGTTATGAAAAGGAGTGTAAAGAGAAGTTTGATCTGAATAAAGAAAAGAGAGGGCTTCTGAGTGTAAGTGAATTATTGTTTAATAAGGTAGTTGAGGGTGAGAGGGAAAATGTGATAAGGAGGTTGATGGGAAAGTTTAAGGGTTTGAGTTATGAGGATTTGGAGGAGATTTATAATGATGGATGTTTGGTGTTGTGGGAAAAGATGATGGATAAGGATTTTAAGTTGATGGAGAAGAGTATGGTAGGTTATCTGGTGAGGATTTGCAGGAATATAGGGATGCATTATTTGAGAAAGGTGAATGAGGATGTGGTGAGTTTTAATAGTATTATGGAAAGAGGATATGTGAAAGAGATGAATAAAGAAAGAGGGCTGGAGGAGATGTTTGAGTTGTTGGATGAGAAAGAAGAAGAGGATGAGATATATGAGAGGTTGGATATGGCTTGGGGTAAGTTGAAGGATGTGGATAGAATAATATTGGAGAGTTATTATGTGGATGGTTGTAGAATGGAGGAGATAGCCAGAAGAGTGGGATATAGAAATGGTAATAGTGTGAAGAGTAAGAAAAGTAAGGTGTTGAGAAAGATGATGGAAATGATGAAGATGATGGGAAATTATAAGAATCAACCCATCGCGGCATAGAGGAAAAACGGGTTGTGACAGGGGCATTTTACATGAATTACCACAAATATCCACTAATTATCATCAATAAATATTTTTGAATCTTTTATGGACATTTGTGGTAATTCATGCGCAAAAAGAGGGTTGGCAATGATGCTGCCGTCCTGTGTATCACCTCACCATATCGACCTCGTCCTGTGGGAGGGTAACGGTTTGCATGAGTTCGCCTTTGGTGTTATAGATATGCAATAGGGGTCGCAAGTATTGCTTGTAGAACAAGATGTATTCACTGTTCTCTTGGAGAGGCACCTCTTCGGAACGCACTTCGGTGCTCGTGGTGATAATATAATCCTGGGCAAACGCCATCTCCGCCGCCATGAGCATATTGGTGAGCGTGTGCGAGACACTCACGAACATCTCATTCTCCAACACCTTTACTTCATTGGTATAGGGATATGCGAGCAGTGTGGTCTGGAAGGCATGCATCGTACCGTTGTACAACTCCGACATGATTATTACCACGGGGGCTTCGGTGAAATCCTGCAACATCACTTTCTGACCGGTGTCTTCGATGGTGTGCTCGATGAACCGCTGCTGTTTGTCAACGATGCAACAGAGCCCTTTGATAAGCAGGTCTTGGTATTGGCTCTCCTGACTGAGCACCTTGGTGACTTGGTCTTTCCATGCGGAATACATCCAGATGTTGACTAGGTAGAAATCTTCGTCGGGTACTTTCCGCAGACGTTCCACAAAGAAAGTGTACTGTTCTTCGAGTCCGGAGAAGGTGCTGTTCTCACAGTCCTGGTCAGTCGATGTATGAGGCACTTCGGCGAAGGGGGCTTCGAAATACGTGGTGGCAGCCACTGCACTTTTTGGCAGTCCCAACTGATATAGATGATCCATGTCGAATTCCGCCATCGCTCCACCGCTGACAAGCAAACAAAGGCAAAGGAATGCTAATTTTTTCATAAATCGCTAATAATTGATGTATTTGTTTTCGTTTCCCCTCCTTTCTTCTATGCAAAGGTAATGCATGGGAAAAAACAGCCCAAATAAAAACATCTTTTTTTTCACGAAAAGACCGCATTTCTTTGAAATATGTGTAAATTTGCATGCAAAGATATCAATTGGCTCAATCAAATGGTTAATTATGGCTTGAAGGACAGAGTGGCCCTGATTACCGGGGCAAACAACCCGCAGGGAATTGGCGCTGCGACAGCATTTGCTTTTGCCCGAGAAGGGGCAAAGGTAGTATTAGTGTATAAGAAAGTGCCGAGGGCGTTTGATGAGACAAAGACCGACCGTAACGGCGCGGACAGGTATTTCGCGGCGAATGCGGGGAATGCCGATGTCGTGGAAAGCAAACTCAAAGAGATGAACGCTGACTATCTCATCATGGAAAGCGACATCTCTGATGGGGACGCCGTCAAAGACATCTTTTCGACGGTCTTAAAACGATACGGAAGAATTGATATCCTGGTAAACAATGCTGCAACAGGCGATATGGACGGCATTGACACCATAGAGAGAATTACCCAAGATGTGATTGACGACACGTTTGCTGTCAATGTGCGGGGAAGCATTTTGATGACAAGGGAATTGATAAACCACCGCAGCGATTACGGGAGGGTTATCAACATCTCTACTGACGCGTCACAGATATTTGCAGGTCAGATAACCTACGGAGCGAGTAAGGCGACCATGGAGGCGCTTACCCGCAGCATCGCCTTAGAGGTGGCAAAGTATGGCATTACGGTGAATTGCGTGGCGCCCGGCCCGACTCAAACAGGATGGATAGACGCTGATTTGGAGAGAGCAGTCATTCCAGTCATTCCGATGGGCAACCTGATTCAACCGGAAGATATTGCCGAAACCATCATATTTTTAGCCAGTGAACAAGCAAGAATGATTACCGGGCAAGTAATCAAAGTGTCGGGCGGACATGCCATCTGACTGCTTACGATTAAAAGAGGTATTCAAGTAACTGTCTATTATTCCCCACAAATCCCTGTCATAATAGTTATTTTACGAAGATGTCTATGACAACGGCATCAATTACAACATCTTCTACATCTTCAGACGCAACAAAAAAGAAGCGTGAAAAACGAATGATTATTTGATATTTATCTCATTTATCCTTACCTTTGTATCTGCCTACGGATAATTGAGAAATACTGAGGAATTGGAATGAACAAAGTACGAATAACAGCGATACGCCAGACGGTCTATTCAGACCTTATGGAAAAATACGAGAACCCCATAGAGCACGCTTGCGATGTGAGGGAGGGGCAGCAATGGATATCCATTGACGGACAATGTCCTGACGGGATGTGTCCTTCGGCATGGTCGTCGATGCGTAAGTTTGTGGAGTCATTGTCCAGAGGAGAAGGCAACTTTTTCGACGGTTGGATGAAGAACCCTATGAGTGCGATGATTAGTTGTAATGACGGTTTCCGTCCATTCAGTTTTTATATCGAGATTGTTGAGGATTAGGGGGGTAAATAATAAAGAGGAGTTATGAGGGGAAGTTAAAAGGAGGAGTTATGAAAGGGAGTTAAAAAGGGCCATTACTTGAATGAATTGAAAAACATTTAGCGCATCTAACTCCAATCGACAACTCCATACCATCACTACCAAAAGTAGATAAAGGTTTTTGAGAAAGATGAAATATAAACTGGTATTGTTTGATTTGGACGGCACGCTGCTCGACACGATTGATGATCTCAGCGATGCCGTCAACCACGCCATGAGATTGCGTGGCTTTCCGCTCCATACGCGTGACGAATATATGAAAATGGTGGGCAACGGCATACGCAATCTTGTCATCAGGGCACTTCCTGACGACCGAAAAGATGATGAGACGCTGGTAGATGAGGCGCTCGCCGATTTCAAGGCGTACTATACCGCCCATATCGACAAACATACCCGTCCCTATCCCGGGATGCAACAGTTATTGCGCCAACTCTCAGAAAATGGTGTACAGATGGCTGTCATATCCAATAAATTCCAAGAGGGCACGGATTATCTGATCAGAAAGTTCTTCCCCGAGATTCCTTTTGTCGTTGTGTTGGGCAATCGTCCCGGTTTTCCGCTGAAGCCCGACCCGGAGATTGTGCACGAGGTGCTTCGGAAGGCCGGACTTGCACAGGAGGATGCCATTATGGTGGGTGATTCTCAAACAGACATGAAAACGGCAGAGAACGGCGGCATCAGGGCTATAGCGGTCAGTTGGGGCTATCGTTCGATGAAAGGCACACCAGGCCTTACCGTGGCAGATTCGGCCAAGGAGATTTTAGAGGAGGTTTTGGAACGTTGAACATGGAACATGGAATGTTGAACGTTGAATGTTGAACACCTGAAAGTTCAATCACCTTTTTCCTATTTCCCGATAAATTTATCCGAGAGATAGGCGAGGAATTGCTCTTTGTACATGTCACCGATGGGCAGATAGACTTCGGAGTCGGCCTCTGCGCCTCCGTTTCTATCTGCACCCGTCGGCGGACTTATGATAACGCGGTTTTTGTTTACTTCCTGTATCTTGGTAAGGTTGATAATGTACGAGCGGTGTATGCGCATGAAATAAGCGGGCAGTCGCTCTTCCATCTTTTTCATCGACAGCAGCGTGATGACAGGTTTATGCTCACCTTCAAGCCACACTTTCAGATATTCGCTCATGGCCTCAACATACCGGATGTCGCTGATGCTGATTTTGATGATACGGTAATCGGTTTTGAGGAAGAGGACGTTGTCTTCCTCGGCTGTTTTCGGGGTGTCGTCTTGTCGGGGTTGTGATGTCTCAATACCTAACCGTTCCTTCAACCGCAGTGCAGCCCGTTGGAAGTCTTGCATGCCGAAAGGCTTGAGCAGGAAATCGACCGCATTGACCTTAAACCCCTCGACAGCATATTCCGAATAGGCCGTGGTGAACACAATCAGCGGCGGCACGGTCAGCGACTTCACGAAATCCATGCCGTTGAGGTCGGGCATGTTGATGTCGCAGAAGATGGCATCTGCGGTGTCGTGCTCCAAGAACCGTCGTGCTTCGAGGGCGCTCTGACACTGGGCTGCCAATTCCAAGAAAGGCACTTTTTGTATATATGTGACGAGTTGCTGCAGAGCGAGCGGCTCATCGTCTATGGCAATACATCTTATCATGATAACGGGATGGTTAGTTCTACGTTGTAACTGTCGGCTGTGTCGTGTATATGAAGTTTATATCGGTGGCCGTAAAGCAGGTTCAGGCGCTGTTTGACGTTGGCCAGCCCTACCCCGCCCTTCTCCTCGTTGGGCTTGTCGGCTTTCGAGTTGCGGCATGTGAACATCAACTGCTCGGGCTCCGTCTCTACTTTCACGTCGATAAATGACTCATGCTGATAACTGACACCATGCTTGAAAGCATTCTCAATGAAAGAGATGAGCATCAAAGGCGGTATAGTCTTGTCAGGCACATCAGAGGGCATCTCAACCGTGATTTTCACTTTGTCGGTAAAGCGCAACTCCATCAGTTTGATGTAAGTGCGGATGAATTCCAGTTCTTTTTTCAACGGCACACCGCTCTTGTCGCTCTCATAGAGCACGAACCGCATCATCTTCGATAGTTCGCGGATGGTCTCCTGCGCCTTCGACGGCTCAATATCGACCAGAGCGTGAATGTTGTTGAGCGTATTCATGAAGAAATGAGGGCTGATCTGGTATTTCAGATACTCCAACTGCTGTTCCAGATTTTGTTTTTCCAACTCCATAAGCCGCTCGTGGTCGGTGCGATTGCGGAAATACAGTTTTGCGCCCAGATTGGCCCCAAACATCAAGATGAGCACCACGACCGATAAAACGTCGCGCTCGCCGAAAATCGGGGGCGGCATATGACGGCGGAACCGTGCCTGTTCGGGCTGGTCCTGCGGGGGCGGAGGCATCTCATCTCCTTTGTATTCACCATTGTTATTCACAGGAGCAGTGACACGGGTCGAACTCTCACGATTACTGTCAGAAGAGTTGCGAGCGTCGCGCATTTCCGTCCGCGGAGGTCGATGTCCCATAAAACCTCTAAGGGAGGGACGCATGCTGTATTGATAAGCAACGAACGCCGCCAACACCACGACCACAACGATGACATACATCACACGGCGGTGCTGATAGACGAACAACGGCGCTATCAGGAAATTGTGTATGAGGAAGAACAGCAGATAAACCGCAAACAACCGCCATACGATGAACACCTCGTTCCAACTGAATGTGACTGTCTGGTCGCTGACCGTGCGAACATACAGACTCAGCAGCGTGACAGCGAACAACATGCCCCATACCACCAGATACAAGAGGTTTTCATTCCGTGACTGATTTTTAAGCCAAGACATTCAGATTTATATTTTTAATGGAGTGTAGGAGTGTAGGAGTGCAGGAGTTTAGACAATAGTCTATCTATTTATGGAGTGTAGGAGTTTGGGAGTGAAGGAGTTTAGACAATAGTCTATCTATTTGGGGAGTGTAGGAGTGTAGAAGTGCGGGAGTTTAGACGATAGACTTCTATTGGGGAGTGTAGGAGTGTAGAAGTGAAGGAGTTTAGACAATAGTCATCTATTGGGGGAGTGCGTGAGGGCGGATGATATCACCAGCCGGGAGGCCAACCGCCACCGCCGGGGCCGGGACCACCGCCGCCACCTCCAGTATAGGATGAGAGGGACACGGAAGAGCCACCGCTCACGGTGGGGTTAATGATGCCCACCCCGCCGAAGATTTCGGTGCCGCCGCTGATGGTCATAGAATTGCTGGTGCTGTTCATCTTCAATGTGGGAGTGGATGCTGCCGAGACGACGAGACTGCTGCCGCCGCTGGCAGGTGTTTTGAAGGCGAAGGAGTTATTGCCCCAAGTCAGCACATACCAGGTGTTTCTGGTCCACGACTGCGCAGAATAACAGGACTGAGACAGGCTGGCACCACGCTCCAGTCCTCCGATGGCCACGATGGTTCCGCCCGTGACATAGAGTTTTTTCTGTTCCTCGCTATTGGCGTCAATGGCCACCTCAGGGGTACTCGAACCTATGGCATAAACCAACCCGCCCTTGATATAACAGTTGCCGTTGGCATCAAGGCCGTCATTGCCAGTGGAACGCGCATAGACATAACCGCCGCTGACAGTCAGGTTGCCGGAGCCGCCATTTCCTGTTTCATACGAGGCATTGATGGCATCGTCGGAGGCGTTGACTATTACCTGTCCGCCCGTGATGTCGATGGAATATTTGCTCTCGATTCCTTCACCGCCTGCGCCAGTGGTCGTAACGTTGATGAGGGCATTGTCACTGATGACGATGGCACCATCTATCTTGATACCTTTTGGCGATGACTTATGATCGCTGTCATAATTCTCGAGTTGTCTCGAGGAGGTGACGGTCGACAGTGTGCCTGTCGATGAAGCGACAACGGCATGACCCGAGGTCTTGATGGTCACACTGCCTCCTGTTGCGGTGAATGTGCCGTCAACATTGATGCCTTTGCCACCCGCACCTGTGCTGGTCAGGTTGAGCGTGCCTCCACTGATGACCATATTTCCGTCAGCACCCAGACATGCCGATGACTTTGTCTTCGATTTATCAGTGTCCCATACACCACCGCCAGATGTGGTTATCGTAATTTCACCACCGCTAACAGTCATGTCACCCTCGCTTTTGATGCCTTTGGCGGCATTGGCGGTCACGCAGATATTGACAGTGCCTCCCTCAATGTAGATATTGCCGCTGTCCTCGTCCTCATGGTTGTTAGTCATTCCTGTCGAGGTGGTGCCGTCGAGGTCGCACTGAATGCCGTCATCGGCGGTGCCGACGATATTGACCGTACCGCTCTCCATGAGGAAGAACTCAGCACAGTTGATGCCGTCGCCGGTGGCAGAGAGCACGTTGATAGTAGCGTTCTTCAGAGTCATGTATTCACCCGTCTTGATGGCATGTTTCACCCGTCCCGTCACATTGAGCGTGCCTTTTTGGGCAAACTCGGCATGACCCTTGACATAGAGGCATCCCTTCTGCGAGCCTGTGGCAGCATCAACAAGTGTGTTGACGGTACCTGTGAGTGGCTTCACCTTGATGCGCTTGCCGTTTTGGATGTGTATGGCCGCACCGCTATACACCGGAGTGGTGTTAGCCAGGGTCAGACCGTTGAGTTCTACGGTTGCCTTGTAAGAACCCGACATATAGAACTCTCCGTCATTGGTTTCTCCCGTCAGGGTGTAAGTGATTTCTTCTGCTAGATTGTCACTTTGTGCGATAGACACATGCGCACCATTGACCTCAGGCGTGAGATATTGCGCCACATTGCCGCTGATGACGACCGATGCCGACGAGCCGCAGTATGACACACTGACCGTATTATCCGTCACGGGGGTGTCGTCAACAATCATGGCATCGATATCGCTAACGGCAAACTGATTGCCCATGATGGTCAGCGTGGTGCCACCGGAGTAGGTCATGTCGCCAGTCTGAGCGGCGGGAAAAAGATATGTCACGCTTCCTGTCTTAACGTTAAGCGTCTGTGCCCCTGCAGTCAATGCCAGCATGAGGGCTGCGAATATAATAGATATTTTTTTCATTTTACAGTCACTTTATAGGTTTTTGTGCCAGCCTTGACAATATAGACACCCTTTTGGGTAGGTTTACTGTTGAGTCGGCGCCCGTCGAGCGAGTAGTAATCACATCCCTCGTTTGTGGAGGTGTCGAGGGTAAAGCTGATGCCCGTTGTGGCATCGTTAGAGAAAGCCATCTTCTCCATATTGGTGAGAGGGATGGTGAGCGTTTCCGTCCCGTTGGTGGCGGCCAGGTTACCATTGGTGAAGGATAATTGCAGTCCGGTGACAGCAATACTTTGCGTGGTGCCGTCGGTCATCGTGAAAACAAGGTAATTGTAGTCGGCTGCCCTCATATTTGCGTTCAGCGCCATGAGCAGACCGATAATCAATAATAGTTTTTTCATAACAGTAGCGTTTTTACTTCATTTTTCAAGAATTCTATGCAAAAATAGGAAAAAAATGCCTATTATCATAAAAAAAATCAGCGAAACGCCACTTTTATCCAACGAAAAAGCAGAGACGCCACAATTTGTGACATCTCTGCTATATTACAGGTTGTTAAAAAGTGTAGAAAGTTAAGACATTTGTCTGCGAATCATTTCCTCCCTTTTGAGAGCCAGGGCAGGAACAGGGACACCGCCCCTACTGCACGGAGGCAATCTCTTGCCCCCTGCTCCTTGCTCCTTTTTTATCCGATATTGATTTGTCTTGCCACCTTGACCTCGTCTTTGACAACTTTGGGCAGGGTGATGGTCAGCACACCGTCGGCCACCTTTGCACCGATTTTCTCCTTATCGACATCGTCGGGGAGTACGAGCGTCTGCTCAAACTTCGTGTAACTGAACTCGCGGCGCAGATAGTGGGCTTTCTTGTCCTCCTCATTAGCCTCGTGACGGTTCTCCATCTTGATGGTCAAGTCGCCATCGGCATTGATGTTCACGTCGAAATCATCCTTTGTCATGCCTGGTGCGGCAACTTCCACTTTGTAACCTGTTTCCGATTCCAGCACGTTGATGGCCGGTGCCGTGGCGTTAGCCTTCGGCATATTCACTGCGTTGAACAAATCGTTGAACACTTCGGGTAACCAAGAATTTCTGTACATCATTGTTGTGTCTCCTTTACTTTTATGGGTTGGTTTAATGTTATATTTGCTCTCTCGCACCTTACCCGCTCCGCAGACCTCCATGGTCGGTCTTATCTGTCCGCAGGTTTCGGTGTTCGCCTAATATTTCGCAACATCCGTACCATACCCGTTTTCGTGACACAATGACATTTTCGAGCGACAAAATGGCAGAGACGCCACCTTCGTGACGTCTCTACTCGTACCCACTGAACGAAATATGCAGGTGATTTCTAAAAAACTTATGTTCTTATGTCAAAAAAGCGTTCCTGTGTCAAAAATCAGAAACTGAACACATAGTCGTAACTATAGGTGCGGATGTAGGCTTTACGGCCTTTTACCACGAAGAAATCCGGGGCTTTTTTTACCCAGATGCGCTGTACGCGCTGTCCGCTGTATTTATCAACCACATGCACATAGTCGGGCTCGTCGGTCATGCCGTGGCCGCAGATAATGGAGTTGTCGACGATGGCTATTTGCCAACTGGCAGTCATGGGTTGTGTGGTCCAGATGGTCTCGTCGTTGCGCAGGTCAATGGCGGTGAGATAACCCGTCTGCCCCAGGGTCGAATCCTTATAGGTGTTGGTCGAGAACACCAGATACATGATATTGCCCTCGATGACCACCTCGTTAATGCTTTGCGTGGCTCCCAAGAGATTGGTTTTCCGGGCTCCGGGACAAATCAGGTAGTTTGAGAAGTCATAAGCCTTATAGAGTGTTTTCTCTTCCGGGTCGGTGATGACCATCTTCATGGCATGTCCCCAATCAGGGCCATAGAGGAAAACGGAGTAGCCACCGGTAGAATACTTGAAGCGCACATGATCCTCTTTCATGGGATAGTCCTCATAGCGGTACGGATGCATGGGTTCGCCCAGACGCTCATGCCACTCTTCCTCGTCGGTGATGCCATTAGGGGTACATGACACCTGCTTCAGACGGATTTGCTTGCGGTTCATGTCACGCTTCAGCACATGCCCCTCAAAATAGGGTTCGGGCAGCAACGTGTAGTCAAGGTCGAAATTGCCTGAAGTATAAGAACCGACTGGCTGCAGTTTGTAATCGGGCAGGAACGCGTCGTCGCGTGCAGGATAGGTCTTTATAGCCGTGGTTGCGGCTTTCTTCTTGCGCACAGTCTTTTTCTTTTGCGCGCACACTTGTCCGGGTATCAGCAGACACGCCAACACCAACATCATGAATATTCTCAAAGTCTTGTTCATAGTGGTTATTATTTAATGGTAAATAGTTCTGGTTTTTAGTTAATTGACAAACACATTGCAAAGATAAATAAAAATCTGAGAATTAGAAATATTTGTAGGAAATCTTTTTTCTTATATAACCAAGAAAAAACGAAACCGGTCGCCAGTACCCTAAAATTTCATACTTAACGACCGGTTTCGCGAATTTTCCGTGCATTTATAGGCAATACTACAACCCACGTGCTTTGAGCAGGGCGGTGGCGTCGGGTTGAGACAAGCCGGTGAAGGCTGAGAACATCTCCATCAGGTCGCCGGTATTGCCACGGCTGAGCACCTTATCACGGAAATCCTGACCTGTCTCTATACGGACTGGTCCGCGCTGGGCGAAACAGTCGGCAACATTCACGGCCAACACCTCGGTCCAGAGATAACTATAATAACCGGCAGCATATCCCCCACCCCACACATGATTGAAATAACTGGTAGAATAGCGAGGGGGTATCTGGTGGTCGAGCAGACCGATTTCACTCAATGCCTTGGTCTCAAACTCATTTGCCTGCTCGGCTGTAGGAATCTCCGACAAGTCGAGCATGTGCCATGCCATGTCAAGGCAGGTGGCAGCAAGATTCTCACCCAATGCATAGGCTGAATGGAAATTGATGGAATTGAGCATCTTCTCCTTCACATCGGCAGGCATCGGTTTACCCGTCACTGCATGACGCGCGTAGTGGTCGAAAATCTCGGGGATGGAGGCAAACGACTCGTTGAACTGCGAGGGCATCTCCACGAAGTCACGAGCCACACTTGTGCCCGCCAACCTCGAGTAATAGCAATTCGACAACATGCCGTGGAGAGCGTGACCGAACTCATGGAAAAGAGTGGTCACCTCATCCCAAGTCAACAACGAGGGCTGACCGTCGGGAGCCTTGGCGTTATTACACACATTATAGATAATGGGCAACTGATTGCGCAGGCGACTCTGCTGGGCAAACTCGCTCATCCACGCACCGCCACGCTTTGTAGGACGGCGGAAATAATCGCAATAAAACAATGCCATCGGACGGCCGTCGCGGTCTTGTACCTCAAACACCTTCATGTCGGGATGATAGGTCGGGATATCTTTACGTTCCTTGAACGTCAGACCATAAGCGCGGTGAGCGGCATAGAACACACCGTTGATGAGCACGCTGTCAACATTGAAATAGGGCTTCACCTCATCGTCGGACAGGTTGTAGGTCTCCTGTTTCATCTTGGCGGAATAATAGAAGCGGTCGTAGGGTTCCAACTTGAAGTCCGGCCCCATCGTTTTTCGGGCGTATGCCTCGATGGCACGCGTCTCAGCCTCGGCTTTGGGTTTGTAAGCCTCGATAAGTTGGCACAGGAAAGCATAGACATTGTCGGGATTCTTGGCCATTGTCTTTTCCAACGAATAAGAAGCGTAATTTCCGTAACCCATCAACTTCGCTTTCTCAGCGCGTAATGTGGCTATCTCCGACACGATGGGGAACGTGTTGAATCCTCGGCTTCCGTCGGCACGGTGAACAGAAGCCTCATAGACACGGCGACGCAAATCGCGATTGTCAAGACTGGAGAGAAGCGGCTGTTGTGTGGTATTGATGATGACAATGCAATAAGGAGCCTTTCCGCCACGGTTCTCCGCGTCTTTCTTGCATTGGGCGATGTCGGCCTCGCTCAGACCCGACAATTCCTCACGGCTGTTGACCCATACCACGGCATTGTTGGTGGCGTCAGGCAACAGGTCGCCCCACTGCTGTTGCAGGTCGGAGATGCGCAGGTTTATCTCTTTCATGCGCGCCATCTTCTCTTCCGACAACAAGGCACCTGAGCGTACAAAGTCTTTGTACACCTCTTCCAACAGTTTTTTGTCTTCCCCTTTCAGCGACTCGTGCTCATGGTCATAGACATATTTGATGCGCTGGAACAGTGCCTGATTGAATACTATGTCATTCTCCAAATCCGTGAGCAAGGGTATCGCAGCCTTCTCCGTCTCGGCTATCTCCGGTGTTTTGTCAGCACTCGTGAGCCCAAAGAAGATGTTGGAAACACGTTCCAACAGCAAACCGCTCTCCTCGAAAGCCACGATCGTGTTCTGGAACGTGGGTTTCTGTTGATTGTTGACGATACGCTCTATGCTCTCGCGCTGTTGTTGTATGCCTATCTGGATGGCGGGCAGGTAGTCCGACGCTTGTATCTTGCTGAAATCAGGTGCACCGAAGGGCAGTCCGCTTTCCTTCAGCAGCGGGTTTTCACGTTGCGTGACGGTTTTTCCGTCGCCTTCTCCAAATCTGTTCATGTTCATACCAGTTGATGTCAAGGTCGCGGCGGGCAAAGCAGTTGCCAATCCGATGACCAACATTGTTTTTTTTATATTCATATCTTCTTAAATTATTGTCCTTCTGTCAAAACAAGTTCTTATGTCTTTCCCCTATATAGTTTTAGGGTGGATTCCTTCTTTAGGGAGGATTCCTTCAGAATAAGACTTACTAAAGTTTCGCAAGTGAATATTCATTCATCAAGCCGCGTATAAATTATACATTTGATAGAATTTATGGAACTTAGGATTGACATCAATAACTGCAGAAAGCAATTCGCCGGCATCGGCAGAAATCATCTCTGCGATTTCCAGGATGGTGTCGAGTATAAGTTCCCATATCCTGTCCGTAACAGACAGCTCAAGTGTGTTTCCGGTGACATCACGGAAGAGTTCTCCGATGGTCTCGTATGCCTCAAAGCGCTTCACCGTGCAGAGAATGTTGTATTGCATCATGGTCAGCGTGAAGCTGGCAATCTGTGCGGAGAAGTGTACGCTCTGGCACTTACCGAAGTCGAGCAGTTGCTTGCAATCGTGATACGCCACCTCGGT
>JAFZAH010000003.1 GCA_017548275.1 Prevotella sp.
AAACGGAACGGGGATGATGGTCGGGACGAAGATAACGGCTAGCCGGTGGATAAATGTCTATTGGATGATTTTGAAACGGATGCGGAAAGAACGGGTCATTTCATCCCAATTGGTGCCAAGCATCTCGAAGCGGCCAATTTGCGCAGTGCTGCGCACATGCTTACCAATGCAGGGGCAGACATCGTAATCGCCAATACGGACAAGGCGAATGGTGTCGGAAGCATCGTCGGGCAGCCGTTCTAAAGACAAAAGCGCATCGGGTGAGTCTTCTTCCGCCTCCATGATGATGCCGTCGAGTTCAGCACGTGTGACATACTGAAAGGTCACGGGCATATCCTGCCGGATGAGTTCATTCATTTCGCGCTCTATTTCCTTTTCCGCTTTGCGGTCAGGTTTTTGGTCAAGGATGTAACTGATTTTGCTTTTCTTACGCTCGATATGCGCATTGCGCGACCTCTCGCAACCGTATTTGCGCACCATTAACTGGTTGAGCAAATGTTCTGCGGTGTGTGCAGGAGGAAACTCTTCCTTATTGTGGTCGTTTAAGATGTAATCAGATGCCATAACACCATATTATTTGATTTGTATTTTCTCGCCTAAATACTTCGGTTCTTTACCAAAGATGAAATCCACAAAGACCTTTGTCCTGGCAAAAAACTCCCGGAAAGACACCTTTTTCGCCCTATGCCCCACAGCATTTTTGGCATTCAAGCCTATAGCCTTTATGCCATAATGCTCAGCGAGATAAATGGCGCGCTCGTTGTGAAACTTCTGACTGACGATGATGATGTCATCCTGTCCGAACACCTTGAGCGCCCTGACAACAGAATCAAGCGTGCGAAACCCCGCATAATCGAGGATTAAGGCCGAGGCGGGTATCCCTTTTGCCCTCAACGCCTTTTGCATCTCAACCGGCTCGTTGTAATCGTTGCGGTGGTTGTCGCCACTGAGCAACAAGTATTTGACCTTACCTGCCTTGTACAATTCCGCAGCAGCCTCGATGCGATATTTGAAAAAGACATTTGTATTGCCATCTCTGCCAATTGGCGATGTGCCTAACACAAGGGCCACTTTTTTCTTCGGCATTTGACTGACATCGTCGTATAACTTGCCCTCGGCATTGCTTGTGATGAGATAATCAAAGAGCCACATCAACAGGATGACGACTGCGAACAAGCCTAACAGCCAAAAGCAAATCCTTTTCAGCAACAACGATTTCAGCACCATCATTTCCGACAATTATAATATCATTTTCAACACGCATCCGCCATTGGATGGAACTGCGACGGTCAAAGGTGAATCAGCGGAGAGGATGCCCTGCGTCTTTTCGCCAGTGAGCAAATCCACTGCATTGAACTGACGCTGAGGAATTTGCAGAAACTCGAAAGCATGGGCGGGAATATTGATATTCGCCGAAACGGGCAGGTCATCGAAATTGGCCACGACAAGTATCACGTCAGTACCCGCTTTTCGCAGGAACGCGAACTGCCTGTCAGCCAGATGGGGATTGACATACATGAGGTCGAAGGTTGCCCCTTCGCAGAAGCCTTTCTCCTCATTGGCCATCCGCATGACTTTACGATACAAATCCAAGAGTTTGCGCTCGTCTTGTTTTAATCTCCTTCGGTCAAAGAACTCACGGCGGATGGAGTCAACCGTCCAATAGTCAAAGATGGTGGTCCGTCCGTCAGTTCCGCTGAATCCCTCGGCGTCCATGCCTTTCTCCCCCACCTCTTGCCCGGCATAAACCATGAGCGGGTTTTTCATAAGCAGAGCACTGACGAGGAGTCCCGGTAAGCCTTTCCATGCGTTACCAGCAAAGAAATCGGATGCAATGCGCTGCTCGTCATGATTCTCGAGGAAATAGAGCATGTGGTCGCGAATGTCATCGGTCTGTTGCCACTGCGCGGTGATATCTGATGCCGGTCTTCTGCCACAGATGACATCGCGGACGCAATCGTACATACCCACTTTGTCATAGAGGTAGTCGAAACCTGCAGCAAGGTAATTGCGGTATTGCGAAGGGTCATAGACCTCGCCGATGAAGATTTTGTCAGGATAGATAAACTTCACCTTGTCGGTAGCCCAATGCCAAAACGACGTAGGCACCATCTCAGCCATGTCGCAACGGAATCCGTCCACCCCTTTTTGTGCCCAAAAGAGCAGGATGTCCGTCATTTTACTCCATGTGTCAGGTATGGGAGTAAAATGTTCGGAGCGGCCCCCGGCATCGCAATAGTCGATGCCGTAGTTGAGTTTGACGGTTTCGTACCAATCGTTGCGCGAAGGCCGCGCAGAGAACTGGTCGTTGCCTGTAGCCTTGGCCGGACACTCCTGATAGGTTGTTTGTGAGGTAATGTCGGCAAGGTCGAGCGGCTGTCCCCAACAATAATAGAAATTGTTGTTGACGGAGAAGTGCATATCAGCATTGTCGTTCTGCCCCAGGTCATACACGCCTTCGGGTTTGCAAACCGAATGATACTGTCTTGCCACATGGTTTGGCACAAAATCCATGATAACCTTCATGCCAGCACGATGTGTCCGCCCGATGAGTTGCTCCCACTCCTTCATCCTGTCATCAACATTGACCGCGAGGTCGGGGTCAACATCATAATAGTCGGTAATGGCGTATGGCGACCCTGCCCTACCCTTCACCACATCAGGATGCTGGCACGGTATGTTATATGCCGAATAGTCAGTCTGAGAGGCATGGCGTATAATGCCCGTGAACCATATATGGGTGACGCCCATGTCCTTGATACGAGCCAATACCTCCTCATCGAAGTCATTTAACTTCCCGACACCATTTTGCTCAATGGAGCCGTTTGCGATACGATTGGTGTTTTGGTTACCAAACAACCTCGTGAAGACCTGATAGACAACGGGCTTTTTCTTCATAAGAACGAATTATGCGATACCGTGCGCAGAAACTTCGCGGTCGATGCGTGCAATCATGCCTTGGAGGGCTTTGCCGGGACCACACTCAGTGAAGTCGTCTGCGCCATCAGCAATCATGTTTTGCACACACTGAGTCCAACGTACGGATGATGTGAGTTGTGCGATGAGATTTTGTTTGATTTCAGCGGGGTCGGTATGGGGATTACCATCGACATTCTGATAAACGGGGCATTTCGGTGTTTGAATGTCCGTCTTCTCAATGGCAGCCTGCAATTCGTCTTTTGCTGGTTGCATGAGGGGAGAGTGGAATGCTCCACCCACCTTGAGGGGCAGTGCGCGTTTTGCACCTGCGTTCTTCATTCTCTCGCAAGCCTCGTTGATAGCCTCCACATTACCCGAAATGACGAGTTGACCGGGACAGTTGTAATTGGCAGGCACAACGACATTGCCCTCGCGGCTGATTTCTCCACAAATCTCCTCGATTTGGTCATCAGGCAGTCCGACGATGGCAGCCATCGTGGAAGGAGCAGCCTCGCATGCTTTTTGCATAGCCATGGCGCGGGCATAGACCAGACGCAAACCATCTTCGAAACTAAGCGCTCCAGCAGCGACCAATGCAGAGAACTCACCGAGAGAGTGGCCAGCAGTCATAGCGGGTTTGAAGTCATCGCCCATGCAGAGCGCACTAATGACGCTGTGCAGGAACACTGCGGGCTGTGTCACCTTGGTCTGACGGAGGTCTTCGTCAGTGCCTTCAAACATGATATCGGTAATCCTGTATCCGAGGATGTCGTTGGCTTTCTCAAAAAGTTCTTTAGCGAGCGGGTTGTTGTCATAGAGATCCTTGCCCATACCCACAAACTGGGCTCCCTGTCCGGGGAAAACAAATGCTTTCATTTTTACCTTATTATATTTTGATTAAAATCGGATGCAAAGGTACTACTTTTTTTTGAAATACGAAATATGAAATACGAAATACGAAATTATCAAAGAAAAAGGACGCGAATCATCGCGCCCTGCTTGTTTACCCTATCGTGAGAGAAGATCATTCGTCTGCCCAATTGGAATTGACCATTTTGGCATTGACCTTATAGGTCTTTCCTTTTGAATTACGGAATGTGCCCGTGTTTAATAGATAAACAGTTGATTTATTTTTGATTTTTCACTGCATCAGCAACTATTTCAGCGATGCGCCTCACGCCTTTGTCATTGGGGTGGATGCCATCGGGTTGCACTTTTTCACTGTCATTTCCGAACAAGGAATGCAGGTCGATAAGATGTAATCCGTATTCATTGGCAACCTCTTTTTGCAAAGGTATGATTTCATTGGCGATGATTTCTTCGTTGATGTTCCACGACGCTTTGAGCGCAGGAATGGGGGTGCAGATATAGACTTGCGTTTTTACAGGCACCGCAGCCTTAGCCTTCTTTCCTTTTTTCTTTGCCGGAGTCGTGATACCAGGACAAAGTGTGTTGAGCATCTGCAACAAATCCTGCTTGAACTCCGCACCATATTGCCAGTTTTGCGGCTTTGAGTCGTTGGTGCCCAATTTGATGATAACAACGTCGGGATTGAAAGCAATGGCATCTCTCCATGCAGTCTCATTCATATAAGGCAGGTCGCCCTTGTTGAGCATCGTTCTGCCACTGACACCAAAATTTTTGACCCAATAATCTTTTCCGAGCATCTGTTGCAGGAGTGCGGGATATCCGTGTTGAGAAGCCACATCAATGCCGTGTCCGTCAGTGATGCTGTTGCCTATGCACGCCACCCTGATGGCATCGGGTTTGGGCGTGTTACGGTTTTTCAGCCAGTTGCCAAGGTCATTCAACATTTGATCATGGTATTTGAACCAAGGTCCGACGCCCCATCCGTGATCACCCGTAGGATAGATATACATGGCACACTCATTGCCGGCGTTTCTCATCGCTGAGTAATAAGCCACACCATTGGTCACGGGCGGCACCAATCTGTCGTCGCTCGACATAAGGATGATAGCGGGAGGCGTGAGATGGCGCTGCACTGAATTGTTGGTGGAATATTTTCTTACGAGTTCGGGATCTTTCTGTCCCTCCTCGCCGAGGAAGTTTTGGCATGAGTATTTGTGCGACACACGCTCATCCATCGATATAACAGGATAGAAGAGGATGCTGAAATCGGGCCTTACCTCATAGTCTGACAATGTGGAAATCACCGATGCGAGGTGTCCGCCTGCCGAGAATCCCATGATACCGACATCGCGCGGATTGATACCCCATACCGCAGCAGAATCCCTGACGATGCGGAAAGTATTCTCTACATCACCGATGGGGCGGGTTCTGTCTCCATTTGGCAGGCGGTAGTTGACCACGAAATAGGCTATGCCCTGCTCATTGAGCCAATTGGACCACTGAGTGCCCTCATGAGTGTTTGAAAGAACGGAATATCCACCACCGGGAACGCCTACAATGGCTTTTCCTGATGGATTTTGGGGAAGGAACGCCACCATATGCGACTCGTCGGTGAGATCGATTTTGAAAGTTCTCGCAGTCTGAGCCTGGGCAGTTATTGCCACCAGCAGCAGAACGAATAACAATGTTTTTTTCATAATAGTTGAAGGGGAGTTAGTTGGTTTTGATAATGTGAACAACGGAAAAAAGGAGTGATTGTGATATGAAGACTATTGTCGTTTAATGACTTTGCAGGGGTTGCCTGCAGCAATGGAGCCGGAAGGGATGTCATTGACAACGACCGCACCTGCGCCGATGGTCACATTGTCGCCGATGGTCACCCCCGGGAGAATGGTGACCCCACCACCTATCCATACATTATTGCCTATATTGACCGGTTTGGCCCACTCTTTTCTAGAATTTCTTTCAATGGGGTCGGTGCTGTGACATGCGGTGTAAATACCGACATTGGGACCGATGAAACAATCATCGCCGATAGATACTGGCGCTTCATCGAGTATGGTCAGGTTGAAGTTGGCGAAAAAGCGTTTTCCCACGTGGATTTGTTTGCCGTAGTCGCAATAGAAGGGTTGGTTGATGATGATTTCATCGTCGCCTATATATCCAAGCAGATTTTTCAACATCTCCCGTTTCTCATCCATCTGCGACGGCCGCAACTGATTATAGTCAAAAATAATCTCGCGTGTCGCCGCCAGTTCCTCCAACAATTGCCGGTCTTTGGCAGAGTAGATTTCTCCGGCGAGCATTTTCTCCTTTTCGGTCTTCATATCTTATTTGAGAATGACGGCGACATATTGCCGCCGTCATTTCGTGTTTTATTTGCGTTTGAACTCAAAAGTGCTGTTACTGCATTTAGCCAACATCTCGAATATATCTCGAATTTCGGGATAGTTTTTCTCCGAATGGTTGAGTTTATTGACGTTGAACTGATATTGCAGTTGCACCTTGTCGCCGATGACAGAAGTGAATACACGTCCGTCAAGTCCTTTATCACCAGTGGAGATAATCGTGTTCTGCGGGTCTTGCGCCAATGTGTATCCTTCGGGCATCTTGATATTAACAATGATATTCTCGGATGAGAGACAGGGGAATTCCACAGGAATAATGCGCTGTTTTTCCGTGAAGGGGTTTTCAGCCAGCGGCGGGTTGTTGAACGGCGAGATACGGATGACACCGTCTTTCACCTCGCCTTGCCGGGTGAACTCCTCGGTCAACATCTCTTCCGGGGCGAACTGAGTTGTTTTTCCCTGTTCACTGAGTGCCTGACGATATTTAGCGGCAGCGAGGCCTGTGTAACGAGCCGTTTGTGTGCCAGTCAGTTTACCATCGGTTGAGAGTTCTGCGTCAATCATGATAGAGGTTTGTGCCCTCTGCAATTTCTGGAAATTGACCCACTGCCCCTTTTTGCCTTTAATAATTGCACGCGCACGTTCCACGAGCAACGATTCGGGCAAGATATTGAAATAGCCGTCGGTGGACGAAGCGTCGATAAACATAACCGGTGCACTACCTGGAGCAATTCCGACCACGTATGTTGACAATTTGGCGATAGAGGGAAAATTATAAGGCAACAGTCCCATGTCTCTGCTTCTAAGGGCAACCGGGTATGCATTCAAACCCACCTGATGCATTGACTGAATGAGCAGCAAGTTGATGTCAGCATTCGAGCCGGTTCCGTTTTTGAGCGTCTCAGAAGTTTTCTTGGGCCACATCGCATATTTACCGTTCCATTCCACTTTACTCATTACCAATTGATAAACAGCAGCAGCGCGCTCAGTCTCATTGGCTATGTCAGCGATTTTCGCCTGATTGATTGCATCTTTGAGAGGGCTCTCATCGTCAAGGTGTTTGCCCAAATCCTCATCATCGAGCACCATTGCGTCGATTTGATCCCAAGTACGCGCATAGTCAGTTTGCAATGTCCCTCTGAGGCTATAACTCTTCAGGTCTGCGGTCACTCCTGCGCAATAGTCTCGCACATTCCAAACGTACGAGTCATTAGTTATGGCTTTGAGGTCACGACCGACACAAGTGTAGTGATTGGTGTTGATGATGACAGGCGCAGCGATGGCGTCGCTCTCAAGTTTATATCTCATAGTACCCTGCACGCATGTACAGACAAGGCGCTGGATACCATGCTCCTCGACGTTGAAAATGAGATATCCGGGAATATCAGCATCAAGACAAGCGTATGCTACAGGTATTTCTCTTTGAGCGAACCAGTCGCGCATGAGGAAGAACAACTGACTGTGAACGGTATATTCATATTCAATGACCGTCCCCTCGCGCACATCGGGTACAGTAAACAACACCACGCCATTCTGGTCGTCAAGTTTCTGGTTTTTGACAGCATCCTTCTTCATTACGGATTTAACCGTCTTTCCATTGACCACATTATAGGCAACGGCCTTGATATCTTCCACGCTCTCGGAATTATAATTACCTATGGCGTCTTCAAGGAATGAGCCTGCAGGGTTCTCAATGTCAAGAGAATTGCCACGACTGGAGAACTTGGAACCTTTAATGTTTGATTTCCCGTTATAATTATGGATATAAGGAACGGCCACATTTGCTTTATCGGCTCCCTCGGGTTTAAGCACTTTTATTCTGACTTTCTCGTGATAATCGACCAGATATCCATTGGTCTGTACGGTATATTCCACATTGGTCAACCGGCAGAGCACCACTGCCTCGGCTTGAGGATCAAGTGAGTAAGATGTCATTTCCAACTCCTCTTTCGTGGGTTTACCAAACTTCATGTTCACATTCTGCTGAGCCATGATGCCCAGATGTGACATGATAAACGCAAAAAGTAAAAAACAGACTTTTTTCATTGTAATACTTATACTGATAATTTATTGTCGTTAATTAGAAGGTGTAAAGGTACGTCAAAAAAATGACACATGAAATAAAAACGGAATAAAAAACTGAAAATTGTCTTTTTTTAATAAAAGGATTCCGAAATGCCGGTTATTGTAACTATCTCTATAAGACCAACAATTTGGTCATGAAAAAGTCCGTTTTTAGCAATTGTCAGTGTTTTTTCATGGAAATCGACGAATAATTGGCAAAAAAACACTATTTTTGTACCCACCATTCATTATCTATCAAACACCAACCATTCATAGCCGTAAGAAAAATTATTCATTATCTGTCAGGTTATGTCACACCGATTGAATATTTATAATTTATAACATAAAAAATACACATGAAAAAGTTTCTAACAACACTTTTGTTTGTGCTGTTCGCATTGACGACATGGGCACAAAACCGTTCTGCGCTTGACATCCTCAAATCAGACCCGAGGAGGGCTTACGGCACAGACTACCCTTATCAACTACAGACAAGACCGCTGACGAAAGCCCCCGGTGGTTATAAGGCATTCTACATCAGTCATTATGCCCGCCACGGTTCACGTTATTATTGGACCGACCGTCTCTACCGTGACCTGGACCGCCAGTTGACTTCAGCCCACGAGAATCAGATGTTGACCGCTGAAGGTGAGCAGTTTTACACCAAGTTCATGGCCTGCAAGGATGAATTGATGACAGGCGTAAGCGAACTGACACAACTGGGCTGGGAACAGCATCAGGGCATAGCACGCTCGATGTATAATAATTTCCCCGAAGTGTTTAAGAAAGGCGGCAATGTGATGGCCATCTCGTCATTGTCGGGCCGTTGTGTCATCAGCATGTCGGCATTCTGTCAGGAACTGGTGCAGTGCAACCCCAAAATAGAAATCCGTGAGCAGTCGTCTCGCTTTACCCTCGACGGCGTTGTTCCGACCGACCGCCAGAATCCAGTCAAGCATGATTTTCCGAAATCTAAGCCCCGCTTTGAGGCAAATCGCGACCAATTCAAATACGACGATACGCTCCCCCAGCGCGTTATCTCACGTGTGCTTCTCCCTGCAGACAGTCTACCTAAAGACATGCGCCGTCTCGGCATCAATCTGATAGACTTGTATAAGACTCTTCCGAGCATAGGACATGAAGGTATGATGGGCAACATTCTGAGCGACAATGAGTTGGTAGAAGGTTGGGAGCATTCCAACCTCGGTTCCTACACCTGGGTCTTCGAACCCCGCTATGACATGATACCCATTCTTGAAGACTTCATCAAGAAAGCCGACGCCGTATTGAACGGTAGCAGCGACCATATCGCCGACCTGCGTTTCGGCCATGACACCTGCCTTGGTCCGTTGACCGTATTGATGGGTATCAACGGTGCCGACCTTGACCCCGAGAGTCCATTCGAGGTGAAGAATTGCTATCAGAACTGGGAAACCTGCAAAGCCTCGAACATCCAGTTGATATTCTACCGCGGCAAGAAAGGCAAAGACGATATTCTCGTAAAATGTCTTTTGAATGGCGAGGAAGCCACCCTGCCCGTTCCCACTACCCTATATCCTTATTATAAATGGAGTGATTTCCGCAGTTTCTATACCGCCCGTTGCGACAGCGTTAAGCAATTGAATAAGGAGTGACTTGAATTAAGCCATTAAGAGCATCCCAATAAATAACATGAGAATAGTCGGTTTGAAAAGAGCGGTTATCATCGTAAGTACGATAGCAGCCCTGAATGTGTATGGCCAAACGTTAATGCCCTCCCCTTGCGGTCCTGTGCCGACAGCCGACCAACTGCGTTGGCAGGACATGGAAATGTATGCGTTTATCCACTATTCCCTGAACACATACACCGACCAAGAATGGGGATTCGGCAACGAGTCGCCCACCTTGTTCAATCCCCAGTCGCTCGACTGCCGTCAATGGGCCCGCGTTTGCAAGCAAACCGGTATGCGAGGCATCATCTTCACAGCCAAGCACCACTGCGGTTTCTGTATGTGGCCCTCAGCCTACACCGATTACTCCGTGAAGAACTCACCTTGGAAGAACGGGCAGGGTGATGTGGTTCGCGAATTGTCTGAAGCCTGCCGTGAAGAGGGGCTTGAATTTGCCGTTTACCTCTCACCTTGGGACCGCAATCATCCAGAATACGGCCGCCCGGCTTACGTGGAATATTTTCGCAATCAGTTGCGTGAACTGCTGACCAATTACGGCAATATCTTTGAGGTATGGTTTGACGGAGCCAACGGAGGCGACGGATGGTATGGCGGCGCCAACGAGACACGCCGTATCGATGGCAAAACCTACTACGGATGGGATGAGACATTCCGTATCATTCGTGAACTGCAACCCAATGCCGTGATTTGGAACGATGGCGGCGACCGCGGCGACCTTCGCTGGGTGGGCACCGAGGCCGGCAATGTGGGCGAAACCAACTGGAGCCTGATGCCAGCCGAGGGCGACACGCCTTGGCACATGCTGCATTATGGAGTGGAGAACGGTGACGTTTGGTGTCCCGGAGAGACCAACACCAGCATCCGCCCCGGATGGTTCTACCATGAGACAGAGAATGAACATGTAAAAAGCCTGTCGAAACTCATGGACACCTATTATAAAAGTGTAGGGCGCAATTCCACGCTTCTGCTCAATTTCCCCATTGCACCCAACGGGCGCATCCATCCCAATGACAGTCTGCGCGGCATAGCATTTAAGAACATGATAGATGAGGTGTTTAAGGAGAATCTGGCAGAGAAGGCCGAAACCATTCGTTATGGTGATATCACCGTCATCGATTTTAAGAAGCCCGTCACCTTCAATCGTTTTCTTGCCGAAGAGGACATCACGTTGGGGCAACGAGTCAGGAATTTCTCGCTCGAAGCCTTGGTTGACGGGGAATGGCAACAACTAAAAGATGAACTATCCTTACAAGGTGACGGTCTGACGACTATCGGTCATCGACGTATTATTTGTTTCCCTTCCGTCAAAGCCACGAAACTCCGTTTCACCGTCACCGATGCCAAGTGTGAACCAATTATCAAGAAACTCGGCGTATATTTTGCGCCCGAACTCACAGCAGACATACCCAATAGCGGCGAAAAGAAATCGTCGGCGCTCCATATGTTCTTCAGTTCGTCAAAACAGATGTTTATAGACTGGGGTGTCGAACAGTCCGTAACCGGTTTCCGTTATCTTCCTCCACAAGACAACAAAGACGGCATGGTAACCCACTATACCCTTTGGGGTTCGAATGATTGGAGTAATTGGACAAAACTGGCCTCAGGAGAATTCTCGAACATTGTAAACAATCCCATCTGGCAAACTATGAAATTTCCACCCGTAAAGGTGAAAATCTTGCGATTAGACGCAGAACGTCTCGCAGAAGGTGAAAGGATGGCTTTTGATGACATAGAAGTGATAACAGAATAGAAATGCTAAGAAAGATACTTACTCTGACAGTCTTCTTGTTGAGCCTGTCAGCACTTTCCCAAGTGAGGGATTGGGAAAATCCGTCCGTGCTGGGCATCAACAAACTGCCATACCATGCAACCTTGCAGTTACCCTCGAAAGAGAAGGAGCATCCTGAGGTGATAAACCTTGACGGACAGTGGTTTTTCCATTGGTCGAAAAATCCAGAAGAACGGCCACAAGGGTTTGAGGCTGAAGGATATGATGTCAGCCGCTGGGACAAGATTACCGTTCCCGGCAACTGGCAACTACAAGGTTTCGGAACACCTATTTACATCAACATCAACTATCCTTTTGTACGTAACCGTCCGTGTGTGACGAGCACTCCTCCCTCCGACTGGACTGCCTTTGAGAACCGCAATCCAGTAGGGTCGTATGTAACCTTTGTTGATGTGACTCCAGAAATGCTTCGACAGAATCTGATTCTGCATTTTGGCGGTGTTCATTCAGCCATGTATATATGGGTGAACGGGCAGAAAGTCGGTTACGGCCAGAACTCTATGTCGCCAGCGGAATTTGACGTGACGAGATACATGAAAGCCGGACGTAACCGTATTGCCGTGGAGGTGTACCGGTGGAGTGACGGAAGTTATCTGGAAGACCAAGACATGTGGCGGTTGTCGGGTATCTTCCGCTCCGTGGAATTATGGGTTCGTCCCCATACACATATCAGCGACTATACCGTCACCTCCGACCTGAGCACTGATTATCAGCAAGCCACAGTGAATGCTGACATCGCGCTGTGTAATACTGGGAAAAAGGATGTGAAAGGGTTGACAGCCGTGTTTAGCATCAACGGACAAACGATAAAAAGCGATTTGAGACGTCTCGGTGCAGGCGACACGGTCACCGTGAGACTGACCTGTCTGATAGCACAACCTCGGTTATGGTCGGCAGAGAAACCAAACCTTTACCCTTTCAGCGTGGAACTGCAAGACAAGAAGGGAAATGTCATCGAGCATTTCGACTATCATCTGGGCATCAAGAAGGTGGAGGTCATCGGCGAGGTGTTTAAGATTAACGGCAATAATGTGAAATTGCGAGGAGTAAACCGTCATGACCACCACCCACGTACAGGACGCTATGTAGATGATGCAACTTATGAGAAAGACCTGCAACTGATGAAACAGGCCAACATCAATTTCCTGCGCACGTCGCACTATCCCGACCGCCCGTACCTATATGAACTCTGCGACCGCTATGGCATCTATGTCATGGACGAAGCCAATCAGGAGAGTCACGGTTATGGCTATGCCAATAAGGAAATGGGAGAAGACGCGGCTTGGGAAAACGCCCACGTTGACAGGGCAGTGTCCTTGGTATCGCGCGACAAGAACCACCCCTGTGTCATACTGTGGAGCCTGGGCAATGAAGGCGGTGTGGGTCCCAATATCCAAGCGATGTATGACGCAGTGCGCCGACTTGACCCCACCCGTCCGCCATTCTATGACAGCGACCGCCGTTATTCGGCTATTTGGGATGACAGTTATCTCTATCCCGACGATTTGAAAAAGAACGCCGAGGAGGTGAAAGACAAGCCCTTTATGATGCGCGAATATGCCCATGCGATGGGCAACTCCATGGGCGACCTGCACGAATACTGGGATGTCATCTACAATGACAGCAGTATCTGTGGTGCAGCCATTTGGGACTGGGTTGACCAAGGTATTGCCAAGCCCATCGACGGTTCTCCGCTGAGGCATTCAGCAAAACTAGAATTAGAGGAAGACGAGTATTGGGCGTATGGAGGCGATTTCGGCGATAAGCCCAATGACGGCAATTTCTGCATCAACGGACTCATCGCCCCCGACCGCACGCCCCATCCACATTATTATGAGGTACAATATGTATATCAACCCCTGCAATTTGTACGCGAGGATAATTATATCCGTATCGTCAACCATGATAGTTTCACGAATCCCGATGAATACACATATACCTATGAAGTACAGAACAATGGCGTGAAGGTGTCAGAAGGAACAATGACATTGTATGGTGACCGGTTAGAGATGCCGGAATATCCTAACGGTGATGAGTCGATTATCAACGTTTATGCCAGATTACGTCATTCTACCCAATGGGCAGATGAGGGATACGCCGTTGCCCGCGAGCAATTTGTCTTGCGACCCTATAATTTCACTGACCATTTGGATGGATTGCCAGCCCAAGCACAAAAGACTGCTGACGGTGTGGTTGTCAAAGCCGAGAACAGTGTCTTCACCATCGACAAGACAGGTGCTATCAGCAGTTGGGTCGTCAGCGGTCAAGAGATGCTCGCCGGACCGCTTGAGCCATATTTCTGGAAACCCGAAAATGACAACCAACATTCCGCTAATTTCGAGAAACGATTAGAAGTGTGGCGAAAAGCGGCCGCACAACGAGAGGTGAAAGATATCCGCATAGAAAAAGACAAACATGCAGCAAAGGTTGTGGTCGAGACAATGTTGCCCGTAAATGCCGCATTGACCCTCACCTATTCCATTAATACCAGTGGTCAGATACAGGTCGAAGCAGATTATCAGCCAAGCAGGGAGCGAAGCATCGTCAACATACCGAAGTTTGGCATGAGAATGAGATTGCCCATCGATTACGACAAAATACGCTATTACGGGCGCGGACCGTGGGAGAACTACCCCGACCGGAAGCGTTCAGCGTTTTTGGGAAAGTACACGACCACATTGTCGGATATGATGACTGAGTATGTGCATCCTCAAGACAACGGGTGCCGATGTGATGTGAGATGGTTTGAAATCGGGAATGTCAGCAATACCCTACATATCAACGGAGCACAACCCCTTTGCATCCGTGCATGGGACTATGGCGAAGAAGACTTGCCATCAACTGCTCATCCCTACGAATTGCAACGGGGAAAATTCGTCAACCTCAACATTGACATGAATATCCACGGCGTGGGCGGTGCCGACACTTGGGGCAAGCGGACACTCCCGCAATACACCATTGACGGGAATAAGGCATATCATTTCCAATTTTGCCTCACCCTCATGCCAACCCGACCTCTCCCCTAACCCATTGGGATAGGAACGTCAATGGCAAGAGACAAAAAATAATCGGAAAGAAACAGGAAACGAGTCTTATTTCTTTCCGATTTTTTTATACTTGTTCATCAAAAGAACTTGTAGGCTGTTCTCATCAGAAGAACTTGGCGATTTCATCCAAGTCTCTTCTTTCAGGGCGTTTGGGTTCTTCAGCCCTATAGCCAAGAGCGATGACAGCCATGATGGTCTCGTTGCCGGGAATGGCGAACAATTCTCTGAGTTTATCTGCATCGCGTATGCCCATAATCAGTGTATCAAAACCCATGGCACGGGCTTTGAGAATGAGATAACAGTTGCTGAGACCATTGTCGTAGGCACCCCATCCGTCGCCCACCTCGTTGGTCTTCTCGCCTTGGAAGAATCCTGACTTGCCCTGCTCGAAGGTAGATACGATGAGCACCGGGGCATTGGCGATCCTCTCTTTGTTGCCACCAACCATATCTTGTACGGCAGCCAATTTCTCCGGACTCATCGCCACATAATATTTCGTGGGTTCCTGATTGGCCCATGACGGAGCCTCTTGTGTGGCTTTAAGCAATTCACGCACTTCAGCCTCTGTGATTTTCTTCGAGGCATCATAATTACGAATACTTCTTCTTGAGGAAAGCACTTCATCGAACGATGCTGCCGATGTTTTTTCCGTTTCAGTTGTCTCGCTCTTGTTTGAACAACCAGCCAGTGCCATTATGGCTACTGCTGCTACGAATAAATACTTTTTCATAAATCAATAGTTTGTAATGTATGGTGATAAAGATATATAAAAAAAAAGGATTGGCTGGCGCCCATCCTCTTTTGAGACAAAAAAAGGATTGGCTGGCGCCCATCCTCTTTTGAGCCTCTTGTCGGATTCGAACCAACGACCCCGAGATTACAAATCACGTGCTCTGGCCAACTGAGCTAAAGAGGCGGGTGGGCAAGCGACTTACATCGCGCCGCTACAACCAACTACCTTTGCTACGTTCCCGTCCTGGAGGATTCGAAGGGAGCTGGCCGTGTAAGACTTGCCCGTCTTACTGCTTTTTTGAAAAGCGACTGCAAAGTTAGTAAAAAAGCCTTGAACAGCCATCATGGTCTGGGCGTTTTTAACAATATTTTTCATTCGAAGTGATGAATTATCAAGTAGGGGCAAAAAAATACGAAAAAAATGTCTAATTTTGCAGACGATAAAGACATCCGACATGACATTTGCTGAGAAATATTCCCAATTACAAGCCTACGCCCGCATCGACGGCGCTATTTTGGGCTTGCTTTGGTTAGTGAGTTTTGCCTGTTTCGTGGGGCAATTCCACTACCCTTTTTGCGGTTTGCTATGGATGGCGACCCTCATTGGCACCCCGATATGGGTGGGTTTCCGCACGGCCCGTTTCCGCGACCGCGTACTTGAAGGGGTGATTTCCTTCCGTCGCGCATACGGTTACTCGATGTTTACCATGTTTTATGCGTCGTTGATACTCGCTATAGGCCAGTTCATATATTTCCAGTTTCTTGACCATGGATTTGTCATTAACCAATATGTACAGTTGTTGAGCGATCCTGGGGTAAAAGATATTTTGAAGGGGTATGGCATGACTGAAACCGTCATGAAAGAAGCCATCACCACATTCCAAGAGATGCGCCCCATTGATTTGGCATTAGAATTGCTTTACTCCAATATCACCATTATCGTGATTCTCTGTCTACCGATAGCGCTGATTTGCAAAAGGAAGTATCCCCATAACCCCTACAAATAAGCGTTACTCATAGCCTCTACTTTGAATGAGGACACTAATTGAGAGTTGAAAGATTCCTAATATAAAAATCATTACACATGGATATATCAGTAGTTATACCTTTATATAACGAAGAAGAGTCGCTTCCCGAGTTGTATGACTGGATTGAGCGCGTCATGCATGAACACCAGTTCAGTTTCGAGGTGTTGTTTATCAACGACGGTTCCACCGACCATTCCTGGGAAGTGATAGAACAACTTGGCACGGAGCATGAAGAGGTGCGCGGCATCAAGTTCCGTCGTAATTACGGCAAGAGCCCTGCCCTTTATTGCGGTTTCAAGGAGGCACAGGGCGACGTGGTCATTACGATGGACGCCGATTTGCAAGACTCACCCGACGAGATACCCGAGTTGTACCGCATGATTACGGAAGAAGGCTATGACTTGGTCTCGGGTTACAAGCAGAAGCGTTATGACCCGCTGTCGAAAACCATCCCCACCAAATTGTTTAACTGGACTGCCCGTAGAATCAGCGGCATCAAGAACCTGCACGATTTCAACTGCGGTTTGAAAGCCTATCGCAAAGATGTGGTGAAAAACATCGAGGTATATGGCGAGATGCACCGCTACATCCCCTATTTGGCCAAGAATGCCGGTTTTGACAAGATTGGCGAGAAAGTGGTTCAACATCAAGCACGTAAATACGGCAAATCGAAATTCGGTCTGAACCGTTTCATCAACGGTTATCTGGATCTTCTCACGTTGTGGTTCCTGAGCACGTTTGGGCGCAAGCCGATGCACGTGTTCGGTTTCTTGGGCAGCATCATGTTCCTCATCGGTTTCATCGCCGTGGTGATACTCGGCGCAGACAAACTCATCGCATTGGCACGCCATGTACCCATGCGTCTGATTACCGACTCGCCCTATTTCTATCTTGCCCTGACGATGATGATTATCGGCACACAATTGTTCCTCGCAGGATTCTTGGGCGACTTGATCAGCCGCAACTCCTCCGGTCGCAATGACTATCAAATAGAGAAAGTGATTCGATGCGAAAAATAATCCCTCTGTTGGTCTTTTTGTCGCTGTTGGGCGCCTGCTCCTCAGTCGATTGCCCGTTGAACAACACTGTCTATGCAGTGTATTCGCTCAGCGGTGACGTGCTGACTTTGCCTGACTCGCTCACCATCAGCACGAAACGCCATGACGGTCGTGACACTGTCCTGCTCAACAAGAGCGTGAACACACAGAATTTCAAGTTGCAGATGAGTTATAGTGGCGACCAAGACATGTATATATTGTCGATGACCGATACCCTTCATGTGACTCGAACCGACACCATTACTGTCAATAAGACCAACGAACCTCATTTCGAGTCAGTGGATTGCGCACCAGTCTATTTCCATACTCTCACAGGCGTCAGTTATACAACGCATACCATCTCCGAGGTGACCATCTCAAAACCGCTTGTCAATTATGAAACGACGGAAACGAACCTGTATATTGTCTTTAAGCCTCGCGATTAGCCTGTTGTTTCTGTGTCCAGTGCATACAATTGCACAAAACGAGGAATCACAGCCCAAGAGAACGGGAAAGACACCAGTCAAGGTCACAGAATCACTCCCCAACAAAACGGGCAAGAGGTCTGTAAAGGTTTCGGACTTTGATGCCAAAGACAGTGTGTCATGGTTCAACGGCATCGCCGTATCGATTGATGCTGTGGGACTTTTGCAACTGGGCTTGAGCGATTACGGTCAGTATGAAGCGGCATTGCGCATACATGTGAAAGACCGTTATTTCCCCATTCTTGAATTAGGTTACGGCCAGGCATCTCATGATGATGACGTGACACTTCTCTCCTACCGCTCGAAAGCACCTTACGGACGTATAGGCTTAGACATCAACGTTTTGAAGAACAAATTTGACGATTACCGTGTCTATGCGGGTCTTCGTTATGCTTTCACGTCCTTCAAGTATGACTTGTGGCATCCGGGCGTTGAAGACCCATTTTGGGGCGGCACGTCTGAATATAGCGCATACGGTGTGAAATGTCATCAACACTGGGCTGAACTGGTTTTCGGAGTTGATGCCAAAATTATAGGACCGGTTCATCTGGGCTGGTCGTTACGTTATCGCCGCCGTCTCTCCTCAGATGAAGGCCCGTTGGGCAATGCTTGGTATGTGCCAGGCTATGGCCTTTCCGACAGCAGCAATTTGGGAGGGACGTTTAATGTTATCTTTGAGATTTGAGGTTTGAGGTTTATTTGATTGAAGACGTATCATGGAAAAAACAGACCGTAAGAAACAACTGATATGGCAATTGCCATTTTTATTGTTTTTGGTGATAGGCACGATATGGATAGTGAAACAGCATCGTGACATGCCCTATCATCAAGACGAGGGAATGGTATTTGGTACCGTTTATCATATCACCTACCAAAACGACAAGTCATTGAAGGAGGAGATAGAGGCAGAATTGAAGAAAGTGGATATGGCATTGTCGCCATTCAACAAAGAATCGACCATCACGCATGTGAACAACAATGACGATGTGAAAGCCGGTGACGACAAGATGTTTCGCGAGGTGTTTGAATTGGCGCAGAGCATTTCACGAGCCACTAACGGTGCTTTCGACATCACCGTAGCCCCATTGGTCAACGCCTGGGGGTTCGGTTTTAGGAACGGCATTGAGCCTGACGCGAAACAAGTGGACAGTCTGAGAGCACTGATCGGCTATGAGAAGGTGTCCATGGGAAGCGACGGAAAGGTAAAGAAAGCCGACCCACGAATAATGCTTGATTGCAGCGCCATCGCCAAAGGTTACGGTTGCGACGCCGTGGGCCGTCTGCTGCGTTATCATGATGTGGAGAATTACATCGTGGAAATAGGCGGTGAGGTGGTGTCGCGCGGCAAGAACAGCCAAGGCAATCCGTGGCGAGTAGGCGTGATTAAACCCACTGATGACACCTTGGCTGTGAACAACGAGCGCGAAGCCATCATCAATGTGACAGATATGGCATTAGCCACCAGCGGCAACTACCGCAATTTCTACTACAAAGACGGCAAAAAATACGCCCACACCATCGACCCGAAGACAGGTTATCCCGTACAGCATAACATCCTCTCAGCCACGGTCTTAGCCAAGAATTGTGCCACTGCCGACGCGTATGCTACCTCGTTTATGGTCATGGGACTTGATAAGGCGAAGGAGGTGCTTGCCTCTCATTCTGAACTGATGGCATACCTTATCTATACCGATGATAAAGGTCAATATGCCGTATGGTACTCGCCTTCGTTGGAGAAGAAAATCACCCATTAACCATAAGTGCCATGCCTGTTGACGGTCAGATATTCAACCGACTGCTCATACTCCCATTATTTCAGGGCATGAGCCGCAGCCATTTACAAGAAGTGGTGGCTCACACCCGGTTGGGCTTTTCCCAACATGATGAGGGAACAGTGATTGTGCGTCGAGGCGACCGCTGCACGCACCAGCGGTTTCTCGTGGGCGGTAGTCTTATGGCAGAAAGCGAGTCCGATACGGGTGATTACAGCATGCGTGAGATTATCACAGCCCCCTATCTACTGCAACCGGAGCGACTGTTTGGTCTGACTCAAAATTACACCTATACCTTCACCGCCCATAGTCATTGCCAGATATTGGAAATCAGCAAAGACGAGATGGTGCGCCTATGTGCCAAATTTGACATTTTCCGTACCAATCTGCTCAATATTCTCACTACGCAGAGTCAGCGCGCAGCCGACGAGGCATGGCATGAGCCCGCCCGTCAATTGCCGGAGAAAATAAAACGGTTTATCATGTCTCACAGTCTTCAACCCTCAGGTGATAAATGGTTGCATATCAAGATGGAGACCCTCGCCCGCCACATCAGCGAGAGCCGTCTAAACGTATCACAACAATTGCGCCAGTGGGAACGCGACGGACTTATCCATTTAAGCCGGAATAACATTTATTTCTTAGACGGGTTTGAGATTTGAGGGCTGAGATTTATGAATAGATGTCGTTAACGCATAAAGGGCGATAAGTTCTATTATTTCAACATTTTTTTTATTTGCTGCCTATATAAAGCAGGAGCATGCTGAGGAGTACCAGAGCCAGGTCGAGGGCTTTGGCACGGAGGTTTTTCTCATGAAAGACCATTGCGCCGAACATGAAGGAGACGACGACACTGCCTCGGCGAATCATGGACACGATGGAAATCATAGCCCCGGGAAGACTGAGCGAATAAAAATAGAGGAAATCGGCGGCAGAGAGGAAGACACTGATAAAGATGATGGACCAATTCCATCGGAACGGCGTGGTGTGATGACGTTTCGGCCACCATAGCAGCAAGAGCATGGCTCCCATCATGACACATTGGTAGATGTTGTACCATGATTGCACCATCACGCGGTCGAGCCCAACCCCGCCGTTTTCAGGCGCCGCCATGAGATATTTGTCATAAAGCCCGCTCACCGCTCCTAATAGGGCAGCCAAGACGACGAAATAAATCCATCGGTCGTGTTTGAAATCAATCCCTTCTTTTTTCCCGGCCTTACTCAACAGGAAAAAAGAGATGACGGCAATAATCACACCCGCCCATTGCCACAAGTTGAGCCGTTCGCCAAAAACCAACAAGGCACCAACCAACACCATGACGGGTCTAGTGGCATTGATGGGTCCGACGATGGTCAGCGGCAGATGTTTGAGGCCAAAATAGCCAAATAGCCATGATGAGAGCACGATGACACTTTTAAGCAGAATATAACGGTGTTCATGCCATCCTCCATGTGCCATGCTGAAAACAGAACCTTGCAACGCATCCGACTGGCTGTTGATTATAATAAATGGCAAGAATATGAGCGAACAAAACAACGTATTGAGAAACAATACAGGGATGACAGCATTGTCCTTCAACGCTATTTTTTTGAAAGTGTCATAACACCCTAAAAGCGCGGCAGACAAAAATGCTAAAACAAGCCACATTCTTCGCTATGAGATTTGAACATTGAACTTTATGATTATAGACGGGGCTGTCTTTTCGGAGTATCCTGATTTTGGGGCAGTTCCTATTTTTGGAGGGGTCGTAAGTTATCATAAGATACGCTTTCAAGGAAAAGGGCATGGGGAGGCATACTCTCGCCAGCATCGGTGCGACGGCGAGACTCTACTATAACACGGAAATCATCCACAGAGATACGACCGCGCCCCACATCGATGAGTGTGCCAGTGACTGCACGCACCATATTTCTCAAAAAGCGGTTGGCGGTAATCACGAAATACCATTGATGATCAGACACTTGCACCCACTCTGCTCGAGACACTTTACAGAGGGTGGTTTTCACATCCGTGTGACTCTTGCAAAAAGCAGCGAAATCATCATACTCAAGCAATGTAGCCGCTGCCTCGTTCATCTTTTGAAAATCGAGGTCATAATGTATCTCAAAGGAAAAATGCCTTAGGAAGGGGTTTTTGCTCGTATGGATGTAATAATGATAAGTGCGGGCTGTGGCACTGAAGCGTGCATGAATATCATCCGGCACTTCCCATATTGTCGCCACAGAAATGTCGCGTGGTAAAAACCGATTGAGTTTATAAGCCAACTGATGAGCGTCGAGCGGTTGTTCCACATCGAAATGCGCCACCATCTGACGCGCATGCACGCCAGCATCAGTCCGCCCCGCTCCCGTCACCTCAATATCTGCGCGGAGTATGGTGGAAAGAGCCTGTTGCAACCGCTCCTGCACAGACATGCCATTAGGTTGGATTTGCCACCCATGATAATTGGTTCCGTCGAATGACAAATCTATGAAATACCTTTTCATGGGTGCAAAGGTAGGGAATAAATACGAAATATGACACACTAGATATAAAAAATACCCACCCCGACCCTCCCAAGGGTGAGGGAAGAGGCTGACTAAAGACATTAATCCCATAAAAAGTGGAGGCAAAGTGCTTACGATTGCTGAATAATTCTTAAAAATCGGGGGCAAGTGTTGGTAAGACTGAATAATTATGCTAATTTTGCATTTTGATAATAAGAAAAATCATTTGATTGAAGAGCGATAACGTTAGTATGAACGAGCATACCATTATGTCAGAAGAGAAAGAGAAAAGAATTAACCCGTTTTTTGAGCCTTATCAGACACCGCATGACACGGTGCCCTTTGACCGTATCCGTCTGGAAGATTATGAGGAAGCCATGATGGAGGGCATCCGTCGTGACAAGGAGTATATGGAAAAGACGGTGACGAATCCCGCCAAGCCCACATTTGACAACACAATGATTTCCGACCCAAAAGACCCGGAAGGCTATTATGACCTGCTGGAGCGTGTGACGACCGTGTTTTTCAATATGCTGAGCGCCGAAACCAATGACGAGATGGACGCTCTGGCTCAAAAGATGCAACCCATTCTGACCAAACATGCCAATGACATGAGGCTTGACAAACGGTTGTTTGAGCGCGTGAAAGCCGTTCATCTGCATCACCGCCGTCTGACATTAGAGGAGAAAAAACTGCTCGACAACTCATACGAGGGATTTGTCCGCTCAGGCGCTTTGCTCAGCGACGAGGACAAGGAACATTTGCGTCAACTTACCGAAGAGGCAAGTATGATGACCCTTCAATTCTCGCAAAACCTGTTGAAAGACCGTAAGGCATACACCCTCCACATCACCGACGAGTCACAGTTGGACGGTCTGCCTGACACTGCCTGCGAAGCGGCTGCTCTGGCAGCCCAAGAAGCGGAGAAAGAGGGTTGGCTGTTCACGCTCGACGCTCCAAGCATGGGGCCGTTTATGAAATACTCCACCCAGCGCGAGTTGCGCCGTGAGATGTACATGGCGTACAACACTCTCTGCACGCACGCCAACAGCGAGAACAACCTTGACATCTGCAAACGCATCGTCAACCTTCGACGCGAGGTTGCCCAACTGCTGGGTTATCGCACCTACGCCGACTATGTGCTGAAACGGCGCATGGCGACAAATAAGCGCAATGTATATCATCTGCTCGATGAATTGATTGACACCTATAAACCCACAGCCGTTAAAGAAATGGCGGAGATAGAGAAAATGGCGAAAAAGATGGAGGGAAAAAACTTTCAGTTGGAGCCTTGGGATTTCGCCTTCTACTCTCACAAACTCCAGATGAAAAAATATGACTTGGACGCTGAGATGTTGCGTCCGTATTTTGAGTTGTCGCGCGTGATAGACGGTGTTTTCGGGTTAGCCAACCGTCTGTACGGCATCACGTTCAAGGAGAACAAAGAGATACCCGTGTATCATCCCGATGTGAAAGCATACGAAGTGTTTGACCGCGACGGCAGTTATCTGGCAGTGTTCTACGCCGATTTCCATCCGCGCAAAGGTAAACAAGGCGGCGCGTGGATGACCGAATATCAAGGACAATGGATAGACCATAAAGGCGTGAATGTACGTCCCCATGTCAGCGTGGTGATGAACCTAACTAAGCCCACAGCCGAGAAGCCCGCGCTACTGACTTTGGGCGAGGTGGAGACCTTCCTGCATGAATTCGGCCACGCCTTGCACGGTATGTTTGCCAACACCCGTTTTGAGAGTTTGTCAGGCACCAACGTGTTATGGGATTTTGTGGAATTGCCATCGCAGTTCATGGAGAATTACTCCATAGAGAAAGAGTTTCTCCGCACCTTTGCCTTTCATTTCGAGACAGGCGAGCCTTTACCCGATGAACTTATCAGGCGCATTGTAAAAAGCCGCAACTTCATGACCGCCTACGCATGTATGCGCCAAGTGAGTTTCTGCTTGTTGGATATGGCCTATTACACGAAGAGCAAGCCATTTGACGAGGATATCATCGCGTTTGAGAAAGCCGCTTGGCGCAAAGCCATTGTCACAAAGCAAATGCCCGGGACATGCATGACCACGCAATTTTCGCACATCATGGCAGGCGGCTACGCCTCAGGATACTACAGTTACAAATGGGCAGAGGTGCTTGACGCTGACGCATTCAGCGTATTCAAACGCGAAGGCATCTTTAACCAGAAGACCGCTCAACGTTTCCGTGACGAAGTGTTGTCGCGCGGTGGCACAGAGCATCCGATGACCCTATACAAACGCTTCCGCCGTGGTGAGCCCACCATCGACGCATTGCTGAAAAGGAACGGGATTAAGAGGCGTAAGGCTTGAGGTTTGAGATTTGAGGTTTGAGATTTGAGATTTGTTATTTTAATACGGAATAATGGATAAGCAGGAATTATTAGACCATCGCTATCTGCGCATGGCACAGATATGGGCAGAGAACAGTTACTGCCAACGCCGACAGGTAGGCGCGTTGGTGGTGAAGGATAAGATGATTATCAGCGATGGTTATAACGGCACCCCGAGTGGTTTTGAAAATGTTTGTGAGGACGAGAACAATGTGACGAAACCCTACGTGCTTCACGCAGAGGCAAACGCCATCACCAAACTGGCCCGCAGCAACAACAACAGCGACGGTTCGACCCTGTATGTGACCGCCTCGCCCTGCATCGAATGCGCCAAACTCATCATCCAATCGGGCATCCGTCGTGTGGTCTATGGTGAGAAATACCGCCTGGAAGACGGCATCAACCTGCTGAAGAGAGCAAACATCGAAGTGAAATATATCAACTTGAACGAAGATGCAAAAGGAGAATAACAAGAAATGGCTGCCATTGATGATGGCTGGTTGCGTCATATTGGGCGTAATTATCGGCACCTTTTATGCCAAGCGCGCTGTGGGCAATCGTCTGCAGATAGCCGGTGAAGGTCCGAGCCGCATCAACAGTTTGTTGAAAGTCATCAATGACCAGTACGTTGACGAGGTGGACATCAATGACCTTGTGGAGCGTTCCATGCCTAATATCATCGCAGAGTTGGACCCCCACTCGGTGTACATCAGCGCAAAAGACGTGCAGTCAGCCACCGACGATTTGCGTGGTTCGTTCTCTGGTGTCGGCATCGAGTTCGTGATACGTAAAGATACCGTCCGTGTGCAGAATGTGATCAGCGACGGTCCTGCCGAGCAAGCCGGAATTATCGCCGGCGACAAGATAGTGAGCATCGACGGCGAACCCTTCGTGGGCGAGATAGTGACCAATGACGAGGCCGTCCGCCGATTAAAAGGTCCTTGGGGTACGGTGGTGAAAATCGGTGTGTTGCGCTATGGCAGCAACAAACCCAAAGAATATGAGGTGACCCGTGACGACATTGTGGTGAACAGCATCAACACATCGTATATGCTGGACAACACTACCGGCTATATGCGCATCAAGAACTTCGGTGAGAACACATACCAAGAGATGCTTCGCGAACTGTCCATATTGTCGAACAAAGGCATGGAGAATCTGGTCATCGACCTTCGCGACAACAGCGGCGGTTATATGGACAGTGCCATCCAAATGGTGAACGAATTTTTGCCCGGTGACCGTATGATTGTCTATACCGAGGGGCGCAAATCGCCACGTAAAGACTATACCAGCACCGGTTCCGGTCATTTCAAGACATTGCCATTAGTGGTTCTCATCAATGAGATGTCGGCCTCTGCGGCAGAAATCTTTGCCGGAGCCATCCAAGACAACGACCGCGGCACCATCATCGGCCGCCGCTCGTTTGGCAAAGGCCTGGTGCAACAACAGATACCCTTCAGCGACGGCAGTCTGCTCCGTCTGACCATTGCCCGCTACTACACCCCCTCTGGCCGTTGTATCCAAAAGCCCTACAAGCCCGGTCGCGGTTTGGAATATGAGGAGGACCTGATACTGCGCTATCAACATGGTGAGTTCTTCTCGCAAGACAGCATCAAGAACGAAGGTCCCGCTTATAAGACCTCCATCGGTCGTGAGGTATATGGCGGCGGTGGTATCACACCCGATATCTTCATCGGTGAAGACACCACCAGCGTGACATCCTATTATTCTGAAGCAGCCATGAAAGGTCTTTTCTTTCAGTATTCGTATGATTATACCGACAACAACCGTAACGCTTTGAGCAAATACAAGACGAGTCAGGATTTGATACGTTATCTGAAGAGTCAGAACCTGGTGGAGCGATTCGCCCAATATGGTGAAGCCAACGGTCTGAAACGCCGTAACCTGATGATAGAACAGTCGCACCAGTTAATCGAACGGTTTATCATCAGCCGCATCATCTATAACACTCTGGACGAGCAGGCATGGATGGAATATCTCAACGCCGATGATCCGACCATCCTCAAAGCGCTGGAGATATTCAAGAAAAAATTGTGGAATCCCGTGAAGAACGCACAGGAAGAGCAGAAGAAAGAGATAGTGGCAAGCAGAGGAAAAGGCCATGTGTCGCCACCGGGCATCAGCCGCCAAGACAGGAACTGTCTGTTGGTCAGATTAACCTGACATCTGTGATAACCATGCTGCCGACGGCCTCGTTGAGGCGTCTCACCAATTGTGAGCGCATCATCGAGAGGTCGGCCCTCAGTGCGGGGTTAGAGATATGCACGAAGAGCGTCTGATTGCGGATGTATTTCTCGCCAGTGTATTTTGCCACAACATTTCCAGTGACCGTATCCCACGCGTCGATAAGCCGCCGCTGCAGCAACGGTGTCTCCAACCCGTTTTCACGTATCACTCGCGGAAGGAGTTCGTCGATAGACAGGACTTTTCTCTTAAACATCTTTTTCTCCTTTCTTTTCAGTTATGACGCCATCGTTCACCTCGAACAGTTTGTAATCGAAATTGCCATTGCCAAGTATTTGGTCAAGATGGTCGCGGTTGGTGTCGGTGATGAAGATTTGCCCGTATTCATCGCTCGCCACAAGGCGGACTATTTGTTCCACTCTCCGTGCATCGAGTTTATCAAAGATGTCATCGAGCAACAGCATGGGCGTGGTACGGCTGTTGGTTCGTTTAAGAAAATCAAACTGCGCCAGTTTGAGTGCGATGACAAACGTCTTGTTCTGTCCCTGGCTGCCCTCACGCTTCATGGGGTATCCTCCAAGCATCATCTCCAAATCATCGCGATGAATACCATGTAAAGAATAACCCACAGCGCGGTCTTTAGCACGGTCGCGCTGTATGACATGCAACAAATCGCCACGCTGTCCGTGTGACAAGTATTGCAACGCCACCGTCTCGCGCTGGTCGGAGATAGTCTGGTAAATGCGTTGGAAAACCGGTTCCAATTCCTTGACGAACTCCTCGCGTTTGAGGTAAATCTTCGTACCCTCTTCAGCCATTTGTCTTTCCCAAATATCAAGGAGCAACGGGTCGGGTTCTTCTTCCATTTTCAGCAACGCGTTGCGTTGTTGCAACGCTTTGTTGTAATTATTGAGCGCCTCGATATAGGTATTGTCGTATTGTGAGATAACCACATCCATCAGTTTGCGTCTTTCCTCGGCAGCCCCCTCAATGAGAATACTGTCAGAAGGAGAGACAAAGATGAGCGGGAAAAGCCCGATGTGCTCGGACAGACGCTTGTATTCTTTTTTATTGCGTTTGAAATGTTTTTTCTGCCCACGTTTCATGCCACAATAGACATTCTCTGTGTCGCCCGCCTCGCTAAAATATGCGCCCTCGAGCATAAAAAACTCCTCTCCATGGCTGATGACCTGCGAATCAACAGAATGGTATGCACTGCGGCAGAATGACAAGAAATAAACGGCATCGAGAAAATTGGTCTTCCCCACCCCGTTGTGTCCAATGAGACAGTTGATTTTAGGCGACAAATCGAGTGTCGCCGCCAAAATGTTTTTATAGTTGACTATGGATATTTGAGAGAGGAGCATTTCTAAAAGGGAAGTTAAAGGGGAGATAGAAGGGAGAAAAGGGGGAGATAAAGGACAATTGTCGAATTATAGGAGTTATGAGAGTTATGGGAGCATTGGGAGAATGAGAATTCCTATTTTTGTGCAAAGGTAAGTTATTTTTCGGGTTTATCCGCCCTAAAACGAAAAAAAAGGGCAATAAATTTCACTATGTGGGAAAATATAAGTAATTTTGCCACGCAAAAAATGGGCGCACCTCCCTGACGGTCATTTTCCGGCAAAATCGGAATGCGTCTTATGACAAGAAAATTCAAAAAAAACAACAAAAATAATGGCAAAAAAGAACCAGAAAGCGACCCAGACCGAAGCGGCTAAGGTAGCAAACAAATCGGAAGAGTTTTTCAACAAACACAAGAAATTGATCCTTGGCGGTCTCGGCGCCATCCTCCTTATCATCGTGGCAATCATCGGCTACAAGCAGTTTATTGTTAAGCCACGCGAGTTGAAGGCAAACAATGCCCTGGCTAAAGGTCAGAACATGTTTGGCAATCCGACAGACAGCGTGAGTCTGAAGACATTCTTGTCAGTAGCAGACGAATACAGCAGCACCGACGCCGGCAACCTTGCCAACCTGTACAGTGGTTTGGAGTATGCCCGTCAGGAGAAATGGGACGAGGCAGCGAAGTATCTCGAGGCTTACAAGCCCGGTGATGACCTGATGGTCAGCCCGATGGCTATCGTTGCTCTGGGCGATGTTTATGCCAACCAGAAAAAGATGGACGAAGCCGTGAGCACATTCAAGCGCGCTGCTGATTTGGCCAACAAAGCCAATTCTGAGGGCAAGAGCAACAGTGTGGCTCCGATAGCCCTACGCAAGGCAGGTATCATCCTGTTGGAGCAAGGCAAGAAAGACGAGGCACTCGCAATCTTCGAAGACATTAAGGCCAATTATCCGCAGAGTCCTCTCTACAACGAGATGGATAAGTTTATTGAATACGCCTCTGTGAAATAATGGCTACCTCGATGCACAACCTGTCGGAGTACGACTTCTCGAAAGTGCCCGACGCCAGCAACATGTGTTTCGGCATAGTCGTGTCGGAATGGAATCCCAGCATCACAGGCGCATTGCTTGACGGTGCCGTTCAGACGCTGGAGCGACACGGTGCACTGCCTGAGAATATTCATGTGAAGACCGTCCCGGGCAGTTTCGAACTGGTTTACGGTGCCCATCAGATGACCAAGCGCAATGATTACGACGCCATCATCATCTTAGGCAGTGTGATACGCGGCGAGACACCTCACTTCGACTATATCTGTCAGGGAGTGACCTACGGCATCGCACGTCTGAACGCAGAGAGCGATATCCCCGTGATTTACGGTCTGCTGACGACCGACACACTGGAACAGGCTCAGGAGCGTAGCGGAGGCCGTTTAGGTAACAAAGGCGACGAGTGTGCCATCGATGCCATCAAAATGGCGAAATTCTGACATTACAGAAGAAAAGATAATTATTCCACGGATTTTACGAACTACTTTTATTCGTAGAATCCGTGGATTTCTTTTTGTGGGCGGCGGCTATACCGCCGCATACTGAACGGGACGGAGGAAAGATTATTTACCCATCAATAAAGTTTACAGATTTGATTTGTTTTTAATGCGGTCTTCCTCGTCTTTGAGGTAACTGTCGTCGATGAAAGTTGTGTCGGCACGATCGTTATGGGTGTCAATTTCATCCACTTTATAGGAATACTTTCCGTAACGGTCAACAATGAGTTTGAGGGGTATCATCTCATCGCTGAGTTCATCGGGGTCACCCACGCTGCCGGCAAAGAAGAGGTGGTCATTGTCGGAACCGTCATAGACGAGATTGAGCAATGCGCCTTCTTTTTGGAACTGTGGCGTCAGAATGTCCTTGAAACTATTTTTTGTGAATGCCTGATTGAAGAACACACTACTGTCGCGCCGCAAAATCTTGATGCGTATGCGATTGTCCTTGTATTTGACACCCTCGCTGGTATGAACAACAGGCATGGAGTCGATGGCCACGCGATGGATGGAGAGGTGGTACTGCGAATTATTCCACGCCACCACCTCCTCGTAATCATGAACCTCCATGGCATGAACAGCGGTGTCTGCCGGTGTTTCCGCCTGTTTGGGTATCTTATAGTATTCGCTGTCTTTTTTCTCTTTCGAGCATCCCGCCGTCAGTGTTATGGCGGCAGCGGTGAGTATCAGTGTGTAAATTCGTTTCATATAGATTTGATGGTTTATTAGTGCAAAAGTACAAAAAAAGGTTGTAATAGCAAATATTTGACGTATTCTTTCACAGAATTGTGTTTCGGGTTGAAAGTTTTTCGCGTGTTTTTCTTATAAAATCAGAATAAATGAGTATATTTGCAAGCAAATGAGAAAAATTCTGTATTTTCTGTTCACATTCGGTCTGTTGACAGCAGCATGTTCAGGCCGTTCGTCTGAGCCAGAGGAATCAACCAAAGACTCCCTGCCCATCCTTGTGTCGAAAATACAGAAGTGCTCTCGGCTCTATACAACTGAGTATCAGGTGCATAAGATAGTGACACACAATGACCAAAAGTCATTTGAAGGCAGTATCTTCGGTCACAAGTTCAGTTGGAATATACCCGCTACGACGCGCAAAGTAGCCATCCCGATATATGCCACACTGAAGGGTTATGTGGATTTTAGCGATTTTTCCGCAGCCAATGTACGTCGCGACAGCAACCGCATCGAGATTATCCTACCCGACCCTCAGGTGATTCTGACGAGCAGCCGTATCGACCACAAACGCGTTAAAGACCGCGTGTCGTTCTTCCGTTCCAATTTCTCTGACGAAGAACTGAGCAGTTTTGAGCGACAGGGCCGACAGAGCATCATTAACAGCATTCCCAAGTTGGATATTCAGGAGCGGACACGTGTGAGTGCCACACGTCTGCTCATCCCCATTGTCGAGAAATTCGGCTACAGTCCCGATGCCATTACCGTCTCGTTCCGCAAGGAGTTCACGCCCGACTCGCTCATCATTATTGACCAATCAGAGAAGCACGGCCTATGAGACGCAACCGACAAGAGAAGAACTTCGGCATCAAGTTGCTGGGCGACATCACCGCCATGATACTCATCGGTATGGTGATAACCCTAATTATCACCGGCACGGAGACATCATTCCGCATCTCGAAGAGCGAACGCATCAATATCACCCCCATCCGTGTACAAGACATCCGCGAGATTGGCCAGTGGGAGTTTCTCTCTGTCGCTGACGAGGAACTGGTCGATACCCTACATGAGCATTGGTGGCGCGACAAGGAACTGATTCGCATCTACCGTGGCACACTGCGTTTAGGCATCGACTTGGGCAAGGCCAAGGAACAATGGATACATTTGCAAGGCGACACAGCCATAGTGGAGTTGCCAGGCATTGAGTTGCTCGATGATGATTTCATCGACGAGGCCAACAGCGAGGCATTTTTCGAGACGGGCTCATGGGACCAGGACGCCCGCGAAGCGCTTTACCAAAAGGCCAAACGACAGATGTACGAACGCTGCTATACGCGAGAGAACATCCTTCAAGCAGAAGAGAACGCCAAGGAACAATTGGCACAATTTGTCAAGGCGATGGGATTCGAGCATGCGGTGGTGAAATTGGAGAAATAAAGCCTGCTCTAACTCCGCCTGGGGAGAATAATGGAGTTAAAGGAGAGAAAAAGGGATGTTAAGGGGAAAAAGGACAATACTATGCTAATCACGTTGATGGGGGATGTTTATTTGCATGGAATCGATTAACAATATATTCAGCGAGTTGAGCGGGATATTATGGGGTTGGCCCATGATTATCCTGTTGTTAGGTACCCACCTATATCTGACTATCCGCTTGCGTTTTCCGCAGCGGAAAGTGTTCACTGCCATCCGTCTGTCAGTGAAGCGTGACAAAGGCGCTGCGGGGGATGTGTCGCAGTTTGGCGCCTTGGCAACGGCTTTGGCGGCAACGATTGGTACGGGTAATATTATCGGAGTGGCCACGGCCATTGCATTGGGCGGTCCTGGAGCGGTGTTGTGGTGCTGGTTAACGGGAGTCTTCGGCATGGCGACGAAATACGCTGAAGGATTGCTTGCCATCAAATACCGTGAGAAGACGAGCGACGGGCGCATGCTCGGGGGTCCGATGTATGCGCTGGAGAAGGGACTCGGTTGGAAATGGATGGCCGTACTGTTTGCGCTGTTCACAGCACTGGCATCGTTCGGTATCGGCAACACGGTACAGGCTAACGCCATTGCCACTATCGCTGACGAGACATATAACATCTCGCCCTATCTGACAGGGGGTGTGGTATGCGCGCTGACGGCTCTGGTCGTGCTTGGCGGCGTGAAGAGCATTGCCCGCGTGTGCGGGATGCTGGTGCCGTTTATGGCATTTTTCTATGTGGCGGGATGTATTTATATCCTGATAGTTAACAGCCAGTACGTTTGGCCTGCCATCCAGTTGATTTGCGAATCAGCGTTCCGTCCTGAGGCTGCCGGCGGTGGTTTTGTTGGCGCGACGGTGATGATGGCGGCGCGTTTCGGTATCGCGCGCGGACTGTTCTCGAATGAATCGGGTTTAGGTTCCGCACCTATCGTGGCAGCCGCGGCACAAACACGCAACCCTGTTCGTCAGGCGCTTGTGTCGAGCACGGGCACGTTCTGGGACACCGTGGTCATCTGCGCACTGACGGGCATCGTGGTGGTAAGCAGTATCATCGCCTACCCTGACATCAGTTACGACAACGGTGCGACGCTGACGAAGATGGCGTTTAGCAAGATACCCTACGTGGGTGCGCCGCTGCTCAGTTTCGGTCTGCTCACCTTTGCCTTCAGCACCATACTCGGATGGAGTTATTACGGTGAACGCGCCGTAGAATACATGAAAGGACGTCGCTGGATGCTCGTCTATCGGGTGCTGTATATCATAGCGGTGTTCGTGGGCAGCATTGTCAATCTGGCGGTGGTGTGGAACTTCGCCGACTGCATGAACGCCTTGATGGCTATTCCTAACCTGCTGGCACTGCTGTTCCTTAGCCGTATCCTCGTCAGCGAGACGCGGAAATATCTTTGGAGCGGACGGCTTGATGAGGAATGAATTACGTGGAACGTTGAACGTTGAAGGTTGAAGGTTGAACGTTGAAGGTTGAACGTTGAACATGGAACGTTGAACGTGGAACATTGAACGTGGAACGTTGAACGTTTGCCGTAATCATAAACTCTTAGACAGCCACCTCCCTAACCTACCCCGAAGGGAGGGAACAGATAGAATACTAAACACTCACCCCTAAACCCTAAACAATTAACATTCAACCCAAATGAAAAAAGCACTCTTCACGCTGTTGGCCGCTATAATGATTGTAGCAGGATGTACCATAAAAGCGGAAAAACAAAATGCTGTCGGGCAAGGAAGCGCCGACCCTACGACGCTCAACACTCAATCCACCACAACGAATGTGACAGATTCAAAATCTCAACCCTCAAATCTCAATTCTCAAACCAAATCTATGGATACATTTAAGACAAAATCGGGTAAGGAAGTGACATTCCACCCCATCAAACACGCAAGCATGGCTATCTCTTACGACGGCCGCGAAATTCAAGTTGACCCCGTGATCAAAGGGGCACAACCTGTGACAGACTATACAAAATGGCCGAAAGCCGACTATATTTTCATCACGCACGAGCATTTCGACCATTTGGACAAAGATGCCGTGGCTCAGTTGTCAAAGGCTTCGACGGTGATAGTGACGAACCCCAACAGTGCGGAGATTCTGGGCAAAGGAAAGGTGATGAAAAACGGCGACGAACTGCGTCTTGCCGACGATATCATGGTATATGCCGTACCTGCCTATAACACGACGGAGGGACACCTGCAGTTCCACCCTAAAGGTCGAGACAACGGGTTCATCCTCGAGATAGACGGTTTGCGCATCTATATCGCGGGCGATACAGAGGACATTCCTGAGATGGCTGACATCAGCAACATCGACGTGGCGTTCATGCCCTGCAACCAGCCTTACACGATGACCCCTGCACAATTGCGCCGCGCCGCCGACATGGTGAGCCCGAAAGTGCTCTATCCCTACCACTTCGGACAAACGCCTGTGGATGAGATGGTACGCGCCATCGACGGAACAGGTATCGACGTCCGCATCAGGGACTTCCAATAAAAGGGGCAAGGAGCAAGGAGCAGGGGGTAAGAGATTACCCCAGAGGTGAGAGGTGAGAGGTTAGAACACTCAACACTAAACCCTAAACCTTTATCCATGTAATAGGGGCAGCACCTGAGCCTTGACTCAAATGCTGCCCCCAAGCAATCTTAATCCTGAAACAATGAATTGTTACCTTACTAAATACCTATCTATTAACTAACTAACCTAAAAACATATTATCTAACTATATACCTATGTATTTCTTTTACCGATGCAAAGGTACGGCGATTCTACACCATGTGCCAACTTTTTTCAACAAAACGGGCGTTTTGTTCAGTCAATCGTTTGCATAAAGCAAAGAAGATGAGCACTAATACTTATGTCAAAGGAATTTAGGAAATAAAGGGATATCGGCTGACGCCAAGGGTTTTCGGAAAGAAATTGGAATAATTAGAATAATTAGGCCATGAATTATTAAACATGAATGATCATGAATTTTAATGGCCATGAATTTTAATGAATATTTTGATGATTTATGGGGTTTATATGGGAATTGATGTTAGATACCCCGCCCCTGCTCCCGCCCCTTGAGGGGTGGGGAACTGGCTGACGCCCTTGAGACGATTACCAACCACTAAACCACCAAACAACTAAATGACCAAATGACTAAACGACCAGATGACTAAACGACTAAACGACCAAGGGATGACGGAAAAAGCGGGAAACGACTCACGTCGCCTCCCGCAAACAAACGAATGATATAGTTATTATTGATTCTTTTCTAATTGTTTTTTGCTGATTTATTCCTCCCAGAGGGCGGAGTTAGCGCGGCTGTCCATGGTGCCGTCATCCTCGCCTATTCCGATAGCCCCGGCTATGCCTATGCCGTCAATCTCAGCGTATCCTTCATCCACCCATGCGGCATTACCATGGTCAGAAACGTCTAAGTCAGATCCGAATCGTGTTAAAGGTTCAAGTACTCTTCTCTCACCTGAGGCAGCACAAAGGTGTGCCTCTATCTGAACATGTGTGATTTCAACTTGCGGTGTAATATATGCTTGTTTCATCTTTTCGTCCTCCTTTCTTTATCTGACCATGTATTTTTTTCCGTTGACAATATAGATGCCTTTTGGCAATCCGAGGAGTGACGTTCCTTCGCGTACTACTTGTCCGTTGATGTTAATCACCATGTCGATGTGCTTGACTGGTTTGTTCTCGGCTTTGGCCTCATTGATGATTTCCTGAATCTCGTCGGCGGTCACCTCCTCAAATTCACCGAGGGCGAATGAGAATCCGTTAGCCTGTCCTTGATAGTGAATTTCGTCATGTCCGTTCTCCCATGCAGCAGCCTCATCGTTGGGCTGAATGATGGCAGTGTACTGCATCCAGTAGCCTCCACCGTTGTTTTTCGAGGTGTCGCGGCGATAAAATTTAGGCCATTTCTGCTCATCGCTCAATTGGCTGACAGCCTGCTCTATCTCCGCATCGGTCATATTTTCCGTATCGATATTGTTACCTTTGAGCCCGAGGAAATATGCGCCATTAGGAATCTTTTCTCCAGAGGTCACTTTACCGTTGGCATTCTTTTCGTTGGGCACAGGAGTACCTACGAACGTGTATTGGTATTTGCCGTCCTCAACTGGTTGCAGATAAACCGTCCGGTCTTTCAGGTTGATAACGTCATTGTCAGCAGCCGACCTTCTGACGGTAGACAACTTACATGTGACGGTGTTGGCCGCATATCCGGCTTTTACCTCTTCTAAAGCGTCCGGATCAACAGTGCCGTTGCTCTTGTAGAACTTCTTTTTGTATTCGACCTTAGGAATGTAGCAAGTGGAATATTTGCGTCTGTACGAGGGGCCTTCCACGTGTTTCGGGTGAAGCATATAAGGATGGTATGCACGCGCAAGGATACCTGCTATCTCGTTGTACTTGATTTTCTCGTCATTGGTCGTTATGGTCTGCTTGTTAAACCATCCGCCTCCTTCGCCCTCGTATGTGGTGGTATGGTTGGAATCAAGCCAATCGGGCCATCCTTCTTCGCCCGGATTCACGCGCTGCAACTGGTCGTGTCCGAACTCGTCTTTCACGATTTTTGCGGGATGATACCATCTCTGCTCGACAGTCACGTTGATGCCGTTGATTGTCTCTTGGCCTAAAACCCGAACTTGGTCAAAGTAAGCCCCCGCCTTATCCATATAATAGGTATTGGCGATATTGGTAAAGAGGAAAAGCATTTTATCGGTGATGACACCGTTTTCGTCCATTTCCCCCTCCTCGAGAGCCACACCGCTGAATTCGCAGACATTAAAATCGGCATTGAAAGCAGACTTGAGTTGCTCTTCTGTACAGTTGAAGGGGAAGCAGATGGTGTACCATGTGTCGTCGAACACCTTGCTGAAGATTTCCTCATGGGGATCATAACTGTCCATATAGACGAACTGGCGCCATGCGAGGTTGGAATAATTACCGTCTTGCACCACTTGGTATTTGCCGTTGTTGATAGCCTTTTCGACAAGCCCCATGATATAACGCATCTCGTTTTCCTTGAGGTTGTGGCTGGGCCAGCGGCGGCCGTCTTGATCAGGATAAGCATAACAATCGGTAAAGAGCGGTTCGTCGTAAATACGCTGAACAACATTGACCCAATCGTCATCATTGCCGAACTCACCTGTGATTTCGACGCCTAAGATATTTTGAGCGGCAGATTTGTCTTTATTTTGGATAGCCGTCAAGAGGTCAGCGTTATGATACCAGGGATTACCTTTGAGGAAATAATCCATGGTGTCGATTTGCTTGTCACCGACTGTCACGGTCTGACCACTTGCGGGGTAATGGATTTCAACGATGCTGTTATTTCCAACAACCACGCTGCGGAAGAAATCGTCGGCCTCATCAGAAGTCATGTTTGCCATGAGACTTCCTTCATTGGGATTGACAAGACTGGTGTTGGCATTGAGCGCATATTGTCCGAACGAACTGTCATCTGTGTTACCCGTCAGAGGTTTGATCAACGGAAGATTAGTCGGGTCGTTCTGTGTGAGATAGAGGTCGCGGATGCCAGAGTTTCTGAAAGCCGACTCGCCAATCCACGTCACGCCCTCCGGAATGACAATCAATGGGAGCGACACACAGTTTTCAAACGAGCCCTCCGGGATGCTGGTCAGCGAGTTCGGCAGTCGCACCGACTCGAGCATGTGGCAGTTGTAGAACATCTTCACACCGATATTCTCCAGTCCCTCGGGCAAGATAGCGGTTTTCAAGGCTCTGCACTCCTCGAAAATGCTTGCTCCGAAATCGAGGTGTGTGATACCTCTCGCGAACTCAACGGAAGTCAGCGCATCGCATGACATGAACGCTCCGTCGCCGATGCTTGTGACATTCGCGTCAATCTCGACCATCTGCAGGTTATCACAATTTTTGAAGGCTTCGCTACCGATACTTGTGATGTTATTGGGGAAATCGATATTCTCCACTTCGCATCCCTTTGCGAAATCGCCGGGTATCTTGTCGTAACTGCTGTCTGTGGGCAGTATCAGGGTACGCACATGTTTGAATTTGCTTGAGAGTTTGACACCCCCACCAAAAGCATCAGCATCGCTGATTTTTGCCTCCGACAGGTCGAGTTCTCTGAGTGAGGTTGTTTGGTCATTATTGCCCTCTCCGGCATGACCATCGAGTCCGCTCCAGTCAGAGTCAGAGATTGTGTTTTTGAGTTTCAGTCTGACCACGTTGAGCAACGCCTGTTTCTCGGCAGCGGAGAGTTTATTATTACCTGTGAGGTTGCTACCGATAACATCGGTCTCGTCATGAGAGTCGAAGACGACGACATCACCTTTCTCATTATCACACTCGATGGTGACGTAATTGCCGAGCACAATCTTATTGACCGTGAAACCGGCAGCAATGAGTTGCTGTTTGATTTCATTGTAGTCAACAGAAGCGCCTGTGACGGTCAGTGTACCGGTTGCCTTGTCATAGGTATAACCGGGGCCGTTGACGGTTTGCACGTTGGCGGCAGTGATGCCATAACCACTCATCACCTGGCTGATGGTTTTCGACTCAGTGGTACCCATGGTGAGCACGGGCGACTCCCAAGAAGTGGGGGTGTCAGGAATATCTGCAACCCACTGTCCGTTTTCCACATACCAATAGACACCGCCCACCGCGATGAACTGGTTATCACCGGAAGGTGCGGCGGGCATCTCATCGGAAGTGGAATAATATGTCAGGTTTTCCTTTCTTTCACCATTATTATACCCTATTTCATTCCAAACGCGGTCTTTTCTGAAATAACTATAGGTGTATTTCAATACCTTAAAATAATAGGTGCCTTGATTTAGATGTTGGTTTCCAATCTGTTCGGCGCCAACTAGGTGGATATCCTCCTCATCTACTCCTTGGGGTGCGGTAGTGGATGGGCCTGTTGTGGTTCCGTTGCCTCCAAATTCGTCTTCCACTACTGTGATGTAATACTCATAATAGGTGCCAGTTGGAATGCCGACCACATCACCAGCACTTCCTTCATTGGCATGGGCGGTGTTAATGTTTTCCGTCGTCCATCCCTCGTTGTTTTTATAACTGACATTGTTGCCAGCCTCGCTTTGTGATATGGGATTCCATTTTGTACCTGACTGATACAATGTGGCACCGACGAGCGCCTGATACCCCCCATTGGCGTTCTCCGTTGGAGTCCCGCTATGATACAAGAAGAATGTACCAGAAGCACCTTTCTGAAGAGCGTGTTTTGGACCTTGATTTTGTGCGTTTGCGCTCATGGCAAACAGTGCTGTCACCAACAGCAACAAAATTTTTCGCATGTTAAAAAAGAGTAGAATAAATGAGTTAATAATAAGCCAATCCTATATCGTTCTATCACCCCGAAGGGTGATTCCTGAAAATTTTGTGCAAAAGTAGTACTTTTTATTTAATTACCAAGACGGAATAAGTGTAAAAATACACCGTGAAAACTATATTTAACGTATCAAATCGTAACAAGAATTACAAAAAAATGATTTAGAACACTGTATGACAGTTTATTAAGCTGTAAGCAGGTTAAATGTAACGTGGTCAAAATTTAGGATTTGTTAACGCACACAGGAGAAAATCACGTGGAAGGTGGAAGGTGGAACGTGGAACGTGGAACATGGAACGTTGAACATGGAACGTTGAACGTTGAACATGGAACGTGGAAGGTGGAACGTGGAGGATGAGCAACAACGGATTGAACGGATTAAACGAATTTTATGTCTAAGGAATTTAGGAAGAAAGGAATGACGGCTGACGCCGGGTGATTTCGGAAAGAAATTGAAATGAAACGAACACAGATCATGCGAATCGACACGAATAATTGGGTCTAAGGAATTTAGGAAGAAAGGAATGACGGCTGACGTCTAGAACTTTCGGAAAGAAATTAGAATAATTGGAATAATTAACTAAAGAATTATTTAAGTGGTTCCTCAATTCCTTGATTCCGTAGAATGAAACGAACACAAATCACACGAATCGACACGAATAATTGGGTCTAAGGAATTTAGGAGAAAAGGAATATCGGCTGACACCGGGATTTTGGAAAGAATTTGGAATAATTGGAATAATTAGGCCATGAATTATTTAACATGAATGACCATGAATTTTACATGAATATTTTGATGATTAATGGGATTATATGGGAATTGATGTTAGATACCCCGCCCCTACCCCGCCCCTTAAAGGGGTGGGGAACTGGCTGACGCCCTTGAAATGATTACCAACTACCAGACGACCAAATGATCAAACAACTAAATGACCAAACGACCAAACGACTAAACGACCAAATGACCCAAAAGGGACAAAAGAAGCGGGATGTGACTCACGCCACATCCCGCTTGCAAAAAAATGATATTGTTATTATTGATTTACATCCGACTTTTTAGTCTTCCCAGAGGCTGGTGTTACCACGGCTGGGGAGATCCCAATTGTCATCACCGGCCACGGGTACAACAGTACCTTGTGAGAAGCCCACATTGGTGCCACTATACCCCTCGTTAATCCAATCGTTGTTGGAGAACTGGTTCTGATCCACTTTCTCGCCCCAGTATGCGTTGGGTTTGACGACGACTCTCTCATTACTGGCGCAAACCATGCTGATGAGTTCAGCCTGAATCAGTTCTATCTCGGGTCTTACATATATCTGTTTCATATCTGTGTCCTCCTTTCTTTATTTCACCATATATTTCTTACCATTCACGATATAGAGACCCTTTGGAAGTCCTTCGAGAGAGGTTGAGCCGTTGCGCACGACTTGACCTTTGATGTTATAGACCACATTGAGGTGTATCTTCTGCACGGGCTCGTTGCGCTGTTCTGCCTCTTCCACAATCTTCTTGATGGCGGTCGTAGTTACCTCCTCCCACTCACCGAAGGAGACATTGAAACCATTGGCTTGAGCCTGCTGATAGTTGAGGTAATTCTCAATATTAGTAATAGCATTGGCATCGGGCTTGATAATGGCAGAGTATTTCGACCACTTATTACCCGTAGTTTGCTTCTTGCGATAGAACTTCGGATATGTGCCATAGACAGGAACTTCTTTTTGGCCTACTAGGACCTGCTCGATCCGAGTCTTCTGCACGTACACATAAGAGCCTTCACCCTCTGCTGTCTGAACATACTCGACGACTTCAGGATGATACAAGTATTCTCCACCTTCCTGAGGAGTATAGCCAGAAACCACATAGTCCTGCCCGCCTTCACTATGGTAAACATAATTATCTATATAGTTTACTTCACCGCCAGACTGTTCAGCAAAGGCAGTAGCTTCATAATCGCCTCCGCCCGAAGCACCAGCATAGGTGTAAATTGGTACGTTATATTGGCCACCGACATTATACCCCCATTCTCCTCCTGACCTTTGTTCGAATTCTACATTCCAACTACCTTGTCCTGGACCGCGGAAAACGAAGATATATTTTACTGTGCCATTTCGGTCAAATTCTACCTTATCATATAAGCCATTATTTTCACCCACATTTTGTCCCTCGTCCTTAGGAAAATAGGTACCATAATATCCACCACTTCCTAATTCATAATAATCCTTTTGGGTGGTGCCTTGGTTATAATGCCCTTCACCTGCTGTCTCTGCCAGCGTCCATGCTGTTGCGGTATGCGTGCCTTCTCCAGCATTTACATATACTATGGTAGGATCCGTCTTCTGATAGTAACCAGAACCAGCAGGATCGGCCTCAGTCCATGCTGAAGCAGTATAGTCACCATTTGTGCCGACGTATTCATAATACGCAGGAGTGATGACTTTATTATAATTTCCACCTTCTTGGGGTTTATACTCCATCACTGGAGTCACTCCATCATCCTCAAAAACAGGTACTGATTGATCCTCATAGACATCTTCCATTGTTGTACCAACTTGCGGGACGGCAAGGAAGTATGCGGGTGTAGGCATGACTTTGTTGCCGTCGCTATCATATTCACTTGACGTAGATGAGCCACCGTTTGAGCCTGAACCTGTTCCAGTCTCTTCTTCACCCAACAATTTGCTTACGTCGCCAACATTTCCGATGAAGGTGTATGAGCCACCTGCATGGGTGATGGGGTTCTCGAAAGGAACAATACCAGATTCGTTTTGTATGGATGAATTGTATTCATTACCATATTGTGTTTTATCCCAGTTGGGGTCATCAACTGTAGCGGGTTTGGTCACTGCCTGGTTTTCCGGAGTCCATTGTTCACCCGTTCTGGGGGTAGCATTGATATAGACCGTAGCAGGATTACCCGGATTGGCACCGATTGACGGGTGTATCATATAAGGATGACCTGCAAGAGAGAGTATATTTTGTATGGTAAGGTATTTACCATAAGCCTCACGCAGGGCCTGTTGCTCAGCAGAGGGATTAAGGTCTGTTGTAATGATTTTATCTGCGTTCTGGACTTGATTATTAAGATCTGTATATTTCAACGGATACTCTACCACTGTGTTATTTCCGTCCTTTGATGTATAACGATATACATTACGTACCTCGCCGTTAATCTCACGCGTGCCTATTTTAACACGATCATATTCCACATCATTATTATCTCGATAGGTTGTGACAGCTACATCGTCGAAGTGCATGACCATTTCGTAGGTAAAGTCATTGTTCGCGACGTTCGTATCATGGTCACCTTGCTCTATCATTTCGACACCGACAAACTCGACAATCTCCATTTGCTGGTTGAAAGCCTCGAAGAGTTCTTCGTCGGTCATGTGCCATGGGAAGCACATGGTGTACCATGTGTCGTCGTAGAGTTTATCGAACGGCACCTTACCCATATCTCCGATAGAGTAAGCCAACGGGAACTGACGCCAGCCCCATGCTGAGGGACACTGTCCGACACCGTTATCTGTGGCACCAGCGGCCAATCTCATCACATAATCGGTCTGGTTGGGATAATAAACATTGTCTTTATCTGGTCCCATTCTCGGGCCCGACGACTCCCATTCCCAAGGATTCACGGAGTAGGCCTGCGGCAAATACTGCAGGATATCATCACCAGTAGCATTATTAGTACCGTTGTAATTGCTCTCTCCATATTTACCATTTACCAACCATTTAGAGACATTTTGGAAATTATTACCTTGATAATTCGATGACGCCATTTCAATCCAACCTCCGGTTGTGCCGTCTCTTCCAGAGTCTCTCCATCCGTACACGTATTGATTCAAATCGCCTTCAGGGAAGAAATCACTTACGTCGATACCCTCGTAGAATCCTTTCATCTCATCAGGGTAGTGGAGTGCGACAAGCGCATTACCAGTCCCGACACCTCTCTCGTCTGACAGTTCTTCCTGGTACCAAGTGACCACATCTTCATAACCAACATCCCAATGGTGAGGGTTATTTGATGTAAAGTCTTCATCTTGCAGGTGAGCAGTAGGCACAGTGTTGTTACCCGAGGTACGTTGATATGTGAACGAGGCTCCACTCTGATTAGACTGATTATATGTAGGATCCATGGAAAAAATCTTAGGCAAGGTGGCGAGGCTTGTAGCCATAATATACAGGTCAGTCAGTCCACCCAACTCGAAAGCCTTCTCCAAGATATATTCGACGCCTTCAGGTATGGTAACGCTGTGCAAGTCGAATGTCTCATAGAAAGACAATACACCAATCACTCTACAAGTAGAAGGAATACGAATAGACTCTAAGAGGTAACACTGGTTGAACATATAGTCACTGATATTGGTGACGCCCTCAGAGAGTGTGACGTGTTTGAGCATGAAGTTTCTCATGAATACAGCTTCACCGAAAGTACATGTCCCCTGAAGAGGCTTCATGGTCACATCGGTAAGTTGTGACTGTGTTTTAACATCACGAAAAGCGCCAGCCTCCACCACTTGTAATGTACTCGGGAGTTCCAAAGTCAAGAGATCATGGCCATAGAATGCTTCGAAACCAATACGGGTATAACCTTCGGGGATAGTGATGTTACGGATAGGTCCCGTACCACTGGAACTAGCGAAAGTGTGTGGGGGAATCTCAGTGTTGCCCTCTGGCAGCACACAAGTCACCAGACTATAGTTACTCAGATAATAGAGTGCATTGCTTGTAATAGTTTCTCCAGGCCAACGTGTGACAGTGTCATGAGTAATAACGTCACCGCATTCTGTCGTGACGGTACTTTTTCGTGTATAATCCCCACCACTGTCATTCTGTCCAAAGGCACCAGGCACAGTGATTTCACAGGATTCAAACGTGCTATGGAGGAGATCCATCTCATTGAGACTTGAGGATGGAAATAAAGAATTTTGACCATTATTTCTTGATATGTCAGAGACTGCAATTTGACCGCCGAGGGTAAGTTTCTCTAAAACATCTGTATGGTTGTCGCCTGTCAACTCACAACCACTACTGGCATTGTTGGGGTCATTGGGAAAGAATCTTACGCAGAAATCATTGAGATTCCCCTTTTGGAAGGAATAAGCAGCGAAATGAGTTTTGTCCACTTCGCCTGTCTCGGTTGCATCGTATGCTCCGGCAATTTTAAGGTTAGGATTATGACCATCTGTGGTGAGATTAGCCATTGCAGCCACATCGGTTACACCATTTGGCAGGCGGATAAATTCAGCGCCGGAACCGGATATAGTTTCAACGCGCTCAAGTTCGTCACTATTTGGTTTGTAATGATTCTTATTCCATGAAGCACTGTCGAAAATCATCGCCATAACCTGTGCTTGGGTCACACCTGCAGCCAATGTCACTTCACTGAGATCGATGTATTTGAATTTCGAAAAGCCCTTACACTTTAAGGTTGAAAGTGCGGCGAAGTCAGCAGCATTGAGTTGACCAACAATTTTCAAAGTTTGGGCATCATTCTGCTCGCCCAATCCATTGAATGGTTCACGTAAATCTACAGGATCCCCATTAGAATCAGCGACAGCAGCCACAAAGGCGGCAATGGCCCCAGGGCCACTCACTGTTAGAGTTTGCGTTTGATTATTCTCTTGTTTAGGAGAGTCACCCGTGATAGTGTAAGTGCCATCTGTCCATGGGTGATTCGCATCAAACGGTGCCGCATTGGCTCCTATAGAAACCAATGCCATTGTAAATAACAATAATAACTTTTTCATTGTGTATAGATAAGTATTTATATATTTTCGTTATAGTTAGTCGCAAAGTGTACTTATAGTTAGTCGCAGAGTATATTACTCATTGATTTAATGAGTTTTGAGTGTTGATAACAATGTCGGCGTTGATTTGTCAGTCTATCCGTTTTTGTGGTTGACAAGCGCCTATTGTTAGTTTTTGTCAGGTTAAAAAGGTGGCATCTTTGCGCAATAGAGTGCGCCTTGTATGTTGCGCCTTGGTCCTGTTTTGTCCTTTTTGTCGGTTTTTTTGGACCACTGGCTTTAGTTAGTGAAAAATCGCGGGCAAAGATACGAAAATTTATTTGAATACGAAAGCAAAAAGGTCATCAATATTTCAGTTTAACGTTTGTTAATGAGGGAATTTTGACAAAATAAAAGCCCCCACCCCCTAAGGAATTTAGGAAGAAAGGAATATCGGCTGACGCCGGGCTTTCGGAAAGAAATCGAATGAAACGAACACAGATTACGCGAATCGACACGAATAATTTGGTCTAAGGAATATAGGAAGAAAGGAATGACGGCTGACGCCGGGATTTCGGAAAGAAATTGGAATAATTGGAATAATTAGGACAAGAATAATTGAACCATAGGTTATGGTGTTCGGAAGAAAAAAAAGGACACAAATCGACACAAATCTGTCGGAAATTTCTGAATTCCTTGATTACTAAGGTGAGTATCTGGAAATTCATTGAACTCACGTTAAGCCTTAAACACTTAACCCTCAACACCCAACCTTAATCTCTGTTGTATTAAACGTTTTTAACTATTGTGGGGTGCGTTTTTTGAGGGAAAAGTTCGTGATTGTCGATTTTTTTGAGTTATTTTGCAACGCACATCAGAGGTGAGAGATTGCCTCAAAGGTGTGTGTCCCGTTAAATTGGGAATTACGAGATACTTCATACAAATTACGAAATACTAAACAACCAATACATTATTATTATGGTAGAAACAGAAAATCTTTGTGGCCTGAGAAAAGAAGATTTCCAGACCACAGTGAACGGTAAACAAACGGATTTGTACATCTTGAAGAACGCGGAGGGCAATGAGGTAGCCATCACCAACTACGGTGGTGGTATTGTAGCCATTATGGTACCCGACCGTGACGGTAATTACGCCAATGTGATTCAAGGTCATGCCAACATCAAAGAAGCCATGCAAGCGGAGCCTTACCTGAGCACGCTGATCGGCCGCTTTGGCAACCGCATCTGCAAGGGTAAGTTCCAACTCAAAGGCAAAGAATATCAGTTGGCCATCAACGACGGTCCGAACGCGCTGCACGGCGGTCCGAAAGGATTCCACGCACGTGTATGGGAGGCTCTGCAGATGAACGATTACACACTGGTGCTGAACCTGGTGTCGGCCTACGGCGAAGAGGGTTACACGGGTGAGTTGAAGGTGACGGTGGTTTATACGTGGACCAACGAGAACGAGTTGATCATCGACTACATGGCCACGACGAACAAGAAGACCATCATCAACCTGACCCACCATGGATTCTTCTCATTAACAGGCATCGCCGACCCCACCCCGACGATTGAAGACCTGGAGTGTGAGATAAATGCCGACTTCTATCTGCCCATCGACGAGACGAGCATCCCCACTGGCGAGATACTGAAGGTGGAGGGCACCCCGTTTGATTTCCGCCAGCCTAAGACTTTCGGCCAAGACATCAACGCCGACAACGAGCAAATCAAGAACGGTTCAGGATATGACCATTGTTATGTGCTGAACAAACACGAGGAAGGCGAGTTGAGTTTCGCCGCCCGTATTTACGACCCCAAGAGCGGTCGCACGATGGATGTGTTCACCACTGAACCCGGTGTGCAACTTTACACCGACAACTTCGGTAACGGTTACAAAGGTCAGTACGGTGCCACCTTCCCCCGCCGCAGTTCTGTGTGCTTCGAGGCTCAGCACTTCCCCGACAGTCCTAACCGCCCGTACTTCCCCTCGGTGGTGCTGAAACCCGGCCGTAAATACAAACAGAAGACGATTTATAAGTTTGGAGTGAGGAAATAAAGACCCATACCCCAACAAGGAAAAAAGCCCCCATCCCAACCCTCCCCGAGGGGAGGGAGGGGGTTACAGGACTACGAATTTCACGAACGACACGAATGATCGTCTAAGGAATAAAGGAAGAGGGGAATGACGGCTTACGCCGGGCTTTCGGAAAGAAATTGAATGAAACGAACACAGATTACGCGAATCGACACGAATAATTTGGTCTAAGGAATATAGGAGAAAAGGAATATCGACTGACGCCGGGCTTTCGGAAAGAAATTGGAATAATTAGAATAATTTGACCAAGAAACAATTAACAACAGGCTATGGCGTTCGAAAGAAAAAAGGACGCAAAACGGCACAAATCTGTCGATAATTCCTCAATTCCTTGATTCCCCAAAATGAGACGAACATTTATGTCTAAAGAAAAAAGGAATTGACTGACGCCGGGCTTTCGGAAAGAAATTGGAATAATTAGAATAATTAGACCAAGAAACAATTAACCGCAGGCTATGGCGTTCGAAAGAAAAAAGGACGCAAAACGGCACAAATCTGTCGATAATTCCTCAATTCCTTGATTCCCCAAAATGAGACGAACACTAATTTTACAAATATCCCGAATGAAGGAGAAGGTGGAGAACACTAATCCTTAAACACTAAACCTAAAAAATTATATGACTGAACAAAAGAATAACGGAAAACTGATAGCCATCATCACGATGTGCTTCATCTTCGCGATGATCAGTTTTGTGACGAACATGGGTGCTCCCTTCGGCAATATCTGGGGCGAGCATTTCCCCTTCGCTAAGGCTTGGGGTAACCTGATGAACTTCGCCGCTTACCTGTTTATGGGTATTCCGGCCGGTAAGATGCTCATCAAATACGGTTATAAGAAGACGGCTCTGATAGCCCTGATTGTGGGTATCGTGGGCTTGGCTTTCCAATATCTTTCGAGTCTGGTGGGCGCGAAGACAGGCCTGTTCCAGTATGAAGGAGTGACGGTGACGCTGAATCTGATTATCTATCTGCTGGGCGCATTTATCTGCGGTTTCTGCGTGTGTATGCTGAATACCGTGGTGAACCCGATGCTGAACCTTTTGGGCGGCGGCGGCAACAAAGGCAACCAGTACATTCAGATTGGTGGTACGCTGAACTCACTGGCCGGCACCTTGACCCCGTTGCTGACGGGTATTCTGGTGGGCACTGTGACGAAAGACACCCACATGAGTGACGTGTCGCCGTTGCTGTTCATCGGCATGGCAGTGTTTGCCATCTCATTCCTGATTATCAGCCGTGTGAACATTCCCGAGCCGACCTTGGGCAAAGAACAGCCGAAATATGAGCGCAGTCCGCTGGCCTTCCGCCACTGTCTGCTGGGTGTGATTGCCATCTTCTTCTATGTAGGTATCGAGATTGGCATCCCCATGCAGTTGAACTTCTACCTGACGGATCTCGGTTTCGAGGGAGCCGCTGTGGTGGGTGGTGCCTACGCAGCCGCTTACTGGTTCCTGATGATGGTGGGACGTTTCTGCTCAAGTTTCATCTCGGGCAAGGTATCGACCCGCACCCAGTTGACCGTTGTGTCGTCTGTGGCCATCCTGTTGCTGGTGATAGCCATCTTCATGCCTGAGACCTCGACGATGAAGATATCTCTGATTAGCGACAATCCCGTGCCGACAAAGAGTGTGCTGATAGCCGTCTGCGGTCTTTGCACCTCGATTATGTGGGGCGGTATCTTCAACCTAAGCGTGGAAGGACTGGGCAAATACACCGAGGCTGCTTCGGGTCTCTTTATGACAATGGTGGTCGGTGGCGGTATCATGCCGTTGATACAGGAGGCCATCGCTAAGAAAGCCGGCATCATGAACAGTTACTGGCTTGTGATTGCCATGTTGGCCTATATCCTGTTCTACGCGCTGATAGGCTCACGAAACGTGAACAAGGATATTGAAGTGTAATAGGTTTGAGGTTTGAGATTTGAGGTTTGAGGTTTAGGATATGTGATTTGGGCATAAATTAAAAATGTGTAAAGATATGGCTCAAGCGATTGAAAACAATATCTATGAGATAGCCAGCGATTTTGCCATCCGTATCGTAAAACTTTATAAATACCTCACCGAATCAAAGAACGAGCATGTTATGTCCAAACAACTGCTTCGCGCAGGAACCAGCATTGGCGCCAATGCTTTTGAAGGGAAAAACGCTTATAGTAGAGACGATTTTGCTTTCAAGATGAGCATAGCACTGAAAGAGGCGGGCGAGGCAGGCTTTTGGATAGATCTTCTACATCGTTCTCAATATCTTGACGACACACAATATGAGTCACTTTTCCAGGATTGGAATCGTCTCTATGCTGTGTTGACCAAGATAGTGAAATCGACTAAGCCCCAGATATTCAAACATCAAACAAGCGATTAGTCAATAAATCTCAAACATCAAACCTCAAATCTATAATCTCAAACCAATAGAAATAGTTTCTGAGGTGCGAGGCAATTAAAAAAACCTCAAACCTCAAACCTCAAATCTCAAATCATAAAGATATGAACATCGAACATGTAAGAAGTCGCTTTATCAAGCATTTTGATGGTAAGACCGGAAATATCTATCATTCACCGGGCCGTATTAACCTGATAGGTGAGCACACCGACTATAATGGCGGATTCGTATTCCCCGGCGCCGTGGATTGCGGCATTATGGCCGAGGTGCGCCCGAATGGCCTGAACACGGTGATTTGCTATGCCATCGACCTGAAAGACAAGGTGGAATTCAAGGTTGACGACCCTGTTGGTCCGCGCACATCGTGGGCACGTTACATCTACGGCATTGTGCAAGAGATGCGCAAACGTGGCGTGGATGTGAAAGGATTCAACACGGCATTTTCGGGTGATGTTCCCCTTGGTGCGGGTATGTCGTCGTCGGCAGCGCTGGAGAGTTGTTTCGCTTTCGCACTGAACGACCTGTTCGGCGACAACAAGGTGTCGAAATGGGATATGGCTTTGGCCGGTCAAGCCACCGAGCATAACTACTGCGGCGTGAACTGCGGCATCATGGACCAGTTCGCAAGCGTGTTCGGCCAGGCCGGCAAACTGATGCGCCTGGACTGCCGTAGCCGCGAGTTTGAATATTTCCCGTTCAATCCTGAGGGTTATAAACTGGTATTGCTCAATTCGTGCGTGAAACATGAGTTGGCAGGTTCTCCTTATAACGACCGCCGCAACTCTTGTGAGAACGTAGTGAAGCACATCGCCGCGAAACATCCAGAAGGCAAGTTTGAGACATTGCGTGACTGCACTTGGGAGCAGTTAGAAGAAGTTCGCGCCGAAGTAGGCGAAGAGGACTACAAGCGTGCTCACTTCGTGTTGGGCGAGAAAGACCGCGTATTGGCCGTTTGCGACGCACTGGTGGCAGGCGACTACGAGACTGTGGGTCAGAAGATGTACGAGACACACGAGGGACTGTCGAAGGAGTATGAGGTAAGTTGCGAAGAACTTGACTTCCTGAACGACATCGCCCGCGAGAACGGTGTGACAGGCAGCCGTATCATGGGCGGCGGCTTCGGCGGCTGCACCATCAACCTGGTGAAAGACGAGTTGTACGAGCCCTTCATCACTGACGCGAAAAAACGCTATGCCGAGAAATACGGCAAAGAGCCTCAGGTCATCGACGTGGTGATTGGCGACGGTTCGAGGAGGATTCTGTAATAAAGCCCTCACCCTGGCCATCCCTGAAGCCCCTATCCCAACCCTCCCCGAGGGGAGGGCGTGGTTAGTCGGACGGTAAGCAAGAAAACTATAAGAAAAAGACACCCGGTCTGTGAAAGGAGACCGGGTGTCTTTTTTGATGATAGGCTATTCTTTAAAGTCTATATGAGACTCAACAACAGTTGGTGAGGGGATTGCCGCAGAGCCATTCAAGTTCAATCCAACCAGTGTGCTTGCCGTCGGTGGTGGTGACTTTGACCCAATCGCCCTTGATGTCGATGGGGCGAAGGACCAACTCCTCTTTGAAGGAATAGACCACCTTGGCACGAGCGGAGGGAGTGGCGCGGAGGTAGAGCGTCTGTCCGCCGTAATTGCGTGTGCCTACACCGATGCAGGAATAGTGGATGTAATATTTGCGTGCGCCTGTTAACTTGTACATTCCACCGTCGGGAACATAATAGTTGTTGTCGCAGATAACCCACCAGCCGTTGACAGGCGATTCCACATTGAGCATGCCATCGATGGACGTGGAGACTTTTTGCACGATTTTTCCATTTGGCGCATTGCGGATGTTGGTGTATTTTCCTACTGTGTCCCAGAAGAACACATCAAGGCTCTGAGCCTTCACTCCGATGGCCGCAAACATGAGCAGCGCCATCATTATCAATTTCCTTGTTTTCATAATGGTTAAAAATGATTATAGCAGAAATAAAGATTAAGGGAGATAAAAGGAGATAAAAGACAATACAATGCTGTTTGCCTGTTATCTCCTATTTACTCATTATTTGTTAATTGTTTTCAAGATGTTTTGCCACTCTTCGGGCATGTCTTTGAGGTTGTTGGAGGCTTTTACGAGTTTTTTGGCAGCATCGTAAAGCTTATACTCCTTTTTGGACGTTTCATTCGTATAGCAGAAAAGTGTTTCGGCGGTTTTCAACTGTCCGTTTTTCCAGACATCCTTCGTAAACTCCTCCTCCGAAGCACTGTTTGACCCTCCGTTGTAGATGGCTTTATCAGCAGCAGAGAACACGGGATTTTGAAGTGAGGGCTCGCCCAGCGATCCATAGCGCTCAAAGCATTTTTTGTCGGGTTTCCACAGCAGGATGGTGCTGTAGGTGCGCGATTCGCCTGCTCCGAGGAAGATGTCGGTGTTGCCGTCGAAATCAGCATCCACAAAGTGGATGAACTCATCAGGCTGCTGGTCATACCAGTCGGTGAAGAGTTCGTCAGTGATGGTCTGAATAACTTTGCCGTCGAGGGAGATTTCCGCCTTCTGCCCGTCATCGAGTTTTGACAATTTCACGCTGATGTGTTTGTCTTTCCCCGGACAATCAGCGAGCGGCATAGGTTTGGCAACGGGAGCAGCCTCTGCCACTTCTTTCGATTCGGCGGCGGTGGTGTCAGTTGCGTCCTTCTGGTCATTCTCAGCAACTTCTGTAGTAGCATTTTCGGATGTTTGAGCAGCCTCGTTCGGCTTGTTTGTACAAGCGCATATCAGAGCGCCTGCGAGCAAAAATAAATACGTTTTTTTCATATAAATAATGGTTATAATTATTTTGATTGCAAAAATAAGAAATAATGCGGACACGGCAAACATTTTGTATGATATTTTTGAAAAATCGGTTTATCTGGCGGAAGCAAGTTTTTGATGCTGACGGAATCTGAATGTTATGCAAACGATTGCACATACCTATTTATAAAATATGTGAAAATAGAGTCCATTGATAGACGGAAATGGTTATTTTTGCATCATCTTTCCCTTGAAAAATCAATAAATCATCCATTTATATGAAACGAAGCATTACCTTAGTACTGATGTGCCTCATGGCCGTACTCACCATGTCGGCACAAGGTTGGCCAGCCAATTACGGCGGAGTCATGTTGCAAGGATTCTATTGGGACTCATTTGAGGACACCAAGTGGAACACGCTCACCACCCAGGCCGACGAATTATCCTCTTATTATGATTTGATATGGGTACCCAACTCTGGCCAGACGAAAGCCGACCAATGGAACTCTCCTGGCAACTGGGGTTATGAGAACATGGGTTACAGTCCTGTTTATTGGCTGCGTCACAACTCCTGCTTCGGCACGCAAGAGGAGTTGATGAACATGATTCAGACCTTCAAGGCCAAGGGAACCAAATTTATCGAGGACGTTGTGATTAACCACAAAAACGGACTGACCAACTGGGCCGACTTCCCCGATGAGACGGTGACGGGTCCCACGACAAACGCGACCTACACCGTAACATGGGCACAAGACATGCAAGCATTATGGGGTATCTGCTCGAACGACGAGATTTACAGCAACGGCGGAGAGCATGACGGTGTGACCTATGTCAGTGACGGCAGTGCCGCCGCAGACGAGGCCGACAATTTTGATGGTTGCCGCGATTTGGACCACACCGACGCCCGTGTACAGCAGAACGTCTATACCTATCTGGACTTTCTCATCAAAGAGTTGGGTTACGCCGGATTCCGTTACGACATGGTGAAGGGCTACAAGGCTTATTACACCGGACTGTATAACCTGCATGCCCAACCTGAGTTCAGCGTTGGCGAGTACTGGGACGGCAATTACGACAATGTGGCCGGTTACTGGATAACAGAGACGGGCATCCCCGCAGACGGTGTCATCCAGTCAGCCGCTTTCGATTTCCCTTTGAAAGACCGTATCAACGAAGCCTTTAACAACGAAAACTGGTCGGCCTTGTCGAACAAAGGTGTGGCAGGCGACCCGAACATGAGCCGTTACTCGGTGACCTTCGTTGACAACCACGACACATATCGCGAGGAGTTTTACCGTGTGAACAGCAATGTGCTGGCCGCTAACGCGTTCATTCTCGCCATGCCCGGTACGCCTTGTATCTTCCTTCCCCACTGGAAGCAACATAAGGCAGCATTGAAGAAGATGATAGCCGCCCGTAAAGCCGCCGGCATCACTAACCAAAGCCCCATCACAGCACAGTACGAATTGGACGGCGGTTACTACCTGAAAGTGACCGGTGAGACAGGCTCCGTCATTCTAACCTGCGGTAAGCCCTCGGGCGACATCGACCTGGACCAGCACACCCTCGTGGTGAGTGGCGAGAATTTCGCATTCTACCTTTGGGATGGCGTTTACGACCAAGAGACGTACGATGAGATTGAAGCCGAAAGTGCCCAAGACATCTGCATCTACGTGAGAGACAACGGTCAGGGCGCGCCTTACCTCTATGCCTGGAACGGCGGCACCGAAATAAACGGTGGCTGGCCAGGTAAACTGATGAGCGACAAGGTGACCTTGGGTGACGGAACCACTTGGTATAAGCAGTCGTTCAAGAGTTCAGAGTTGAATGTCATCGTGACCTACAACAATGGCAAACAGACTCAAAATATCGAGAATATCACAGAAGACAAATATATCGTCTATTACAAGGACGACGACCGCAAATATGCCGATTACAGCGGATTGTACAACGGCGACCGCAACAGCGATTTTGTCTATGGTTATTTCGACGCGCCATCGGGTTGGAACAAAGCCTGGGCATGGAACGACCTGTTCTATGACATTGAGAACAAGAACTATACTGGCGGTGAATGGCCGGGTGCTACCATGACGAAAGTAGGCGTATCAAGCACCGGCAATGACATCTACCGTTGGCGCATCGACAAGGATTTGAACGAGGGTGCCCCCAACCACATCATCTTCAACAACGGCAACGGCGGACAAACCACTACCCTGCCCTTCATCAACGGCGCTTACAATGACCAGAACGGGATCGCCTCGGAGAATATGCTGTCGTTCATGCCTGTAGCTCTTGACGGCGGCACCATGGTGACAGCATCCAACTGGAATGGCAACGAGGAGCAAGTGGCACAAGGCTCCGCCAACAATCCTGTAACCCTGCGTCTGTATTATCCCGCCGGCACCTATACAGCACAAGCCATTGTGCGCGGCACCGACGGCGGCAGTGTAACCCTGACCGCCGGTACCTCGACCGCCTCGGTCAGCCTGACAGGCATGTCCGCCGACTCGCCTTCAAGCGTGACGACCGACGGTGTCGTGGAACAGAGTGTCGAAGTGTTGAACAACGGTTGGCAGAAAGTGCAGACCACCTTCACCACCACCGAAGATGAACCGTTGGTGATACGACTCACTTCTGAAGCCTCGTCATGGCAAGTGGGCACTGTCACCCTGTTGAAAGACGCAGACACCCCGAGCGGAGATAAATACCAGACGACCGCCACAACGAAAGTGACCGAGACAAGCGTCGATGTGACCGACCTGAGCCGCTTCAGTTTCTTCGGCCGCGGTACAAACAAGAACGCTTTGGTCATCGCATCAGCCGGTCAGGCTGCAGCCGCCCTGCCCTGTAACGCCATAGTTGACGGGCAGTGCAGCCAGTTGGTGCTCACCGACGGAGCACACGACTTCGCCGCCCCAACCGATTTCACAGCAGAGAGCGTAACCTATGACCGCAGCATCGCCGCCGACAAGAAAGTGACCGTTTGTCTGCCCTTTGACATTACCACTGAAGAGATGGCATCGGCAGGCATCACCGCCTACGAGATGGATCGTGTGAGCGCAGAAGGCTCATTCCATTTCCGCCCTGTCAGTGAGATGAGCGCAAACACGCCCTACGTCGTCGTACTGTCGGCCGCCGGCAATCCCTTCGCCTCATTAAGCGGCAAGAACATCAGCGCCACCCCGGAAGAGATTGCCAAAGACTTCGACGGCATACAATTCACTGGAACCATGAAGCGCGTGGTGCTCAATTCGGGCGACGGCACTGTGTATTACGGTTATAAAGACGGCACATTCGTGAAGGTGGGCAATAATATAGGCGTGAACCCGTTCAGGGCTTACATCAAGAGCAACCGCGAACTGGGCAACGCCGTGAAAGCGGTATTTGACGTGTCAGCCATCCGCACCGTGACAGCAGAAGAGGAAAACGCCTCAGATGCCATCTACAGTATTGACGGACGCTTGGTGAGCCGCGACGGCAAGACCTCGGGCCTTCACAAAGGCGTTTATATTCAAAACGGCAAGAAAATGGTTGTGAAATAAAAAGAATCATAAAGATAACATGACAATGGAAAAGACTTTATATATACGACCGGAAATACGATGGGTGGAATTAGATTCCTATGCATTGCTGGAAGACGGTTTCAGTGAGACACCCAGCAGTGAAACCCCTGAAGTGAACGATACAGAACTCGACTCCAACCGAGGTTACTTTGAGAGCGACGAATACAATACCCCAAAAGTGAATGTTTGGGATTGAACCGACAAAATGATGAAAAAGAGGGCACGCACAATGATGCGTGCCCTCTTTTTTAGTATGATGGAAGTTGGAGGAAGTTGATGGTAGAGATGGCAATAACCATGAAAATCAGGCGATTTGGAGGCAGAAATTACTAAAAAGTGTAAAAATAACACTTTTCTCGAAAATTATCGGGATAAAATTTGGAAGTTAAAGAGAATAATTGTAATTTTACACCCAAAATCATATTATCTATCAATAACAAACTATGAACAACAAAATGAAGCACCTGTTTTGGGTAATTGGAATGGCAGCAATTGTTGTCTTTTCCGCATGCAGCAGTGAGAAAAAGGGTCCGAAAATCACGGAGTCAGGATTAGACCCGTTGGCATTTGACTCTATTGTGAACAACAAGGAGGTGAAACTCTACACCCTGACAAATGCGAAGGGCATGGAGGTTTGCATCACCAACTTCGGTGGCCGTGTGGTCTCAATCATGGTTCCTGACAAGGACGGCAACCTGACCGACGTGGTTTTGGGTTATGACAACCTAAAACAATACACCGACTCTGTGAACAGCCCGAGCGATTTCGGTTCGACCGTAGGCCGCTACGCCAACCGCATCAAAGACGGCAAGATCACCGTCGGCGACAGCACATATCAATTGCCCCGCAATAATTTCGGCCATTGCCTGCACGGCGGCACGAGCGGATGGATGTATCAGGTGTATGACGCTGAGCAGCCCAACGACTCTACACTCGTTCTGAAGTTGACCTCTCCCGACGGTGACAACGGATTCCCCGGAAAGGTGGACGTGACCGCCACTTACTCCCTGACCGCTGACAACGCCCTCGATTGCAAATATGAGGCTGTGACTGACAAGGAGACTGTCATCAACATGACCAACCACAGTTACTTCAACCTGAACGGCGATCCCATGAATGAAGGCATGGACATGGAACTGTATATCAACGCTGACAATTGGACACCCGCCGATGCCACTTACATGACCACCGGTGAAATCAAGTCTGTGGAAGGTACCCCGATGGATTTCCGCACCGCTCACGCCATCAACGAGCATGTGAATGACAGCACCTTCGACCAGATTAAGAACGCCACAGGTTATGACCACAACTGGTGTCTGAACACTTATAAGGACGGTAAAGGCGACGACACTCAGGTGGCCGTTTCGCTGTATTCTCCGAGAACCGGCATCCTGTTGGAGGTTTACACCAACGAACCCGGCATGCAAGTTTACACCGGCAACTTCCAGGGTACAGGCATTTCGTGCAAAAACGGTATTCAGTATCCGAAACACGTGAGCGTATGTCTTGAGAGTCAGAAATATCCCGACTCACCCAACAAGAAAGACTGGCCCTCACCCTATCTGAAACCCGGAGAGAAATATTACAGCCATCTGGTTTACAAGTTCTCGGTGAAATAAGAAAGGGGCAAGGAGCAAGGAGCAAGGAGCAAGAGATTTCCTTGCCAATTGCTTGTCAAAAAACTTATCAACTCGTCAATCAAAAACCTATAAATAACAAATTATGCAGACATTAGACTGGATCGTCATTGGTGTGTTTTGCTGCGCACTTATTGGCATCGTGCTTTGGGTTGTCAGTCAGAAGAACAACAACTCCGCAGACTATTTCTTGGGTGGCCGTGACGCCACATGGATAGCAATTGGTGCGTCAATTTTCGCATCAAACATTGGTAGTGAGCACTTGATTGGTTTGGCCGGCGCCGGTGCATCATCAGGTATGGCCATGGCCCATTGGGAGATACAAGGCTGGATGATATTGATACTCGGTTGGGTATTCGTTCCGTTCTATTCACGGTCGATGGTCTATACCATGCCAGAATTCCTGGAGCGCCGTTACAATACGCAGAGCCGCACCATCCTGTCGGTCATCTCACTGATTAGTTATGTGCTGACGAAAGTGGCCGTTACGGTATATGCTGGTGGTCTGGTGTTCCAACAGGTGTTCGGCATCAAGGAACTGTGGGGTATCGACTTCTTCTGGATTGCCGCTATCGGCCTGGTGCTGATTACCGCGCTCTATACCATCTTCGGCGGCATGAAGAGCGTTCTTTACACCTCAGTGCTTCAAACCCCGATATTGTTGCTGGGTTCGCTCATCATCCTCGTGTTGGGTCTTCGTGCCTTAGGCGGTTGGGACGACCTGCTTGCCACCTGTGGCGCAGTGACGACCAATGACTACGGTGATCACATGACCAGCCTGATACGCGACCTCAGAGACCCTGATTATCCTTGGCTCGGCGCCTTGGTAGGTTCGGCTGTCATCGGTTTCTGGTATTGGTGTACTGACCAGTACATCGTACAACGTGTGTTGTCGGGTAAGAACGAGCGCGAGGCTCGCCGCGGTACCATCTTCGGTGCTTATCTGAAACTGTTGCCCGTGTTCATCTTCCTGATTCCCGGTATGATTGCCTTTGCTTTGAGCAAGAACGGCGTGGAAGTGAATGGTGAAGTGTTCAACCTGAGCACACCCGACGCCGCCTTCCCCACCCTTGTAGCCAAGTTACTGCCTGCAGGTGTCAAAGGTCTTGTTGTCTGCGGTATTCTCGCTGCTCTGATGAGTTCACTGGCATCTCTGTTCAACTCTTCATCGATGCTGTTCACGATTGACTTCTGGAAGCGTCTGAAGCCTGAGACCTCAGAGAAACAGTTGGTCCGTATCGGTCAGATAGCCACTGTGGTGATTGTGGTACTCGGTATCCTTTGGATTCCCATCATGCGCTCTGTAGGTAATGTGCTTTACAACTACCTGCAAGATGTGCAGAGTGTGTTGGCTCCCGGTATCGCCGCCGCGTTCCTTTTGGGTATCTGCTGGAAACGAGCATCCGCAAAAGGCGGTATGTGGGGTTTGCTCTCCGGTATCATCATCGGTCTGACCCGTCTTGGCGCCAAAGTCTATTACAGCAATGCCACAGATGCCCCGGACAGTTGGTTCAAAGCCATTTTCTATGACTTCAACTGGCTCTATTTCTGCGGTGTGATGTTGATATTCTGCTGCTTGGTTGTGATTGTGGTGAGTCTGATGACACCTGCTCCTGACCAGCAAAAGATACAGGGTCTGGTGTTTGGCACTTCTACCCCCGAGCAAAAAGCAGCCACCCGTGCCTCTTGGACAAAGTGGGATGTGTTCCACACATGCATTATCGTGGCACTGACAATCGCATTCTATATTTACTTCTGGTAATATCAGGTGAGCAGAGCGGCATGAATACCGCTCTGCTCACTTACACATACAAACAATGACAAGATTTTATTCAGAACACACCAAGTATTTTGTGTCTGTTGACTGTATCGTCTTCGGTTTCGACGAAGGGAAACTGAAGCTTCTTATCGGTCGCCGTCAGATGGACCCGGGGCGTGGTGAATGGTCGCTCTATGGCGGTTTCGTTCGCGATGACGAGGGTTTGGAAGAAGCGGCTCACCGTACGTTGCAAGAGTTGACGGGTTTGAAGAAGATGTACCTGAAACAGGTGGGAGCCTTCGGTGCTATCGACCGCGACCCCGGAGAGCGTGTGATTACCGTTGCGTACTGCGCGCTCATCAATGTGAAGGACTATGACGTGCGTCTATTGGAAGAGCACCAAGTGAAATGGGTGAGCCTAGACGAGATGCCCTCGCTCTACTCCGACCACAGCGAGATGGTGCGCAAGGCGCTTAATCTGCTTCGACGCCGCATCACTACCGAGCCGCTGAGTTTCAACCTTCTGCCCGACCTGTTCACCTTGACACAGTTGCAGAAAGTGTATGAGGGCATCCTCGGCACAGAGATAGACAAGCGCAATTTCCGCAAGCGCATCAAAGCCTTCGATTTCATCGAGAAGACTGAACTGATAGACAAGTTGACCTCGAAACGAGGCGCCGCCCTCTACCGTTTCAACAAGAAGGCATACGGTACAGACACTGCTTTCAAACTTTAGAAAATTCCAAATTACGAATTACGAATTATAATTTGAATCAGGAATGAAAGACAACATCATTAAGGATAAGTCGATTGAGTTTGCCATTAGAATAGTCAACCTATATAAATATTTATTAGAAAGATCTGAGTTCGTTCTAAGCAAACAAGTGTTACGTTCTGGAACTTCCATTGGTGCCAATATTTCAGAAGCAGTCAGAGCAGAGTCGGATAAGGATTTCATCCATAAACTTTCTATCTCTCGAAAAGAATGTTCGGAAACACTTTATTGGATAGAATTACTTCATCGATCTGAATACATTACCGCTGTGCAATACGAATCTATCAAGAATGACTGTGAAGAACTTCTAAAGATATTGACAGCCATCATTCTCTCTTCGAAAAAAAGGCGGAAACTAAAACACTTGATTAGACGAGACTCCAAAATATGTAAAATGTAAATTGGAATTTGGAATTTGGAATTTGGAATTAAGAATTAAAAAAATGTTAGAAGAACTCAAAGAAAAAGTATTTCGTGCGAACCTCGACTTGGTGAAGCACAACCTGGTCATTTTTACATGGGGAAATGTTTCCGGCATTGACCGCGAAAAAGGTCTCGTGGTGATTAAGCCCTCCGGCGTGGATTATGACGTGATGAAAGCCTCGGACATGGTCGTCGTTGACCTGCAGACAGGCAAAGTGGTAGAAGGCGATCTGAACCCTTCAAGCGACACCCCCACCCACCTTGTATTATATAGAGAGTTTCCCGAATTGGGCGGTATCGTGCATACACATAGCACCTATGCCACCGCTTGGGCACAAGCCGGCATGGACATCCCCAACATCGGCACAACCCACGCAGACTATTTCCATGACTGCATCCCCTGCACCGACGCGATGACCGAGGAACAGATGCCCGAATATGAGAAAGAGACGGGTGTGGTGATTGTGAACCGTTTCCGCCGCGATAACATCAACCCCGTTCACACCCCTGCCGTGCTGGTAAAAAACCATGGTCCTTTCTCATGGGGTAAGAACCCCGACCAGGCCGTGTATCACGCCGTAGTGGCAGAGCAGGTGGCAAAGATGGCATTCATCTCGTTTACTGTCAACCCTGACACGAAGATGAACCCGCTGCTTATTGAAAAACACTTCAGTCGCAAGCACGGGCCGAATGCGTATTATGGGCAGAAGAAGAAGTAACAGCCCCCTCCCTACCTCCCCAAGGGGAGGAGTCAACACCTGCAATATTCAAAGACAAATATTAAAAACTTAATAACTAAGACCCTTGCCCCTGTACCGGTCTTCCCCCTCGGGGGATAAAAGGGGGGCTAATAATTCATGAAACAATTTGAAAACTTAGAGATTTGGTGGGTGACTGGTGCACAGTTGCTCTATGGAGGCGACGCCGTGGTACAAGTGGACGGTCACTCAAAAGAAATGGTTAAAGGGCTGAACGAGAGCGGCATCATTCCCATCAAAGTAGTGTATAAGGGCACAGCAAACAGCAGCAAAGAGGTGGAAGACGTGATGAAAGCCGCCAACAACGAAGAGAAATGCGCAGGTATCATCACCTGGATGCACACCTTCTCTCCCGCTAAGATGTGGATTAAAGGATTGCAGGCTTTGCAGAAACCCCTACTCCACTTCCATACACAATACAACGCCGAGATTCCCTGGGAGACGATGGACATGGATTTCATGAACCTGAACCAGAGTGCTCACGGCGACATCGAGTTCGGACACATCTGCACCCGCATGCGTGTACCCCGCAAAGTGGTCTGCGGTTATTGGAAGAATGAGGAAGCCCAGAAGAAGATTGCTGTTTGGGCACGCGTAGCAGCCGGTGTTGCCGATGCTAAGAACGTGCGTTGCCTGATGTTCGGTATGAACATGAACAACGTGGCCGTGACCGACGGCGACCGTGTGGAGTTTGAACAGCGCATGGGCTATCATGTAGATTATTATCCAGTGAGCAGCCTGATGGAATACTTCAAGAAAGTGACCGACACCGAGGCCGACGCTTTGGTAGAGGAGTACAAGAAACTGTACACCATCAAGATTGACGAGAGCGGTGAAGAAGTATATTGGGAGAAGGTGAAGAACTCCGCCAAGGCAGAGATTGCCCTCCGCCGCGTGCTGAAAGATGAAGGAGCCACCGCTTTCACGACCAACTTCGATGATCTGGGTGATGCAGATATCAACGACCCCAACTTCGTAGGTTTCGACCAGATTCCGGGTCTTGCCTCACAGCGACTCATGGAAGAGGGTTACGGTTTTGGCGCGGAAGGCGACTGGAAGACCGCTTGTCTGTATCGCACACTGTGGGTTATCCAGCAAGGCATGCCCACCGGATGCTCGTTCCTTGAGGATTACACGCTGAACTTCGCCGGCGACCGCAGTTCATGCCTTCAGAGCCACATGCTCGAGGTGTGTCCACTCATCGCCGTGGATAAGCCCAAACTCGAGGTACACTTCCTCGGCATCGGTATCCGCAAGCAGCAGACCGCCCGTCTGGTGTTCACGTCAAAGGTAGGCCGCGGTATCAAAGCCACCGTTGTTGACCTTGGCAACCGTTTCCGCCTGATTTCACAGGAAGTGGAGTGCATCGAGCCGAAACCCATGCCTAATCTGCCCGTGGCATCTGCCCTGTGGGTTCCCCAGCCTACCTTCGAGATTGGCGCTGGCGCATGGATTCTTGCCGGCGGTACACACCACAGCGCTTTCTCATATGACATCACCGAGGAATATTGGGAAGACTTCGCAGAGATGCTCGGCATTGAGTATGTGAGAATCAACAAAGACACCAAGATCAGTGAGTTCAAACATGACTTGCAGATGAACGAGGTGTATTACATGCTGAATAAGGCTTTGAAGTAAGCCCCCATTCTATCCCTCCCCCAGGGGAGGGCCTAATTACATTGTTTAACTATAAAAAAGATTGCCCCTATAACCTCTCAACACACCTCCCCCCTCGGGGGAGGAAGGAGGGGGGCTTATTACCATGACTCCAAAACAAACGATAGAATCTGGGAAAGCCATCCTCGGTATAGAGTTTGGTTCGACCCGCATTAAGGCTGTGCTCATTGACGAGGAGAACAAGCCCATCGCCCAAGGTTCCCACGAATGGGAGAACCAATTGGTTGACGGTCTTTGGACCTACAGCATCGAGGCCATCTGGTATGGTCTGCAAGACTGCTACGCCGAACTGCGCAAGGATGTGCTCCGTCAATACGACTGTGAGATTGAGACCTTGGCCGCCATCGGTTTCAGTGCGATGATGCACGGTTATATGGCATTTGACGAAGAGCAGAAGATACTCGTTCCGTTCCGCACATGGCGCAACACTAACACCGGCAAGGCTGCTGCAGAACTTTCCGCTCTTTTCAATTACAACATCCCCCTGCGCTGGAGCATCAGCCACCTGTATCAGTGCATTCTCGACAATGAGGAGCATGTGAATGACATCAAATATCTTACCACACTGGCAGGTTATGTTCACTGGCAGGTGACAGGTCAGTTTGTGTTGGGTGTAGGCGACGCTTCAGGAATGATACCCGTTGACCCTAAGACGAAGACCTACGACGCTGAGATGGTACGTAAGTTCGACGAATTGGTCGCACCGAAGGGATTCTCATGGAAATTGCTCGACATTCTGCCGAAATCGCTGAACGCTGGCGAGAACGCCGGTTTCCTCACGCCCGAGGGTGCCCAGCGATTGGATGTGAGCGGCCATCTGAAGGCAGGCATCCCCGTCTGTCCTCCCGAGGGTGACGCAGGCACCGGCATGGTGGCCACCAACGCTGTGAAGCAGCGCACAGGTAACGTGTCGGCCGGCACCTCATCATTCTCGATGATTGTGCTGGAGAAAGAACTGAGCAAGCCCTACGAGATGATAGACATGGTGACCACCCCCGACGGTTCACTTGTAGCCATGGTGCACTGCAACAACTGCACGAGCGACCTGAACGCCTGGGTGAACCTGTTCAAAGAATATCAGCAATTACTGGGAGTGCCCGTAGATATGAACGAGGTGTTCGGCAAGCTCTACAACAATGCCCTCAACGGCGATGCAGACTGCGGCGGACTCATCTCTTACAACTATATCTCCGGTGAGCCTGTGACTGGTCTGGAAGAAGGCCGTCCGCTCTTCGTGCGTTCTGCCAACGACAAGTTTACCCTTTCCAATTTCATGCGCGCACATCTATACGCCTCAGTCGGTGTGCTGAAAATCGGCAATGACATTCTCTTCAAAGAAGAGAAAATCAAGGTGGACCGCATCACCGGTCACGGTGGTCTGTTCAAGACCAAAGGCGTGGGGCAACGTGTGCTCGCAGCCGCCATCAACAGCCCGATCTCCGTCATGGAGACTGCAGGCGAAGGCGGTGCATGGGGTATCGCCCTTCTTGCCGGCTATGCAGTGAACAATCCTCAGAAACTCAATCTTGCCGACTATCTCGAAGAAGTGGTCTTCGCCGGAAATACCGGCGTGTCTATCGCTCCTACGGCTGAAGATGTGGCAGGTTTTGAGAAATACATCCAGAACTACAAGCGTTGTCTGCCCATCGAGCAGAGCGCTGTGGAGAACAAGTAAGACGGACAGAACCGGTGACACAAGCAAGACTTATGTCACTGGTTCTTCTGATAGAAAGGGAAAAACGGTTTTCAAACGTATTATATAAAAAACATGATGAGAAAAATAAGCACCCTTATCCTTTTCGCAGCACTCACCTTTACTGCGAGTGCTCAGGATGCAACAGTGACCATACACGCCAATGACGGCAAATCGACCATCAGCAAAGAGATTTACGGTCAGTTTGCCGAGCACCTTGGCTCATGTATCTACGGTGGTCTCTGGGTGGGCGAGAACTCACCTATCCCCAATGTCAACGGCTACCGCAAAGACGTGTTTGACGCACTGAAAAACCTTCAGGTGCCCGTCTTACGCTGGCCTGGCGGTTGCTTTGCCGATGATTACCATTGGATGGACGGCATCGGTCCGAAGAGCCAACGCCCGTCATTGCGTAACAACAACTGGGGCGGCACCATCGAAGACAACTCCTTCGGTACACATGAGTTTCTGAACCTCTGCGAGTTACTGGGTTGTGAGCCTTACATCAGCGGTAACGTAGGCAGCGGCACGGTGAAAGAAATGGCACAGTGGGTGGAGTACATGACCAGTGACAGTGACACGCCAATGGCCCGTCTGCGCCGCCAGAACGGTCGCGACAAGGCTTGGCACGTGAAGTATTTCGGTCTGGGCAACGAGGCTTGGGGCTGTGGCGGTAATATGACAGCCGAGTACTACAGCAACGAGTACAAGAAGTTCAACACCTACCTCCGCGACTACGACAACAACAAACTCTACCGTATCGCATCGGGAGCCACTGACTATGATTACGACTGGACGACCACGCTGATGAAAAACATCGGCAACCGCATGAACGCCCTCTCCGTACATTATTATACTGTCAAGGATTGGGATCATAAAGGAAAGGCCACCATTTTCACCCCCGAGGAATATTATCTGACCTTGGACAAATGTCTTGACGTGGACAACGTGGTGCGCAAACACTGTGCTATCATGGACGAGATAGACCCGGAAAACAAAATCGCACTTTTGGTGGATGAATGGGGCACATGGTGGGACGAAGAGCCGGGCACCATCCCAGGACACCTGTTCCAACAGAACACCATGCGCGACGCCATGGTCGCTTCGCTGATGCTCAACATCTTCCACAAATACACCTATCGCGTGAAGATGTGTAACATCGCCCAGGTGGTCAATGTGTTGCAATCAATGATTCTGACTGACCAGAAAGGCACCGGTCATATGGTTCTGACCCCGACCTATCATGTGTTTGAGATGTACAAGGGATTCCAAGAGGCCACTTGGTTGCCTTCAGACCTGAAATGCGATAACACAAAAGCCAGCAATGGCAACAACGTAGCCAAGGTGAGCGCATCGGCAGCCAAAATGAAAGACGGCAGCCTGATTGTCGCCCTCTCCAACGTGATGCTCGACCAGCCTCAGGCTATCGCCCTCAACCTCGACGGTTTTGACGCCAAGAACGTGACAGGTCGCATCCTGACAAGCAAGAACATCACCGACTATAATGATTTCGAGCACCTTAGCACCGTATCGCCGAAAGAGTTCAAAGAGATGAAGGTGAAGAAAAATGCCATCACAGTGAGGATGCCCGCCCAATCAATTGTAGTGCTCAACATCAAATAAATACGTCAAAATCAACTGATTCAAATATTCAACATCTAAATAAAACAAAAACATGAACGACAACAAAGTGATGAACCGTGCGGCAGACAACATCCGTATTCTGGCTGCTGCCATGGTAGAAAAAGCAAAGAGCGGACACCCCGGCGGAGCCATGGGTGGCGCAGATTTCATTAACACACTGTACAGCGAGTTTTTAGTATATGATCCCGAGCGTCCCGAGTGGGAAGGCCGCGACCGTTTCTTCCTCGATCCGGGTCACATGGCCCCGATGCTCTACTCACAACTCGCCCTGATTGGCAAATATGACCTGGAAGACCTGAAGAACCTCCGTCAATGGGGTTCAGTGACACCCGGTCACCCCGAGCGTGAGATAGCCCGTGGCATTGAGAACACCTCCGGTCCTCTGGGTCAGGGTCACACCTTCGCCGTCGGTGCCGCTATCGCCGCTAAATTCCTGAAAGCCCGTCTTGGCGACGTGATGAACCAGACCATCTATGCTTACATCTCTGATGGTGGTGTGCAGGAAGAGATTTCTCAGGGTGCAGGCCGTATCGCCGGTAATCTGGGACTCGACAACCTGATCATGTTCTACGATGCCAATGACATCCAACTCTCCACCAAGACTGAAGTGGTGACCTGCGAGGATACTGCTAAGAAATACGAGGCATGGGGTTGGTTCGTGCAGAAGATTGACGGTAATGACGTGGATCAGATTCGCGAGGCTATCAAGAAAGCACAAGCAGAGAAAGAGCGTCCGAGCCTGATTATCGGTCACTGTGTGATGGGTAAAGGCGCCCGCAAGGCCGACGGCAGCAGTTACGAGAGCAACTGCGCCACTCACGGCGCACCTCTCGGTGGCGACAACTTCGTACAGACGATGAAGAATCTGGGCGCAGACCCGGAGAATCCCTTCGTTATCTTCCCCGAGGTGAAAGAGATGTATGCCAAACGTGCTGAAGAACTGAAGAAGATTGTGGCCGAGCGCTATGCCGCCAAGGCAGAATGGGCGAAAGGTCATCCCGAGCAAGCCGCTCAGTTGGAAGAGTGGTTCAGCGGCAAGGCTCCGAAAGTGGATTGGAGCAAAGTGGCCCAGAAGGCAGGTGCTGCTACCCGTGGCGCCTCTGCTACTGTGCTGAGCGTGTTGGCCGAGGAAGTGCCCAACATGATTTGTGCTTCCGCCGACCTGTCGAACTCCGACAAGACCGACGGTTTCTTGAAGAAGACCCACGACATCGTTCGCGGCGACTTCAGCGGTGCATTCTTCCAGGCAGGTGTTGCCGAGTTAACCATGGCTTGCTGCTGCATCGGTATGGCTCTACACGGTGGTGTCATCCCCGCTTGCGGAACGTTCTTCGTGTTCTCCGACTACATGAAACCCGCCGTCCGTATGGCCGCCTTGATGGAACTGCCCGTGAAATTCATCTGGACACACGACGCTTTCCGCGTAGGTGAGGATGGTCCTACCCACGAGCCCGTAGAGCAGGAGGCACAGATCCGCCTGATGGAGAAACTGAAGAACCACCACGGCAAGAACTCCGTGCTGGTAGTCCGTCCTGCTGACGCCGAGGAGACCACCGTCTGCTGGCGCATGGCCATGGAGAACACCGACACTCCGACCGCACTGATTTTCTCACGTCAGAACATCGACATGCTGCCCGAAGGCAACGACTACAACCAAGCCATGAAGGGTGCATACGTGGTAGCCGGCAGCGACGAGGATTACGATGTGATTCTGTTGGCAAGCGGTTCTGAGGTTTCCACTCTGGAAGCCGGTGCTGCCCTGCTCCGTGAGGACGGCGTGAAAGTGCGCGTGGTGAGCGTTCCCTCTGAAGGTCTGTTCCGTAACCAGCCGAAGGAGTATCAAGAGAGCGTATTGCCCGCTGGCAAGAAGAAGTTCGGTATGACCGCCGGTCTGCCTGTGACCCTCGAAGGCCTTGTAGGTGCTGACGGCGTAGTCTGGGGCTTGCAGAGTTTCGGATTCTCCGCACCTTACAAAGTGCTTGACGAGAAACTGGGCTACAACGGCCAGAACGTATATGAGCAGGTGAAGAAATTGTTGGCATAACACACACTGTTTTTCACCACTCCCACTCCTGTCTTGCGTTCCAGACGTGAGACAGGAGTTTTCTTAACTGTAGGGAAAACCCTATTACATTTTAGGGCTTTCTTTTTGTTTTTCTATTGAGATTTCCCTTATCTTTGCCGCAGAAAGAATCGCAATCTGTTTTTGGTTCTTTGAAACCTATTGTCAAACCTATCATTTACAATTATGAAAAACGTTCATCACACCTTTTCCAGATTGATGGTATTGGGAGTCCTGTTCCTCCTTTTTGCCATCCCCCAAGGCGTTTCGGCCTACGATGGAGCAGACCCTTACTTCAAAGTCACCGATGTAACTTTTTATGACGGTTCCTGTGAAATCTGTGGTTATTTTTCCAACAGCGGTGACATGGCAGCAGAAATGACAAAAATAGAACTATCCATAGACGTAAAGTTGAATGGCGAAGTCTTGTTTACTGTCACACAGACGTTTGATTTAAATCAGTTATATGTCTGGGGGGGTGCTCCATATAAAACGTTCAGTATCGATAACAACTCGTTCAAGAGCAAATATAACGGAGATGAATACGGATGGACCGTCAATAAGCACTGGTGGTGGAAAGACGTCAAACCTATTGGCATGTGACGACACGTGCATTTCCTAAATGTGTTTTTCTTCGTTTCATTTGGTTATTCCATTAAGTTGATGTACCTTTGCAATATAAACTCAACAGAAGAACTATGGAAATCAAGACCATTGGTATAGCAAGCGACCACGCCGGCTATGAACTGAAACAGTATGTGAAGAAGTATCTGGAAGAAAAGGGGTATGCCTACAAAGACTACGGCACCTATACCGACGATTCCTGCGACTACAGCGACTTCGGTCACGCTTTGGCGCGTGGTATCGAAGAAGGCGAGGTCTATCCCGGCATCGCTATTTGCGGCAGTGGTGAGGGCATTAACATGACGCTCAACAAGCATCAATCAATCCGTGCCGGATTGTGCTGGATACCTGAGATAGCACATCTCATCCGTCAGCACAACGACGCTAACGTGCTGGTGATGCCCGGCCGTTTCATCGATGAGGAGATGGCACGCCGCATCATGGACGAGTATTTCGCCACGGATTTTGAGGGCGGCCGTCACCAGCGCCGTATCGACAAGATACCGGTATAAGCAACCGTTTTCTTGTAAAAGTATTATAAGCAGAGCATCCGAGAGTTCGGATGCTCTGCTTATATATATGATGGTCTCTATTCTTTTCGTACATTATTTACCCATTATTTAAGCAGAAATGTGTACCTTTGTACACAAAGAAAAGCGGTATGTCATTATTAAACCGAAAATATCCATTTCCACAGAGCAGGCACAGGCTACGAGACTGCGCATTGTATTGTGTCATCGTGTTCCTTATTTTATATATCTTGCAACCCTTCGGCTTCAGCCTATATCAGGGCAACAAATTGCTGGCCTCTTTGGGATTCGGAGCGATTACCTTTGTATGTTGTGCTGTGTTTACTTTTGCCGTTTTCCTGCCTTTGTCCAAAAGAGTCAAGGTCTGGAAGGTTTGGCACCAAGAGTTGGTTGTATTAGCCATGGTGCTCTTTATCGGCATTTGCAATTTCTTTCTGTTCTCGTATTTGTTCTATCATTCTCTTTCCTTACACTCCTTCTGGCTGTTCCTCTATTGGACACTGATTATAGGCGTCATTGTGACCATCTGCTCAGTCGGTATCAGTTACTATCGATACCTGCGCAGTCAGTTGGAGACCTTGCTTGACAAAACGACGGAGCAACAAGAGGACATTACCATCACCATTCATGACACTAACATCAGGGGGAATGACTTGCAACTGGTAATCAACGACCTGTTATATATTGAGGCTCAAAAGAACAATGTAGTTGTTTTTTTCACAAAGGACGGTACTATACAAAAAAGAGAAGTCCATACGACGTTAACCGCAGTACTCGATGACTTGCAAACATACGATAACATCTTTCAGTGCCACCGTTCATTTGTAGTTAACCTGAACAATATCTCATCAGCACAGGGCAACTCCAACGGTTACCAACTGAAACTCGGCAAATGCCCAACAGTGGTGCCCGTTTCCCGTACCTACGTGCCTAAACTTCGCTCATTTATTGCTTAGTCAATCGTCCTTTTTCTTAGTCATTCGTCAACGGGTTTAGTCTTCTGTCCGTTGTTATAGCCGTCTGTCACGGATATTTGGAGGAGTCTTAGTCCATGCGTATTTTTGCAGCATGAAACAACGACTCACATATCTCATTCTTATGGTGCTGACTGCATGGAAGGTAGCAGCACAGACAAATGTTTCGGGGTTCGTCACTGACGGCCGCGAACCGCTGGCAGGTGCCAATGTATTTATATTAGGTACGATAGACGGATGCCAAACCGATTCTCTCGGACATTTCTCATTTGTTACGGCAAAAGAAGGCGAACAGACATTAAAGGTGACGTTTATAGGCTTCGAAGACTATCTATTAACGTCCAGCCAACTGACAAATTTATCTATCAGAATGCATGAAAAGGCAACCACGATAGATGAAGTAGTCATAACAGCCAGCACCTATAGTTTTGGCAAGAGCGAAAACTTCAAGACGATGGATGCGCTTGATGTCGTGATGGCAGGCAATTCATGTGGTGACGTAGTGGCGGCTCTGCAGACATTGCCCGGCACCCAAAAAGTGGGTGAGAACGGGAAACTCTATGTCAGGGGCGGCGAGAGCGAGGAATGCCAGACCTTTATCAACGGCATGCACGTTCTCACACCTTATAGCACAAATGTTGAGGGACAATCACAACGCGGACGTTTTTCTCCATTTTTGTTCAAGGGCATCAACTTCTCCTTAGGCGGCTATGGCGGTGAATACGGACAGGCATTGTCATCGGTGCTGCCAATGGAAACGACCGACGTGGTGACAAGCGACAAACTCGGTGTGAGCGCTTCGCTCGTAGATTGGAACGCAGGCGGCACGAAGGCATTCAACAAAAGCAGCCTCTCGTTCAATGCCGACTATACCAGTATGGGACTTTACAACGCGCTCTTCCCTGACCGTTGCGACTGGACGCGCCCTTACCGGAAACTGTCTGGTGAGGCTCAATACAAAGCAGAAATATCAGGAATGACCGTACTGAAATCCTACGCTGGCTACGACTTGACTTCAGTCGGCCAACACATAGATGACCTTAATCTGTCGTTCAAAGAGCACAACATCTACGTCAATACTACGATTAAGACTAGCATCGGCCATGGTTACAGCCTGTTTGCAGGTATCGCCAATTCGTCGGTATTCAAGGACATAGACGATGCGCAAACCCTCGGCGACCACTACCACAACCTCCGGAACGAAGTCCATCTGAAAGCCGAATTGAAAAAGGTGTTTACCCCTACATTGAAGATGTCAGCAGGATTAGAAGACTACATCCGTAACAGTTCGATGCAATACGAAACATATCGATATCATGTTGACTACAACCTGTCGGCTGCTCACCTCGATGCGCAGTGGCGAATTATCCCCCGGCTGTTTCTCAATCTCTCGTGCAGGGCGGAGCATCTGAATTATGTCAACGACTGGATGTTGATGCCTCGTGCTACTGTGAGTTACATTCCTAACAACCGGTTCCAACTCTCGGCTATGTTCGGACGATATAGTCAGACAGCCGAGGATGAATATATAGCGAGCAGCGGGAAACATCTGGCTCAAGGCACAGCCGACCACGCCATCGTCAGTCTGCAATACAGCACTGCGAAAACCTTACTCCGCATAGAGCCATACTACAAGAAATACCGCCACTTGCCTCTGCTTGCAGAAGGTGCATATACCTCCGACGGCTATGGCACAAGCCGAGGCTTCGACGTTTTCTTTGAGAATCACTCTCTGGTTAAAAATATCGCAACCACCATTTCTTACTCATTCAACGACTCAGAGCGTTTATACCTTGACTATACCAGTCTGCGCACTCCTGAATATGCCTCACGTCATAATATCCGACTGACCGCAAAATATTCTATTGGAAAGTTCATCATAGGTCTGGCAGAGTCGTATGCCAGCGGACGCAAATACACGATGGGCACGACGCCTTGTTATAACAGTCTTGATGCCAACATCACCTATTTGCTTCATCCCAAGGTCATTGTCTATTCTTCGCTCAACAACATACTTGGTCGCACCAACGTGTATCGTTATCAATCTGACGGCACACCCGTCACAGCAACCCGCGACCGCTTCTTCTATATCGGAATATTTGTTTCACTTAAAAGTAATAAAGCGTATGACATTTCAAATTTCTAAAATCCGTGTGTTCGCCATCGCCCTCTGTCTGATGGCCAGTATCAGTATCAACGCCCAAGAGGTATCGCAGATGCAGTCACTCATTGAACAGTCGCTCAGCAAAATTCAACAACCGACCCCAGAGGCATACCTCAATTGTATTGCTGAATTGGAACGCATTGATGCGATGTTTCCCGACAGCATCCAGCCCAAGCAACAAATGGTCCTGCAAAGTCTTTTCTTCTCTGTTATGAATCCCCAAACCGAGCAGACCAATCGTCTGATAACCCAAGCAGAACAGACTATCAATCAAATAGAGCAGATGAAGGGGGCAGACAAATCAGATGTCTATACCCTGAGAGGCTTTCTCTATATGGTCCGCATCGTGCAAGACCCTGCTCAGAACGGGCAACGGTACTATCTCGACGTCATGCAGAACTATGAAAAGGCGTTGAAACTCAATCCAAACAATCAACTTGCCAGAGAATTACAAGAGAAGTTTTTTGAGGGCATGAAACAGGCAACAGGGGGAATGAACTGAGCAAATAAAGTGCAACCATAGTTTGTACTCATATACAAGCAGGGCACCTGATTTTAGGTGCCCTGCTTATTTCGTATTTATGGAAGGTGGTGTTTCATTTACACTCTTCATCGAAAAACTATCATGCCCCGACTTTTTATGGGAATGATGAGAATGTGGCGAGAGTGTTCACAGATTATTTGATGGCCGGAACGTCGAGTTTTGATATCTGATACATCAGATTGGTCGCGTCGTCCTTGATGCTGAACACATCAGCGTGTTTCGGATCGGAGAGGACGTATTTACGCATTTGCGTGTTGTCATGGAAGATGCTCATGATAACATTTCCGCCCTCCACTTTCTGCACACCCAACGAATGGTCATTGTTGGAGTATCTGAATTGCCCGTCGTTGTCGATATAGAAAGGCGCCTCGTTGATAACAAGGTAATCGCCATAAGACGAATAATATTTGAGGAAGTTTTTCTCTTGTCCATCTTCTATCAGCCATTGTCCGACGATGGCCGTGAGAAGATCATGGAAAGGCAGTTTTTTCGCGTTGAGTGCCACATCATAGGGCTCGAAGAAAGCATCTGCCCACGCGTTAACCCCATAATCGTAATGGTACCAACTGAATTGTTTAATTTTGATACCTTTGAGATACATCATCGTGATACCATCATCCAATGCGATGTTGGCATGGTCACCATATTGATCGTAAGTGAGATTCATCTCATACGAATACTCTTGTCCTTCATACCAAACGTCCTCCAATCCCATCAGTTGCTGGAGATTATCATCGTATTTGACATAGACTTTCATCTTGCCCTGCTTGGACAGGTCGATGACCATATCTTTCAAATGTGCCGGTAGTCCACCTCCGTTCTTGCTGTGCCATACTTTGTATATTTTTGTCGTCACGTTGGTGGCGGCTTCTTCATCGCTATCACTGCCGCATGATGATACCGTAACAGCGCTGAAGCCGACGAGTATCATTAGGATGATGGCCCATAGTTTCTTACTCATTGACACTATATCCTTTTTCATGATGAGTTGATATTTAGATATGAATTAAAATTTTACTTTACTTTGACACGTTGAGTAGGCGGTGCGTCAGCATTGCGCCGGTTGACAGTAGTGACTACCGCCTGTGCAAGGTTGATAAACGCCAAGCCCGTTATGGTATCGCTGTCGAGGGCAGCGGGTTTGCCCTTATCACCACTCTCACAGATGCTTTGCACAATTGGAATTTGCGCCAAGAGCGGCACCTCCATCTCCTGCGCCAATTCCTTGCAACCCTCTTTTCCGAAAATGTAATAGCGGTTTTCGGGCAACTCGGCGGGAGTGAACCATGCCATGTTCTCGACCAGTCCGAGGATGGGTACATTTACCTTATCATTTCGGTACATATCGATACCTTTGCGCGCGTCGGCCAATGCCACTTTCTGCGGTGTGCTCACGATGACCGCTCCAGTGATGGCAAGTGTCTGGAGCAGAGTGAGGTGGATATCACTCGTTCCCGGCGGGGTGTCGAGAATGAAATAATCGAGTTCGCCCCAGTCGGCATCGGCAATGAGTTGTTTGAGCGCATTACATGCCATGCCGCCCCGCCACAATGTAGCAGTCTCGGGACTGACAAAGAAACCAATGCTTAACAATTTGACACCGTATTTCTCAATCGGCTCAATCAGGTCACGCCCGTCAACTTTAACCGCATAGGGTCTGGCATCCTCAACGTCGAACATTTTCGGCATAGACGGTCCGAAAATATCGGTATCGAGCAGACCGACACGATAACCCAGACGGGCAAGCGCTATGGCGAGGTTGGCACTGACGGTGCTCTTCCCCACTCCACCCTTTCCGGAACTGACCGCAATGATGTTTTTCACCTGCGGCAACAGTTTGTCGGGTTCAGGTCTTTTCGACTGAAATTCGGCAGTGATGCCCACGACCACATCTTTCCCCACATGATAGTGAATGGCCGCCTCGGCAGCCTTGAGGGTCGATTTGATAAAGGGGTCGGTGTCGCGCGGGAATATAATTGAGAACGACACATTCATTCCGTCGATGCGTATGTTGTCGGCCACCATCTCATTTTCCACCAGGTTTTTCTTGTTGCCCGGATAGGTGACAGTAGCAAGCGCGTCCAAGATGAGTTTCGGATAGAGAGGCATATTGGGTTTGAGGTTTGAGATTTGAGATTGCAAAGGTAGTGAAATTATTGATAAAAAGGAAAGGGTCCGTGATTTTTTAACAAAGGAGTATTATCCCATACTTCTTATCTCTTCTTCATTCCCGCCTTTCTTTGTTGGCGTTCCACATAGAGCGGATCATTATAGGTGCGGTCCCAATTATCGAGCAGTTCACGGTTTTTCTTCCTTGCTTTGCTGTTGAGGGGTTTCTTCCTGAACATCTCGAAGAAATCGAACTGTACCATCGCAGGAGGAGGCGCATATAGGTAGGCATCTTTTGTGGCATCTGAGACCATCGATTTAATGCCTTTTCTGCTTTCGCCCCAAACCACCACCTCATTGAGGGTATTAGCACGAGGAAGAAGGAAGATGGTATCAACCATCTCATGACTCTGCATTGTGGTGCTGAGATACTTGGGATGCGAAACAGTGGCGCTCGAGAAAGGGCGGTCGATGTGCGCCATGCCCCTGTAATCCGTCTTGGCCACGCTGCCGGAATCAGTATAGATTTTCACATCTCTCAGGGGCACGCCCGACTCGATGTCGGCCACCACCACATCCATTTGCGCCTTTGCCTGAAGAGCCCCCATCAGCCAAAGGGTCAGTACCCATAATAGGATTTTTCTCATTTCTTCTTCAAAAATACGTCTATCGCATTATGAATGGGACAAATTGACAGATATTAACACCATAATTAAATATTTTTGTCAACGGATGACAGGAATTAACCTAAAAAGAATAAAAAGGACACATATTATTTGGAGTGTATGGATAAAACCGCTATATTTGCAACATGAAGAGACAAACCGCTCATAGAGCCTTGTCATAATTGGAGCACTGATGAGAAACAAGCGATTAATCATAGGATTATTGACCGCCACAATGGCCCTCTTGGGATTCCAATCGTGCAAGACCAAGCCACACGGCCATGTGCTCGGATACGGCCCTGCCCTACCGGGAATCGGCACCGTTATCAAAGAAGGCGGTCCCGACGGGAAAGCGATTAACGAGAAAGACTCGACCAATCAAGTACAAAAAGAAGAACAAACAGCCAAACCATAAATCATGAAATTTTCAACAATAGCCCGATACGCATTGGCATCTTTAGCCATCGTAGCATTCACGTGTAATATGTCGTCCTGCAAGAGCCGTCAATATGTAGGACCAGTCAACGGCAAGATACTCAAGTCCGACGACCTGATGAAAGACTCAAAGACGGATAACACGCCCATACAGCAACTCAACAGTCTTGATAATAATAAATGAGAAAGGACAAACGCAACTGGATGATGGGAATATTGACTGGTATGATGGGCATGCTGGGCTTTTCATCATGTTGCAGCCATAAGAACGTCATTGATGTTCCCTTGACCAAATACGGACCTCCTGTCACCTTTGACCTACCAGTGGAATTGATAGAGGTGGAAATCGACGGGAAGACCGTTCAGATGACGCGCGATCAATATCAGGAATGGCGCAAGAAACAGCAACAACAACAGATGATTGTCAAATATGGTGCGCCCACCACTAACTTCAACTAATTAGTGGTATATTTTCTGTTTTCAGGTAACAAACAACAGTCATTATTATGCTTATTAACAAAGCGAGAAACCTTACTTATATCATTCTTGCCGGCATTTTGTCATTGCTGGGCTTTTCTTCATGCCGTTCTTCAAAGAGCATAACGATAGAGCGTGACAAGGAAGGCATGATTATACCCCGCGATGACCCCGGGCGTATACGCCTGATGTATGGAGTGCCGCCACGTAACTATATTCAAAGGGATGTGATAAGAGAGGAAGAAGTGAAATAATAAAGGGAGATGTAATCATGCTGTCCCTCAGGAAGAAACTTGGTTTAGAGATAGAACGCAAGTTACAAAACAGCCTGATAAAGGAGCATCCTCTCCGTCAGTTGTTTTGGGAGAGCACATTGCGCTGCAATGTGGCTTGTCGTCATTGCGGCAGTGATTGCAAGAAGTTGCCTGACAAGCCCGACATGCCTCTGGAAGATTTTCTGCCTGTTCTTGACAATATCGCCGCCCATACCGACCCTCACAAGGTATTTGTCATCATCTCGGGTGGTGAACCGCTGGTGCGCGACGATTTAGAGCGTTGCGGCCGAGAGATTTACAAGCGCGGTTTTCCTTGGGGCATGGTGACCAATGCATTGTATCTGACCAAGGAGCGTTTTGATGCGCTTGTGGATGCCGGCATGCACTCAATGACGGTCAGCATCGACGGCCTGAAAGAGAGCCACAACTGGATGCGCCGCCATAAAGACAGTTTTGACCGCTGCTCGGAGGCACTGGATATCCTTGCCAATCAGACAAAGGTTGTGTATGACGTGGTGACCTGTGTCAATTCCCGCAATTATGATGATTTGCCAGAACTGAAGGAGTTCCTTATCAGCAAGAAAGTGCCGGGTTGGCGTATCTTCACTATCATCCCCGTTGGACGTGCTGCGAATGACCCTGAAATGCAAATCAGTCCAGAACAGTTGCGCGGCATGATGCAATTTATCAAAGATAACCGTAAAGAAGGCCGCATACACACGTCATACTCTTGCGAGGGCTTTTTGGGAGAGTTAGAGACCGAGGTGCGCGATCATTTCTATTTCTGTCAGGCAGGTGTGATGGTCGCATCGGTGCTCATCGACGGCAGCATCTCCGCTTGTGGCAGCATCCGTGCGAATTACCATCAGGGAAACATCTATCAAGATGATTTTTGGGAAGTATGGGAGAATAAGTTCCAACCCTACCGTGACCGCAGTTGGATGCGTAAAGACGAGTGCGAGGACTGCAAATATTTCCGCTACTGCCGCGGCAATGGCATGCACCTTCGCGACAGCGACGGCAAACTGCTGCTGTGCGACCTGAAGAAACTGAAAAGTCAGTAACCGGCAGCGGCAAAACCGCTGCCTACGGAGAAGAACACGACATACCAAGAGGTGCGAGGTATGCCGGGAAACATTACAGATATTCTATTTGGGCTTTATCGACTACGACCCACCGGCCGCGGTCGAGACGTGCTGTGCCGGGAGTGCAAGTGAAACGCGACGACTTGGCTGTAGAAAACGAGCAGGCGCGCTCAATGTATTTTTTCGAACTGTTGTTAGCCTTGCTCAATTGTGTATCGCTCATGGTCACGAAACGGAACTCCGCCTTGCCGCTACCCGTCAAACGGAACTCATAATAGGTGTCCTCGGTCTGAGCAGGCTGTCGTGACGCATCGTCGAACGTGCCGTCGTCGGCAGGCCAACGGAAATAAAACACATCATCACGACTTGGAGTGGCAACCTGCTGTGTAGAAATAGTTTTTGCGGTGAGCGGCTCGGAGTAGAACATCTTCTTCTCCATGGAGGCAAGCCGCTCGTCGAGCAGACGCAAGGTCTCGCGGCACTCGGCAATCTCGCGTTCCAACTGCTCTTTCAATTCTTTTTTTGTGGCAAAATAATCTGTCGCCTCTTTCTCGTAGGCGTCATTTTTCTGGCTCACCGAACGTACACGGTATTCGGTGTATGCGATGGCTGCGGCGAAAAGGAGAATTGTTAATATAATCATAGGAAACCCACCCCTACCCTCCCAAGGGAGGGAGTATTGTTAATTATGAATTATGAATTGTGTGTAGCGATGTGGTATGCGAGCCGGCTGATGCCTCCGGTGAGCGGGATGAAGAAGAGCGAATCGTTGATTTCGGGGTTCTCCTCGCCTGCCATGTCGTCGCGTCGGGCAGCCAGCACCTTGTTGAAGTCCTGTTCAGCCTTCTCCGTCATGATGGTGCGGAAATCGGCAAACTCCCGTTCATTCGCCACACCGAAGTACTTGGCGAAAGAGTATTTTCCGTTGAGACCGAAGAAGAACTCCACAAAACGGAGATAATCGTCAAGCACCTCCTTGCGCACGCTGTCTGTAATATCCTTATAGCGTGGTTGGGCAATGTTGTCGAGCGTAGCAGAACCCGTGCAGAAACGGGTGATTTCCTCCACGTCAGCCACCACGAAACGGTCTTTCATGTTCAGTCCGCCTTTACAAGTGATTTCCTTCGGGTTTTCTACAAGTTTCAGTTCCACTTTGCCGTCATCGCCCAATATCTCGTTGAAGATATGTCGTGCCATGGTTTGCAGCGCGTCGATGTTACCTATCAGCGTAAGCACTTTCGAAGCCGTGCCGCTGACGGTGATATACGCTGGTGTGGGCAGCGACTTGGTCTTGAGCAGACGTGCAGCATAGTAAATCTCTGCGGCATAGAAGAGGAGCAGCACCACACGCAATTGGCTATTGCCCCGCAACTCCTCGGAGAAAGACACGCCTCTGCCTTGCATACGGGGGTTGCTGTCGAGCGAATAGAGGAATGAGACGAACTCGGCACTGGAGCGCTTCGATTTCTCATATACATCGCTCACACCTGTGATGTCGCGCAACTTGAGGTCGAAATCAGGTGCAAAGGCCCGTACGAATCCATTATATTCGCTGCCCCGTCCGAGGAAATCGCCATAGATATTGTTACCGGCGAAACGAACGGACGAAATGAGCACCGCACGGTTGTCGCGATGGTAAACCACAAAGTCGGTCGTGCCACCACCGATATCCATCGATACGACAGGCCTTGTCTCGGCATCGACATCCTCTTTCTTCGTGTAGTAATAATAGGGAGCGAGCGACTCCGCCACTTTCTGCAAACGTGCTCCCTGAGGAGCGATGAGTTTGCGGCAGAGTTTGTTCCACGATGCCTCGAGCGCGGCAATCTGATAGGGTTGCATACAGACGGGATAGAACCATGTGATGCCCGTGCGTGAGAGCATGCCACCTGAAAGGAGCACTTTATTGCGTATGAGCATCAGCAATTCCTCGAAATATGCCTCTACCAAGAGATTATTCCCCCGGCTGTTGTTCCATTTCAAGTCAGGTCTTGTCTCATTGTAATCATAGGTATCCTCTTTCTCATAATGGAAACCGATGTTATAATCCGCAAGGGGCAAGACGTCGCGACCGTCAACGGTATGACCAGTTCGGAAACAAAGATTGGTACGCATGGGGAATCGTGCCACCTCGCCTGAGCCTATAGTAACGGGCAGGAATTCTTGCATAAAGGCCTGAGCCGGTCCGCCAAAGAACGTTTCCAATCCCTCGGAGTCCAACAGCGAAACCGTGCGCTGTGAGAGCGAGTTGAGGGGCAGCACCTGTGCTTCTTCCTGTGCGATGACAAATGGTCTCGCCTCGGAATCGGTATCGGTCTGGTATTCAATATGTGTATTGGTCGTACCAAAGTCGATGGCGAAATCAAAGACCTTATTGCCCTGTTTCACCTCACGGTAGCGCGGTATGAGCACGCCCTCGGCATCGCCGTTGCTCACGCAGATATAATCAAACTCATCATCCAGACAGAAATAGCGGGAAGAAAGGAAATGCTGCGACTTGTCGGCACGGTTGACCTGCACCGCATCCATGGGTTCGACAGCATGGTTTTGATAGGCTCTGACCGTATATTGATACTGGTCTTTCTTGTATCCCGTGGTATCTTCATCGACGAGATATATGCGCTGCGGACGGGCTATCGTGGGTTCATCAATATGGAATGAGGGGAAGAGGAAGATGTCAAATCTGCCTTCCACCACGGGCCATACATCTCTTGCTGAATCGGCGGTCGCCTGCATGGGAGTGTAATCGCGTCTGAGGGCAATGTACCTGCCTTTCTGCACAGGGATATTGACCACGGCGCGAATGATTCCGCCAGGCAATTCGCTCAGAGAAAAGACGGGCGTGGATGAAGTGCCTGCAAACCCGGCGACGGTTTTCACCGATAGATAGCGGAAAATGGCGGGTTTCAGCGGTATAAGATAGGGGCAGTCGTCATTGACTTTCCTTCCGTCACGCTCCAACGATGTGACATAGGCCGCGTCGTTCACGGGATAAGGCAACCGAATGAGCGTCGGTTGGAACACATCTTCGGCTGTCAGATACGGATATTGCGTAGTATCGAAAGGCAACGTACGCTCCTCCATGGGACGCTGGTCGGCCTTCGGCGCCATGAGGTGTGCATTCCAGTCGGCAGTGACATAACGCATACCATTCTCAAAATAAGGCTCAGCAGGAAGCACGAGCGGAGGTCTGTCGCATGGTTTTTCAGCCAAGATGCGGAAGTCGCTGTCAGTGGCGATAGTGTTGCCACGCAGACACATCAGAGGAATGTCACCCGGCAACAAGAGTTGTGAGTTGCCTGTCTGCAGCGGCATATACATACTGGTATAAAGCCCGGGCGTATAAGTATTCAACCTATTCTTGAACTCAGTGTCCTTATCTGCTCTGAAACAGGCATCTACATACGCATAGAACTCGTGATAGAGTGCATTGAACTCAGGTTGTTTAGCCAACAGATACACAAATTCGCGGAAGCGCTGGTCGCGGTCGATAAGCGAGCGGTATGTACCATCAGCATCAGGATGAAACGCCTCGTGATAATTGCTGAGATATACGCCATGGACGTAAGAAAGGTCATTGGCAGATGCCATGCACACGGATGTAGGCGACGTGCCACCCACGATATTGATTTGTCCGAGCGCCCCCTCGCCCACGTAATTGAGCATATAGACGAACTGCATCTGGTCGAAATGGAACGACTGCGCATCCTGAGAGAGGAAGAGGGCGAGCGTTTTAGCCACACTCTCATGCTCGCTGACACCATCAGAAGCCAATGTCTGCAAATCGCGGTTCTTATCCCATGTCACGATTTGAAACATCTTTTCATATTTGGCTTTGTAGCCGAAGAATATCTCGAGCACATCGAGGGCATTTGCCACGAGTTTGTGATAAATGGTCGAACCGCGCTCATTGCCCCGTTCCGCACAATAGGCGAAAGCCGTTTTGGTCAGTTCGTATCCGGCGAATGGCGTGGGAATGGATGTGATGGGCAGTGAAGCCTTCGCGCCGTTGGGGTCATCGATGGCCTCGATGTCTTTCGACCCAACCTGAGCAGTCTCCTGCCATCCGTCGATGGTCTCTGCGCCTTTATGGAATCTGAAAACGTATGGCATATCCTAATTAGATATTATATTTTCTTTTGATGACATTGTTGATGGCGGTCTCATGCACGGTTATAAAGAAATTGTACGCGTCGAGCCCCTTGATACGTTTCATCGACACATCGGATATCTCGGTGTCGATGGCTGGAAAACCTTGCAGGTTCTTTCCGAAGATACGGTCCATCATGGATGTTTTCCGAGGTTCAATTCCTTTGATGGTATCGAACACATCTTTCTCGTTGGTATATAACTCGAACGGCTGGAAAGAACGCTGATTATCAGAGAGTTCTTTGAGCCATTGAGAGCGGTATGCGTCGACAAACTGGCCCAAATCAATGAAAAACGCATCTGAATAAGACGTGTTTTTCATGGCATTGGTCTTCGCCCACGCATAATTCTTAGTCTCATTGAAATGCTCAAGATAGAAACGCGAGAAAAGATAAAAACTAATCATCTCACGTCCCATTTGGCTGAAGGTAGAGGCACCCAACTCCGACAATGTGAGCGGATTGAAGTCGTGCTTCACGCCAAACTCGCGGAAAGAGGTCTGTGTGCCGTTGCGCTGATGTTGCACATCCGTGCGGCAAAAATCGACGATACCCAATGCGGCAGCCAGTTCCACAAAATGCGCCTTATTGCGTTGTTCTGTGGCTCCCTCCACGTTGTTGTAGCGGTTCTTGATGGCATCGCAGACATAATAGAGCGCATCGACATTGAGGTTGCCGATATAATACTTCAATGCAGCCTTTGTCTTGGAGATGAAGGTCTCCATTTTTATCTGGCTCTCCTTGTCGTCTTTGAGTCCGAAATACGGCAGCACCGACACCGCTCCGATGGGGGCGTTGGCGATGGCCGAAGAATTGGGTATATCAAGCGCTTCCGCCTCGCGGAAAGTTTTTTGGAACAACGGGAATCCCGCCGCACCCGTTCCGCCGAAAATACTGGAGATGATGAACAGTTTGTCACCACTCTGGAAATTCTGCAACAGCGACACAAGCGACTCTGTGTTCATGGGGTCGTTGAGCACGATGGCACCCATGTTGGGATTGCCCTTGAAACCCACGTCGAGCGGACAGTTGAGGTTGCTGTCAGAGAAGAGGAGCGAGAAAAGCGCCTGATTGGGGTCAGCATGACCTTCCGACGTGAAACGGTTGTATGCGATATAATCGCCAAACCTCATGTTGGCCACATTGTTGAGATGGAGGCGGAAATTGGTCCCCATGTCATCAATCTGGGTAAAGAAATATCCACGTTTCTCGGGTCTGTTGTCAAACGACAGATGTGAGCGAATTTTCTGATAGAGTTGCATCAGTCCCACTGTACGTGTGAGGTCGCCGTTTGACGTGTCCGGATCGACAATGACCGGGACGACGGTGTCGATGTTCTTTCCGAGCGATACACCCGACGCCAACAGCATGGTGAGCGACCGCAACACACGTGCGCCCGTTCCGCCGATGCCATAAATATAGAGTTTGCTCATTTTTTAGGTTGAGGGATGAGGGTTTAGTGTTCTAATTGAGAGGATTGTTTTTAATTAGATTAGAATGGCACGTTTCGGCAACGGCTGCTGAATGATTTGAACAACAGCGATGCGATGATGTAGAATATAAACGCCCATGCGAAGACGATGACGGCAAAAGTGATATAATCGCTCGTGACAATCTCCGCGTCATAGATATTCTCACGGAAGGCGTAATCTTCTAATTTGGCACGGGCGATGACCATGGCAACCACGGCAGCCACTACGGAGGTCAACGCGCCAGTTAAAGCCCATTTTCCTGTCCGAGCCAGCAAGATGTGGTCGAGCACGATATAATAGACAAATGCCACTGCCACCGGAAGGAGCAGCATCACATAAAAAACCGAACTATAGCCGTCTGCGGCATACATGTATTTGGAAAAGTCGCCCAGATAAGCGGCGTCCCACAATTCAAAAAGGTTGGTAATCAGTTCCATCTATTTGGTTTGAGATTTGAGATTTGAGGTTTGAGATTTGAAGTTTACTCATATCTTCCTACGGTGACTTTGAGGTGGAAGATGTCCTGACCAGTTGTTCCTCTGACATTGTGGAAGGCGCCATAGATGCCTTCGACCAATTCATAGAGGGCATAGGATTGGTCAGGTGCGGGATAACCGCTAAGATGTTTATCGTAACTGCTTTGTTTGACCCAATCGGGTATTTTATTCTTCAGTTTGATAGTGACTTCTGGCGCATAACCCTGGGTATTGCCCACTGCAAGTTGCATGACGATGGGATGCACGAAATAATCACTCTCCGAGAATTTGGCTTTGTCGGTGAGCGTCACCATCCGGTATTGTTCAGGCGACACCTCATAGTTGGCCGTGTCGAGCAGATAACTGCGGTCCACAAACAACTGTTCCACGCCGATGCCAACTGCAAATTTCAGGTCGTCCTGCTGTTGGTCGGTCACGATATTGTGGATATTGATGCGGTCGTGTGCAGGATGGATTCTCCGTGCATTGGTGAATCCCGAGGTGAGCACGCGGGCAGTCTGTTGGTCCAAGTCCCATGTTTTCTCCGAAGACATGAGGAATTTGTTTCTCAATCCCGGCATACCCGTCGAAGTGTTTTCCAGTTCCATGTGAGCGACCATGTCAGCCAACTGGTCTTTTCCGCCCATCATGACAATGTAATAAGGGCGCTTGCCGTAATACATCATCGGCAAGTTACCCTCATAGTGATAGCCCTGGAACAGCGATTCCATCTGCATGAAGATAACGGCGAACTCCTTGCCTTTATCCTGATATTTTCTGATGGCTTTCATGAAGGTGCCGGTAGTGGATGACGCTGCGGCTGAGAGCAGATTGCCCACATTGTCAACATCGTAAATGCAGTCGCTGACAAGCACACTGACGGTGTCGCCCTGGGTGTGGTCGAGCAATTGCTTAAAGATGTGGTTGATATCTGACGAACCCGTATGTCCCACTTTCATGGAAGTGGTGTTCAAATTCAAAACAAAACTGTTGAGGTCTTGACAAATGGGAGCGTCGTAGATATCATCATTGACAAATAAAATCTTGGTATCGTCATAATAACCGTCGGCTTTGGCGATGAGATGCCCGAGCGCGTTTTTGAACTGCGAATTCAAAGTGACGAAACCGTCCATCGACCCGGAATTCTCCAGATAGATTCTGACCACGGGTTTCGCCGTATTCATTGTCGCCGTATCAGAAGGGAGATAATTCCCGTCGCCGGAACGGTGTCCAGCGGGGCGGCTGATAAAAAATATGACAGCACCCACCACTGCTATGAGCAGCAGAAGTGCGAGCGATTTTCGTTGCATGCGATAGTGTAAAATTCGAATCTGACACCCATCGAAATGAATGACGGCACAAAGATACGAATTTATTCTGATTTAGCCAAAGATTTCATATTTTTTGGCAAAAAACAAGAAGAAGCGATTTAATAGAGAAAAAAGGGGAGACAGAAGGAGATAAAGGGAGATAGAAGGAGATAAAAGACAATACTGTGCGAATAATGATTCAGGCACAAAAGTAATGGCATTTTTATCTTCTCTTATTTCCTTCTATCTTCTCTATAAATATATCTTGGTTTTAGAAACTTACCCTCAGGTCAACACCCACTTGCACAGGGTTTCCACGCTGTGCAAAATAGTATTTGGTGCCAGACGCTGCGGAAGGAACAGCAAAGGTATTGTAATTGGTGTCGGTGAGGTTACGGCCCCAAAGACTGACATTCAACCATCCGAAATCAGCATCGGCATGTGCACCGAGCACAGCATAGATATCCTGCGACATGGCGTTTGCCTCATCCCAATAGGTCTTCCCTTGTCCGGAGAGGTTGGCACCAATGATGATAGCCTTGATGAAAGAGCCCTGGAAGGGATGACGGTAGTCGGCTGCGGCATGGAAGGTGTGCATGGGAACGTACGGGACGTAATTGTCTTTGTAACTGACGGTTTGCGTCACACCTCCGACAGTTTCCTGGTCATCGTATTCCTTGAACACAGCATGGGTGAAACCGTATCCCGCCGACCATGACAAGCGGTTGTCAAAGGCTTGTCCGCGAAGCGAGGTCTCGATGCCGCAACTGAAACTCTTACCGGCATTGACCATCATACGTCCGAAGCCGTAATCGCCTGCCATGACAGAGAGTTGCTGATCGCGCACCTGCATATAGAATGCGCTGAAATCGAACTGCATGGAACGGTCGAAGAGGTTAAGATGCGTGCCCGCCTCATAGTTCCAACTCACCTCAGGTTTATAGGCAATGGTCTCACGGATAATGGCATAATCCTCATCGGTATGAGGCACATCGTAATCGCCGCGCATGGCATTCTGAGAATTGGCATTGAGTTCGGTCTGCAGAATGTCTGAGAACATCTGGATATTGAATCCGCCAGCACGATAGCCCTTGCTCACCGTGGCATAGACATTGCTGCCGTTGTCATCGATGCGGTATAACAGCCCGACTTTTGGGAGTAATTGTCCGAAATCATTGTGTTCCTGATGCGAAAGTGCCGACGTGAGCGCATAAGTGGCCTCCGTTCCCATCACATTGGCAGTCATTGCCATGGTCGCCTGAGTGTCGTATTCTACCTCGCTGCGGGTGAAATCATAACGGAGTCCGAGCGTGGCAGTCAACCGGTCAGTGATATCGATGTTGGACTCATGGAAGAAACCGAGGTTGAACTGCGGTGTGCGGAACAATCCCGGCACATCCATCGTGACATCCATCGTAACCCCTCCAGCCTTCTCGATAGCCGCTTTTGCTGCGAGTTCAGCCATCGCTTGCGGCATTCCCTGCTGCACCATTCGTCCGGCCATGGACTGCACCATGGCATTGTACATCGCCGTCTGTATGGCATTGCCGATGGGAGCGGTAATGCCCTCGCCGAAATATACGGGCGCTATGGTCTTCAGCCAAGTATAGGACCCGAAAGCACCGACAGTCCAGTGCCAGCGGCTGTTGTTACGGCTTTTGACGACAAACTCCTGCGACAGTGCGTTTTGAAACTGCCGCTGCTCCAAGTGCATAAAATCTTCCGGCAGATAGTCCTGGTCCATCAGCATGTAATCCTTCAAATATTGATACGAGGTGGTGGAGAAGAAATCAAATCCATTGGCTTCGACCTTGAAGTTAAGGGCGGTGTTGAGCATATTACGGCGATAATTGCTCTGCCTGTTAGTAGAAGGAGAGGCCGTTTTTCCCGTCGCCTCATCCAACACGCCATAGGGGAATCCGTTTTGGCGAACATACTGATAATCAGCAATATAATCGAAAGATGCACGTTGCGAAAGCAGTCCCATCAGACGCAGTTTTCCTCCAGCCTCATTCATCAGGTCGGCACGCTCTCCACTATACTGATTGCGAAAGAAACCGTTTTGTCCGTTGTAGAATCCAGCCAAACTGAAAGCGAAGCGGTCGGACAGTTTCTGATAATGTGCCGCCTCTATATTACGATAAAAATGTGAGCCGAAACCGAGTTTCACATCCGTGCCCTGATAGCGCATGGGGCTTTTGGAATACATACGCACCAGACCGCCTTCTGTATTCAGTCCATAGAGCGTGCCCTGAGGTCCGCGCAGCACATCCACACGGTCGAGTTCATACGTATGGAAATTGAACGCACTTTTGCTCATCAATGGCATGCCATCGACATAAATACCCACGGCGGGGCTGTTTACACGCGAACCGATGCCACGGATATACATCGACGATGTTAGGCGCGAACCATATTGAGGCATAGCGAATGACGGCACATAGGCAGCCATCTCACGAATATCGCGCACATTCAGACGCTGCATGTCACTGGCATCGAACATGGTGGAACTAACGGGTTGACGACGCAGAAGCGCACTTTCTTTGGGTTGAGACACGACGATGACTTCATCTAAATCATAAACGCGTGAAGAGTCATTGACGTGCTCATCAGCGACAATACCCTCCTTAACTTCCTCAATAGCAGACACTTGGAAAGGTATGGCCAGCGCCATGGCCAATACGATAATGGATTTTCTAATCATTTTATAAAATATTTGCCTGCAAAGGTAAAACAATGCCAACAAATACACAATCCTTATTTGTTAGGAATAGGGAAAAAATGGTTCATTAAATAATAAATCCGCTCACTATTTCTTCTCAAAGTGCTGCACAACATCAGGATGATCTGCCAAAATCAACGTCAAACGATTTGAGGTAAGTTGTTTGATGCGATAATCCCAGGGATCATTATCACCGCCATAAAGACCTTTGAAAATAGTAATGTGTCTCCCGAAATCGGAAAGAATAAACACCCGTTCCTCAGAATGATTGCCCGCAAAGGCATCATTCACTTCGATAATACATTTGCCACTTGTGTCCGAGTCGAAAATGAACGTGTAATACACATATCCCTCGCAAATCACGTCTTTGTCATAAACCTGCATCCATTTACCACTCAACAGACCGATTTCAATATCGTCTTCTTCTCCACATCCACATGACATGAAAGAAACAGCAGTAAACATCATGAGGAAGAATACGCGCCAAACTTTTGTGTTCATCTTTATATTGTTTTTGTTTCTATGAAAACAACCATATCTATGAAATCTTGCATGAGAAACGAAAAAAACGTTCACTCATTTATTGTTCCGCAATGGGGGCAACGGCCTTTGCTGTGTATTTGCTTGCCGCAATTGCCGCAGATATAAGGAGAGCGGATGCGTGTAAAATATTGGTAGAAGGCAAAAGCGATGTATGCCACAAGCACGAGATAGCCAAGCACGGAAGTGGTGACCGTGGAAAAGAAAAGATAATTGAAGGCGCACACACCAAAGAGGCCCAACAAATAGACTACCGCGCCCAAAGGGGTGAGATGACGGAATGTGTCATCGACCGAGGCGATGAACAACACCAAAATCATCCATGCCGACACCAAAAACAGTGCCAGCGGGAAGGGATGCACCAAGGGATTGAGCAAGGGGTGGAAATAGAAATGCCGCCACATTTCCGGGTCATGCTGCTGGATATAAGAGTAGATGGTCGCAGATATAGCCACCATGACAGCCAACGATGTGGGATAGAACGTGGCGATGTCTCTAAAATGCACGATATACGCCTGCCGTTTCCTAATCATGCTAAAGGTATATCCCATGATAAGGACAATTAGTAGGAAGAGGAAGAACTGATGATGGCGGTTGGAAAAAAACATGATGAATCGGGAGACAGGGTCGTCGGGCGTCACGTTTTTCAGCATATCACTCTCCCTTACCCATCCTGACACCGACTGATCCTGCGCCAATTCAATCCACACTGAGTCGATAGTGTCGGCCTTGATGATACGGATGTCGGCCACCACGAGCACACGGTCGCGTTCCACCTCAAATGAATCGACGGGCAATCCCGACACTTTCTCCTCAGGCAACTGGCTGGTAAGCGTGAGTGAGTCGGTGCTGGCGCGGAAATTGTAATTGCGGGCATAGTGATGCAATTGTCTGAACACGACGGTATCAACCACATTGAGACTGTCGGTCAGGCTCGTGTCAGGACTGATACGATACTGCTGACACGAAACAGATGTAAGTGCCAACAATAACAAGCAAACAAAAAAATTATACCTGCGCATAGAGATTCATCTGACAATGTTGACAATCAAACTGCAACGTAAACCGTCGGCCGTCGCCCATAATAAGTGTTAGGGGTTCATGCCATGAAGGACGTTTTCCGCCACGGCGCACACAGTAACCCATGACAAAACGGAGACAGTGGCGGCACTGCATGAGAGGTTTTTCCACTTCCTTCTCCGATGAAGACAGTGTGTCAGCGGAGAGGGTATGCTGTCTATCCACACCTATTTCTTGACTCTTTTCTCTCGTTTCTGAAGACACCAAAACAGACAACTTTTCAACCGTTTGGCGACGTAAATCAGCGAGCAAACTGGAGGGGATAAAACATCCTGAGGCATCATCAGACACGGCCATATCGACACACTCAAAGACAGTTCCTCCGAGTTTAGTCAATTGGCGTACGATATTGTCATGCTGCGGTTTTTGAGCAGGCTGATGGGCAAAAGCGATTTCTTCCCTTGCAGCACAATCTGTTCCGATTACCTTTATATCCAACGCAAAACCTTGGTCGATGGCAGAAAAAAACATCATGACAGGAATGGTCCTGACCGCCGTTTCATGAGCCAATAAAGACGTGAACGCCTGGTCGGCATTACGATAGAGTGCGGTGTCAGGTTTCAATTCTTTCGGCATCTTATAGGGGAAAAGACGGTTGTTCTCTACCCTATTGATGCGGAAACCCGTCAGTTGACGCTGATCGTCGAAGAAGCACAGGCCATCGCCATTGGCAAACTGAGCCGTACCCGCCACATTGAACGACTGTCCACGTATCTCTTTTACCTTACCCACATATTCACCAATGGCTTTTGGTGTGTCAGGCGAGGCTATATCGGGAGTGCGGCCATGCAGGAAATAGTCGGTATACCCACGGTTGAACGTCTTGCGCAGGTCGGGAGTGAACGCATATTTGACCCTGCCGAGCGAACTGCGCAGAAACTCACCTTTTCTACGGTTGATGATTTCGTTGAGACGTATATTGTATGCCGCCACCACATTTTTCACGTAATCGGCATCCTTGAGACGCCCCTCAATCTTCAGCGACATGACCCCAGCATCAAGCATTGCCTCGAGGTCATCGATGCGGCACATATCTTTGAGCGACAACCAATAACGCTCACCGAGCGAATGGCCGTCGGCATCCTGTAAATTAAATTTCAACCGACAAAACTGCGCGCATTCGCCACGGTTTGCACTCCTCTGGAAACAGTATTCCGAAGCATAGCAAGCGCCCGAATAACACACGCACAAAGCCCCATGGACAAACGCCTCCAACTCCACCTGCGGTACCTGCTGACGAATGTCGCGTATCTCATCGAGCGACAATTCACGAGCCAACACCACACGCGAGAAACCCATGTCAGCCAGTTGGCGCACCTTGTCGGCATCTCGGTTGTCGGTCTGCGTGGAAGCATGCAAGGCGGGCATTTTCACCCCTTGGTCACGCCAATCGAGCACCATCTGCCTGACCGCCATGTCCTGAACGAGGATGGCGTCCACTTGCGCGTCGGCCAACTGTCTCAACATCCGACGCACATCCTCATGCTCGTCAGACTGCAGGAGGGTGTTGACCGTGACATACACTTTCGCCTGAAAACGGTGAGCGTATTGGCAAAGCATAGTAATGTCTTCAATAAAATTGCCTGCAGCGGCACGCGCCCCATAACGGACAGCCCCGATGTAAACTGCGTCAGCGCCATGGTCGATAGCCGCCATACCGCACTCAAGATTTTTAGCAGGTGCCAGCAATTCTATGGTTCTCATCTTACTTTATCTCATCGATATTGAACGGTGTAGTCTGATAGACGTAATAGTTAATCCAATTGTTGTAGAAGAGATTGGCATGTGAGCGCCAAGTGACCAGCGGTTTTCGGTCGGGGTTGTTGTCGCGGTAATAATTGACAGGTAACTCCACATCATTGCGCACCCCCAAATCGCGCCGATATTCCTTGTCGAGCGTGTCGGGCGCATATTCGAGATGTCCCGTGACGAAGATTTCCCTACCTCCGCGAGCCATGACTATCCCCACCCCACTCTCTTCTGACTCCGCCAGCAGTTGGAGGTCGGGACATGCGAGGATATCCTCACGCCTAATCTCTGAATGTCGGCTTTGAGGCATATAGAACACATCGTCGAACCCCCTGAAAATCGGCACCAGCGCATCGACCTTTGTTTGGGGGAATATGCCGAACATTTTCTTTTCAAGCGGATATTTGGGTATGCCAAAATGGTAATATAACCCTGCCTGTGCCGCCCAGCAGATGAAGAGGGTACTGGTGACATGTGTCTTTGCCCAAGCAAAGATATCTGTTAACTCCTCCCAATATGCCACCTGCTCGAAATCGAACTGTTCGACGGGAGCGCCTGTGACAATCATACCGTCGTATTTTTCTTTACGCATGATTTCGAAATCCCTATAGAACATCATCATGTGTTCTATGGGGGTGTTTTTCGGCGTATGGCTACGCAATTTCATGAACGATATTTCCAATTGGAGGGGCGTGTTGGAAAGGAGACGCACCAAGTCGGTCTCGGTGGTCACCTTCAAAGGCATGAGGTTGAGGATGGCTATCCGCAAGGGACGAATGTCCTGCGAATGTGCTCTGGTGTCGTCCATCACGAAGATGTTCTCACGCTTTAGCAAATCAATGGCCGGCAAGCGGTCAGGCAGTCTTAAGGGCACTTTATATGGGTTTGAGATTTGAGATTTGAGGTTTGAGGTTTATTCTCGAACAGAATTACCTCTCACCCGTTTGACTGACAATTAATTCTTTCATTTGATGGTATTACCAGAGGCTGAGACGCTGTTCTTTTGGGATGAACATTTTGTCACCCTCTTTGATATTGAAAGCATCATACCACATGTCGATATGGGGCAGAGCGCCATCGACACGCCAACGACCGAGTGAGTGGGGGTCGCTCTTGGTGCGGTTGCGAATCTCAGCCTCGGTGATATTGCCAGCCCATACTCCGGCATATGCGAGGAAGAAGCGCTGTGCGGGTGTGAAACCGTCGATATCGGGCAACGGGTTGTCTTTTGTCGCATTGAGGAAAGCGTAGTAAGCCACCTGCAGTCCGCCGTGGTCGGCCAGATTCTCGCCCAATGTGAGTTTACCATTTGCGTTGAGGTCGGGCAGCACTTTGATGGCTGAGAAGAAATCAGCATATTTGCCGGTACGCTCCGTGAAATTCGTACCATCCGACTCGGTCCACCAGTCTGTCATGTTACCCACCTTGTCATAGTGGCGACCCTGGTCGTCGAAACCGTGCGTCATCTCGTGACCGATGACCACACCGATGGCACCATAGTTGAACGCGTCGTCGGCAGTCATGTCAAAGAAAGGCACCTGAAGAATACCCGCAGGGAAGCAGATTTCATTGGTGGTGGGGTTGTAATATGCATTGACGGTCTGAGGAGTCATGAACCACTCAGTGTTGTCAACGGGTTTACCAGCCTTTTCTTTGATTTCATACTTATCCCAGAACTTGCGACACTCCTGCACATTATCGAAATATGACTTGGCGGGGTCGATGGTGAGTCCGCTCATGTCTTTCCACTTGTCGGGATAACCGATTTTGACATAGAAAGTGGCGAGTTTTTCGAGCGCGTTTTTCTTTGTCTCCTCGCTCATCCAGTCTTGTGCCTGAATGCGCTCACCGAGTGCAATCTGGAGGTTTTTCACCAGCGTCTCCATACGTTGTTTAGCCGCAGCGGGGAAATAGCGCTCCACATACATTTTTCCGAGCGCCTCGCCCATCTGCGCCTCCACCTGATTGGTGGCACGTTTCCATCTGGGATAGTCCTCTTTTCTGCCGGACATGGTTTTACCAAAAAACTCGAAGTTGGCAGTCTGCACATCATCGCTGAGATAAGATGCCGATGACATAATGATATCCCACTGGATATAAGCCCTCAACTCATCAGGCGTGATATCGGCAAGCACCTTATCAGCACCCTCCATGAATGTCGGTTGTCCGACTACAATCTCCTGAACCGTCGAGAGAGGAACATCGTCAGCCTTCAACAAAGCGGAGAGTCTGACATGCGGATATTGACGCTCGAAATCGCTCATGTCCATTTTGTTGTAATTGGCCTCCACATCACGCAGTTCAGTGCGCGATTTAGACACTCGAGCGAGTCTGAGTTCCACATTGAAAACATCCTTTGCCTTCTGACGCGCTTTCTTGTCGTTATAACCGAAGACCTTGAACATTTTCACGATATGCTCCTTGTAAGCCTCACGAATCTTAGTGGTTGCCTCGTCGGTCTCGAGGTAGTAGTCCTTCATGCCGAGTGTTAGTCCTCCCTGTGAAACGTTGAGGATATTCATCTTGGCATTTTTCTCGTCAGCGCCAAATCCAAAACGTACTGGCACGCCATAAGCGAAGGCGGCATACTTCAACTGCAACTGTTGCAGAGCATATACGGTCTTGGTGTTCTCAATTTCCTTGAGCAAAGGAAGCACGGGCTTCACGCCGTCTTTGTTGCGTCTGACGGAGTCCATAGCGAGTTTGTAGTAGTCGCTGAGTTTCTGCTCCACCGTTCCTTTGGGATAAGTCTTTTCCTGCAGTTCCTTTAGGATGGCGTTGACGCGCTGGTTGTTGTCCTCGCCCAAACGGTCGAAGGAGCCATAGCGTGAATAGGCAGCGGGCAACGGATTCTTGGTCATCCATCCGCCACAGGCGTACTGATAGAAACTGTCGCCGGGTCTTACCGTCCGGTCAAGGTCTGTGAGGTCAATGCCCGATTTGAGTGCCTGTGCCATGCCTGCGGCAGAGACAGCCACCATTGTCATCATCATAAATAGTTTTTTCATATAAGTTATATTATTATTAGGTTTCTTTTTTGAGGGCGGCGATAGAATCACCGCGTGCAAGTATAGGAATTATAACCCGCCCCGACCCTCCAAGGAAGGGAGGAGCAATTGTGATTTACGGGTTGCTTATTGTTTCCAATTGCTCGGAGAGTTGCTCCCATCGTTCCACCTCCTCGTCGAGTGCCTTTTTGGTGGAAGTATATTCCGTGATGAGGGTTACATCGGAGGCACCTTGGGGAGTACATAAAACAGAGTCGAGTTCTTTAAGGCGGGCTTCCATTTTCTCAATTTTTGCCTCGCTCTCTTTCACGGCTTTTTCCGCCTTTCGTATCTCTTTTTGCCGCTGTTTGCGCTGTTCGTATGCATTGAGCGACTGTTCAATTTCCGCATCGGATTTTTCAGAAGAGACGGAGGTGGCGTTTTTTCCAGAGATTCCAGGTTTTCCGGTTTCTCCTTGAGGAACGGAGGGTGTCTGGACCGCGGCTCTGAGAGTCAGCGCCTCATCAATGGTTTCTGCATTGCGGAGGAAGTCATAGATGCCTCCGAGATGCTCACGCACACGACCGCCGCCAAACTCATACACTTTGGTCACGAGCCCGTCGAGGAACTCACGGTCATGACTGACAATAATGGCTGTGCCGTCGAAAGCCTTGATGGCCTCTTTCAGCACATCCTTCGACTGCATGTCGAGATGATTGGTCGGCTCGTCGAGAATGAGAAAATTAACGGGTTCCAGCAGCAGGCGTATCATGGCCAAACGACTTCTCTCACCTCCACTCAGAACTTTCACTTTTTTGTCAGACGCCTCGCCACCGAACATGAAAGCCCCGAGGATGTCTTTGATGCGGAGACGTATGTCGCCTTTCGCCACCCGATCGATGGTATCGAACACTGTCACGTTCTCATCGAGCAATTGCGCCTGATTCTGGGCGAAATAGCCAATTTGCACATTATGACCGATTTTCAACATACCCGTATAGGGAATCTCGTCCATGACACATTTCACGAGTGTGGTTTTTCCCTCACCGTTTTTTCCGACAAACGCTACTTTCTCTCCACGCTTGATGGTCAGCGTGACATGGTCGAAAACGGTGTGCGCGCCATAGTCTTTACGTACCTCGTCGCAAATAAGCGGATAATCACCGCTTCGCAGACACGGAGGGAATTTCAGTCTAAGCGCGGAGTTATCCACCTCGTCAATCTCAATAGGAACGATTTTAGCAAGTTGTTTGATGCGGCTCTGCACCTGCACGGCCTTGGTCGGTTTGTATCTGAAGCGCTCGATGAAATCTTTCATGTCGGCTATCTCGCGCTGCTGGTTCTCATAGGCACGCAACTGCTGTTCGCGTCGCTCGGCACGCAGCACCACATACTCGTCATATTTTACCTTGTAGTCGATGACCTGACCGCAAGAGATTTCGAGCGTGCGGTTGGTGACACGATTGATAAATGCACGGTCATGGCTGACGAGGATGACAGCACCAGATGATTGTGCAAGAAACTGCTCGAGCCAGAGGATGCTCTCGATATCGAGATGGTTGGTCGGCTCGTCGAGCAACAGGACATCAGGCCGTTGCAAAAGAATTTTCGCCAATTCAATACGCATACGCCATCCACCTGAGAACTCCGATGTAGGGCGTTCAAAATCTGTGCGTAAGAAACCCAATCCGATGAGTGTGCGTTCTATCTCCGCCTCGGCATTCTCCGGACCAAGCATCATGTAACGGTCATGCTCCTGCGTGAACCGCTCAACCAACGCCATGTATTCATCACTTTCATAGTCGGTGCGCTCGGCCAGTTGCGCCTGCATTCTATCGATACGTGCCTTGATGCGGTCATTGCCGGCAAAGGCTTTTCTGGCCTCCTGCTTGACGGTCGTGTCGTCTTGCAACGCCATAACTTGCGGCAGATAACCTATGGTAGTATCGGCAGGAATGGCCACATTGCCTTCGGTGGGTTTTTGCAAGCCTGCGATGATTTTGAGAAGTGTGGATTTTCCAGCACCGTTTTTACCCACGAGCGCAATACGGTCGCGGTCATTAACCACGAACGACGCGTCGTGAAACAACGGTTTCACGCCAAACTCCACTTTTAATCGCTGTACAGAAATCATATCACCGAATAAATCGGATGCAAAAATACGAAAAAAAATGGAATGTGGCTAATGGATTACCATCTTTTTGGTTTCTTACCCGTTTGGAGGATGACCGTTGGAGGGAGTTGGGGGTTATTTGTCGGGGGTTATATTCAGAATGATATTGGCAATCCCTACAAAATCTGCCACGTCGATGACGTTATCGCCATCGATATCCGCCGCCTGACGTATGAACACGTCTGATGATATACCCAAGATATCATTAGCCACCAAAACGAGGTCAGCCACATCGACACACCCATCACCATTCACATCACCCTTCATCAAGATAGTAATGGTCGGGACAGGGGCATCTGCCTCCATAGTGATGTATGCTAAAGAACCATTGACATCGACACTATGGTCCCAACTATTGACTCTCTCTGGTGCATATAGTGTTGTCCCGTCCTCAGCAATCAACAATTCAGTCCCGTCCGTCTTCCGTCCATTTTTCACAATCATACCCCGGAAAGAATAATTACCGTGGGTGACAGTCCGCCCATTCTCGAACTGGTTATTTCTCCATCCGGGCGAGAAGGAAACGGTCACCTGTTCAAAGACGGGCGATGCGTCCACCTCCTTTGCGGGTCGGATAAGATAAGGTATGCCTGCGAAGATACATTTCTGCTGTGGTGTTGTGAACAACATCCTCGTACTATCGGCATAGACTTCGGAAAACTCACGCAAATCGAATTCATCGCCAAAGATGTTTTTCAACTGATTCTCATCAACAGAGAATGGCAAGGTGATGGCATTCCATTTGTCTTTGGCAAAGGAACGGTTGTGCATAGTAACATTCATCAGGCGGTCTTTCGTGGCGTTGAAATCCGACGACGCAACATCATACGTGAAATCCGTAACGGCCATCGCCTCCTCGTATTTCTCCGTGAGCAGTTGCTGCACCACATCGATACGGGTGTCAAGCCAATCTTTCAATTGTTGCACATAGGGCGCATAATCCTGCCATTGGTAATAGACCTGCATACTACCTATAGGCGGAGTGACACCCCAACGGTCATAATTAAGTTGACGTGTCTCAGGAACCAGTGACGCGAGCATGTCAATTTTATCGTAGAGCGTCTCTTTCAACCCATCGGTCACCATCTGGTCAAACGTCTCCTTCAACCGTTTGATAAAAGCCGGATCCTGATACATCACCTGCACCTGCATTCTCGGAACCATGCCGTTTGGCACATATGGCACGAGGATGTCGTCTCTGGAACAAGTGATGTTGCCGTATGCCAAATCCTTGTCCCAAACGGGATTGGGCATGAGTTTTCCGTCCACCTCCCGACATGCCTTGACCGACATCAGCCCGTCATAATCGCCGGTTATCTCCGTGACAATGAGGAATTTAAGCCACACATCCTCGTCATTGGTCGAACGCCATCCTGTCACGGGGTCGGTATATCCCTCATTGAACGAGGGCAGCCACTCGTATTGGAAATAGTCCTTGAAGGGTTGGAGAAATTCGTTGAGCGCCTGCTCGTCGGTCTCATCGGCCGGCTCAGGGTTTTTCACGTTCAACAGTACAGGCGAAGAGAAACATACGGGCTGGTCGAGCATGTCGCCGCGGCCTTGGAATTCCACAAACCACCCCGTTTCCTCATCAACATTGACGCGGTCGGGGTCAACCTCGCAATGGTCGGTCACCTGATAGCAACCTCTATAATCACCATTGATGACCAAATCGATGAACTTATAACCTGGAACGAACGGCATGCCCACGAGAGCACTCAATTCAGAGGTCAGCGCATTCCGTATGAGCGAGTTGTCGAAAGCGTTGGCCAACAACACCCAATTTCGTTTGGCATAGCCCCGTCCAAGCAAGTCGTGCTTATGTGCCTTACCGTCGGATGAAGTCTTTTTGCTGGCAAATTTCAGACGGTAAGCCCTTTTAGACGGATCGGCGGTGGAGTTTCCCCTGACTTTGATTTCCATATCTTGCTCAGAGGTTTCTTCGAATGACTCCAAATATTGCGGACTCTCGGTATCGTCAGTGGCAATGACCTTGATGGTGGCATAATGATAAAGGGCTGTGCCCGTAGTCCTGTCTTTAGTCAAATCGGTGTCGAGGTCATTGACATCGGGAATATCGATATAGATGGCAGGAACACTCGACAATTGCTGTCGATTGGCTATTTTTGAAGCCAACGAGTCGTCATTGCCACCATTTCCTCCTGTCGCTGCCAGTGCCACAGTGATATTGGTATTGCCGTCAGTGGCGAAAAAGCCGTGCACTCCGGGGATTGACGCCTGTTGGGGCATGCCGTCACCCATATACGCCATTTTCATCAGACTCCCGTTATACCATCTAAAAGCATGATAATTGTTAATCAGTTCCCACCCCGCTTTGGGGAAGAGTGTTCCCCTGAAATAGAGCGTTTCGCTGCCTTGCTTGGCGAGATTGCTTTCGTCAGTCATGGAAAGGACAACATTGCTGAACACAGGGTCGGACACCACATCGGTCACGAGGATGAAATAAGCCTGTCCCGCCGCCAGTTGGGGCTCGACCATCTCTTTGAATTTGAATTGAGTACCATCTAAAGAGTCAAACCCTTGTATTTTGTAATTGTCTGCCCCGAAAGCACTGTCGAGCACACTTTTCGACACATCGAAAGGAAGGCAGATGATATCCCATTGCCCAGCGGCGAAAGTGCGGTTAGTAATTGTCACATCATATACTTCGCCCACTGTGGCATTGACAGAATAATCTTCCACGGCATTAATCGTCAACGGGGTGGCACCCGATGCGACAACGGGAGCACACAAAAGGACAAAAAACAAATAGAAAGATTGCCACCATGTCTTAACGGTGCATTGACGCCCCGCCATGATGAATTTGGCAGCGACGTAATCAGATGGTTTCATTGTGTTCAACATCTTGTCTTGTTTAGGTTTCATATATGATTATCAGCAGTTTTCACGTCGGTTATAGTGTCTTCCACGTAAACTGTTGCAAATGTAATCATAATTTTTTAATTAAAAACAAATCGTGTTATATTTTTACTTTCAAGAAAATCGACTATATTTGCAGAAAATAAGCAAACGACACACCATGAACCCATTTACTCAAATCATCTCCAAGCATCTGAACCTGCCCCAACAAGGGGTTGAAAACACACTCGCACTGCTCGACCTGGGCTGCACCATCCCCTTCATCGCACGATACCGCAAGGAGCGGACCGGCGGATTAGACGAGGTGCAAATCACACAAATCAGCGAGTGGAACGACCGTTTGAAAGAGATACAGAAACGCAAGGAGACCATCGTCAAAACCATCACTGAACAAGGGAAGATGACTCCCGAATTGGAGAAACGCATCAACGACAGTTGGGATGCCACCGAACTGGAAGACATCTATCTGCCCTATAAGCCTAAACGTCGCACACGTGCACAGATAGCACGCGAACAAGGTCTGGAGCCACTTGCCACCTTATTGTTGCTACAACGTGAGCCACATCCTGAACAAGCCGCCGAACGTTTTGTGAAAGGCGACGTGGCCGATGTGGAGTCAGCCATCCGTGGAGCGCAAGACATCATCGCAGAGATGGTGAGCGAAGATGAGCGTTCGCGCAACAGTGTGCGCGGTGAGTTCCGCCGCGAGGCCGTCATCACTTCAAAAGTGGTGAAAGCGAAAAAAGACAGCGACGAGGCCGCTAAATTCTCCGACTATTTTGATTTCTCCGAACCTCTTCGCCGCTGTTCATCGCATCGTCTGCTGGCCATGCGCCGCGGCGAGAGCGTAGGCATCCTACGTGTGAGCATCAGTGCCGATGACGAGCGGTGCATCGACCGGCTGCAGCGCCAGTATATGCGCGGTTTCGGCCCTTGCGCCCGTCTGGTGGGCGAAGCGGTGGAGGACGGATATAAACGTTTGCTCAAGCCGTCAATCGAGACAGAATTCTCATCATCGAGCAAGGAGAAAGCCGACGACGAGGCCATCGTGGTGTTCACGGACAATCTGCGTCAACTGCTGTTGGCTGCACCGCTGGGCCAGAAGCGTGTGATGGGCATTGACCCTGGTTTCCGCACGGGTTGTAAAGTGGTTTGCCTTGACGCGCAAGGCAATCTGTTGCATCATGAAGCAGTCTTCCCCCACCCTCCTGTGGCACACCGTATGCAGGCGACAGTACATGTGGAGCAGATGGTGGAGGACTACAAGATAGAAGCCATCGCCATCGGCAATGGTACTGCGAGCCGCGAGACTGGCGATTTCATCCGCGACCTGCATTTCAATCACCCTGTACAGACGTTTGTGGTGAGCGAGGATGGTGCGAGCATCTACAGTGCTTCGAAGACAGCCCGTGAGGAGTTTCCCGACGAGGATGTGACGGTGCGCGGCGCGGTGAGTATCGGCCGACGCTTGATGGACCCGTTGGCTGAACTGGTGAAGATAGACCCGAAGAGCATCGGCGTGGGACAGTATCAGCACGATGTGGACCAAGGAAAACTGAAAAAGAGCCTTGACATGACGGTGGAGAGTTGCGTCAACTCGGTCGGTGTAAATCTGAACACCGCCTCTCAGCATCTGTTGATGTATGTGAGCGGTCTTGGACCTGTATTGGCGAAAAACATCGTGGATTACCGCCGAGACAACGGGGCATTCACATCACGCGCTCAATTGAAGAAAGTGCCACGTTTGGGGCCATCGGCCTACGAGCAGTGTGCGGGTTTTCTGCGTATTCCCGGAGCGAAAAACCCATTGGACAACAGCGCCGTACACCCTGAGAGTTACCATATCGTGGAGCAGATGGCGAAAGACTGCGGTTGCACGGTAGGCGACCTTATTTCCAACAAGGACAAGCGTGCATCAATAGATGTGAAACGCTATGTGACAAGCGACGTGGGACTGCCCACGCTGACTGATATCATGAGCGAGTTGGAGAAACCAGGCCGCGACCCGCGCGAACAGATAGAGGAGTTTGAGTTTGACCCGAACGTGAAGGAGGTGGACGATTTGGAGGAAGGCATGATACTGCCTGGCATCGTGACAAACATCACCAAGTTCGGCGCGTTTGTCGATATCGGCGTACATCAGGACGGTCTGGTACATATCTCGCAACTGGCCGACCGCTATGTGAAAGACCCGGCAGACGTGGTGAAACTGCACCAACACGTGACGGTACGGGTTAAAGAGGTGGACCAGCGAAGGGGCCGCATCTCGCTGAGTATGAAGGGTATCAACAACAAGAAGAAATGAAGATTCAAACATGCAACTGCATAATCAACAAATTAAACGGTCTTTATCGACAACTGATTAAATGCAAAATTTACGAAAAAACAACGGATTGCACATATTAAACGGATTCACAAATAAGAACTACGAATTAAGCGATTTTTACGAATTAGACTAATGTCTGAACTCCTGAATAAAGATTACGAATTCAACGAATATCGCTTGAGAAATAAACGCATAAAAAAGTGACCGCCAAACTTGCGTCTGGCGGTCTGTTTTTCTCAAATTTTTAGTTCGTCTGTGAGAGGAATTATTTCTTAACAGCCTCTTCAACCTTAGCAGCAGCCTCTTCAACCTTAGCAGCAGCAGAGTCAGCAACCTCAGCAACCTTAGCAGCAGCAGAGTCAACAGCAGCAGCGCTGTCAGCAACAGCCTCAACAGCAGCCTTTGCGCTATCAGCAGCGACCTCAGCAGCGTTCTCGGTCTTCTTACCATCACAAGCAGCGAAAGTCATAGCAGCTGCAGCAACGAACAAAAATACTAATTTTTTCATTTTTTCTAAGCTTTTTAAATTCTGTAAAACAATCAGTTTATTAAAACGCTGCAAAGGTAGTGCATTTTTTCAATGCCGCAAATATTTTTTTAGATTTTTTTTAAGTGTATTTGTAACATTTTTATAAAATACTGATAATAAGATACTTACAAATTGTAAAATAATGTTAATTTCCCGTGTACCCACACAAAAATAACTTTATTGCTTATTTTTTGTGTTTATTTGTATCATTTTATGTTTCGGAAAAACGTCTGGAAATTCCTCCGCTATTATCCGCCGTATAAGAAACTTATTGACCGTTTTTTTGGTGGTTTTAAGAAAAAAAACTATTTTTGCAACTGTTGATAATCAATATACCTTAAAATATGAAAAAGATACTATTACTGACTTTCTTTTTGTGTGCCACATTCTCTGCAAAGGCACAAAATACAGAAACGCAGATTCAGAAAATCCGTGATTTCTACAATCTCATACAAACACAAGTGAAAGAGGGTTACAGTACGGAGAACCCCATCGGCACCGCCGTCATCGACCATATAGCCACTTACAGCGCAGTGGGATACCGAAAAGGAAAAACCGAGATCTACACCTATCTTTATGATGGCGAAGATTTCGACTCCGAGTTGTTCAACACACAGCAGGTGGTGTTCATCCGCGAGCAGTACGAACGTGGTGTATGGGAACATTACAACGAATTTCTCTACGACCCCGAAACGCGCGAGGTGATTTTCTGTCTGTTCCATTTCATGGATTCCGAGTCGGGCAATTTTGTAGATAAGCGTTTCTATTTCTCCAAAGGCAAACTGATTAAAGTCACGCCAAACGCCGATGACGCGAAACAGGCAAAGAAAGTAAAGGCAATCGCCGAACACATGTACTCATTCGGCAGGTCTGTCTTCGAGGATACCGGTTTAGAAATCGAGTGATGACACACTATCAAGGCATCAGACAAACGTGGAGGTCGGCATTTGCTGTCGGCCTTCTTGTATGGTGTCTGATATCATGTGGGGAAGGCAATAACCAACAGGGGGCGACCGCTCAAGCCGACGCCTTGCTCGACAGTGCCATGACCTACATCGACCTTGGCGACGACCAACGGGCGATGATGGCACTCAAACAGGCTGAGGGTTTGATTGACGAACTGCCAGACGCCAAGCAGCCTTTCCAAATCACCTATTATATTGGATGGGTGAATGAGCGAAACAGGGCCTATACCCTGGCACAAGAATATTATGGGAAGGCGCTCGTCTACGCCCAAGAGATGCAACGGCCGCAACTCCAACTTGACGTGCTTCTGAGACGGACACAGACATTTTTCGACATGAACCAACCCGACTCGGCATGGATGACCAACCAGGAGGCAGCGGTGCTCGCCAATCATGCCGACGACAGCCAACATGCCCTATTGCTGCGCCATACCGCCTATTATGAACTGCAACGCGACTCATTCGACAATGCCGCCCAACACGCCTATCAGTCGGCCATCATGGCACAAGACTCCACGTCGATGGGCGAGGCACTAGCCTTGTTGTGCGCCGCATATATCCGACAGGGAAATGACACCCAAGCCGAACTGGTGATGCGCACCATGCCCGGTCAAGACGGCGCCATGCGGCGCAACAGACTCTTGTTGCAAGGCGAATACATGGAGGGAAAAGGCGATTACGAGGAAGCCATGAAAGCGTATAAGCAACTGGTGGGCATCAACGACTCGTTGGCGCGGATGCAACGCAATGTGGAGTTGGTCAGTCTGCAGGAACGCTATGACCGAGAGGTTCTTTCACGTGAGAAAGCCGAACAGCGCATCTGGTATTCACTAGCGATAATCGCATTGCTCTTTATCGTCTTCGGCACATGGCTCATTCTCAGCCGCCGCCACCGCCGCATCTATCGCCGCTACCATGAGGGATTACGCGACATGAACCGACAGTTAGGCGCGCGCGAACTGACCATCAGCGAACTGAAAGCGGACATCGACCGCCGTCTGACCGAGATGCAGACACTCCGGCAACAATTAAGCCAATTCTCATCGCAAACGGCCAGACGCGAGGTGGAAGAGATCTTCACGTCGGTATCGGACACGAAAGCGGGCATCGACGTGCTCCACGCCATCGTCAGCGGACAAAACATCAGCCAGTTCGGAAGACGTGAGGAGACGGCGCTACGACAGGTTCTGCAACCTGTCAATCCACAGTTGGCGGCACAACTCGACTCTGCCACGCAACCACTCACGCCCAAAGAGGTGTTTTATTGTGTCATGCAACACTATGGCATGACCGATGAGCAAAAAGTCCAATCATTCTGCTGCACCCCTCAAGCCCTCCGCTCCATCAAAAGCCGGTTGGGTAAGAAACTGTAGAATGTAACAACCATCATTTCATTATGAAGGGTACGGGTAATATGTATTTTTGTCTGATTCTCTCACCATTCAGGCTTGCGGGATTCCAACGAGGCATGTTTTTCACCAACCGAAGCGCCTCCTCGTCGAATGCGGGATCAAGGCTGCGCACGACCTTCACATCACTGATGGTGCCGTCTCTCTCGACCATGAAACTAACGGTGACACGCCCCTGAACACATGATTCAACATCAGGCCACTGCAAATTCTCTTCCAGATAGCGTCGCAACGCTGCAGGTCCACCAGGAAAAGAAGCTTGCATCTCGGGATCGGAGAAAATACGCTCTTGTCTTACACTGTCTTTGCGTTCTACCACTTCTTGTGCCGACAGGGTCATGCCCCATGTTGACAGCATCATGAATATCAATACTTTATTTTTCATAACGATTGATTTTTGATGCAAAGATAGTTTACTTTTGGCTCATTTACAATACCCTATAGAATATTGACACAAAAGGAAAATGCAATCTGCTGAAAGATAACGTGTTACATATTCGACACAGATACTTTTGACACGACAAGTTTTCGCTTTGGCTCTCCTAAGGATGTCAGCCATCTCCAATGTAGGAGCAAAAATGAAGGGCGTTTTAACACGCCCTTCCACAACAAACCCTATCAACACCCTTTATGCCACATGACTGTAGTTCAGATTTGCCTCCTCATGGAAAATATTGAGGAGGCGTGCCATTTGTTGCTCGTTCAGATTGTATTTGCGCGCGAAGTCAGAAGTTGTGTAACCCTTCTGCCCCATATCGTACATATCTTTAAGCAGTTTTCCTGTACCATATATGCGCTTGTCAACACGAAGTTTAAGACCATTAAGCGCGTCTTCGTAGCGAACTTTATAATCTGCCGCCAAGTAGGACGCTCCGGTCAAAGTGTCTATCATAGTGATACTTTCGTTATCGTCCTCAAAGATTTTCTCGTCAAGAGACTTGCACACGTACTTTTGCTTAAATAGTTTATCAACATTGCGAATCTCCCTCTCAACATACCAAGTTGCATATGAAATGAAGCGCCACCCTAGACTTGCGTCAAACTTTTCGGTCGCCTTGATAAGACCTTCACAACCGGCTATGATGCGGTCTTCCAAAGGTGCGTGCGTCCATAATGGTTGTTTTGCCACTTTTAGTGCGTATCGCATATTTGCCACCACAAGTTCGTTGCGTGCATTGACGTCTCCTTCTTTAATGCGGAGCCAAAGATCGTACTCTTGTTTGTCTGATAATGGTTTTGTCTTGTTGATGTCGCTCGTCAATCTTTTTAAGCAACTGGTGCTACGGTCTGTGAAGATAATTCTATTATTATTTATCATATTTTAAAAAAAAATATGTTATCAGGTTATTAATTATTGATACTGAGAGAGTTGTCTATTATGACTGTACCTCCTTGCTGTACGAAAGGAATAAGTGTCTTGCCATTGTGCCTCTGTGGGCGGTCGATTACCAATTGTTCTTCCGATGGGGCGACCTGGCGTATTGCTTTGCGCGATTGACTGACTGACTGGCTGAAGAAATGATTGAAATCTGTTCTGTCTATAGTATTCAGCAGCGAATCGTAGTCCCTAAGGTATATCTGACAGTACAACTTGCGCAGCTCTTGATAGTTGTTTGCCTCTAAAGACCTTCGTTGAAACCCCTTAGGGTGAAGTAACGCGTAAATATAGATTAGTCGTGAATAGCGGTCTGGAAATTTGACTTCTGTCTCTGTGCCGTCTTCTTGTATCAGCAACACTTGATATCTTCCACCTGTTGTGCCTTGTGCTCTTACTTCGATCGCTATCGTTTGTTTCCTTAGTTTTTCATCAGCCAACATGTATTCTTTCAACCGGCGCCTTATTTCTTCGTCCGACATGTTTTCTATTAAGCGTGTAATACAATCTTGCATATTAAAATATTCAAGTTCACAATTGAAAATAAGAAATGATGATGAGGAGTCTCTATAGAGAAGGGGATTTCAAATCATCGTATTAGATAGTAGTTTTACTTCAGATGATCATAAAATTGATGAATAATTAAATTAAGGTATAAGTGGTTATCGCAAGAGAGATTCGTTGGAGAGAACGATTTACGCGTCTAGTCAAGTATGGTTTTAGTTTTTCAGATGTCACAAAAAACTCATTTTGCCAGGGAAATAATGATTAAAATTAAGGTAGAAAATAGATTAAGAAGTAAAGTAGAGGGGAATCCTTAGATTAGTTCAATTGCACTGTTTGATAATGTTTTTCAACTGGTCATATTGGTCCTATATTTTTCGGAATGCAAAGGTAATACTTAATTCTGAAATACCAAAATGAATTAATGTTTTTTAAGAAAAAACCTGTATTGCCAATAAAAGTTATATCAATAAAGCGTATTTCTCATTTATTTGTCATTGCCTATCCACAAGTACATCATCATTGCGAAAAGGCTGTCGAACTGTGAGGAATCCATCATATTACTATCGTTTTTCCTATGCAAAGGTATGAAAAAAGTCAAGCTTTTGCTGAACTTTTATACGTATAACATGCTATTCGGGGGCAAATTCTATACATTTGCCTAAAAAACAATCCTCACTTCACATCCTCAAAACCTAAGACCTTATAGCCTAAGATATCGAAGACTTTCAAAATTACTACAATTTATATGCCACGAGAAAGGGACATACCGTTCTTTTTTGGCTGCAAGACCATGGCAACATGTGCGATTGCCTGTTAAATGTTGTTTTTTTATGCACTTTTCGTGTCAATATGCAATGATTTTCCTAAAAAAGTAATAATTTTGCAACCGATTTTTAGATTACAACGTTTAATTGAATTTTTTATGTCTAATCATCAAATTTTAGTAGGTAAAAAAATCAAGGGTGTGAGAGAGGCGAAAAACCTCTCTGTTGAGGAAGTGGCTGAAAGAAGCGGACTTTCGGTGGAACAAATCAACTCGATTGAGAACGACGTGAATCTGCCGTCTCTGGGTCCGCTGATTAAGATAGCACGGGCACTGGGTGTGAGACTGGGCACATTTCTCGACGACAACGACGCTTTGGGACCTGTCGTCTGCCGTGCAAGCGAACGTGAGCAAAACAACAGCATCAGTTTCTCGAACGACGCTGCCGACGCGCGCAAACACATGGCTTACCATCCTCTGGCACAGCAAAAGACCGGCCGACACATGGAGCCGTTCATCATCGACATCCATCCGGAGGAGAAGCCCGACTTCAAACTCTCCGCACATGAGGGCGAAGAGTTTATCTACGTCATGAGCGGCGAGATAGAAGTGGATTACGGCAAGGAGAAGTATCAGTTGGCCGAGGGCGACAGCATCTTCTACGACTCCATCGTGAAGCACCATGTGCATGGTGTGCCGGGTAAGGCCGCCAAAATCCTCGCTGTGGTGTATATTCCCTTTTAAGAAGCCTCACCCCCACCCCTCTCCAAAGGGCGAGGGGAGTAATTGCTTCGTTTATGATGGACATATTTCTCTACTTCTTCTCTCTTAAATAATCATGCAACAACTATTTGAACGCACATTAGGGCAGTGGCTCGAGCATTGGGCTGAGACCACCCCCGACAAAGAATACATCGTATATAGCGACCGCGACCTGCGCTTCACATGGAGCCAGTTTAATGAGCGTGTCGATAACTTGGCGAAAGGTCTGCTAGCCATCGGCGTGAAAAAAGGGTCGAATGTGGGCATCTGGGCTACGAATGTGCCCGACTGGCTCACGTTTCTTTATGCCACGGCGAAAATCGGCGCTGTGCTCGTCACGGTCAATACCAACTACAAACAGGCTGAGTTGGAATATCTCTGCAAGGACTCAGACATGCACACCCTTTGCATCACCGACGGTACATGGGAGTGCGACTATGTCGAGATGACCTATAAGATGTTGCCCGAACTGCGCGAGTGCGAACGCGGACATCTTAAGAGCGAGCGCTTCCCCTGCATGAAAAACGTCGTTTTCATCGGCATGGAGAAATACCGCGGCATGTACAACACCGCCGAATTGCTTCTGTTGGGCCAGAACATTGAAGACGAGACGCTCGACGAGGTGAAACGCAACGTCACTTGTCACGATGTGGTTAATATGCAATACACCTCTGGCACCACAGGATTCCCCAAGGGCGTGATGCTCACACATTATAATATTACTAACGACGGATTTATCACGGGCGAGAACATGGAGTTCACGCAAGACGACAAACTGTGCGTCTGCGTGCCGCTCTTCCATTGTTTCGGAGTGGTGCTCGCCACGATGAACTGCCTCACGCACGGATGCACCGAGGTCATGGTCGAGAAGTTCGACCCGCTCGTTGTGCTGGCGTCTATTCATAAAGAGCGGTGTACTGCCGTTTATGGCGTGCCCACGATGTTCATCGCCGAATTGAACCACCCGATGTTTTCGATGTTCGACATGAGCAGTCTGCGCACCGGCATCATGGCTGGCAGCCTTTGTCCTGTGGAACTGATGAAACAGGTGTCGGAAAAGATGTTCCTTACCATCACCAGCGTATATGGTCTGACGGAGAGTTCGCCCGGCATGACCCAGAGCAATATCCACGACACATTCGAGCAGCGCTGCACCACCGTAGGCCGCGACTTTCCCTTTGTCGAGGTCAAGGTGCTCGACCCCGAGACCGGCGAGGAGTGCCCTGTGGGTGTGCAGGGCGAGATGTGCTGCCGCGGATTCAACGTGATGAAAGGTTACTACAAGAATCCACAGGCCACTGCCGAAGTTATCGACAAAAACGGATTCCTCCACTCCGGTGATCTCGGCGTGAAGGACGAGCAGGGATTCTACCGCATCACGGGACGTATCAAGGACATGATTATCCGTGGCGGTGAGAATGTGTATCCGCGCGAGATTGAGGAATTCCTCTATCACATGCCCGGCATCAAAGACGTGCAGGTTGCCGCCGTACCCTCGAAGAAATACGGCGAGGAGGTGGGCGCATTTATCATCCTCAATGATGGTGTTAAGATGGAGCCCGAGGATGTGCGCGACTTCTGCAAAGGAAAAATCGCACGATACAAGACACCCAAATACGTATTCTTTGTAGATGAGTTCCCCCTTACCGGTTCAGGAAAAATCCAGAAGTTCAAACTCAAGGAGATGAGCCTCCAACTCTGCGAAAAAATGGGAATAGAGGTGATATAAATACGAAATACGAAATACGAGTAATAATTCATATTTCGTATTTTTTATTTCAATTTTTGAAATTCGTAATTCTTATTTCAAATATATTCCCTACCTTTGCAGCCGAATCTTTAAAACTATATTTGTATGTTAGTAAAAATCACTTTTCCCGACGGTCATGTGCGTGAATACGAACAGGGCGTGACGGGGCTTCAAATCGCAGAGAGCATCTCACCGGCTCTCGCCCGCGACGTTGTATCTTGCGGGGTCAATGGTGAGACCGTGGAACTCAACCGACCTATCATGGAAGATGCCACAGTGGAACTCTACAAGTTCGACCACGAGGAAGGCAAACACACCTTCTGGCACACCTCTGCCCATCTGCTCGCCGAGGCGCTGCAGGAGTTGTATCCCGGCATTCAATTCGGATTCGGCCCTGCTGTTGAGAACGGATTTTTCTATGACGTGATGCCCAAAGAAGGCGATGTCATCAGCGAGAGCGACTTCCCCAAAATCGAGGAGAAGATGCGCGAACTGGCGAAAAAGAACGAGCCGGTAGTACGCCGCGACGTAAGCAAAACTGACGCATTGAAGGAGTTTGCCGATGACGGTCAGACTTACAAGTGCGAGCACATCGAGCAAGACCTCGAAGACGGCACCATCTCCACATACACCCAGGGCGCGTTTACAGACCTCTGCCGTGGTCCGCACCTCATGTCAACCGGAGCCATCAAGGCCATCAAGATAACCAGCGTGGCTGGCGCATTCTGGCGCGGCGACGCCAAGCGCGAGCAGATGACCCGTATCTACGGCATTACCTTCCCCAAGAAGAAGATGCTCGACGAGTATCTCGTCATGCTGGAGGAGGCAAAGAAGCGTGACCACCGCAAAATCGGTAAGGAGATGGAACTCTTCATGTTCTCCGACCGCGTAGGCAAGGGTCTTCCCATCTGGTTGCCCAAAGGCACCGATTTGCGTCTGCGTTTGCAAGAGTTGCTGCGTAAGGTCCAGAAGAATTTCGGCTATAAGGAGGTCATCACTCCGCATATCGGCGGAAAGAACCTCTACGTGACCAGTGGTCATTATGCCCACTACAGCAAAGACGCGTTCCGCCCCATCACCACACCTGAGGAGGGTGAGGAATATATGCTCAAGCCCATGAACTGTCCCCACCACTGTGAGGTGTTCGCATGGAAACCGCGTTCATACAAAGACCTGCCCCTTCGCATCGCTGAGTTCGGCACCGTCTATCGCTATGAGAAGAGCGGCGAGTTGCACGGACTGACCCGCGTACGCTCCTTCACGCAGGATGACGCACACATCTTCTGCCGTCCCGATCAGGTGAAGACGGAATTCCTGCGCGTGATGGACATCATCCAGGCGGTGTTTAAGACCTTCCAATTCGAAAATGTTGAGGCGCAAATCTCACTGCGCGACCCGAAGGACACCGAGAAATACATCGGTACCGATGAGATGTGGGCAGAGAGTGAACAAGCCATTATCGATGCTTGCAAAGAGAAAGGTTTGGAAGCCAAACAAGTACAAGGCGAAGCCGCTTTCTACGGTCCTAAACTCGACTTCATGGTCAAGGATGCCATCGGACGTCGTTGGCAGTTGGGTACCATTCAGGTCGATTACAACCTGCCGCAGCGTTTCAAACTCGAATACACCGCCGAAGACAACTCCAAGCAGACTCCGGTGATGATACACCGCGCACCCTTCGGTTCCATGGAGCGTTTCACGGCCGTGCTCATCGAGCATACCGCCGGACACTTCCCCCTGTGGCTCGCACCCGACCAGGTGGCCATCCTGCCCATCTCCGAAAAATACAATGACTATGCCATCGAGGTGGCTCGGTTCCTCGACAGCAAGGGCGTGCGCGCCACCATCGACGACCGCAACGAGAAGATTGGCCGCAAGATTCGTGACAACGAAATCAAGCGCGTTCCTTACATGGTGGTCGTAGGTGAGAAAGAAGCCGCCGACGGCACCGTCGCCATGCGTGTGCAGGGTGGAGGCGAACAGGCAGTCCTTTCCAAAGAAGATTTCGCCGCCCGCGTGTGCAATGAAGTGGCAGCCCAACTCGCCGCCGCTGACATCAGACCGGAATAAGACATTGTGAGAGTTTGCCTTTATGACAGGCTCAATAAACGACAACGAATTTCACCAATTTTGCGAATCCTAATAGTATCCTTATGCGGATTTTGTTCGCAAAAATGGTGAAATTCGTAGTATTACCAGACTTGTAAATGAACGGACGACTTATTCCTTTACAAGATCGAGGTTGTTGCCGGCGGTGAGGTGTTGTTCGTCAAGTAAGTCGGTCATGTTGTATGAGAGCACCAGTTCCCAACCGTCGTCACCTTTCAGACGGACCTTATCCCCATCGATGGTGTAAGTGCCCTTGCGCATCACGTCAATCAAGTCGCCGTTTTTAGTCTTTTCAAAGTCTTGATACTCGAATGTGCCATCCGATTTCAATGAAAGGTTATGCTGGTCGCCCGACGGTTCACTCCAATTGCCTTGCAACGTGCTCATCAGGGGCGCTATTGACTCGACAGCTGTTGCGGTTTCAACACTGTCGCATGCAACTGTATTTAAAGTCTCTTCGACGGGTAGAGTATTGTTGTCCTTCTTCTTAGGTTTTTCACTACAGTCAGATAACATCAGGCAGCAGCCCAGCGCCATGATGAATAAAAAACATTTACGTGCCATCTTTGTAATTGATATGATTATTGATGCAAATATAACACTATTTTTTCATTCATAGTAACAATAAATGTTATTATTTGTTTTTCTTCTTGCATATTTTCACCTCACTGTTTAACCACTCGACCTTGCTTGTCAATATATACCCATTTGTCTTTACGGAAAAAGCGACTGGTTTCTAACACCCTCGCCCGTCCGTTTTTGAAAAAATCCGCTTTTTTCCAGCGGCATGGAATCACCAACTCCCCACTTTTATCGATGAAGCCCAACTTTTTGTTGAAGTCCTGAACGATGGCAAGTCCCTCACTGAACGCCCATACATTTTTCCATCGGCAAGGAATAACGACTTCGCCTGTTATGTCGATATAGCCACATTTGCCGTCTGAATCCTGAACCCCTGCCAAACCATCACTGAAATCACCCATGCCTTTCCAGATGCAAGGGATAACGATTTGACCGCTTTGGTCAATCATACCCACCTTTCCACGGTCCTGCACTTTGGCCAATCCTTCATGAAAGGGCCAACCGTTTTCCCAGACACACGGAATGGCCATACGTCCTGTGACATCTATATAACCGCATTTCTTATTGTCTCCTTGCACCCCTGCCATATATTCACTGAATTCTCCGGCCTTTCCCCATGTGCATGGAATTACTTCATCCCCATGTCGGTCGACAAACCCAAATTTTCTTGTTTTTTTCTTTAGGACTCTTGCCAATCCGTTGTGATAATAACCAATGTAACTATACTCGTCGTATGAAACGATCACGTCTTTGTTGCGATTTACCATACCGCAGGAGGGTGTGGCTGTCGAATAATAATGATAGTCCGGGTGCAAGCCTTCACGCTCTGCTTCCCGCTGTTCCATATCGGCCTTTTTCTTTGCAGCCTCTGATACGGCAGAAAGCATCCTTCTTGCAGGTTCGGCCGCCACAGAGGGATTTTCTTCTGCGGGTTCGGCTGCAATAGGGGAAGGCGTGTTTTGGCTTTCTTGATTGTCAGGGTGTCGGTGGCGCCGAGCCATCTCTTCCATGTAGGCTTCACGACTTGGCCCGCAGTAGCGCGGGTCGTAGTAGTAATACCAATAGGCGGGATTGGCTTTGTCGTCTAATGCGGAAACAAAAGAAGATTCAGTGAAAGCGGCGGAGAGTTCGGTATCATGTGTTCGCTTTTCTGATTCTTCGAAGCCATCGATTTCAGAGGCACTTAAGATGTTTCCCTCTTCATCTTCAACTAAACCCGATTCGCCCAGAACCCTGTAAACAGGGGTCTTTGCCTGACCGGTCATATTCCCTTCGTCAGCAGCATTCAAATCTGCATTATTGTTCGTACTATTGGCCATACCCTTTACGTTGATGCGTACAAAGATAATGTTTTTTTAATAAAATAGTGATTATCACAGCGTATTTCTATAAAATAAATGTCAAAAATATTTGTGTAATTCATTGAAATATACTACCTTTGCAGCCGCTAAACGTAAAATAGGCGAATGAAGAACGACAAAAAACAGAATCAATACCGCGTGAATGAGCAGATTCGCGTGCGTGAAGTGCGTATTGTGGGCGATAACGGCTCGATGGTGGTACCCACCCGTCAGGCTCTTGACATGGCCCGTCAGCAGGGGGTTGACCTTGTAGAGATTTCCCCCAACGCGCAACCTCCTGTTTGTCGTCTCATCGACTATTCCAAGTTCCTCTATCAGCAGAAAAAACGTGCCAAGGAGATGAAAGCCAAGCAGGTGAAGATAGAGGTGAAGGAAATCAGATTCGGACCCCAGACGGGTGAGAACGATTACGCCTTCAAACTCAAGCACGCTAAGGAATTCCTCGAGGAAGGTAATAAAGTGCGCGCTTATGTGTTCTTCAAAGGTCGCTCCATCCTTTTCAAAGAACAAGGTGAGGTACTGCTGCTCCGTTTCGCCAACGATCTGGAAGAATATGGCAAGGTAGAACAACTGCCGCTGCTGGAAGGCAAGAAAATGGCGATTTTCATCGCGCCCAAGAAAGCCGGTGTAGCCAAGAAGAGCCAACAGAAGATGGACCGTGAGCGCCGCGAAGCCGAGGCACGTGAGCAGGCCAAACAGGTTGAGACCGAAAAGAACGAAGAAACGGATGCCGACATGCCTGCCAACGGCGGTCTCCTCGCCAATGCAAAAATCAGTGAGGAGGCGCTCAAGAAACTCACGGAGAAAGAAGACTGATACGTGGAACGTGGAACATGGAACGTGGAACATGGAACATGGAACGTGGAACGTGGAACGTGGAACATGGAACTGGAAGGTTGAAATTCTCAAATAAAAAGAAGAAAAGGTGCGTAACGCCCGGTATATGCGTTGCCGCCGCTATATAGTAACAATTAAATAACAAAAAACAATGCCAAAAGTAAAAACGAATTCCGGTGCGAAGAAGAGATTCCGTTTCACCGGTACAGGTAAGATTAAAAGACATCATGCTTACCACAGTCACATCCTGACAAAGAAAACCAAGAAGCAAAAACGTAATCTGGTTCACCAGACCCTCGTTGACAAGTCTAACCTCAAGCAGGTGCGCGATTTGCTCTGCCTCCGCTAAATTGATGTCAAACATTTAAAGGAAGAAAATTATGCCAAGATCAGTTAATCACGTTGCTTCAAGAGCAAAGAGAAAGAGAATTTTGAAACTCACCCGCGGTTACTTTGGTGCCCGCAAGAATGTTTGGACTGTAGCGAAAAACACTTGGGAGAAGGGTTTGACCTACGCTTACCGCGATCGTCGTAACAAGAAACGCACTTTCCGCGCACTGTGGATTCAGCGTATCAACGCTGCCGCACGTCTCGAAGGACTGAGTTACTCACAGTTGATGGGTAAACTCCACAAGGCTGGTATCGAGATTAACCGCAAGGTGCTAGCCGACCTCGCCATGAACAACCCCGAGGCTTTCAAGGCTGTCGTCGACAAAGTGAAGTAAATCTTTTCAACATGATATTTAATCGCCGTGATTTTCAGAGTCACGGCGATTTTTTATGCAGAGCCAGAAATATGCTGACGGACACGGAAATACCGCCCCACCCTTTCTTTCAGACCATCATAAAAGGCCCGACTGTTGTAGAAGCAGCCGGACCTTATTATTCACTTAAAAATTTGTAGGATTAGTCTCTGAGGATATTAACCAGCAGTGAAGCCACTGATGTGACGATACCAATGAACGAGAACCAGATGGTCGTAGATGAACCGATAGCGGAGTTCTTTGCCATCACGCTGTTGGGCTCCACATAGATGATGTCGTTCTGCTGGAGATAATAGTAGGGATCGTTGAAGATATTAGCATCCGTGAGATTGAAGCGGTGTACGGACTTCTGTCCAGTGGCATCCTCACGGATAAGCATCACGTTGGTACGCTTACCATAGATGGAGAGGTCGCCTGCAGATGCGATGGCCTCGAGCACCGACATTTTCTCAGTAGTGACAGGAATAACCCTTGAACCGAGGGCACCGAGCATGGTGACACGGTAACTGGCCATCTTGACGGTAACGACAGGGTTCTCTGTTTTCGCCATGTAAGGTTTAACCTTTTCCTGAATCAATTCTTCACACTGCGACTTGGTCAGACCTACGACATGCAATTTACCCACGACTGGGAAATTGATGGTACCGTCGTTCTCCACGAGATAGGTCTGCAGCGAACCGCCACCAGTTGTGAACGAGCCACCTGTACCGAGAGTTCTCTGGACGGAGAGGTTGAAAGGCGAAGCTGCTGCGGGGTCAGAGGTATGCACCGTGATGTTGAGTTGGTCTTTAGGCATGATTTTGGCATCGAAGAGGCCTTTAGACCCAGCCAGACTGATAGAATCGATATTCTGGAAATAAGGAATCTGCTTGGCAGACGTACAACTGTCCATGAGCAGCACCATAGCAAATGCTATGAACGGTAAAAGTAGTTTCTTCATAAGAATGATTAAATGCTAAAAATTTTTGCAAAATTACGTCTATTTTTCCAAATCGGCAAATATTTCGACGTTTTTATTGAGACAAAGGCACATAAAGGGGTCTTCGACACAAGGACATAAGATTTTTTATTGACATAAGAACAAAAGGACATTATTTTGGACATATGGACATGTTTATATTGGCATAAGGACAAAAGGTTATTAAATTACTAAGGGACATGCGAGATGTCCCTTAGTGTAAAATAAGTTTTTATGTACTTATCTTTATGTCTATAAAAGTTCTAATGTCGAAAAGTCTGTGCGCTGATGTATTTAATAGAACTTGAAGTAACGGCGGGCGTTGTTGTAGGAGATGTCCTCAACCATACGGGCGAGCGATTCCATGTCGTCGGGCAGCAATCCGCGCTCTACGTCATTGCCGAGAAGATTGCAGAGCAGGCGGCGGAAATACTCATGACGCGGATATGAAAGGAATGAGCGCGAGTCGGTGAGCATGCCAACAAAGCGGCTGAGCAATCCGAGCACGGAGAGCGCATTCATCTGGCGTGTCATGCCGTCGAGTTGGTCGTTGAACCACCATCCTGAACCGAACTGTATTTTACCAGGGCACGAACCGTCCTGGAAATTGCCGAGCATGGTAGCGATAACCTCGTTGGCGCACGGATTCAACGTGTATATGATGGTACGCGTGAGTTTTCCCTTGGCGTTGAGATGGTTGAGGAAGTGACTCATGGCTTTGGCTGTGTTGAACTCACCGATGGAGTCGAAACCGGTGTCGGGGCCGAGGCGGTCATACATCAGACTGTTGTTGTCGCGGATGGCACCATAATGGAACTGCTGTGTCCAGTCCGTGTCATAGTCCATCTCAGCCATGATGGTGAGGAAACAATGCTTATATTGGCGCTGCTCGAGCACGGAGAGAGACTGTCCTCGCATGGCCTTGCCGAAGATAATCTCAATCTGCGAGTCGGTGTAGGGTTCGTCGTAGAACTCCTCGATACCATGGTCTGAGAGGCGGCATCCGTTCTCATGGAAGAAATCGTGGCGAAGTTTCAAGGCATCGACCATATCGGCAAACTTCACGATATTGACGCCCGACACCTCTGCCAATTGCTTGACATAGTCGGCGAAATCGGGTTTCTCGATGTTCATGGCTTTATCGGGACGCCATGCGGGAATCATCTTCACCTCGAATCCGCTTTCGCGCGTCTGCTTATGGTAACGGAGGTCATCGACGGGGTCATCGGTTGTACACACGCACTCCACATTGTAACGACGCATAAATCCTCGTGCTGAGTATTCGGGCAGTTTCAGTTTCTCATTGCACTCATCAAAGATTTCGCGAGCCGTCTTGGGTGAGAGGAGTTTGTCAATGCCGAAAGCCGTTTTCAATTCCAGGTGGGTCCAGTGATAGAGGGGGTTGCGGAAGGTGTAAGGCACCGTCTCTGCCCATTTCTCGAATTTCTCCCAGTCGGAAGTGTCTTTGCCAGTGCAGAAACGCTCGTCAACACCATTGGTACGCATGGCGCGCCATTTGTAGTGGTCGCCACCTAGCCAAACCTCCGTGATACTTTTGAATTTGTGGTCGTCGGCCACCATCTGCGGAATGAGATGGCAGTGATAATCGATGATGGGCATTTTAGCCGCATGATTGTGGAATAGTTCCTGCGCGACTTTGGTATCGAGCAGGAAATTCTCATCCATAAATTTCTTCATTTTCCTTGTTGTTTTAATAGATTAGTGAATTGCTTTGCAAAGGTAACATATTTTATCGAGATGAGTGAATAAAAGGACGAATAGTTTAAGCGTCCTTCATAGAGTTATACGAGGAAGGGTATATCACTTTTAGAAATATTCCGGGCGGTATTCAAAATGCATGGTGTCGTAATGATACCAGCGGCCACCCCAGATGAAACCGTGCCGCTCGAAGATTTTGACGATTTGCTCGGGAATACGATTCTCGTATTTCAACCCGCGGGTGGTCTCCCCTGCCCCACTGTTCGACCACAGCCAGTAATTGGAATAATTGGTATTGATGTCGATGGTCATACCGTAACTGTGTGCGCTGAGCCGTTTGGCACCGCGGACAGGTCTCCAATAGAAGGAGGACGACTGTTGCATGTATTTCTTCAGTTCGGGCACTTTGGCAATGTCTTCCGCCACCTTTCGTAGTTGTTCGTCTGCATGGTTGACCTTTGTGAAGAGAATCGTCTGGCCAAACCAATTGACCTTGACGAGGTTTCGCCTGACAGCGGCTTCATTGTTTCCGTACATCTTTTTGAAGAATGCTTCGCAGCGTGTGCGTCCGGCATCGCTGAGATAGCCGGGGATTTTCTCCTCGGGATCGTATTTCATGGACAGCATGTCCTCGATGTCGCAATCGTCGAGCATCACTTCGAACGATTTCTCACGATGGTCGTCGAAAATGATTTTTGTGCCGTCGGGAAAGACGATGTTATTGTCGCTGTAAGAGAGATGCTGATCGGGGTAGGCATCTATGATTTTTTGTGCGGCAGGAGGGATATCGGACTGAGACTGGTCAGACACGCCAGACACGCCGGAATTACCGACGGAATCAGAATATTCAGATTTCTCGGTTGATGTCGCGGGCTTCTGCCCGGTGGCATTGCCGCAACTCAACATGAGTGCGGCAATGGTAACGGGAATAATGTGTTTGTAATTCATATAATGAAGGGGAAAAGGCTTCCTTTTGGGAGGGTAACTTGGACTGTAGAATTTACAGAGTATAGATGTTTATTTCAGCCCAGCCTTTTCAAGTTTCTTTTGTGCTTTTTTCTGTTCTTTTTCGGCTTTCTTCATGGCTTTGTCGGCTTTTTCCTGTTGTTTTTTAGCCTTTTCTGCCATTTTACGCTGTTTATCCTGCTCTTTTTGTTGTTTTTTCATTTCTTTTTCGCGCTTCTTAGCCTCTTTGGCAGCCTTCTTGGCTTCTTTCTCAGCCTTTTTGGCTTCCTTTTGGGCTTTCTTCATCTCTTTCTCCTGCTTCTTGGCGGCTTTAGCCTGTTTATCGGCTTCTTTTTGAGCCTCTTTGGCTGCTTTTTCCTGGGCTTTCTGAGCCTCCTCGATACGTTTCTGTTCGGCAAGTGCGGCCTCAGCCTTCGCTTTCTCCACATCGGGTGTGGTCACTGGTGCTACCATGTTATTGTCTGTCGGAGGCGGCAGAACCTCTACATCGTTGACTACTTGTGCTTTGACGCTGACACATCCGAAGAGTGCTGCGATGACCAACAGGCCTAAGAATTTCTGTTTCATATCCGTAGATTTTAAGTTAATAGTTTTAATCAGGCTACAAATATACATATTATATTTTAAAAGAGCAATAATATTTTTGAAAAAAAGGTTGGAGGCTGACGTTATGTGCTATTTGCCTGGGGAGCATTATCCCGCATTACAAATGCTTCAAAAAAGGCACGGAGCGTAATGCTTCGTGCCTTGATGTGATAGAGAGAAGATGATGATTAGTTGTCCCAGACCGACTTGTGTTTGGAGTTTTCTTTCTCGTAGAAGAAGTAATGCTCGTTAGAGAGGTATTCTCCGTCTTCATCTTCATCGTATTCCTCGTATGATCCTGCCAAAATGGGCTCGTCGACGAGTGCGCGCTCATTCAATTGGGGTTTAATATATTTTTTCATAATGATAATTATTATTAAGTGAATGTATAGTGGTTATGTAGTTAAGTAGCACTAAGACTACTTAACTACATGGAATCAACTATCTGTTAATAACTTTCTTACCATTGACGATAATGACACCCTTGTAAGAGGCATTCACCTTCTGTCCGTTGAGGTTGTAAGCATCGCCCTCGAATGCGGGAGCAGTGGTCTCTACGGTATCAATGCCATCAGTGAAGTCGAAGAAGATTTCGTTAGCGCCGTCAGCCTCGGGCAGGAGGAGATAGCACTTGTCGACATCAGTAGTTTTGCCTAATGCCATCTTCTTGAATCCTACAGCCTGTTTTGCGGTTGAGTAGAAGAGTCCGTAAGCGCGTCCGTAGTCAGCCTCTTCCACGGTGTAAGCACCAGTGGATGTGGCGACGAGGAGGTTGCCTTCGGGAGCCTCAGGCATGGTTTCAGTAGCCACTTTCACTGCATACTCGCCCTCTGCTCCTTCAACCACAACACCCGTGTTGGCGGGAATCTCGGTCACCTGCACTTTGTTGAAGTAGTTGCCGTTCTTCTGTGTGACAATGAAAGCCTGAACGTCAGCGTCAGAGAAGTCGAGCGGGTATGCGCTGCTGAATGACACAGCACCGCGCTGTCCGACAGTAACAGTCACCTCGACGGGCACATCTTCGTATTCCTTATAGAGTTGGATTTGCTTCTGACTGCCTTCCTTGTAATAGCGGAAACGCTTGTCGCTCTTGTTGGAGTTAAAGTTAAGAATCATGGTGCCTTTCAGCGTTTCACCATCATAAATCTCGAGCGACATCAACACATTACCATTGTCGTCGAAGGCAAATGAATGAGGCGGGAAATTAGCCCTATCCATCTTCAGTGCGTTACCATATGTCGTAACACCGATAGTATGACCCGAAGCACTGGTGATTGAGCCGTCGGTTGTATTGATGGTAAAGTACATTGCCTGATCTGTAGCGATAATGTTATCGGCACTGATGGTCACAGGCTGGGTATTGTGGTCCACATCGAGATTGTCAAGACTTCCGTCAAATGCCACATTCTCGGGTTCATAGACAATAAGATATCTACCTGTGGTAAGATCATCGGTTGATGTAATCTTCTTATAATATGTGATGCCTTCGGGTTCGGGTGCAGCACTGACAGTCACTTCGAATTCGACAGTTACGGGATTGAAAGCCTCGGCATCGTCTTCTTGGGGTTCGAGGGTGACGGTAACGGTGACAGGACCTTCTGCCAATGCCTCATACGCACTGCCGTCAGAGTTCACTTCCAAGACACTCGGATCAGAAGAGACAAACGTGATGAGCGGATCATTACCAGCCTGTTCGTTGACGGTGTAATTCAGTTCAAATGAACCATTGTCGCCCACGGTGAGTTCCGTCGGTGAGAGTGTCACCTCAGTCACGAGGTCGGGCAGCACACCTACAGCCTCTGGCACCTCGAAGATTTGCAATTCGAGCGTTGAGTTATAGAGTGTGGGGAATCCGGTTACAGAGTAAGTAACATCGAGGTCAGAGAGCGCGAAGTTACGCGCGTCGCCCTGTCCGTAAAGTTGCACATTCTGACCGTTGAGATCAACATAGTATTTACCATTCTCTTCAGTAATGGTTACTTCAGGAACGGTGAACCACTGGCTGAGCACTTCGCTGATAACGGGGAATTGGTCGGCTGCCACTTCTGTGGGTTCAGGTATAGTCGTTCCTGCCTCGGGAGTGACACCTGAGAGGTCGGTAATTTGCGGGTTTTGGTTGCGCAGTTGGTAGGTGACGGTAGCAGTGCCGTTGAGCACCTGTCCTGCGGTCAGTCCGTGTCCGCTCTTATACATGACCACTGCACCGCTCTCATCCTGGATGTAAGCGTAATTGCCGTTGACATAGGTGACGACGGCGTTATCGAGCACCACGTCGTATGTGCCGGCATTGGTTTGCGCTGTCAGTGCGGCGATATTTTCAAGCGTTCCGGCTTTGACCGTAACAGTGAACTGCTCACTTACAGGCAAATAAGACTCATCGTCGGTCGGTGTAACGGTGACAGTGACGGTGACTGTACCGGGAGCATCAGCACTATAATGCAGGCCGTATGTAGGATACCATAATACATCTGCATTTGAAGTGATGTATGAGACATAATAATCAGCGTCTTCAATCAACCCATTATAAGGATCGAAATCGAGTGTGAAATCACCCTCATCGCCCACGGTTACCTCTAATGGGCTGAGACCGTTAATAGTACCCACGAAGGGGAGTTCGCCTGCTTCCATCTCAGGCACCTCGAAGATTTGCAGTTCGAGGGTGGTGTTATAAATCGTGGGGAATCCGATGACCGTGTAGGTAACACCTTCCAGGTTAGTGAGCGAGAAGTTTTGGGCAGCGCCCTGTCCGTAGAGTTGTACGTTCTGTCCGTTAAGGTCCATATAATACTTGTTACCACTCTTTGTAATCGTGGCACCAGTCACTTTGAACCACTGGCTGAGCACACTGGCGATTTGCGGGAAATCTTCTGGAGCCACCACTGTGGGCTCGGGAGTCGTTGTTCCGGCCTCGGGAGTCACGCCTGAGAGAGCGGTAATCTGCGGATTGCCGTTACGCACTTGATAAGTTACGGTGGCTGTGCCGTTGAGCACCTGTCCTGCAGTCAGTCCATGTCCGTTCTTATACATCACCACGGCACCACTTGCGTCCTGGATATAGGCATAGTTGCCGTTGGTATATGTAACGATGGCATTGTCAAGTGTGACATCGTATGAACCAGCAACAGTTTGTGCTGTCAGCGCTGCGATATTGGCAAGGGTACCAGCTTTGACTGTTACGGTGAGTTTTTTGCTCACTTCTTTGTAATTGTCCGTGTCATCGGGCGTGATGGTGACGGTAACATTTGCCGTGCCGGCATCATTTGCCTGATATGCACCATCGTTATCTACCTCGATCACATCCTCATTGTCAGAAGCCCATGTGAGGGAGTATGAGGCGCCATCGGCAAAGTCGGCAGAAAGCGTGAACTCGCCCTGCGAGTCAGCATCTACTTCTACGGGTGAGAATGATACGTTGGTAGCAATAGGAGTCTTGCCGGAGGTTACTACTTCATAGTTTACTACTACTGAGGTGAATCCAGCCGTGCCTCCAATGGTAGCAACCATTGGTTCTGTTCCGTCGGTCGGTGTCACGGTCACGGTTTTGTCTGATACCGTGGCGGTGGCATTGCTCCAAGTGCTGGTTCCTAAAGCGGAGGCATAATTGGTTGACGTAGCCGAGAACACCACAGAGATGATCTCAACACCGCTTTCCGGTGCAATGGTCAGTGTTGAACCTTTGTACACGCGCGAAGAGGTATGACCGCCAGCATCACCTCCCAAATAGTTGTTCGCATTGGTGCCAGCGTTTGCCTTATCAGCCGTCATAGTGGCATAATCTGACTCCCAAACCACTTGGTCTGCAGATTGAGAGGAATAAGACGCTACGGTCAAATCCCACTCGAAGGAATCTTCCGCCCATCCTGTGCTGAACACCGCCAATAGCAGCATCAGCAATGAGTAACGTAGTTTTTTGTTCATAATAATTTAGATTAGATTATTAAAAATATTTAAGGTATGATTTCAGTATAGATTTGTTTATTTGGCGGTAAAATTACAAAATGTGATTGAGAAATGCAAAGAAATGCGTGAAAAGGTTTGAACATTTACATTATTTAACGAAAAGAGGGGATGAAGGCATCGTAGCGTGAATTAGCGTGTGTTTCGGAAAGAAATTGGTATAATTTGAATAATTAAGTCAGAAATTATGATATTCTAAGGAATTTAGGAATATAAGAATTGGCGGCATCATCCCTTATCCCACCGTAGGGATATACTTCATGTATATCCGATTCCTCTCACCATAAACGTGTTATCTTTTTTCCCTGCCACCTCAGATTTGTGTGACGATTTGTGACGATTTGTATCTGAAAAAAGTCAGGCAAACATGAAGTATGCCCCTACATCGTGGTGTTACATCTGTGTAAAGATGTGAAGATGTGGAGTGAAAACTTGACAATAAAAAATGCGGGGAGACAGTGTGTGTCTCCCCGCATCATAGCGGTAGTTCTGAGGAAAAGGGTTAGTCTTCCCAGACATTTACTTGGTTTGCACCGAATTCGCCGTCGTACTCATCGTTACCAGGTGTGACGCTCTGGTCACCCTGTGTGGGGTCGAGTGAGGTACCGGCAGCCATAAGGATGTCTTCCACGAAGACATGTTTCAGTTCGGGCTTTAAATAATTCTTTTTCATATTGATGGATTCGTTTATTATTTCACAACAACTTTCTTTCCGTCCTTAACATATACACCGGGCTGGAGAGCACCGTTGACCTTGCGTCCGCTGAGGTCATAAACATCGCCATTGAGGTTGTTGAGCAGTTCCACAGCCTTGATAGCGGTGGTGGTGCCGTCCTCGTTATGGAAGATTGCATTCACAGCGTCGTTAGCGTCTGCGGGCAGGGCGAAGTAACCGCGGAAGCCCTTGATGAATGAGTTGGATCCGCCCTTCTTAATCTGACCGGTTGAGGGAACCACACCGTAAAGGCCAGCCATCGACATGCGATAGAGGGTAGAGATGAAATACTCATTGGAAATGCCTGCCTCGTAAATCACATTCACATTGGCAAATTCATGCTCATTGCTCTCTGTCTCAGACTCAGAATAGAACACATAAGGCTTGCCAGCCTCGAAATTGCCAGTGAATTCAGAGAAGTTAAGGTCACCCTCATCGCTGAGACCAGTGAACTCATAGACTTTTACATCGGACATGATATCCAAGATGCTGACACCCTCGAACGGCATAGCAACAGTGTTCCAACCAGCTTTGACACCATAAGTGAAGTTCACAATCGGATAAACACCGCTTTCGATAACCTGCTGCTCGGTATCGGTCTCAGAGAGATTGAGCACAGGCACCTCTTCGAGTTCCACGTAAAGGAATGCGTTTACCATCGTGTTTTTATAACAAGCGAAACGGGGGTTCCCATTGTTATAGTTATATTGCAGTAAGCGTTCATCGTTGTATGCATTGGTAATGGTACCATTATCCGTGTCAATAGTCCAAAGAGTACCATTTGTCATATATGAACTTTCTGAATAAAGATTATTATTCGAACTTGTTCCTACAGGTTTGGTGTAAGCCAAGAATTCTTCACCATTTTGCATATACCAATTACCATTGTCACCAGCCTGAAGCACCACGGGCGATACGGCGGCATCTCTTGCGTCGATAATATGGTTAGCAAAATTCGTTTCGTTACCCAATGAGGACACCTGTCCGAGATTGCTGCTCACACCGTTGAAGACCTCAAAGCCTTCACCAGCAGTAGCATCTTCATCATAGACAATAAGGTAGCGGTGTCCGGCCACGAGTTGGTCATTGCTGGTCACTTTCTGATAGAGGCCGCAACCGATAACGGGATCAACAAATACGATGGGCTCACCGATGATGTTGACAGTGAAAGTCTTTTGGACATTGCTGTAAGTCTCTTCGTCAAGCGCTGTAACGGTGACAGTGATGTCAGCAGTACCAGTCTGTCCGCCTGTTGTATAATTGAATCCATCAAGTGTGATGAGTTCGCTGTTGGTAGATAAAGTCATCTCATAGTCCTCAGCGTTTGCACCCTCGGCAAGTTCCCAAGTGACACCGAATGAACCCGTAGCATTGGTTTGCACCTCAGTGGGAGTGATAGCGGTGATGGAAGTAGCGATGGGAGTGCGGGTAATGTGCTCAATCACATAGTTACCGGCTTTGAACTCAGGAGTAGTGTTATAAAGTGTCAATTTACCATAAACGACTACGATATCACCAACAGTGAGTTCGTTTCCACTAAATTGGTTTTGATTCAGATAATTGCCTTTATAGACTTGCAAGTCCTTGGTAAATCCATCATCAGAGATCCAATATGTTGCAGTTCCGCCTGAATATCTCTCAATCGAACTGATAATACCCTTCACATAAACATTATCAGAGTCACCACCATTAAGGCCGTCGATGACTTCCAAAGCCTCTTCCACGGTGTAGGGATTGTTCTCAGTACCAGAAGCATTAGGGTCAACGATGGTGATAGTGAAGTCACGGCTCACCGGTTTGTATGTGGTTTCGTCAGTTGGAGTGACAGTAACCGTGATAACAGCCGTACCGGCTTCGTTGCCTACATAACAATAGTCATCCTCAATCATGAGAAGCTCGCTCTCTGTCTCGAATGTCACCTCATAGTCGCCTTCGTTGACGCCATCTGCGAGCGTCAAATCAGCAGTTAATCCAGGATAATCGGAGTTGACCGTCATCTCGGTATAGGGGAAACTGTTGATGGTAGCAATGGCTTCGCGGGGATCTTCAATTGCTACTTCAAAGGTCTCGGTCACCTCAGTGAAATTAGCGGCATTTTCACCAGTCGGAGTGATGGTAACGGTAACTGTAACTGTGCCCTCTGTATTACCTGCGATGAATTCACCAGTATGGTCGCCAGAGGTGAACAGCATGAGCATATCCTCGTCGGAACTCTCGATAGTAACATTGTAGGTAGCACCTTCAGCATAAGTAGCACCGACTGTGAACATGCCATCGTCACCCGGCAAAATGCTCATAGGGTCGAAAGTAATGTTGGTAGCGACGGGGGCTGTCTCATTGATGGGGCTGCCTTCCTTCACATAAAGAGTAGAAATTCCCTGTCCGCTTGTATAGCAAGCAAAACGGGTAGCACCAGAATTATACTGGATGTATCTGCCAGTGACGTTAGCATTCTCCAATTGGAAGTCATCTGTAATAATCCATTGAGATGAAGTAAGAGTTGCATCTGTTGAAGAATGCAGTGCGTTGCTGTTGGCTGTTAATGCCAAATACTCACTATTGTCTGAAGCGAGGAATGTCCAAGCGTCTTTAGAGCCTCCAAGTGTGAGAATAGCGATACCGTCGTTATCTTTGACAGCAACTTTGTCCTCATTTACAGTCACTTCCACCCTATCTCTGTAGGTGTTCGTACCTGTTTTCTGACCCATAGCAGCCGTAGAGGATGCTTTTGTTCCAACCAGAATGTACTCGTTTCCAGCAAGGATCTGGTTCATGTTAGTTACCTTCACATAATTAACAGCAACAGTAGCAGCTGTGACATTTACCGTATAAGAAACAGAACCTTCATTGTACTTATCGGTAACAGCTTCCCAAGAAGCGGTGATTGTCGCCTCACCCTCAGCAACACCAGTTACCACTCCGTTTTCATCAACGGTAGCAATATCAGTGTCATCGCTTGAGTAAGTAACCGTCAAATCATTAGGTTTTGTAAGTTCGTTGGTAACTGTTTCTCCAACTTCAATTGTTTCGCTTGTATTTGCGAAAGAAACACTTGGGTCAACAGCACCTGCCACATTCGTATAGAAAACGATAGATGTCAAATCAAAACCGCCATTAGAAGAGTCTGAATTGGAAATGTTGACCGTAAAACGGTAATACAAGTTGCCATTCCACTCAACACCTGTACTTGGTTCAAAAACGATTTCACCAGCGGTGTCCTTAGCAACTGGAGGGTCTGAAACAACCACTTCGTCAACCACATCAGAGAAATCAGCATCACTAGCCACTGTCAGCGTTACACTGTGAACGGTAACATTTGCACGACTCTTACCATTGTGGTTAAAAACAATCTTACTGATGTTTCCTGTCAGTGCATCGTTACACTGAATCACACGGTCAACCTCAGAAATGCTTTTACCGCCAATACGGAGGTAATCACCATTGGTCAGGTTGCCAGGAATAGTCCAAGAGTATCCACCTATGGTAACATTATAAGTGTTAGCGTAGCCGGAAGGACCGCTCTGCTTTGTAAAAGCGAAATTATAGACCTCGCTTTCACCAGCCCATACTCCACTGAACACTGCCATGAGCAGCATCAGCAAAGAAAAACGTAATTTTCTGTTCATAATAAAATTGGAAATGTTATTGTATATATACTTGAAATTCCAAATTAAGGTTCTGATATCCAATTAATTGTCTAGTCGACAGTGTAGTTCGACTCACGTCGGCTTGATGCCTTTGATTACCTTTCTCTTTAAAATCGGCTGCAAATTTAGATATAATTACGATAACGGCCAAACAATTCTCCGTTTTTCTGCATATTATTTTAAAGTATTTAACGATTGGCTTTTTTGGCGGAATTTACTGTCTTTCAATACTTTTCATGCTGGGAAACAGGTTCACTACCAAATTGTAATTTATTCGGAAAGAAATTAGAACAATTAGAATAATTTGAGCCATAAAATTAACAAATTCAACTTTCGCAAGCGTCACTTGCATAATAGTAGATATAAGGAGTTTGAAGGAGGTAAGGAGATAAAAGACAAATGTCCTGACACAGACTCACCATAATTGGAGTATCATCTTCTATCTTCCGCCGCAACGGCTATCTTCTTTTAACTTCCTATCTTCTTAAAAGATACTCGAACTGATTTTACTCATTTATTTTGAGATTATCGGGAAAAACATTACCTTTGCCAAATAAACTTACATGTTTCACATTAAGAGATAGAATTCATGACGACGAAAAAGATACTGACGAGCGTATGTTTGTGCCTTTGCATGACATTTGTAGTAATAGAGACAGAGGCGCAGATACCGGCATTGAGACCTAAGATTGGTCTGGTGTTCGGCGGTGGCGGTGCAAAAGGCGCAGCCGAGGTGGGTGTGCTGAAAGTGATAGAAGAGTTGGGCATCCGTCCCGACTACATCGCGGGCACGAGCATCGGCGCCATCGTGGGCGGTCTGTATGCCGTGGGGTTCAACAGCGCGCAGTTGGAAGAACTGTTCCGCTCGCAGGAGTGGTTGACATTGTTGACCGACCGCAACACCAACCTGAAAAACCAGCCATTGGCAGAGGAAGACGGTGTGACGTATGTGTTCGGTTTCCCCATTTCGCGCAAGAAAAAGACGAAAGACGAACCCGGACTGGTAGGTGCGCTCAACGGAGACAAGATCAGCGAACTGTTGGAGCAGAAGACAGGCATCAAGGGCGAGATAGATTTCAACAAACTTCCTATTCCCTTCCGTTGTGTGGCGGTGGATATCAACGGACCGACGGAAGTGGTCATCAGTAAGGGCAACCTGGCAAAGGCAATGCGTGCGAGCATGGCCATCCCGGGAGCGTTCAAACCCGTGAAATGGGGCGGTATGACCCTCGTTGACGGCGGCATGATGAACAACCTGCCGGTGGATGTGGTACGCGATATGGGCGCGGAGTTTGTCATCGCCATCGACCTGAGTCAGGAGGATCACAAAGACCGTGATTTCTCATTAGAGGAAACCTTCGGCATCGGCGGCATCCTCGACTGGCTGGTTTCACGCCCCGACTGGAAGAAATACAACGCCAACCGTGAAGCAGCCGATATCATCATTCGCCCGAACCTCGACGGCTATGGCGTGGAGAGTTTCGGCGCGAAAAACATGGTACGCATGATGGAAATCGGAGAAAAAGCCGCCCGGAAAGAGGTGCAGAAACTCCTGAAAGTGAATAAATAAGACTGGGAGTTATGGGAATTGCGGGAACAATGGGAGAAATGAGGACTATGATAAGATAATAAAAATCTGAAATTCAATACAATGAGAAAACTATTGACAATTTTGTTGCTGGGTATGACTTTGGCGACTCAGGCACAAGTGGAGAGGCCCAAATTGGTGGTAGGAATCGTGGTGGACCAGATGAGGTGGGACTATCTCTACTATTATTATGACGAATTTACAAATGGCGGTCTGAAACGGTTGGTCGATGAGGGTTATAACTTCGACAACTGCATGATTAACTACATCCCGACGGTGACCGCCATTGGTCACTCGAGTGTTTATACGGGCTCGGTACCGTCATTGACAGGCATCGCAGGCAACAATTTCTATAAGGACGGGAAGGAGACATCAAGCGTTCGCGACAAAACAGTGGCTACCGTGGGGGCGCCCAACGGCAGTCCCGGTCAGCGTTCGCCGATTAATCTGCAAGCCACGACCATCGGTGACCAGTTGAAGGTAGCCACCGATTTCAAGGCGAAAGTATTCGGTGTGGCGCTGAAAGACCGTGCCTCCATCTTGCCTGGCGGCCACTGCGCCGATGCGGCCTACTGGTGGGACGGCGACGCCGGTCACTATGTGACGAGCACCTACTACATGGACCGTCTGCCGCAATGGATGGAAGACTTTAACAAGACACACAAAACCGCCCCTAAATACGACATCAAGACATCGACCGAGGGTGTGACGATGACCTTCGCATTGGCAGAGGCCTTGTTGGAGAACGAGGATTTAGGTAAGGATGACATCACCGACCTGCTGGCCGTGAGCGTGTCCTCAACCGATGCCATCGGCCACGCTTTCAGCACACGCGGTCCGGAGAATCACGACGTCTATATGCAGTTGGACAAGGACATCGCCCATTTCTTCAACCTCTTGGACAAAAAGATAGGAAAAGGCAATTACCTCGTGTTCCTGACTGCGGACCACGGTGGTATGCACAACCCCAATTTCCTGAAAGCGCATAAGATGCCCGGCGGCGGATGGAATGGCGGTGAAGCCAAGAAACGCGTAAATGAGACACTGGCTGCGAAATTCGGTGTTTTCAATCTGTTGAAAGACATCATGGACTGCCGTGTGTATCTGGACCATGAGGCTATCAAGACGCGGGGATTGGACATCGACGCCGTGAAGGCTGAAGCGGTGAAAGTACTGAAGGAAGACCCAGAACTGGCGTATGTATCTGACTACGAACGTGTTTCAGAGTCGAGCATTCCCCCATATATCAAAGAGCGTATCATCAACGGTTACCACCGCGAGCGCTCGGGTGACATCTTCGTGCAAGTAAAATCCGGACTGCTGAACTACGCCGTGAAAGACGACTTCAAGGGTACGAGCCACGGTCAGTGGAACCCCTATGACTCACATATCCCGTTTGTATTGATGGGATGGCATGTGCCACACGGCAGCGACGCCAGCGAGGTGCATATTACCGACATTGCCGCCACAGTGTGCGCCATGCTTCACATCGAGCGCCCTGACTGTTGCATCGGAGAGGCGAGAAACATGGAACGTTGAACGTGGAAGGTTGAAGGTTATAAAATTATAAGGTTGGTAAGGTCATTAAAGACTTTAAGGACGTTAAGGACGGGAGGAGTATTAACATTATAAATATTTTAGTTTTGCAAGCGATTATTTTAGCAGCCGGGATGGGTCGGCGATTGGGAGAATATACGAAAGACCAGACAAAATGTATGGTCGAGGTGAACGGTGAGCGGTTGATAGACCGTATGCTCGGACAACTGTCGTCGCTCGGGTTATCGCGCGTGGTCATCGTGACAGGCTATTGCGGCGCATCGCTGCGAGCACACATTGGCACCCGCTATGACGACTGTCTGCGGATAGAATACGTAGATAACCCTCTCTATGAGACGACCAACAACATCTACTCGCTGGCACTGGCGAAAGAGCAGTTGCAAGAAGATGACACACTGTTGTTGGAGAGTGACCTGATTTTTGACGACAGCATCTTGCGCCTGCTAACAGACGCCCCCCACCCTAACCTCGCTTTGGTGGCGAAATACGAGCGGTGGATGGACGGTACGATGGTGCGTATCGACGCGGAGAACAACATCGTGAACTTTGTGCCGAAAGCCGCCTTCCGTTTCAAAGACACCGCCCTCTATTATAAAACCGTCAACATCTACAAGTTCTCAAAGACTTTCTCGCAGACGAAATATGTGCCTTTTTTGGAGGCATACACGAAATCGGTAGGCAACAACGAGTATTACGAGAATGTGCTGCGCATCCTCTCTTTTTTGGACAGCCACGACCTGAAAGCGCTGCCGCTGACCGATGAGAAATGGTATGAGATTGACGACAAACAAGACTTAGACATCGCCGAGGCACTTTTTGCCGAAGAGAAAGACATCATCCGCAAGTATTACGGGCGCTTTGGTGGTTTCTGGCGTTTCCCGAAGATGCTCGACTTCTGTTATCTGGTGAATCCCTTCTTCGGCGAATCGCGTATCATCGACGAGATGGAAGCGTTCTTCCGCACACTCATCGCGGAATACCCGTCGGGCATGAAGGTGAACACGCTGATAGCGAGCAAGTGCTGGGGCGTGAAGGAGGAGCATATCATCCCCGGCAACGGTGCTGCGGAACTGATTAAGGCGCTGATGGAACTGCTGCCAGGAACATTGGGTGTGGTGCGACCTACATTTGAGGAATACCCTAACCGTCGCGACCCGAAGTCGCTCATCGCCTTTATCCCGACGCGACCAGACTACCGTTATACCGCACAAGACCTCATAGATTATTTCGGCAAGCACAGACCGGATAACCTGTTGCTCATCAATCCCGACAACCCCTCGGGCAACTTCATCGCACGCGAAGAAGTACTACGGCTGGCCTCTTGGTGCGACCGCGAAGGCATCCGCCTGATTGTCGATGAGAGTTTTGTGGATTTCAGCAAAGGATACCGCGACAATACGTTGCTGAACGACACCCTGTTGGAGGCTCATCCGCAGATGGTGGTGATGAAAAGCATCTCGAAGAGTTACGGCGTACCGGGCATCCGTCTGGGACTGCTCTGCTCAGCCGACGAACCGCTCATCAGCCGCATGAAGAAGATGGTGAGCATTTGGAACATCAACTCATTTGCCGAATATTTCATGCAGATATTCTCGAAATATGAGAAGGATTACCACCATGCCTGCGAACGTTTCCTCGCCGAGCGCGACGATTTCGAGAAACGGTTGCAACAAGTGCCCTTCCTGCATGTGATGCCCTCGCAAGCCAACTATTTCCTCTGTGAAGTGCTGCCCCCGATGACCGCGCGCCAACTGGTGCTGACAATGCTGAAACGGCATAATATCCTGATGCGCGACTGTTCAGACAAGACCGGTTTCGACGGCAAACAATACATCCGCATCGCCGTGCGCAATCATGAGGATAATGCAAGGTTGATTGAGGGGCTATTGGAATTAGGCAATAAAATATAGAATAATAAGAAGGATGCTTTTCCCTCTTAATTTTTTATTTGAATTTCTCAATGATTTGTCCTTCCGTATTGATGATGGCATGGAGAACGGTGGGGAGTTTAGGATCGATGGTCCATGCCACGGTAGCGGTATCATTTTGAAACGGCCCTATATAGAACGTGTAAGGTGCCTCGAGTCTTCGCGCCACCTCAATGCCAGGCAGATCTTCTATTCGGGAGTAATCTATATCGGTGCGTTTAAAAAGATTGAACGCCCCTGAGGCATCCAGCACATCATAGACCGTCTTGGTGCGGCTGTTCACCAAATAAAACTGCCTGTTGCCGGGGGCTTTATGTGTGAAGGCATACATACCATATCCTAAATGACGATAATAGAACTCGCTCTCAAGCAATTTCTGTTGCATGAGAACGTCGTAAAATGTCTGTTGGTATATGCCTTGTTTGGTGATGAAGCCCATAGTAAAGAGGGGAGTTAAGAGGGGAAGTTATAAAAAAGAGGAGTTATGAAAGGGAGTTATGAGAGGCCATTACTGTAATAAGGGGGATTATATATAGAAATTATGAGGGGGGTATTACACGGAGGGTGGTGGTCAGTATTTAATCATTTTGAATTTGATGACCGTGCCACCCATTTTGATGTCAGCCCCATGGGTGAGACGCACTACCCCACCCTTCGGCACAACGATGCCATTGACGAAGACGGGATTGGTGGCACGAAGTACTTTCAAACGATATTCATACCCCGCAGACGTGAGAGTGACCTTGATTTCCACCGACCTGACACTCACCAGCGTGTCATCAATCCCGATGTCAGAAGAATGTTTTTTATCAACACGTCCGATGAGATTAACACCCTCATGCAGAAAAGCCTCCTGACGTTTGCGCCAATGCCCCCATGAGAGTTTTGCAAGTGCGGGAGCGAGGGAAGGCTCATTCTCGGAAAGTTGCGAAGGCTGAGGAGAAACGTCTTGTAGAGCGTTTGGAGCATCAGGTGAAGGAGTGGAAAAAGACTCAGGCTGTGATGAAGGGCTTTGTTTGGAAATAATTGTTATATCTGACAGTTGTTCTGCAATAAAGGCCACGCGCGCATGACAGTAGCGACATTCTGCATTGAGGCGCCCCGGAACCATCGGTTTGACGATAACAGGTTTATTACACTGCGGACACAAAAAGCCTACCGCCTGATTACAGACGGCATGCTCTTCGATGTAATAAGTGCCCTCTTTCTGTCGCACCTTTCCCAAGACGGGTATGCGGCGGGCATAAATCGTGTCAGACTGTTCGTGGTCCATTGTGTTTATTGCATAGCCATATCGGACAAATCATCCATACCGTCCATATCGGACGTGAAAGAAGATAAGTCGTCGGCATCCGTCTCGATGTCATTTACACCCAAGATGTCGGCAAGGTCGTCGAGCGCCTCATCGACAGCCTCTGCAAACTCATTGACAGCATCATCGACGACAGCAGACAGTTCGGTATTAATCTGGTCCAAGCCATCTTGCATCTCTTCCAGTCCTTGAAGCACATCAGCCTGGAGTTGCTCGTCCATACCTACGAAAGGGTCCTCTTGCTGCTCCGGTTCCATGGCCTCGATAATATCCATATCGCTGCCGTCCACCACTGCCATATCATCATTATACTCATGTCCGATAATCTGAATATCATCATCAGACGAGATAAAGATGTCATCATTTATGTCGGAGGCATCAGCCAAGAGCGAACCTTCGGGAATGTTGTCCACCGCCATGCCGTTCTCATCGTAGATATTGTCATAAATACCATCGCTGTTGACATCTACGACAAAATACTGCATATCGTCAGGAGTGTTGATAATCTGTATCTCATTGTCGAAATCGCTTTCAGGCAGATAATCCTCAGGATTGGCATTGATGGCGAGGATATGGTCACTCAACCCCTCAGGTTCGATGGCATCAAGAGAGACGTCCCCATCAGAAGAGTCTTCGGCGGGAGTGTTTTCAGCGAGGGTATTATCTGCAGTTTGGGCATCCCTGACAGTTTGAGCATCGGGCACCTCATGAGAGTCATTCGAAGCAAGAATCTCTTGGGGTTTTGAAGGAGTATCGGGTTTGTTGGCCAAATTGGGTTTATTTGGCTCATTGGGAGAATTGACCATATTAGAGTCATTGAACTCATTGGGCAATTCAGGCTCACTGGGTTCAGAGGGCTCAGTAGGTGTATCAAGTTCCTCGACTGGAGGCTCAGGTGAATTGACAGGTGTGTTTTGAGCCAGCAACTCCTCTTGTTGGTCTTCTCCACCCGGCATAAGGACAGCGGCACCTGCACCCATGGCCACAGCACCGGCAGCACTGCCGCCAACTATCAATTGTTTTTTCTTTTTCTCTTCCATAATCCTTGTTGTTCTATCGTTTTCTTGTGCAAAGATAGCATGTGGAGTCACGAATTGCAAGTCATTTGTGCTATCTTGTACGAACTGGCGGGATTTGTTGACGAAAGTGGCTTATTTGGATATATTTCGTGGTTGAGTAAGCACCGCCTTATATGCCCTGAGAAGGTTTTTCGGAACAGTCACTCTGATTTCGTTTGCGCGTTTCTCCTTACCGTCGAAGAGCACAGAACCGTCGGTAAGAATCAACTGCTGTCGGAGCACATCAATCCGTTCAAGGAACGTCTGGTTGATGATGAGGCTGCGCCCTATCCTGACGAACTGGCTCTCGGTAAGGTGCGAGTTTTGGATGAGTTCAAAGACCTTGGTGATGCCGAATGAGAGCATCACCTCACGTTGCGATATATAATACAATGTGGAATAGTTGCCATTGGCTTTGACGAGCGCCACCTTCTCCAAGTCAATGGAGATGAGTTCGTCGCGGGAATTGAAAAGGACACGTCGCATAGTTAGGTTATGAAGTTTTAAGGTATAGAGGTCGAGAGATTACGAGGTTATGAAATGGGTAGTTGAGAGTAGCGTTTTTTGCCTTTGATGTAGTATTGCCAGAGGAGGGAGAAGGATGAGCGCGGGTCATTGGGAGGTGTCTGGCGGGATGCATCAGTGGCAGTGGCGAGAGCCTGTATGCGCTGACGATCATCGTCAAAATCTTTGCGCCAACGTTTGAAAGCCTTTCTCGCGCGGTAAACGGCGCGGAAATCGCCCCAGTTGCGGTCGATGAGCAGCATTTTGTATGCAGCAAGATAATCGAGCCACCATCTCCAACGCATGACATGACGCAGGTCACTCTGCGGCAGGTTTTTATAGAGCATGGTGAGGTTATTGCGGAAATTAAGGAATGTTTTCCGCGGATTGATTTTCGGCAGTGTACCTCCGCCGACATGATAAACACGGCTCTCGGGTACGCAATACAGGCTTCGTCCGGCAATGCGCAAACGCCAGCAGAGGTCAATCTCCTCGCAATGGGCGAAGAATCGGGCATCGAGTCCCCCTACTCTCCGGTAATCATCCGCGCGTATCACCATACATGCGCCAGTAGTCCACAACACCTCGGCCGGTTGGTCATACTGCCCCTCGTCGTGCTCCACAGTCTGGAAAGCCCTGCCCCGACAGAACGGATACCCATAGCGGTCGAGGAATCCTCCCGCAGCCCCGGCATATTCGAATGAGGTACGGTCGTGCATGGCAAGCAATTTGGGTTGGCACCCTGCCGCCTCGGGATGGGTGTCCAACCATTGTATCAAAGGCTTGAGCCAGTGCACCGTCACCTCCACATCGGAATTGAGCAACACGAAATACTCCGCCTCAACTTGTTCCAACGCCCTGTTATAACCCTCAGCGAAACCGTAATTCTGGTCGAGAAGAATGATTTTCACCTCAGGGAAATCACGGCGCAGCATCTCAACAGACAGATCGGTGGAGGCATTGTCAGCCACATACACGACCGCCTCGTCGCAAGAATAACGCACGACGGAGTCGAGGTATGTGGCAAGCATCTTCTCACCATTCCAATTGAGGATGACTACTGCTACTTTATTCATTTATGGCTTATCGGGCTAATTGGCGGATATAATTGTGGCTTTGAGCGCGGTGCGGTCGTGATTGAAATCACCGAGACACACACGGAGCAATTGGTTGTCATATTCCTCGCGGGCATCAAAGGGAGGCAGTTCCACCCTGACATAATTGCGCGTGAACCCGTGCATGGCTTTACCTCGTGGCGCTTTCTCGAACAACACCTCCGCCTCCTGACCGATGTGGCGGCTATAAAAAGCCTCCGTCTTTTGGTCGGAGAGTTCGAGCAACCGTTGACTACGTGCTTTTTTATCCGCATCACTGACGATGTACGGAATGCGCAGTGCCGCAGTGCCTGGACGTTCGGAATAGGGAAAGACATGCAGTTGGGTGACATCGAGACTGTCGAGGAAGCGGTAAGTCTCCTCAAAACACTCCGGCGTCTCGCCACGTGTACCGACCATCACATCCACACCGATGAAAGCATCGGGCATCGCTTCTTTAATGCGTTTGATTTTGTGTTCGAACAGGGCTGTATCGTAACGGCGGTGCATTAGACGGAGCACGGTGTCGGAACCGCTCTGCAACGGGATGTGGAAATGGGGCATGAAAGCACGACTATGTGCGCAATAGTCGATCAGTTCATCAGAGAGCAAATCGGGTTCGAGTGAACTGATGCGATAGCGGCTGATACCCTTCACGCCATCGAGCGCACGTACAAGATCGACGAACGACTCACCGTTTTTCGAGCCGAAGTCGCCGATATTGACACCCGTGAGCACAATTTCGCGTCCACCTTCTTGGGCAGCCGTCTCCGCCTGTCTGAGCAACGATTCAATTGACGGACTTCGGCTGAATCCCCGCGCATAAGGGATGGTACAATAAGTGCAGAAATAGTCACACCCGTCTTGAATCTTGAGGAAATAGCGGGTTCGGTTGCCTCTTGAGCAACTGGGTGCGAACGATGTGATTTCTTTTGTGCGTACAGTATGATGACGATGGAGCGCCTCCACAGATTTCTCCCCGCTCCACGCCTCGGAAAGATATTGGATGAGTTGCGCCTTCTCGTTGGAGCCGAGCACAAGGTCGACCCCCTCCAACTGACTGACCCGCTGCGGTTCCAACTGGGCATAGCATCCTGTGACGACCACGAACGCGCCGGGATGAGCCTTCACCATGCGGTTAATGGCCTGACGGCACTTATGGTCAGCCACAGCTGTCACGCTGCAAGTGTTGATAAGACAGATGTCGGCCTTCTCGCCTTTTGCGGCAGCTCTTACACCCAAGTCATGCAACATCTGCCCGAAGGTGGATGTCTCCGAGAAATTGAGTTTACAGCCGAGCGTGAAATAGGCTGCTGTTTTGCCTTGAAAAGCCGAAGTGTCAATCATCGCTGCAAAGGTACGATTAAGCGAGGGAAAACGCAAATAAATTTGCAGTTTTCCGAGCGTGAGTGCCTTCGACGACAGTCAAAGGTACGATTAAGCGAGGGAAAAAGCAAACATTTTCTGCTTTTTCCCTCGCCTACATGGTCAATAATTCAGCAACACGTTATTTCCTTTTCACCAATTTGTCGATGGCATCTTCGAGTGATTCGGTCGGCGGGATGATGTTGTAATTCTCCCAAAAGGCAGGGTCGAGGAAGAAATCAACTTTATCGTAAAACGCGTCGCGGGTGGAGAAGGTAGTGTTCCCTTTCAGGGGCTTGGCCTGGTCGGCAGAATGGTCAGTGACCACCATCTCACATGTAGCAGTGAAGGGTGTTGCCACAAGTTTCCGTTTCCAGTCGCAGGTGAATGAGAAAATGTTGCGGATATAACTCATGCGCGTGATGCCGTCGCTGCCCGTAAGGTAATGAATGTAGCATGAGAGTTCTTTGGGTTTGAACCTAAGCCCGGAAGGTTTCTTTTTGAGCATGAAACTAGTGGCTTTCTCACGGTCGTTCATGTCAAGAGACAACTCCACCTGAGTAAAAGCAAGCGTCTGTTTGTCGATATACAGTTTCCCGTAGAACAGCGGATATTCTCTGAACAACAGCGGTGAGAGTTCCACGACATACTGTATTCTCCCGTCAACCGATGCAGGGACACCCATCGTGAGCCTATAACCCTCCAGTTCCTCCTTGCTGAGCAAGAAGTCGAGATTTTTCACCACATCGAGTTTGACAGGGAAGGCGGGGCCTCCAAGCACTTTCACACCGAGTGTATCACGCTGGCGACTACTGATGATACGTCGCCCTTTGCGTATGCTGACACCATCGCGGTAAACATTCCGTCCATACGCTGATTTGTACATATCCACTACACCTTCTGCCACTGAGATATAACGTTTGCGTTTCTGCACCATCTCGCGATAGAAAGTCTGATACCGCTCGGGGCGCTCACTGTAGTTGTCCGAGATTTTTGACACGGCGATTCTCACCAGTTCGCGCGGGTCTTCGGTCCATACGATAACTTCATCCAGTTGAATGACAGTTGGTTTGAGACGTATATCGAGAGGTTTAGTCTGTCCGTCTCTCACAACAACAGATTGCGACTCATATCCCATATGTGAGAAGGTGATGCGTATGTTTCCCTCAGGCATTTTGAGCAGGAACACGCCGTCATCGTTAGTGACCGTGGCTATGTTGGTGCCTTTTGCCACGACATTGACATGCGGCATGGGGCGATGCGTCTGGGCATCTCTGACGGTGCCAGACACTTGCAGCATATATTGCGCTGCCACCATCATGGGCAGTGCTGCAAGAATTATTGATAACAAGAGTGTAATTCGGCGCATGACTGATAGTTTTTGAAATTGGAATATGATGGTTAGCCTTGCACCCCGTATATGACATTATTGACGGGGCGGAACAGGAGGCGGCATCGGGCTTCCTGACTGCGGGGGCTGCTGTGGCGGGTAAGAAGGCCTCTGCGACTGCTGAGGAGGATATTGAGGTTGTTGAGGAGGTTGGTATTGAGGCTGCCGGGGAGGTTGGTATTGAGGCTGCTGGGGAGGTTGATATTGAGGCTGTTGGGGAGGTTGGTATTGAGGCTGCTGGGGAGGTTGATATTGAGGCTGTTGGGGTTGCTGGTAGGGTTGACCATAAGATTGTTGACCGCATGGAGGTTGTTGACCATAGGAAGGTTGGGCTGCCTGTGCGTTGGCAGTGTCATAATTCTTCAAATTGGCGTAATAACCTGCTACAGTGATGATGACTGCAAGTATGCTAAGGATGCTAAAAATAATATTGAGCGTTTTAAGGTCTTCATAGTTCAAGTCTCCATAAGTAGACAGGAGGAAAGAGCCTAACATCAAAACTCCGAGCAGGAAATAACCCAACATGAGCATAACTCCCGCACCACCTTTAATTGCTTTCAAGAAGAAGAATGCCGCAAGCATAAAAAATACGGCAGCACCTATGCTATAAGCGATGATAAACCCTTCTGTATTGAAAATGAAAGAAGATGAGGGCCTGCTTTCAGTTATCACATAAGAGAGAATTGTTCCATTGTATATAACTCCAACTGTCCTCACAATGGAAATAAGCGTACCTGCCCATTTACCCGGAGTGTTCTCCGTCATGCCGATAATGCATTTTGCGAGAAAGAGCCCTAGTATGTTAATGAGCAACAAAATGGCGACAGAGACGATTTGAAACGTCTTCTGGTTGTCCACCATCTTGCCTACGAGTTTTGCTGTCTCGGAAGCCAATGGCCAGTATGAGAACAAAATGTACAAGACGGCCAAAATCGTAGCGACTACCGCGGCTCTGACAGCGGCGTTTTTTCCTTTGGCGTCACCAAGATTTGGCATCATGCCCATCATGGAATTGGGGGAAAATGACGAAGGAGAAAAATTGTTAGGTATGTACATAATGAATTGGTTGATAATTAATTCTGCTACAAAAATAGCAAAAAAAATAAACAGACAAAACAAAATCAGCACTTTTCTCGACAAAATAATCTTTAATAATAAAAAAACCGCTCCATAAGACTGTAAATTCAAAATAAATCATTACTTTTGCAAAAACAGAGTTTCACATATTAACTAATATCACTATGAGCAAAACACCTACTCCCCACATCGGGGCCAAGAAAGGCGAAATCGCCGAGACCGTGATTATGTCGGGCGATCCGCTACGTGCCAAATTCATGGCAGAGAGATTTCTGGAGAATCCTGTACAGTTCAACAATGTCCGCGGTATGCTCGGTTTTACCGGCACTTACAAGGGCAAGCGCGTGAGTGTGATGGGTCACGGCATGGGCATTCCCTCCGTCGGCATCTACTCATACGAGTTGTTCAATTTCTATGGCGTGAAAAACATTATCCGCGTAGGAAGCGCGGGCAGCATCAACATGGACCTCCATGTAGGCGACCTGGTGATCGCTCAAGGAGCATGCACCGACTCGCATTATGTTGACCAATATGAATTGCCGGGATTCTACGCACCTATTGCCGACTTCAACCTGTTGCGCGGTGCGGTGGAAGCCGCCGAGAAATTCGGTTACAGTTACAAGGTGGGCAATGTGTTCTCGTCAGACACCTTCTACACTGAGAATGCCCACAACGACAAATGGATGAACATGGGAGTGCTTGCGGTAGAGATGGAAGCCGCCGGACTCTATATGAACGCCGCACGCTCAGGCAACCATGCGCTGACCATCTGCACCATCTCTGACCATATCCTCACTGGTGAAGCGACATCGGCAGAGGAGCGACAGACTACATTCACGAAGATGATGGACGTGGCCTTCTCGCTGATTTAACACTACTTCTTTAAGGACTCGAATTTGACGAACAAAACGAATAGGCATAGGGCCTTGTATCCTACCCCTATGCCTATTTTGTATACTACGAATTTGACGAATGATACGAAAAAGCATAGGGCCTTGTACTGTCCCTATGCCTATTTTTAACGTGAGTTCGACGAATTCAAAATAAGGAAAGCTGTGTGTCTAATGTTCTTTGAACATTGATGCACGGCTTTTTTGGGAAACAACAATAAGCGGCCAATGCTCCCAGAATGTTAACGACGAAGTTGTCAAAGCATC